>NZ_CM170816.1:0-742500 GCF_057380695.1 Thioclava sp. NS-SX20 | reverse complement strand
CGACCCCGATCCAGCCCAGAGGCTCGCAGATCAGGAAAAGGACCACAGTCACAGCCGCGAAGATCGCAACGAATTTGCGCCCCTCGCGGTGCATCGGCTTGATAAAGGTAGAAAGCATGGAGACGGACATGATGGCCCTTTCTTGTGTTTTTCCGACAGCTAGGAAAATCCGGGCGAATTTGCAAACCGTATCATGCAACCTATCACACGGGGGCCGGATCGCCCAGTCTCCGATCCGGCGAACGAGCAGAGCCCTGAACGGCCAAGAACAGCGCCACCGCGTCGTTGCGCGCCCTACACCGCTTTCGGTCGCGGCGACGGGGCATCCGGAGGCACAGTTACAGACACAGGGCGCGCATATCCGTTTCCTGCTGCGGAGATGTATCGGCACGACGCTGCGCCTGCACGATCAGGCCTTCGATAGGTGCCCCCCGATCCATCCGCAACCAGTCGGTGGTGATCGCCGCCTCGAAACCTGCCAGATCCAGCAACTCCGCCAGATGATGGCGCGAATGTGCGTAGCGGCGCGACGGGCGCAGAATATAGGCCTCGGGGCCGTCATGCAGCTCAACCGTAAAGGCAAACCGCCCGCCCGGACGAATCGCGGCCGACACCCAGCCGATAATCTGTTCCAGCGCCCCGATATAGGCAAAGACATCGGCGGCGGTGATCAGATCCCAGCGGCTCTCTTCGGGCATAAGGGCGGACAGGTCGCGCTTTTCGAGCGCGTGGTAACAGGCCTTGGCCCCGGCCTCGCGCAGCATTTCGGAGGAAATATCCCAGCCTTCGAGCCAGCCGCTTTTCGCAGCCAGTTCACGCCCCATCAGCCCTGTGCCACATCCCAGATCCAGCACCCGCTCGTACTGGCCTTGCAGGTCGCGGGCCAAAAGGGCGGGCGCGCGATAGTCGAGCTTGCTCAGCAGCGACTCCTCGAAGCCGGAGGCATATTGATCGAACAATGCCTCGACAAAGGCTGTCGGCATGGCATCGGAAAGCGAACGCGGATGCAGCAGATCCAGCCTGAGGCTTGCCCCAAGACGGTCTTCCGGATCCAGCTCCAGCACCCTCTCGAAAGCGGCCTCGGCCAGATCAAGGCCCGCATCGGCGCGGATTTCCCCCAGACGGAACCAGCCTGCAGCCCAGCGGGGCGCCCGTTCCAGCGCCTGCTGGTAAAGCTCTGCGGCGGCGGCCGGATCGGACGGCAGGTAGGATTCGGCATAATCTGCGCGGCGATCGGCCAGAAGATCGCCCGACGTCATTACAAGCGGTATCATGTCGGAAAAATCGCTCTATAGACGGAGTCACAGCTCCGCAATCGCGCTTTATGCCAGCCAGGATATAAGTCAATATGGTTCGGCAAGCCACAGATCATATCCGCGCGAGAGCGGTTATTTGCGCCGCACCAGATAGGCCAGAACCCCGTCGCGCTCTTCCGCCGAGATCATCTCGTGACCGGTCTGTGCGCAGAAATGCGGCACATCGACCCAAGAGGCACGATCGGTCGCCTCCAACAGCGCCACCGCCCCCGAAGGCAACCCTTCAAGCACCTTGCGCAAGCGCAGAACCGGCAAGGGGCACAACAAGCCCTTGGCATCTATCCATGTGGTATCGTCTTTCATGGGCGGCACAATGCGCAAGCTTGGCCCCCTTGTCCACTCGGAAGAGAACAGGCGAGGACAAAACATCATCCGCGCCGCATACCGCGCGAAAACGGGAAGTGACCCGCGCCGATTTCTATAGTATGGCCAAACCATGTTAGATGCACAGCTTGTCCTCGATGCCGCCTTCCTCCCTGCCCTGCTGATTGCGGTGCTCGCCGGAATATTGTCTTTCCTCAGCCCCTGCGTATTGCCGATCGTCCCCCCCTATCTGGCCTTCATGGGCGGGGTCTCGGTGTCGGACATGCAGGGCGGCACCTCGAAAGCACGTGGCAAGGTGGTGCTGGCGGCGGTCTTCTTCGTGCTCGGGCTGTCTACTGTGTTCTTGCTGATGGGGATTTCCGCCTCGGCGCTCGGACGCGCGCTTGGCCCCTATCAGGACTGGCTCACAAAAGCGGCTGCGGTGATCATCATGATCTTCGGCGCCCATTTCATCGGTATCTTCCGGATCGGCTTCATGGACCGCGAGGCGCGCTTCAATACCGGCGATACCGGCGGATCGGCTTTGGGGGCCTATGTGCTGGGGCTGGCCTTCGCCTTCGGCTGGACCCCCTGCCTCGGCCCGATCCTCGGAGCCATCCTCAGCGTTGCCGCCTCGGGCAATGATATCGGGCGCGGCGTCGGACTTCTGGCAGCCTATGCCATAGGCCTTGGCATTCCCTTCCTGCTGGTGGCCGCCTTTTTCCCGAGCCTGCAAGGCGTCATGCGCTGGATGAAGCGCCACATGGGCCGGATCGAAAAAATCTCGGGCCTGTTGCTATGGACGGTCGGGCTGATGATGCTGACCGGACAGTTCACCGATTTCAGCTACTGGCTTCTGGACACTTTCCCCGGCCTCGCGGCGATCGGCTGAAAGAACAAGGCGCGGCCCTCCGCGCATTTTTTGATGGCCCAGCCCTTTTCTGCGCCACGGATTCTGCCCAAGACCACCAAAAGCCTTGGAATTCATGGGGTATTTAAATACCTAAATTGCAAACCATTGTAATGCATGCATTTTATCAAGATAAAGAGGCTTGATTTTGATTTGAAGATCGTGGAAAAGCCCCCAATCTGAATTCACAACCCGTCAAGGGACGATCTTATGAACACCTATACCGCAAAACCGGCGGAGATCGAAAAGAAGTGGATCCTGATCGACGCTGAAGGCGTCGTTCTGGGCCGTCTTGCTTCGATCGTCGCAATGCGTCTGCGTGGCAAGCACAAAGCCACCTTCACGCCGCACATGGACATGGGCGACAATGTCATCATCATCAACGCCGACAAGGTGCAGATGACTGGCAAGAAGCGCGATGACAAAACCTACTACTGGCACACGAACCACCCGGGCGGGATCAAATCGCGCACCGCGCGTCAGATCCTCGAGGGCAACCACCCCGAGCGCGTCGTGATCAAAGCCGTAGAGCGTATGATCTCGCGTAACCGTCTGGGCCGCGCCCAGATGTCGAACCTGCGCGTCTATGCCGGTGCCGAGCACCCGCATGAAGCACAGTCGCCCGAAGTTCTCGACGTCAAGTCGCTGAACAAAAAGAACACCCGGAGCTAATCATGGCTGAAGAACTCAAATCCCTCGACGATCTGAAGTCGGCCGTATCGGGCGTTGAAGCTGCTGGCGAAACCACCGTTTCGATCAACCGCGAGCCCGTCCGTGACGCACAAGGCCGCTCCTACGCGACCGGCAAGCGTAAAGACGCAGTTGCCCGCGTGTGGGTCAAGCCGGGCACCGGCAAGATCACCGTGAACGGCAAAGAGATGAAGGCTTACTTCGCTCGCCCCGTTCTGCAGCTGATCGTGAACCAGCCCTTCGGTGTTGCTGGCGTTGAAGGCGAATTCGACGTTTACGCGACCGTTGTTGGCGGTGGTCTGTCGGGCCAAGCAGGTGCCGTGAAGCACGGTATCTCGAAAGCTCTGCAAGTCTACGAACCGGCACTGCGTCCGGCTCTGAAAGCTGCCGGCTTCCTGACCCGCGACTCGCGTGTTGTTGAACGTAAGAAATTCGGTAAGCGCAAAGCACGCCGTTCGTTCCAGTTCTCGAAGCGCTAATCTTCGCGAATATCCAATTCCGGAAAGGGCCTGCCATCGTGCGGGCCCTTTTCTATTGCGACACTCCCACCGCGAGAAACTGCCCGATTTATCGCCTTTAGCGGCATTGCCGATACTTTCTCACAACCGGGTAAGCCCTTGTTAACCATTCGTTGACGAAAAACAGATTGTGTTTTCCACAAGGCACCGTCTATTGTTGTTTTTATGTTGGTGTTCTGTCACGTCACGTGATCCCACCCACGGATTTCGCTGAATTCCGGCCGGTAAGGTCCGCGCGTCACTCGCGCGACCCCGTCCAGGATCAACCGATTGGCCGCAAGGCCGCACGCCACGCCGGGCAACCCCCTCAGGGAAGAACGGCATCAGTTTGGGCGCGGACCACAAGTCCTACCCCGCCTTTAGGATGAAACGCGATGACGCGACCGGATGGACCAAGGAAGATGTCGGGCAGGCTCTACGCCGCCGCCTTCCCTCTGGCGACGTGCGCTCTCGCCACAGAAACAGACCACAAAGCACAGTCGCCTGGCCTTGCCACGGCGCGCCGTTCTTTGCGGGAAAGCAGGATAAATGGCAAAGAAAATGCTCATCGATGCCACACACGCGGAAGAAACCCGCGTGGTGGTTGTGGACGGGAATAAAGTCGAAGAGTTCGATTTTGAGACGATAAACAAGCGCCAGCTTGCCGGAAATATCTATCTGGCAAAAGTGACGCGGGTCGAGCCTTCGCTACAGGCCGCCTTTGTGGATTACGGTGGAAACCGTCACGGGTTCTTGGCTTTCGCCGAGATCCACCCTGATTATTACCAGATCCCCACGGCAGATCGCGAAGCGCTTCTGGCGGAAGAGCGCGCCCTTGCGCAATCCGACGAGGACGAAGAAGAAAAACCGGCGCGCACGCGTCGTCGTCGCCGTTCGTCGCGCAGCGATGCTGCTGAAACGCAGCCTGCACAGGCCGAGGCGACCGCAGCAGACGAGACCCTGCGTTCGGAAGATATTCCCGGCATGGGCGTGGCCGATCCGTCAGAGGACAACCTCCATATCGAGGATCACGACACCCCCCAATCCGACGACGCCCCCCATGATGCGGCCGACGAGCAGGAAGACGACCACGGCTCGGAAAGCGATCATGACGATGACGACATCGAATCCGTCGCCGAAGAGGATGTGAGCGAAGAGATCCGCCGCCCGCGCAAGCCCCGCGCGCGCCGCTTCAAGATCCAAGAGGTCATCAAAGTCCGCCAGATCATGCTGGTGCAGGTGGTGAAGGAAGAGCGCGGCAACAAGGGGGCGGCACTGACCACCTATCTGTCGCTTGCTGGCCGCTACTGCGTGCTGATGCCCAATACCGCCCGCGGTGGTGGCATCTCGCGCAAGATCACCAATGCCGCCGACCGCAAGAAGCTGAAGGATATCGCCTCGGAACTCTCCGTTCCGCAGGGCGCGGGTCTGATCATCCGCACGGCAGGCTCGCAACGCACCAAGACCGAGATCCGCCGCGATTACGAATATCTTATCCGTATGTGGCAGCAGATCCGCGAACTGACCATGAAGTCGGTCGCCCCCGCCCCCATCTATGAGGAAGGCGATCTGATCAAACGCTCGATCCGCGACCTCTACTCGAAGGATATCGACGAGGTGCTGGTTGAAGGCGAGCGCGGCTATCGTGCGGCCAAAGACTTCATGCGGATGATCATGCCGTCCCATGCAAAGAACGTGCAGCATTATGCCGAGGCGCTGCCGCTTTTCGCGCGCTATCAGGTCGAGGGCTATCTGGCCTCGATGTTCAACCCCGTGGTGCAGCTGAAATCCGGAGGCTATCTGGTGATCGGCGTGACCGAGGCACTGGTGGCAATCGACGTGAACTCGGGCCGTGCGACCAAAGAGGGCTCCATCGAGGAGACCGCGCTGAAAACCAACCTCGAGGCCGCCGACGAGGTGGCCCGTCAGGTACGCCTGCGCGACCTTGCTGGCCTCATCGTCATCGACTTCATCGATATGGACGAGCGCAAGAACAACACCGCCGTTGAGAAACGGATGAAGGACAAGCTCAAGACCGACCGTGCCCGCATTCAGGTCGGCCGCATCTCGGGCTTCGGTCTGATGGAAATGTCGCGCCAGCGTCTGCGTCCGGGGATGATCGAATCCACTACGCAGCCCTGCCCGCATTGCCACGGCACCGGCCTCATCCGCTCGGATGACAGCATGGCGCTGCAGGTCCTGCGTGCGATCGAGGAAGAAGCCACCCGCAAGCGCGCCCGCGAGGTTCTGGTGCGCGTGCCTGTTGCCGTGGCCAACTTCCTGATCAACCAGAAGCGCGAACATATCGCCCTGATCGAGTCGCGCTACGGGCTTTCTGTCCGTATCGAGGCCGATCCGACGCTGGTCTCGCCCGATTACGTGATCGAGAAATTCAAAACCGCAACCCGTGTGGTGCCCGAAGCGGTGTCGAATGTGGTTCATGCCAGTGCAGAGTTCATGAGCGAGCTTGAAGAGCTGGATGCGGCTTTGGATGCGGAGATCGTCGAGGAAGACGAAGACGAGGCGCCCGAGGCTGCCACGGAAACGTCGACCGATGAAGGCCCGAAGAAGAAGAAGCGCCGCCGTCGTCGCCGTCGGAAATCGGGTGCGGATCAGCTCAATGATGAGGCTGAGACCGAATCTGACGAAGAGGACAGCGCCCCTGCGGCTGAGGCAGAGCCGGACGTCGCCGCAGAAGACGCCGAAGGCGAGGCCACGGCACCGGAAGCTGCAGAAGAGGCCCCCAAGCCCAAACGCAGCCGGTCGCGGTCGCGCCGCAAGCCCAAAGCCGAGGCTGAGGCTGAGGCTGAGGCTGAGGCTGAGACCAACGCCGAAGCGGGTGACAATGCGGCAGACACCACTGCCGAAGCAGAAACTGCGCCCGAGGCCACCGCGGAAGCAGAAGATACGCCCAAGCCCAAGCGCAGCCGGTCCCGCGCGCGTCGTTCGAAAAAGGACGAGACGCTCGCTGTCGAGGCTGAGGTTGAGGCTGTTGCAGCTCCGGCTTCCGGGACTGTTGCAGACACGGCCCCCGCCGCGGAGGCGGTAGCCTCTGTTCCGGAAGCCGATGCAGGTCTGGCAGAAATCGCCTCCCCTGCGGCACCGGTTGCCGAAGCCCCCGCCGCAGAGGCAGCGGTTGCAGAGGCAGCGGTTGGCGAGGTCATCACGGCACAGGCACCGGTCGCAGAACGCGCGAAGGAAAGCACAGCCGAACCCGAAGCCGCGCAGGCGGAAGCGGATAACGCGCCCAAACGCCGGGGCTGGTGGAACGTCGGCAACTAAGCCCCCAAAGGCTGCCAAAGGGCCTGAAGCATCCCTGCTTCAGGCCCTTTTTCTATGGCAGTCAGTGCGCCATGCCGGCCAGCAACGGTCCAGAATGCGGGGCTGCGACAGCCCCCTCGGCGGCATTGCAGACCGCCGTCGCAAAAACCTATTTGACGGCCCCGAGCCCGCGATCCTCTGCCGCCCCATCAAGCATATGCGTCATCTCTTCCACGCGCTCGAACCGTCCTTCGGGATCGCGCGTTGCAAACAGATAGACCTCCTGCACCACCTGATGCCCGTCGCGCTTGGTGGCGGAGACGATATGGCGGTCGGCATAGTTCAGGCCATCACTCACCTCGTCCAGAACCTCGATTTCCGCCGAGGCGACAAGCTCGCGAAGCTTCTGGACATGGAGACGGAATCCCTCCCGATCGTCCCAGACCCCATTGGTGCGCTGGCGATAGTTAGGGCTGAAATGACGGTCCAGCACTGCGTCAAGCGGCAGGTCCTGACGGTTCAGAAGATCGTCCAAAGCCGTTTTGATATCTGTCATTTTTCCTCGCACGGTAAACCCCTTCAGAGATTTGCGGGCAAACCGCCCCCCGTCAAGATGGGGAGGCGGAGGCGGAAAAACAATGCCGCAGGGCACGGCACAGATTGGCCGCCCCGCCAAAGGCCTGCGCTCAGAGATAATCCTGACGGGCCAGACCGTATTTGGCCATTTTCTCGTTCAGGGTCCGGCGCGGCAGACAGAGTTCTTCCATCACGCTGGCAATCGAGCCTTTATGGCGGCGCATGGTATTGTCGATCAGCATCTTCTCGAAATTCTCGACATATTCCTTGAGCGGCTTGCCCTCGGTGGTGATCGCCGGAATAGTGCTGTCATTGTCATCCGTCATCAACAGCGAGGCAATCGAACCCGAGCCGCGACGCGCCTGCAAAACGGCCCGCTCGGCAACATTGATCAACTGGCGCACATTGCCCGGCCAAGGGGCCTGGAGCAGCTGTGCGGCCTCTTGCGCGGTCAATTCGGGGGTGTCACAGCCATATTCATCCGCAAACTGCTCGGCCATCCGCGCGAAGATCGTCAGCACATCCTCGCCACGGTTGCGCAGGGGCGGCAGGGTGATTTTCAGGGCCGCCAGCCGGAAATAGAGATCGGGGCGCAGCACATCTTCCAGCGTCGTTCCCTCACCATGCTGGTTGCAAATCGCCACGATCCGCGTCTCCGCAGGCACGCCCTGCTCGGAGATGAAGGTCAGCAGACGGGCCTGCAAGGATTGCGAGAGCGCCTCGATATCCTCAAGGCAGAGCGTGCCGCCCCGCGCTTTCTCCACCAGCGGCAGACCGCTTTCGACAGGGCCGAACAGCTTGGTCGCCAGATCCTCCTCGGAATAGGCCGCGCAAGAAACGGTCACCATCGCCTTGCCCGCCCGCGAGCCCGTCGCATGCAGAGCATGGGCCACCAGCGTCTTGCCGGTGCCGGTCTCGCCATCGATCAGCACATGGCCATCGGCCTGACTGAGGTCGAGAATATCCTCGCGCAACCGCTCCATCGGTTCGGACGTGCCGATCAACTTGCCCATCATCTGTTCGCCATTGGCCAGATCCTTGCGGATCGCACGGTTTTCCAATGTCTGACGGCGGGCTTGGGTCGCGCGTTTGGCCAGTTCGTTCATCCGGTCGGGGTCGAAGGGCTTTTCAAGGAAATCCATCGCCCCCAGACGCATCGCTTCCACCGCCATCGGCACATCGCCATGACCGGTGATCATGATAACCGGCAAGCCACTATCAATGCCCATCAGCCGTTTGAGAAATTCCATCCCGTCCATGCCGGGCATGCGGATATCGGAAATCACGACACCGGGCCAATCGGCACCGATCTCTTTCAGCGCCGCCTCGGCACAATCGTAAGTTTCCGTGTCAAAGCCCGACAGGGCAAGCCATTGGCTGACGGATTGACGCATGTCTTCTTCATCATCGACAATTGCAATCTTCATCATTCGCGACATTTCGTTCTCCGTGGCGCGTTACGTCAAGCACGCTCTTCATCTGTTTTTGTTTCGTCCGACAGCAAGGGCAGACGCAGTTCGAACACCGCCCCGCCTGCTTCGGCATTTCGGGCCGTCAACCGGCCCCCGAGGTCACTGGCGATCGAGGAAGAAATCGCCAAACCCAATCCGGTTCCCTCTCCGGGCTTTTTTGTTGTCCAGAAGGGTTCGAATAGTTTTTCAAGATCCGCGATGCCCGGCCCGTTATCACGCACCGAAAGCACCGCCTGCGCCCCGTCCGAGAGCAGGATGTCGATCTGCGGCTCGGTCGTGGCTTTGGTGGCATCAAGCGCATTGCGCAAAAGGTTGATAATCACCTGTTCCAGCCGGATGCGATCGGCCATCACCATGACCGGATTACGCGGCAGGCTCCGCACGATCTGCACCGTGCGCGATTTCAACTGCGGCTCCATCATCGACAGCGCCGAAGACACCGCATCGCGCAGGTCCACAGGCTCGAAAGCGGTGCCCCCCTTACGCGCATAGGATTTCAGCTGGCGGGTGATCGCGCCCATCCGGTCGATCAGATCGTCGATCCGCTGGAAGCTCGTCAGGGCCTCGTCGCCGCGCTTGCGTTGCAGCAACAGACGCGCACCAGCCAGATAGGTCTTCATCGCGGCCAGAGGCTGGTTCAATTCATGGCTGACCGAGGCCGACATCTCGCCCAAAGCCGCCAGTTTCGAACTTTGCGCCAGCGTCTGCTCGGCCACGGCCAGCTCTTTCTGGGCCTTCTCGCGCTCGGCAATCTCACGGGTCAGGCGGGTGTTCAAGGCGCGCAGCTCTTTTGATTCCTGCCGCAATGCCACCGATTGCATCCGCGCCCTGCGCGACAGCCAGTAGAAGGCCAGCGCAAGAAAAATCGCAAAGCCCATGATCTCCAGTGCCAAGACGGCATTCACCCGCTCGCGCACGGAATCATAGGAGGTGAAGGCGGTCATCTTCCAGCCACGGAAAGGAATGCGGGTTTCGGTCTGCATCACACCGGCACCGCCGAGATAGGCATCGGGCGGCTCGTTGGCCAGATCGGCCGTCGCCTGAAGGGCCCGCTGGATCGCGGTCGGCGCATCCCGTGCGGCCAGCGCCTCGGCCATTGTCAGCCCGCGCCAGCGCGGCTCGGTGGTCAGGATGATCTTGCCTTCGCTATTGGTCACCGCCACGGCATCGGAAATCCCCGCCCAGGCCCGTTCGAATTTCGCCAGATCGGCCTCGACCACGATCACCCCCAAGGGGGTGCCGCCACTACTGAGCAGCCGTGAATAGTTGAACTCTGTGCCCGGCCCTTCCATCGCATCGGTGGTGAAGACCGTATCGCGCGACCGCTGGGCCTCCACGAAAAACGGCGCGGAGGCATAGCTGGTGCCGATCAGGTTGCGATTGGTCGCCGCGACCACGCGGCCCGACAGGTCCAGCAAACGGATCGACGCTGCGGACACATCATCGCGGGCCGAAATAAGCGCGGCCGATGTCTCGGAGAAATCACCGCTGGACAGAGATCGCGTCAGGGCCGGATCGCGGGCCAGCAGGAGCGGCACGATCGACATCCGCTGCAATTCCGAAATCAGGTTGCCCGTGTACAGCGCCAGACGCAATTCCGTGCGCACACGGGTGGTTTCGGTAAATCGCTGGGTCAGCCACGCATTGGTAAACCACATCGCGCCAGCGGCAAGGCACAGGATGCCAAAAACCGCCAGACGCACAAGAATGCGCCCGCGTCGGGTCCGATCGCGGGGCACAGTCTTTGTCTCGATGGTCAAGGTATGCGACATGCGCCAAATCTAGGCGAAGGCCTCAGGCGCAACAAGTCTCAAAGCTTCAGGCCGAGACAAGCCCGTCCAGCAAGGAGCGGAAAAGCGCCGCCCCGTCCGTACCGCCATGATTTGCATCCACCGCGCGCTCGGGGTGGGGCATCATGCCCAGAACCCGACGGTTTTCCGACAGGACACCGGCGATATCATCCACCGAACCATTGGGGTTGTCGCCATAGCGGAAGGCCACACGGTCCTCGCCCTGCAGCGCCTTCAACCCTTCGGCATCAATCTGGTAATTGCCATCGTGGTGGGCAATCGGGATCAGGATCTCCTGGCCTTTGGAATAGCCTGCGGTGAACACGCTGTCTTGGGTGGCAACGGTCAGCGGCACCGGCTTCGAGATATATTTCAGCCCGCCATTGCGCATCAGCGCCCCCGGCAGAAGGCGCATCTCGGTCAGCACCTGAAAGCCGTTGCAGACCCCGATCACGTAACCGCCCTTATGCGCGAATTCGACCAGCGCGCGCCCGATGGGCGACTGGGCCGCAATCGCGCCACAGCGCAGGTAATCGCCATAGGAGAAGCCGCCGGGCACGCCCACGACATCCACCCCTGCCGGCAATTCGGTTTCTTTGTGCCAAACACGAACAACCTCGGCTCCGGCTTTCTCGAAACCGACGATCAGATCGCGGTCACAATTCGATCCGGGAAAGGTGATGACGGCTGCCTTCATGGCGACGCTCCTGTCTTACAGCTGCGCTAGAGTTGCAAAGGGGGGACGCGCCGCGCCCTCCCCGACTGTCTTCTCAGACGATTTCGACCGTGTATTTCTCGATCACGGTATTGGCCAGAAGCTTCTCGCACATGGACTGCACTTCGGCTTCTGCGGCAGCCTTGTCGGCGGCCTTCAGGTCAAGCTCGATCACTTTGCCTTGGCGCACGCCTTCCACGCCGGCAAAACCAAGCGCACCAAGCGCGTGGCGAACGGCCTCACCCTGCGGGTCCAGAACCCCATCCTTCAGCATCACGTGAACGCGGGCTTTCATCGGTGTCATCCTCTGCAAGTCTTAGGGCAGCGTGCTGCCTTTGGTCATCGGAGACCGGCATGCCGGTCCCCATTCAGTCTGTGTCGGTCCCACCAATCAGATGCAGACCGCGGTGTGGTCAATTAATCAGCGTGGGCTTGGAGCCATTGCCCTGCTCGGGCAGCACGCCCAGACGACGGGCGACTTCGCTATAGGCATCGGTCAGGCTGCCCAGATCGCGGCGGAACACATCCTTATCAAGATGCGCGCCGGTTTTGACATCCCACAGGCGGCAGCTGTCGGGGCTGATCTCGTCGGCCACGATCAGACGCATGAAATCGCCTTCCCAGATACGACCGATCTCGATCTTGAAGTCGATCAGCTTGATGCCGACCCCAAAGAAGATGCCCGACAGGAAGTCATTCACCCGCAGCGCCAGCGCCACGATATCGTCGAGATCCTGCTGATTGGCCCAGCCGAACGCCACGATATATTCTTCCGGCACCAGCGGGTCGCCAAGCGCGTCGTTCTTGTAGCTATATTCCACGATCGGGCGCGGCAGCGGCGTGCCTTCTTCCAGACCCAGACGCTTGGCAATCGAACCGGCGGCAAAATTGCGCACGATCACTTCCAGCGGCACAACCTCGACCTGACGGATCAGTTGCTCGCGCATATTGAGGCGGCGGATGAAGTGGTTCGGGATGCCGACATTGGTCAGACCGTTCATGAAGAACTCCGACAGGCGGTTGTTCAGAACCCCTTTCCCGTCGATCACGTCCTTCTTCTGAGCGTTAAAGGCCGTCGCATCATCCTTGAAATACTGGACCAGTGTTCCCGGTTCCGGGCCTTCGAACAGGATCTTCGCTTTGCCTTCGTAAATCTTTTTGCGCCGGGGTGCCATGTGCTCTCCACTCGGATAATGACCCGGACGCGCCCCATGCGCGCCAATCGGACATGCGGGCAAACCTATGCCCTTTCTCGCCCCTATAGGCCAAGCCCTCTTTCGCCGCAAGCCTGCAACGCAAACCAAAGGTTCCGCACTTGGCATTTCCGGCGCTTTGTGACGCGCGACGCGCAAAAACAGCACAACCCGTAGCAGTGTGTTATGAACGTTAAGCTCGTGTAAGGGCCTTCGCCCTAGTCTCGCTCTCGCGAAACGGAGGACGAGTGATGCGTCATTACGGAAAAATTGCCGGACAACAGGCATCAGAAGCAAAAGCATGGCTGGACAGGACCGTTTTGGATGCCCGAAGCCATGACATCGCGCTGCCCGCCCCTGATCTCTCCGATCCGTCCTATGCCGAACGCCATCCGGAGGCGATGATCATGGCCGAAACCGCACGTCTTCTAGAGGCGGATGGCCCCGCCGAGGCATTGGCGGATCCGGCAGAGATTCCGGCCAAGACGCAGTCTCTGGCATGGGGCAAAGCGGTGCGGCGGCAACTGGCCGCGATTGTGATGCTGGCGGCTTTTGCATGGGTTCTGCGCGACCGTGTAACCGGGCTCGATTATACGGCGATTCTCTCCTCGCTCACGCAGGTCTCCGCCTTGCAATGGATGGGCGCGATGCTTGCGACATGTCTCTCCTTTGCGGCACTGGCCAATTATGACGCGCTGATCCACAAGATCATGGAGACCGGCCAGCACGACCAGCAGGCCAGACGCGCAGGCTGGGTATCGATCGCGATCTCGCAGACCGTGGGCTTCGGTCTGATTTCCGGCGCACTTGTGCGCTGGCGGATGCTGCCCGGCTTCTCGATGATCGAAGCCTCTAAGATGACGGCCATGGTCGCTGCGACCTTTCTGGCAGGCTGGGCGGTCGTCACGGCGATCGTGGTCATCATCACGCCCGTGCAGCTGCCGGGCCTGCCCGTTTTTGCCCTACAGGGTTTTGCCCTTCTGGGGCTGTTTCTGGGTGGCGGTGTGGCCGCACTTGCGCTGTGGAACCCTGTCGTCAAGATCGGAAAATGGCAGCCGCGCCTGCCCAGCCTGCCGATCATGGGGCGGATTCTGTGGCTGACCGTCCTCGACACCGCTTTTGCCGCGCTTGCGCTCTGGGTTTTATTGCCCGCTGAAACCGTGCACCCGCTGGTGGCGCTATATCCGGCCTTTCTGCTGGCATTGGGTGCGGGCTTCATTTCCGGCACGCCGGGCGGGGTCGGGCCGTTCGAGGTGACGCTTCTGATGCTGCTGCCCGGAGCCGAGCAGGCCCCGCTTCTGGCCGCTATCGTGGCGTGGCGCGTTGTGTATTACGGTGCGCCCGCAGCCTTGGCCCTCGGCATGCTGGCACTTGGCGCGCCGGTAAGGCATCTGCCGCCGCGCGGGCGCCTGGTGCCTGCCGCCCGTGAATTCACCCCCCGCATCGCCGCTCTGGCAGCGCAAAGCCCCCATGCCGAATTCGGCATTCTCCGTCAGGGCGAACATTTCGTTCTGCTGGGCGAGAACATGCGCTCGGGCTGGATGATCGGCCAGACACAGCAGGCCTTGGTGGGGCTGCGCGATCCGGTCGGGACGCACTCCCTGCCGGAAATGTTGCGCAGCCTCAGGATCGAGGCCCGCGATCAGGGACGATTGGCCTGCCTTTACAAGATCAATGCGCGCACGGCACTAGAGGCCCGCAGGGCGGGCTGGGCGGTGACGCCTGTCGCGCAGGAATGCTGGCTGCGTCCAGACCGGTTTTCCCTTGATGGTCCCGCCCTATCGGGCCTGAGGCGCAAGTTGCGCAAAGCCAAAAAAGCGGGGGTGGAATGCCTTCACTGTATTGACGAGATGCCGCTCGCGCAGATGACGGAGGTCGCGGCAGAATGGGCCCTCGCCCGCGGCGGCGAAAGGGGCTTTTCCATGGGGCGCTTTGACGCCGGATATGTCAGCGGCCATGAGGTCATTCTGGCCTGGCATGCAGGGCGATTGGTGGGGTTTGCCAGTTTCCATAGCAACAGCCACGAATGGGCTCTGGACCTGATGCGCACAACCGATGACGCGCCGGATGGCACCATGCACCAACTGATCGTCACAGCGATAGAGGCGGCACGGGCGGAAAACTGCCCGCGCCTGTCTCTCGCCGCGCTCCCTCCCCGCCCGGATCAGATCGAAGGACCTGCGGCGATGATCTGGCGGCGCGCGGAAAAAGGACGGGGAGCCGTCGGGTTGCGCCAGTTCAAAATGGGGTTTGCCCCCCAGTTGAGCACACTTTATATTGCCGCCCCCTCGCGATCGGCCCTTGCCCTTGCGGCGGCCGATATCGCGCGGATCATCCGCAAGCCACCGCCCCTGCCGCAGACATCTATCCACAGGGAGTGAATTGAACTCGGCGCCCTTGCGTGGCAAGTGGAGCACGCAGCGCGGGTCCCTGATGGCCTCCGGCTGCCCTGCGCATCTGACGGACGAGTGGTACCATGACCAAGCGATTACAGCAGCTCCTTGCAGAGAACGATACTCTGCTCGCGGATGCTGCAACCGGCACGACCCTGTTCAATATGGGGCTGCCCGCCGGCCATCCCGCCGAGCTATGGTCTGTGGAACATCCGGAGCATGTCACGGCCCTTCATCAGGAGGCGCTGGAAAATGGCGCGCAGATCCTGTGCACCAACAGCTATGGCGGCAATCGCTGCCAGCTTGAACGTTTCGGACGTGGCGCACAGGCCCCGCTGCTGGCCACCGCAGCGGCCCGACTGGCGCGCAAGATTGCCGATCAGGCCCCCGACCCTGTGATCGTGGCAGGGTCCATCGGACCGACGGGCGAGATTTTTGCCCCGATGGGGACGATGACCCGCCAACGCGCCGTCGAGATCTATACGGAGCAGGCGCGCGCCTTGCGCGAAGGTGGGGTCGATCTGCTATGGTTTGAAACGCTTTCCTCCCTCGAGGAGGTCCATGTTGCAGAAATCGTCGCACGCGACTGCGCGATGGAATGGTGCATCAGCATGAATTTCGACACTGCCGGACGTAGCATGATGGGGGTCAGCCCCACCGAGTTCACCCGCAAGCTGGACAAGCTGGCATATAAACCCGTGGCCGCCGGAGCGAATTGCGGCATGGGGGCATCGGATCTTTTGCGCAGCATTCTGGAAATGGCCGCCAGCGGAACGGATATCCCGCTGATTGCGAAGTCGAATGCCGGCGTCCCCCATTTCCATCATGGGGAGCTGCACTATACCGGCACGCCAGAGTTAATGGCCGAATATGCCTTGATGGCGCGGGATTGCGGCGCACGGATCATCGGCGGTTGCTGCGGCACTCAGGGCGCACATCTGGCAGCCATGCGCGACGCCCTTGCCCGCACGCCGAAATCCTCACGTCCAACGCTGGATCAGATCGCGCAGGCTCTGGGCCGGTTTTCGAACGGCGCATAACGGCGCCGCGATCTGCGGACCTGAGGCTGACCGCTTCCGGCAGAGGCCCGCAGCATACGGCTCCCCAAGCCCCCCAGAGCCCAAACTCACCGTCAGGCCGATTCTGTCACACTTTTGAAACGCCGCCGGACTGCACAAGCACTAGGCGTTTCACGGGCCAAATCACTGCATATTGCAATTTTGTGATATTTTTAGATCTTATCATGGCGCGACCCATCTTTTCCTTAACCTTTTGCCGTCCCATATTGGAAAGGTAAGGAGAAACCGATGCCGTTACCAACCTTCCTCTTGCTCATCCTGGCCGTGCTTGTCGCAGCCGGAGCAACCTTGTGGTTCGCCATTTCGGCAGGGATCCCCGCCCCCGCCGTCGCATTGGTTTTGCTGGGCTGCGTCGGAGTGGCGCGGCTGATGGAGCGGATCGAGTAATCCGCTCCTCCCCCCTTTGATCACAGGGCAACGCCCTGACGACCTGCGAGATCGGTCACGAACTGCCATGCCACGCGCCCCGAACGTGACCCGCGTGTGGCCTGCCACTCGATTGCTTCCGCCCAAAGCGCCTCATCCGAAATCGTAAGACCGTAACGGTCGCAATAGGCGCGGATCATCTTGAGATAATCGTCCTGCGAACAGGGATGGAAGCCCAGCCACAGACCGAACCGGTCGGACAGGGACACTTTCTCTTCCACCGCCTCGCCCGGATTGATCGCGGTAGAGCGCTCGTTCTCGATCATATCGCGCGGCATCAGATGGCGGCGGTTCGAGGTTGCGTAAAGAATGACATTTGACGGGCGCCCTTCGATCCCGCCATCCAGAATGGCCTTCAGAGATTTGTAATGCCGGTCATCGTGATCGAAGGACAGATCATCACAAAACAGGATGAAGCGGATTTCGGGAGCCGCGCGCAGATGCGCCAGCAGACGCCCGACAGAAGGCAGATCGTCGCGCGACAGCTCCACCAGTTTAAGCGGCAAGCCCTGTTTGACGGCCTGCGCATGGGCCGCCTTCACCAGAGACGACTTGCCCATACCGCGCGAACCCCAAAGCAGGGCGTTATTGGCCGCCGCCCCGCGCGCGAATTGCAACGTGTTCGTCAGCAGGATATCGCGGGACCGGTCGATGCCCTGCAGCAGATCGAAATCCACCCCATTGACCTCGGCCACCGGATCCAGCCGGTCAGGAGACGTGCGCCACGCGAAAGCGGTCGCGGCGGCAAAGTCGGGGGCAGGCATCGGCGCAGGCGACATGCGTTCAAGCGCCTCCGCGATGCGGGTCAGGGCGTCTTGCCCGCCTTGCGGAGTCACGCTTGACAGATAGTCCAGAATGCGCCCCTCCTCGGCATCTTGCAGCGGGCGCTGGCCATCAAGAAACTGGACCAGAATATCCTCGCGCAGCCCCGTCGCCGTGCCCAGATCCTGATTGGTCAGGTTACGGCGCGCCAATTCGTATTTCAGGTCATTGCGGTGCATGGGATCGTCCTTCGAAAATGAACCCCGGACATGGCAAGCATCTCCGGGGCGATAAATCTGTCAGTGCAAAGTTCAGGAGGATTTGTTCTCGGGGTCCTCGTCGTCCTCGTCATCCTCTTCGACCCATGTCCCCTCCGCCCGCATCCGCGCTTCGCGGTTACGCTCGATCCGGCGCACAAGGAAGATCGACACCTCGTAAAGACCGTAGACGACCGTGAACAGGATCACCTGCGAAATGACATCAGGCGGGGTCGCGATAGCTGCCACGATCAGGATGGCCACAACCGCATATTTGCGCACGCTGCCCAGACCAGCCGCAGAGACCAGCCCCGCCTTGCCCATCAGGGACAGCAAAACCGGCAACTGGAAACAGATCCCGAAGGCCATCACGAATTTCACGGTCAGCGACAGGTATTCCTGCACCGAGCCCTGAAAACCGATAGCGGCCATATCATTGGCCGCGGCCCCGTCGGGAGTAAATCCGCCCTGCTGGAAGCCGAGAAAGAAATTGAACGCAAGCGGCAGGATCACGTAATAGGCAAAAGCCGCGCCGGCAAAGAACATGATCGGCGAGGCGATCAGGAACGGCAGAAACGCGTTTTTCTCAGAGCGATAGAGCCCCGGTGCCACGAAACGCCACATCTGGTAGGCGATAATCGGGAAAGACAGGGCAAACCCGCCCATGAACGAGATCGTCACCGCGACGAAGAAGCCTTCCTGCAGCTTGATCAGATAGAGCCCGCAATGCTGGCCGCGATCCGCCAGAGCATGGCAGATCGGATGGGTCAGGAAGTTGAAGATCGGGTTCCAGACGGCATAGCAGGCCACCATCGCCACAACGAAAGCGGCCAGCGAATACAGGATACGCGTGCGCAATTCGGCAAGGTGTTCGATCAGCGGCGCTGCGCTGTCTTCAATATCGTTCTCGGCGCTCATGGCGTCTCTTTTCTTTCCGCGCCCCGATCCTGCGCCGCAACCGGCGCATCGGTGGCCGGTACCTCGGCAGGGTGGCTCGGCGCTGCGATCTCGGGCTCGTCCGCAAGCTCGGACGGGTCGATTTGCGCCGCCAGATTGGGATCAGGCTCGGCCACGGGGGCCGTGGCCTGCTCTGCCGCTTGCGGGCTGGTGGCCGCTTTGGGCAGGCCGGGCTGCCATTTCTCGAACTTCTCGGTCGCGCGTTCCAGCGCATCCAAGCCCAGAGCCTTCTTGGACGTCAGCCCTTTCAGCTCTTTGGAGGTTTCGGCAAGACCGGCCTGATCTGCCGCATCCTCCATCGCCCGCGAGAACTCGCGGGCCATCGCCTTGGCCTTCCCTGTCAGACGCCCGAGGGTCCGGAACATGACAGGAAGATCCTTCGGCCCGACGACGATCAAGGCGACCACGCCGATAACCAGAAGTTCGCTCCAACCGATATCAAACATTCAGGGCCTCCAGCCGCTGTCTCGCAGCTCAGACCTTGTCTTTCTTGTCCTCGGGGGTCACATCACGCGCCTCGGTGCGTGAGGGGTCGTTGCTGGCATCCTCGATCTCGTTCGAGCTGTCCTTCACCCCTTTTTTGAAGGCCGTAATGCCCTTGCCGACTTCGCCCATCAAAGACGAGATCTTGCCGCGTCCAAACAGGACAAGAACCACAACAGCGATCAGAAGAAGGCCCGGAAGGCCGATATTGTTCAGCATAGTCTACTCCACACGCAGGGCCAGCCACCACAGGTCGGGGACAGGCCAATCGGACACCACGTTTATGGCCTCCGGTTCCTCAATCAAAGCCCCAATCGTTCCCGTTGACGTGAATTTTAAGCAACATGTGGAAATTCGCACGATTTATAAGCAGTGCCCGTGACATATCTTTGCCGGCATGCTACCGGCAAGGCAGTCTTCATGCCATAATTCTGGCATCCATCTTTTCCGGGGGTCTTATGGCTGTCGCCGACTATCTTACCGCTTTTGTCACGCTGTTTGTGGTTATTGACCCTATCGGCCTTGCACCGGTCTTTATGGCCCTTACCAGCGGCGTGCCCACCCAGAAGCGGCGCGGGATCGGTTTTCGCGCCGTGGCCATCGGGGCGGTGCTGCTGACGCTGTTCGGGCTGTTCGGGCAGAATATCCTTGACGGGATCGGCATCTCGATGCCCGCCTTCCGCATTGCGGGTGGGGTACTGCTGTTCCTGACCGCGCTCGACATGCTCTTCGAGCGGCGCACCAAGCGGCGGCAGGATCAGGGCGAGGAACATGCGCAAGACCCCGATCACGACGATCCGTCGGTCTTCCCGCTGGCAACCCCGCTGATTGCCGGACCGGGGGCGATGGCCTCGATGATCCTGCTGACAGGGCAAGGCGATGGCACAGCGCTGCATACGATCGCCATTCTGGGCGTCATGCTGGCGGTGCTGCTGTGCGTGATGGCCTCTTTCGCCATTGCCGCCCCTGTCGAGCGCCTGCTGGGGCGCACCGGCGTGATGGTGGTGACACGGCTGCTGGGGATGCTGCTGGCCGCGCTTGCGATCCAGTTCATGCTGGACGGGCTGCACAAAGCTGGCCTCAGCGGCATTCTCTAAGCGATTACAGGCACAAGCCCCCGACCAAAAGACCGGCGCCAGACTGAAGAAGGCACTGGCATTTCCGCCCTGTGCCCGCCATATATATCCGATGACCGGAGATGATATTGGCCAGCTTGTCTATCTTGTTCTGCTGCTGACAGTGGTTGGCGGCTATGTCATGTTCGATTTCAGGCACAATCTCTCGCGCAGGCTGCAGCAGCTTGCGATCTGGGCGCTGATCTTTCTGGGCGTCCTCGCCGCTGTCGGGCTGTGGGCCGACATCCGCAGCACCGTCCTGCCCAGCCAGAAAGTCGTCGCCGAAAACCGCATCGAGGTCCCCAAAGCGCCGGACGGGCATTTCTACCTGACCGCGAAGGTCAATGGCAAACCGATCCGCTTTATCGTCGATACCGGCGCCACGACCATCGCCCTCAGCCGCGAGGATGCCCGAAAGGCGGGCATCAACACCAGCGATATGGCCTTTATCGGGCGGGCGAGCACGGCCAATGGCATGATTCGCACCGCCCCCGTCCGGCTTGCCACAATGGATCTGGGCCCGATCCACGACACCAACGTCCCCGCAAGTATCAACGCCGCCGAGATGGACGGCTCGCTGCTGGGGATGACCTATCTCAGCAAATTCGCCCGTATCGAACTGAGTGCGGACAAACTTATTCTTGAGCGCTGAACTAAGGATTTGCGATCAAACGAATTTGACGTTAATTTGCATCGTATTATCTAATTAAAAAGTTTCTGGTAACGAACGCAGTATGCGATTGCGTTTATGATACCTATGAAAGAAGGATCGCGCCTTATGGTCTCGGTTTTAGATACAGAAAAAGTAGAGAATGGCGCCAAACTGTCCCCCGAGGAAATGACCGGAAGGGCACAAGAGGCAGCAGGGCTGCTGAAAGCCCTGTCCCATGAGGGACGGCTGATGATCCTGTGCCACCTGACCGAGGGCGAACGCTCGGTGAGCGATCTGGAAAACCTGCTGGGCGCGCGTCAGGCTGCGGTAAGCCAGCAACTGGCGCGACTGCGTCAGGATGGCCTTGTCGAAACCCGTCGGGACGGGAAAACCATCTTTTATTCGATCCGTGACGAACGTGTGAAACGCCTTCTGACCACGATGTACGAGCTCTTCTGCGCCTGAAGTTGCGCCCTACGCGCCACGTTTGTGCAATTCGCTGTTTTGCCGACCTTTCCCCGAGACTCAAATCGGGATAAAGCCAGAGGCGCAATCACAGCGAGTTAGAGGACCGTCATGCACGACATTCGCGCGATCCGTGAAAATCCCGAAACCTTCGATGCTGCTCTGGCACGCCGCGGGCTGGAGCCGATGTCGGCGCAGATCCTCTCGATCGACGAGGCCCGCCGCAAGGCCATCCAGACCGCCGAGGAAGCCAAGGCCGAACAGAATGCCGCCTCCAAGCAGGTCGGCGCAGCCAAGGCCGCAGGCAATGACGCCGAATTCGAGCGTCTGCGCGCGCTGGTTGCGGACAAGAAAGCCGAAGTGGCGGCCATGCAGACCGAGGCTGGCGCCAAGGATGCGGAGCTGCGCGATCTGCTGATGACCATCCCCAATATCGTGCTCGACGAGGTGCCGCAGGGCGCGGACGAGGACGACAATGTGGAAATCCGCAAATGGGGCGACGTTCCGAGCTATGGCTTTGCGCCGAAAGAACATTACGAGCTGTCCGGCGTGGGCGCGAATATGGATTTCGAAGTGGCGGCCAAGCTGTCCGGCTCGCGCTTTGTGGCGCTGCGTGGCGGTGTGGCCCGTGTCCACCGTGCATTGGCGCAATACATGCTGGATCTGCATGTCGATACGCATGGGCTGGTCGAGAATATCACGCCCGTTCTGGTGCGTGACGAAGCGATGCTGGGCACCGGCCAGCTGCCGAAATTCTCGGAAGACAGCTATCAGACGACCAATGGCTGGTGGCTGATCCCCACCGCCGAGGTGACGCTTACCAATTTCGCCAGCGGCGAAGTCTGGGACGAAGCCACCCTGCCCCGCCGCTATGTCGCCCATACCAACTGCTTCCGTTCGGAGGCAGGCTCTGCGGGTAAGGACACCTCGGGCATGCTGCGCCAGCACCAGTTCGAGAAGGTCGAGATGGTCACCATATGCCATCCCGAAAAAGCCATCGAAGAGCATGAGCGCATGGTGACCTGCGCCGAAGCCGTGCTGGAAGGTCTGGGCCTGCCCTATCGCCGGATCATCCTATGCACCGGCGATATCGGCTTTGGCGCGCAGAAAACCTATGATCTCGAAGTCTGGCTACCGGGGCAGAACACCTATCGCGAGATCTCTTCCGTCTCCACCTGTGGCCAGTTTCAGGCCCGCCGCATGAACGGGCGCTTCAAGCCCGCCGATGGTGGCAAGCCCGAATTCCTTGCCACGCTGAACGGTTCGGGTCTGGCCGTGGGGCGCTGCCTGATCGCCGTTCTGGAAAACGGCCAGCAGGAAGATGGCTCGGTGGTTCTGCCCGAGGCTCTGCACCCCTATCTGGGCGGCAAGACCAAACTGGTAGAGGGCGCCCTCGTCTGAGGCATTCCGCCAAGGCTGCCTTTTAAGGATGGCCGCTATAGGACGCTCCTATGACCTGTGTCATGGGAGCGTTTTTCATTATATATTAAGGTTACGCCACCCGATGGAACGGAGAACCGATCATGACCCGTCTTCTGCAAGATCCGGAACACCTCGCCCGCGAGATCTGTGACATGGATGACGTCTCGATTGCGGCCTATGTCTCGCAGCTCTGCTACGAGCGCAAGCTGACCAAGATCGTGCATGCCCTCAACGAGGCCGAAAGCGCGCCCTCCGGCACAGCCAAGGCGGCGCTGGATCATCTGGGATTTATTTGATCCCGAAGGGAACTTTCGGAACTCTGGCGCGTTCCTGCTGGAAACAACTGCAGGACAGTCCGCAATGTTCCGCCAAACCTTCCGCATGAAAGCCATTCTGCTTTTCGTCGCGACACTGGCTTTCGTTCTCTCGCCGCTCTGGTCTCCCTCGTTCAAAGGGTATGATCCCAGCATGTTCCCCAACCCCGTGGACAAACCCGCCGTGCAACCGGCGGGATGGGCATTCTCGATATGGTCGCTGATCTATCTGTGGCTGGTGATCCACGCGGCGTGGGGACTGTTCAAACGCGCCGAGGTCTCCGGCTGGGACCAACCGCGCTGGCCGCTTTTTCTGTCGCTGGCCCTTGGCGCAAGCTGGCTTGTGGTTGCCACATCGCAGCCTTGGCTTGCCACGCTGCAAATCTGGATCATGTGGGCAGCCGCTGTCTGGGCAATGGCGCGCGCGCCTCGCACGCTTGAGCCCGCGCTGCTGTCCTGGCCGATCTCGCTTTACGCAGGCTGGCTGACCGCTGCCTCTGCCGTAGGGACGGGCGTGGTGCTGATCGGCTATAATATCGGCTCCGAAACGGTGGTCACCCTTCTGATGCTGTCACTGGTGGCGGCGATCAGCCTGACACTGATTTTATGGCTGCGCCCGCCACGTGGTTATGCCCTTGGCGTGATCTGGGCCTTGATCGGGGTGATCGCGGCAAACTGGGGCCATGACGTTATCATGCTGCCAGCCTGCATCTACGCGCTGGCCCTGCTGGTCCTGACCTTCTGGCAGCCGCGCAGCCCGCGACATGGCTATTCCCATTAACCGCCCTATCGGCGAGAGGTCAAAAAGAAACCCCGGCACACAGGCCGGGGTTTTTGTTAGTCGTCTTTGCTTTTGTCTTTGGTCTTGCGACGTTCGGCAGCAGCGGATTTGAACGCGGCCTGTTTCTTGGCATCCACGTGTTTTTTAAGACGCGAAGGGATGGATTTCTTCTTGTCCTTATAGGGGTTGGCCTTGCCCTGATCGCGGAAATAGATCCGGATCGGCGTGCCCCCCATATCAAAGCTCTCACGCAGCCCGTTCACCAGATAGCGGCCATAGGCTTCGGGGATCTTGTCGGTATGGGTGGCCTTCACCACAAATCCTGGCGGGCGCGTCTTGGCCTGCGTCATATAGCGCAGCTTGATCCGGCGGCCACCGGGGGCGGGCGGCGGGTGCGCCTCGGTCATGGCCGAGAGCCAGTTGTTCAGTTTCGCGGTGGTCACACGGCGGTTCCAGACCTCATGCGCCTTCAGGATCGCGGCATGGAGGCGGTCAAGCCCCTTGCCGGTTTTCGCCGAAACGGTCACCAGCGGCGCGCCTTTGAGCTGCGGCAGAAGGCGCTCGAAGGCCTCACGCAATTCCAGAAGCTTCGCGGGCTTATC
Source organism: Thioclava sp. NS-SX20 (assembly GCF_057380695.1). Taxonomy (NCBI): domain Bacteria; kingdom Pseudomonadati; phylum Pseudomonadota; class Alphaproteobacteria; order Rhodobacterales; family Paracoccaceae; genus Thioclava; species Thioclava sp. NS-SX20. Next base: position 718,069 of record NZ_CM170816.1, on the reverse strand, counting down.
GTCTTCGAGGTCCCATTTATTGGCCGCCACAACCACGGCACGGCCCTCGGTTTCCGCGAAATCGGCAATCCGTAGATCCTGCGTTTCAAACGGGATATTCACATCCAAGAGAACCACCACGACCTCGGCAAAGCGCACGGCGCGCAGACCATCGGCCACGGAAAGCTTTTCCAGCTTTTCGTTCACGCGGGCCTTCTTGCGCATACCGGCAGTGTCCCAGATGCGCATGGGCGTGCCCATATAGTCGGTCTTCACCGAGATCGCATCGCGGGTGATGCCTGCCTCGGGGCCGGTCAGCAGGCGGTCCTCATTGAGGATCTTGTTGATCAGCGTCGACTTCCCCGCATTCGGACGACCGATCACCGCAAGCTGCAGCGGTTTGGCCGCCGAGGGCGGGATATAGGCGGGGATGTCATCTTCGGACAGCTCATCCTCGATCACCACATCGGTCTCGGGGATGGCGGCCACATTCTTGGCGGCGAAGTCATCGGCCAGCGGGCGCAGCACATGGTAAAGGTCATCCATGCCCTCGCCATGTTCGGCCGAAATCCGCAGCGGCTCGCCCAGACCGAGGCTCCAGGCCTCCAGGGCGCCTGCCTCACCGGCATTGCCTTCGGCCTTATTGGCGGCCAGAATCACATTGGCATTCTTGCGGCGCAGGATATCGGCGAAAATCTCGTCGGCAGGGGTCACACCGACACGGGCATCCACCACGAAGAGACAGATATCGGCCTCTTCCACCGCGCGCTCGGTCAGGCGGCGCATACGGCCCTGAAGGCTGTCATCCTCGGCCAGCTCCAGACCGGCGCTATCGATCACGATAAAGCGCAGATCGCCAAGGCGCGCGTCGCCCTCGCGCAGGTCGCGGGTCACACCGGGCGTGTCATCGACAAGCGCCAGACGCTTGCCGACCAGACGGTTGAACAGGGTCGACTTGCCGACATTAGGGCGACCAACGATCGCGAGGGTAAAGCTCATAAGGCCCTCCTTGGGCGGCGCAGCCCCGTACGGGATGCGCGGATTCGAACGCGTCTCCTACACGGGACGCGGGCGCGGGTCAAATACTGTTAAAAGAAAACCGGGCAAAAGCCCGGCTTCCTTCGATCAAACCCCTCAGCGATAGGCCAGAAGCTTGCCATCGCGCGAAACGACATAAAGCGTGCCGCCTGCCACCACAGGGGCCGAAGCCGCACCGCCGGGCAGATCGACCGCTGCCAGAAGCTTGCCCGAGGCCGGATCGAACACCCGCAGACGGTTGTCGGACGAGGCGACAAACAGCTTGTTGCCGGCCAGAACCGGCCCGTAATGCGCATAGATCGCCTGTTGTTTCTTCGGCTTTTCCTTGACGTAATAGGGCATATCCACGGCATAGATCTCGGCACCAGTGGCGGCATCAAGACGGGTCAGCTTGGCTTCATCCGAAATCAGGAAGACCGAACCGCCCGCCACGACCAGCGGCGAGGTCGCCCCTGTTTTGGCCACCCATTTCTGCTTGCCCGATGCCAGATCGAAGGCGGCAGACCGGCCTGCCGAGGTGCCTGCATAGACGACATCGCCCACGATGACGGGATCGCCCGTCAGATCAACGATGCTCCCGAAGGCACGGCCCAGACGGCGGCCCGGAACGCGGGCCTGCCACATGTCGAAACCGCCTTTGGGCAGCGTGGCCATCAGATCCCCCGAGGGGAAGGGGAAGACAGCCGTATTGCCCCCCACCGCAGGGGCCGAGACCCCCGTCATGGCCGAGGGCGAGGCCCCGCCTTGCATCTGCCATTCCACTTTGCCATCTGCCGGACGGATCGCCCATGCCGAACCGTCACGCGCAACGACATAGACCAGACCATCCGCCACGGTCGGCGCGCCACCGATCGAGACGCCGAAATCCTGACGCCAGCGCACATTGCCGGACGCTGTATCCACCGCCACCAGCTCGCCATAGCCCGTGGTCACAAACAGCGTATTGCCCGAAGCGGCCAGACCACCGCCCGAAGCCGAGCCGGGGGTTTCATTGGCCGGCACCAGATTGGCGCGCCACAATGTCTGCCCCGAGGTCGAGGTGGCGGTGACATCGGTATGGCTGTCGAGCGTAAAGATCCGCCCTCCCGACACGACCGGATCCGAAGTAATGCGGTATTTGCGGGCATCCCCCTGCCCGATCCCTGCCTGCCAGACCAGCGTCGTCCCCTGCCCGATGGCCGCATTCGGCGCGTGGTGGGTCGGGCCGCCGGCACGTTGGGGCCAGTCGGCATTGGCGGTCACAGCGGGCAGGCTGAGCGCCGTCGAGGTGACAGGAGCCACCTCGGTTGCGGTATCGGAGAGCACATCGCGCGGATCAAGCCGATCGCCCTGAAGGACAACTTCCTTTTCGCAGGCGGAAACCGCCAGCATCATGCCAAGGGCCGCCATTTTGTGAACAAGCTTCACCGCGCTACTCCTGCCGTCAATGTTACTTCGGAAATACGCGGGCAGCCTGCCCGCGCAAGGGCTCAGCCCTGTTTCATCTCGCCACCAAGGGCCACAATAAGCTGCGTCAGGCGTTGCTGCACCCCCGAGGTCAGATCAGCCTCCTGCAGCATGGATTGCGCCTGGCTGATGGCCTCATCTGTTTTGCCATCTGCCACCAGCACCAGAATCTGCTGTTCCTGTGCCAGTTCGGAATAGGGCGCTCCGGGCTTGGCCAGATCGGCCAGCATGGCATCGCGTTCGGACGCTGGCATCTGCGCCCCTTGCGCAAGGATCAGTTTCAGACGCGCCAGATCGTGCAAGCTGGGCGGCAGGGCCTGATTATCGGCGGCGGCCTGAAAATGGGTCACGGCCTGATCGGTCTTGCCGTCCTCCAATGCGGTGGCCCCTGCCACCAGATCCAGCACACCGGCCCGCGCCCCTTCGGCCGGAACACCTTTCAGCGCCGCCAGCGGATCTTCGGCTTTCATCGCCGCCATCACCCCGTCGCCAAAGCTTTGCGCCGCAGCATCACGCTGCTGGGTCTGGTATTCGTTCCATGCCGCCCCGCCCACAATGGCAAGCACCGCCAGAACGCCCACCCATCCCCAGCGTTTGAACACGCGGTAAAGACGGTCGCGACGCACCTCTTCGGTGACTTCGTCGATGAAACTGTCGGTCTCGCTCACGGGCCGCACTCCTTCGTCTTGCCAGCGGGTCGCAGAAGAATCCCGCCTGTCGGGCGAAGCTTGCCCGACCTGTTCCGGCCTTTCTTATACGCAAGCCTCCCCATCCGGCAAGGGCAGGCGGGCACAGGGCTAGCTTTGAGCCCCGTCTTCACGTTCAATTTCTGCCGATTGGCGCGCCCACATACGGGCATAGCGCCCGCCCTTGGCCAAAAGCGCCTCGTGGCGCCCCCGTTCGACGATCTCGCCCGCCTCCATCACGACAATCTGATCCGCATCGACAATGGTCGAGAGGCGGTGCGCGATGGTGATCACCGTGCGCCCCTGCCCCGCCTCGGCCAGCGAGGCCTGAATATCGCGCTCGGTCTGGGTATCCAGCGCCGAAGTCGCCTCGTCCAGCAGCAGGATTGGCGGGTTTTTCAGAATGGTGCGGGCAATCCCCACGCGCTGCTTCTCGCCGCCCGAAAGCTTCAGCCCGCGCTCGCCCACCTGCGTGTCATAGCCCTCGGGAAGGCTTTCGATGAAGTCGTGGATACGGGCGGCTTTCGCGGCGGCGATCACCTCGTCGCGCGTGGCCTGCGGGCGGGCATAGGCGATATTATAGCCCACACTGTCGTTAAACAGCACCGTATCCTGCGGCACGACACCGATCGCCGCATGCAGCGAGGATTGCGTCACATCGCGCAGATCCTGCCCGTCAATCTCGACCCCGCCCCCCGTCACATCATAAAAACGGAACATCAACCGGCCGATGGTCGATTTCCCCGACCCCGAGGGCCCGACCAAAGCCACCGTCTGGCCCGGCGCCACATCAAGGCTGATGCCCTTCAGGATCGGGCGTTCGGGCATATAGTGGAACCGCACATCGCGGAAGGTCACATGCCCGCCCGTCACCTGCAAGGGCGTCGCATCGGGTTTATCCTGCACCTCGGGGCGCTGCTCCAGCAGGTCATGCATCTCGCCCATATCGGTCAGACCCTGCCGGATATTACGATAGACCGAGCCAAGGAAATTCAGCGGCGTGGTGATCTGGATCATATAGGCCTGCACCATGACAAAATCGCCCACGCTCAGCGCCCCGCGCATGGTCTCCATTGCCGCCATCACCATCACCGCACACAGTCCGGACGAGATGATCAGCGCCTGCCCTGCATTCAGAAAGGCCAGCGAGCGATCGGTGCGGATCGCGGCCTTCGCATAATCCGCCATAGAGGCATCGTATCGCGACATCTCCCACGCATCGGCATTGAAATATTTGACCGTCTCGTAATTGAGCAAACTGTCGATCGCCTTCTGGTTGGCCTCCTGATCGGCCTTGTTCATCCGCTGGCGCACCCGCACCCGCCATTCGGTCACTTTCAGCGTGAAGACCACATAGGCCATGATCGTCACCAGCAGCACCAGCGCATAGCGCCAGTCGAAAGCGACGGCGAAAATCACCAGCACGAAGAGCATCTCGATGACCATCGGCAGAATGTTGAACAGCAGGAATGACAGGAAGACCTCGCTGGCCTTCACCCCCCGTTCGATAATCCGCGTGATCGCGCCGGTCTTGCGCCCGATGTGGTATCGCAGCGACAACATATGCATATGCCGGAAAGTCTTGAGCGCGATATCCTTGGTCGCGCGCATCTGCACCGGCGCGAAAATCGCATTGCGCAATTCGCTCACGCCCGAAGACAGAAACCGTGCCACCCCATATGCCACGGTCAGCGCGACCGCCCCGAGCGGCAGCAGAAGCGCCGGATCGCGGGCATCGCCCGACAGCGTGTCGACGGCGAGCTTGTAAAGATAGGGCGTCAGCAGCGTGATGACCTTGGCCGTCACCAGCAGCAGCATCGCCCACACCACCCTGCGCCGAACCCAAGCGGCCTCGGCAGGCCACAGATAGGGCAGGATAAAGCGGATCAGCGTCCAGCCGCGCTTGCGGTCGGCCTTGGCGACATCGGAGGGCAAAGAGGTATCGGGCGGCATATCTGGCATCTTTCGGCTGGGCTGCCCGCCGCAACCTAATCAAACAGGACGTCTCTGCCAACCCGCGGTTATTGCGGCAGATTGAAGACCTGTCCGGGATAGATCAGATCGGGATTGCGGATCTGGTCGCGATTGGCCTCGAATACGCGGACATAGAGAAACCCGTCGCCATAGGCCGCATGCGCAATGGCCCAAAGCGTATTGCCCGGCTGCACGGTCAGGATCTTGGCCTCTGTCGCAGCGCCATTGCTTTCGGCCACCGCATCGGCAAGGACCTGCGGCGTCTCGCGCAGGAAGGGCGTTTCGGCCCGCGACACCACCTGACCATCCGCCGCCACCGCATCGACCCGCAGCTGGTAGGTGCCCGGCGCGATCTCGGGCAGATCAAGCTGCCACCCCGCCTCGTTGCGGCGCGCAGGCGCGGATAGGGCCACCTGACGGTTGTCCAGATAGACCACCAGCCGAGCGCCATCGGCCAAGCCCCGTCCGGCAATCACCACATCGCCTTTCGCGTCATAGGAAAGGGTGTCTATCGCCAGACGGTCCAGCGCCGGCCCGAGCACACGCGCGCCCTGCGCATCGGTGATGATCGGACGCGGGGCAGCGGCGGGCGGGGTATCGGGCGCGGTGGCCGCATCCGCCACCGCTTCCGAGGCGACCGGCACCGCCAGAAGCGGCGCGATCTGCAATGTCTCGGGGCTTTCGACAGCCGCCTGCCCTGCCCGCGCCACCCGCAAACGGACAGATTGCGGCACATCCGACGGCGTGACCTCGAACTGTGTGGCGAAACTGCCGGCGGCATCGGCCACCACTTCGGCCATAACGGCGCCATCCACCAGCACCGTCACATGCGCGTCGGGCGCGGCACGACCGGCCAGCGTCACGGCCCCGTCAGGCGTGACATGCAGATTGTCGAAGCGCCCGCGGTCGGGATCGACCTCTGGCGCGGGCGCTTGTGCGACAGAAAGACCGGCCCCGGCCCGCCCGGTGGCCGTTACAGCACTAGGGGCCGTCGCATCAGGGACCGTCGCAGACACGGGCGGCGCGGCATCCGGTGCCGTGTCTGGCGCGGGCGACGGATCGGGCAGATGGCGCATCCACCAAAGCCCCGCCCCCCCGACAAGGGCTGCCATTACGACCCCGAGGATCAGGTGTTTTCGTGATACCGTGCTCATTGCGTGCGAACTCCTTGGGACCCGCACCCCGCGCTCTTCCCTTGCGGGAGCCTAGCGGCGGGCGTATGACCATACAACAAGTTTATGCAAGGCAGGCCCCTGCAAACCCGCTGATATTCCGAGCAAAAAAGAAAGAGATTCCCATGACCCAGCCCCGCCCCTCCGTCTGCGTCTTCTGCGGTTCCCGTCTTGGTGCGCAACCAAGCTACGAACAGGCCGCGACCGAGACGGGCCGGATGCTGGCGCATCGTGGCTGGCGGCTGGTTTATGGCGCAGGCGATGTGGGGCTGATGGGGGCGGTTGCCCGCGCCACACAACAGGCACAGGGAGAGACCTTCGGCGTTATCCCCGAACACCTGTTCTCGCGCGAGGTCGGCAAGCGTGACCTGACCAGCTATATCGTCACCGAAACCATGCATGAGCGCAAAAAGGTGATGTTCATGAATTCGGATGCCATCGTCTTGCTACCGGGCGGGGCCGGTTCGCTTGACGAGATTTTCGAAGTTCTCACATGGCGTCAGATCGGCCTGCACAAAAAACCGATTTTCATCCTGAATACCGATGGATACTGGGAGCCTCTGCGCCGCCTGATCGAGCAGGTGATCATCGAGGGCTTTGCCGATCCCAGCCTTGGCACTTTCCTGACATGGGCCGACACGGTGCCCGCGCTTGAAGCCGCACTGGACGCCGCCTTCACCGCCTGACCCCCTGCCTGCCAAATCACGCGGAGGGCTGGGCCTTCCGCGCAGCGCCCCGAAACCCCGACAGCGAATAAAGCGCCAAGGCCAGCCAGATCACCGGCAGGACCATCATCTGCACCGGTTGCAAGGGGTCGGCCAGCAGCAGCACCGCCACGGTCAGCTGTAGCGTCGGGTTGAGATATTGTATCAACCCCAGCGTCGCCAGACGCAGGCGTTGGGCCGCGTAGGAAAACAGCATCAGCGGCACCGCTGTCAGGCAGGCCGAGAGCACCAGAAACAGCGTCTCTGTCGTATCGCGCCCGAAATGTCCGGCATGGGCAGGGCCGAACCAGCCCAGTTCCAGCCCGATCAGATACACCGCCGATATCGGAGCCAGCACCAGAACCTCGACAGTCACCGTGACCAGCGGTTCGGTTTTCAGCTGTTTCTTGATCAACCCGTACATCCCGAACGTCACTGCCAGAATCAGCGGAATAACCGGCGCATGGCCCTGTGCGATGCCCATATAGATCACCGCCACAGCGACCAGCCCAATGGCCACCACCTGCAGGCTGCCCAGCTTTTCACGCAGGACGACCACCCCCAGCATGACCGAAAGCAGCGGCGAGATATAATAGCCGAAGCTCGCCTCCACCGGATGCCCGTTATGGATCGCCCAGACATAGGTGAACCAGTTCGCCGTTACGCAAAGCGACGCCAGAGTGATGATGCCAAGCGACTTCGGCCGCAGCGCCACACGCAGCGCCGGCAGCTTGCCCTTTAGTGCCAGAATGATCATGAACAGCACCGCCGACCAGAGCGTCCTGTGGGCAAGCACCTCGATCACCGGCACACGGCGCAAGACCGCAAAGAACAGCCCCGACAATCCCCAGATCGTGCAGCAACTGATGATTGCAACAACACCCTTGCCTGCTTCGGTCATATCATTCCCGCCCTGTCAGATCACCTGACCCAAAGCGGCCAGACAGGCGGTGTGCGCCTCGACCGGCAGAAAAGCAAGCCTCTGCCGATGCCAGTGCCCCCTGCCCCAATGCACAATGCCGCCCCCGAAGGTGCGGCATCGGCAGAGACGTCCCCGCAGAGCGACAAAACGTCGGAGATAGCGGCCCGAGGTGCCGAGGCACGCGCCTTATCCGCCACCGCGCCTTGGCACCAAACGCAAAGCCTAGGCGGCCAGATCGGCGCAGAGCCAGCGTTCGATCTGGTCGCGCGGCGCATTGGTATAGGTTTTCGGAATTTCCGCCACCAGCTTATCGGTGACCTCCTTATGCAGCGCAGGCCGAAGCACCCCCAGCACCTTCGGGCTGGCCGCGATCACGAGACGCTTATAGGCGCCCCTATGGGCCAGCTTATAAAGCTGTTCGGCCAGATCCTCGGCGAAACGGTCCTTGGCCAGCTGGTGCCAGTCGGTCTCGTCAAAGGCCGATTTCTGCCCCGGCCCGTTATCGGCCATCCGGCCCGGACGGTCGGTGCCCTGCGCGCGGTCGGGCGGGTTCTCCTGCATGGCGACATGGCGCACTGTCAGATTGGGGTCTTTCGCATCGGTGATATTTTCCAGAAATAGCGCCTTCTCGCCATCCGCGATCACCACCCATGTGCCGGTATCCAGTTTCTTGGTATCGAGCTTGGCCATAGCTGCCTCCTTCTTTCCGTGAACAGTGGAAAGAAAACGCCCGCCCCGCAGGCCCGTTCCGACACGGGCGTTCACAGCCCGGTGGGGTAAACAAAAAAGGCGCCCCTCGGGGCGCCTTTCGTCAGGGATCGTGCTCGGGTCACAGACGCGAGGCGACATTTTCCCAGTTGACCAGCTTGTCGAGGAAGTTCGACAGGTAGGCCGGACGCTTGTTGCGGAAATCGATGTAGTAGGAGTGTTCCCACACGTCGCAGCCCAGCAGAGCGGTCTGACCAAAGCACAGCGGGTTCACGCCGTTTTCGGTTTTGGTCACCTTCAGCGCGCCATCGGTGTCTTTCACCAGCCACGCCCAGCCCGAACCGAACTGGCCCGCGCCTGCTGCGGCGAAATCTTCCTTGAACTTATCGACCGAACCGAAGGACTCGGTGATCGCTTTTTCCAGCTCGGTCGGCATGGTTTTGCCCGCCGGACCCATCATTTCCCAGAACTGGGTGTGGTTCCAGTGCTGCGAGGCATTGTTGAAGATGCCGTTTTGCGCCACTGCCGAAGCATTATAGGTGCCTTTGATGATCTCTTCGACCGATTTGCCTTCCCATTCGGTGCCAGCAATCAGCTTGTTGCCGGTGGTGACATAGGCGTTGTGGTGAAGGTCGTGGTGATATTCCAGCGTTTCCTTCGACATGCCCAGATCGGCAAGTGCGTCATGTGCATAAGGAAGATCGGGAAGTTCGAAAGCCATGGGTAAACCCCTTCTTGACGGATAGTGAATGTCTTCGCGCTCAATAGAAGCCCGCTAACGGCCGAGGTCAAGGGCCTGTTCTGTGCCCGCAACAGAAAATATGGCATTTCCCTCAACTATTTCAGCACCTTGCCCCAAGACCCACAGCCCCTGACAAAGCTGGTGCAGGGCTGCACAGGTTCTGTCCTTATTTGAGGCATTGCGACAGCCGCCCGCCGGATCTACCTTTCCGTCAAACGGGTGGTTGACCCGTGAATTGGAGATGAAAATGTCTAAGAAAATTGCCATTCTTGTGGGATCGCTGCGCAAAGGGTCCTTCAACCGTATGATCGCACAGACGCTTGTAGACGAAGCCCCCGAGGGCTACGAATTCGCCTTTGTCGAACTGGGCGATCTGCCGCTTTACAACCCCGATCTCGACGAGGGCGACGTTCCCAGCCAGTGGACCCGCCTGCGCGCCGATATCAAATCCGCCGATGCCGTAATGTTTGTCACCCCCGAATATAACCGCTCGGTGCCCGCCTCGATCAAGAACGCGCTCGATATCGGGTCGCGCCCCTATGGCCAGAGTGTCTGGGCCGGCAAACCGGCGCTTGTCGTTTCGGGCTCGATGGGCGGTATTGCGGGCTTTGGGGCCAACCACCATCTGCGCCAGTCGCTTGTCTTCCTTGATATGCCGGTGGTGCAGCAACCCGAGGCCTATATCGGGGCCATCCACACCCTGTTCGACGAAAACGGCAAGATGTCCAATGAGGGCACCCGCGAATTCATGGGCAAGATCATGGCAGCCTTCGACGCATGGATCAAAAAGCTGGCCTAAGCGCCGGTTCGAGATCATAGCAGACAGGAAAAGGGCACCCGTTCGGGTGCCCTTGGGCTATCGGACGATCTAACGCTCCGGTTTCATCATCCGCACAAGCAGGCCGTCTTTCAGCACATATTGGTGGAAAATGCCCATTGCAGCATGAATTCCCGCAAGGATCAGCAAGGCATTGGCCAGCAACGCATGGATATCCCCCGCCGCATCAAGGCCCAAAAACCACACAGCCATTCCCAGCAAGGGCACGACAAACAACAGAAGATAGAGCAGGCGATGCCCCCAAAGCCCCGCCATCTTGAAAAGCCCCTCGCCCGGCACATCGGGTGCCCCGCGGGTCTTGCGCAAAACAGCGCGCAGCAGGGTCAGTACCAGCACCGCCACCCCGACCCAGACATGGATCTGCGGGTTCAGCGGCAGCGGGCCGGTTGTGCCCTCAAGATGCTGATGGGCCGCCTTCCCCATGCCTTCGCTATAGAAATAGTTGAACACGACCAGAATGGCGACAGACCAGTGCAATAAAATCTGTAATGACGAATATCCCGATTTCTCTGACATAGACGTTCTATCCTTAGGTTGAAGTGCGGGTAAAACCCGATTGAAAATGCTCTATTCCCGTTCGCTTACACCTACCTGACAACATGATAGCCCAAAGACAGAAAAACGCGCCGAAAATTTTCCGACGCGTTTTCGTGTCTTACAGGCGGGGCAGATTAGAACAGCTCGCCCCCCGGCCGGGCGCTGACCTCCAGCAAGCCCATCACATAGGTCGCATAAGAGCGGAAGCAGACCAGCGACAGCTGCTCGTCACCCGACCACCAGACCGCCGCCGCCGTCTGGGCGGTGCGGGTACGGCGGACCTCGTCGCGGGCCATCGTGCCGAAATCGATGGGCGAGATCTTCATCACCACCTCGGCGGCACGCGCCCCCGTCACGGTGAAGATCGAGCGCGCCTCAGACACGTTCGCCACAAGGAAATGCTCGCCCTTCAGCGAGGTCTCCATCGCATGGGCCACCGAGACAGCATCGGCGTAGGGCACAAGGATCAACAGCTCGTCGGGGCTCATCCACAGCACCGATTTCGCGCCTTTCGAGATCACCTTACGCGGCTCGGGCAGCGACAGCCCCAGCCATTCCAACGCATCGGCCAGTGCTTTCGAGGTGAAATCGGCGCGCAGGGTGATCATCCCCTGCAGGCCGCCTTCCGCCACGGTGCAGAAACCGGACACCGTCTTGCCATTCAGCGCACTTACAGCGGTCATTGCCTCAGACATCCTGCTTTGCTCCTTCTTTGTCGAAGAACACCGGATCAACGATCCGACATTTCACGAGACCGGTTTCATTCTGGAACTCGATCTCTTCGCCCATCCGTTCCGGCCCGCGATGGACAAGCGCCATCGCAATACCCTTCTTGAGCGTCGGGGAATAATAGGTCGAGGTCACGCGGCCTTGGGTATTGCGCTGGCCCATATCGTTATTGCCGGGCGCGGGCGCATAGACGCCATCGGGCAGAACCGAGCCATCCACCGTTTCCAGACCGACCAGACGCCAGCGGTCGGGGCTTGCCATGGCCTTGCGCGAATGGGCGCGCTTGCCAAGGAAGTCTTCCTTCTTCTTGGAGATCGCCCAATGCAGACCCAGATCCTGCGGGATCACGGTGCCATCGGTCTCGTCGCCGATCATGATGAAGCCCTTCTCGGCCCGCATCACATGCAGCGCCTCGGTGCCATAGGGCATCACGCCGAATTCCTGACCCGCTTCATAGAGCTTCTCCCAAAGCGCCAGACCCATATTGGCAGGGGCCGCGATCTCATAGGACAACTCGCCCGAGAAGGAGATCCGGAAGATGCGCACCGGAATACCGGCCAGCTCGCCCTCTTTCCATTCCATGAAGGGCAGCACTTCTTTGGACACATCCATACCGCCGAGTTTTTCCAGAAGCTTGCGCGCTTTGGGGCCAACCACGGCGATCTGGGCGTAATTCTCGGTGACATTGGCGGTATAGACCTTCCAGTCCCACCACTCGCATTGCAGCCAGTCTTCCATCCAGTCGTGGATATGCGCGACACCGCCCGAGGTGGTATGCACAAGGAAGGTGTCCTCAGACAGACGCGCAACCACACCGTCATCCATCAGGAAGCCGTTTTCATTGCACATCAGGCCATAGCGGCATTTGCCGACCTTCAGCGTGGACATCATATTGGTATAGAGCATATCGAGGAATTTCCCCGCATCCGGCCCTTTGACCAAGATCTTGCCCAGCGTCGAGGCATCCAGCATCCCCACATTCTCGCGGGTGTTCAGGATTTCACGATTGACCGACTGGCGGTGCGTCTCGCCCGCTTTGGCATAGGTATAGGGGCGGCGCCACTGGCCGACGGGTTCCCAATGGGCGCCCATCTTCTCGTGCCAGTCCTGAATGGGCGTGCGGCGCAGCGGCTGGAACAGATCGCCACGCGCCTCAGCCGTGACCACACCGAAAGAGATCGGCGTATAGGGCGGGCGGAAGGTTGTGGTGCCAGTGGCGGGGATCGCCTGACCCAGCGCATCCGACAGAACGGCGAGGCCGTTGATATTGGAGAGTTTCCCCTGATCGGTGGCCATGCCGAGCGTGGTATAGCGCTTGGTATGTTCGACCGACTCGTAACCCTCGCGCGCGGCCAGTTGCACGTCGGACACCTTCACATCATTCTGGAAATCGAGGAAGGATTTGAAGCGCAGCGCATTCGGTGCACCTGCCGGCATCTGCCAGACGGCCATCATCGGGTCTTCGGGTTCGCATTGCATATCGACGCCCGCCTCGGTGCCGATATCGGCCAGCGACAGCTTGCCATTGGCCGCCCCCACCGGAACACAGAGTGCTGCACCATCATGCGACAGCGGCGGCGCATCAAGGTTCGGCACGAACATCGCGTTCGCCTCGTCCCAGTTCAGCTTGCCACCGACATGCGACCACAGGTGCACGACCGGAGACCAGCCGCCCGACATGGCGACACAGTCACAGGCGATGGTCTCGACGACCCCGCCCTCGCCGTTCTGGGCGCAGATCTCGACGCCCGTCACGGATTTCGACCCCAGTACCTTGGTGATGCCACGGCCTTCCAGCACGCGCACGCCGCGCGCCTTCATCTCGGCGGCCAGCGCACCCGTGGCGGCGGGGCGGGCGTCGATGATCGCGGGCACGGTCAGGCCCGCATCCAGCAGCACTTTGGCGGTGCGATAGGCATCGTCGTTATTGGTGACAATCACGGTGCGGTCACCGGGGCTGACGGCCCAATTCACCACATAGTCGCGCACGGCCGAGGCCAGCATCACGCCCGGAACATCGTTGCAGGCAAAAGACAGCGGACGTTCAATCGCGCCGGTCGCGGTGACCACGGTCCCCACGCGCATCCGCCACAGACGGTGGCGCGGCTTGCCCGAACCGGGTTCGCTGTCACCTGCGGTGTCATAGCCCAGCACATAGCCGTGGTTATAGAGACCCGAAATCATGAAGCGCGTACGCAGGGTGACGTTGTCCATCGCCTCCAGCTTGGCGATCGAGGCATCGACCCAAGCCTGCGGCTCCATGCCCTCGATCAAGCCGCCATCCACAGGCGCACGACCACCCCAAGCGGCGGTCTGCTCGACCAGCCAGACGCGCTTGCCCTCGCCCGCCGCTTTCAGAGCGGCTGCGATACCGGCCACGCCGCCGCCTGCAACCAGCACGTCGCAATAGGCGTAGATCTGCTCGTAACGGTCGACATCAGCCTCTTTCGGCGCATCGCCCAGACCCGCTGCACGGCGGATGATGGGTTCGTAAAGATGCTTCCATGCGGCTTTCGGCCCCATGAAGGTCTTATAGTAGAAACCCGCAGGGAAGAACTTATAGAGCTTGTCGTTGATGATCCCGACGTCATTCTCAAGGCTCGGCCAGTGGTTCTGGGTCTTCACCTCGGCCTGATCGAACAGCAGGGTCGTGGTGGTGCGCTGGTCGGGTTCGAACCGCGCATTGCGGCCAAGGCCCACAAGCGCGTTGGGCTCTTCCGCGCCCGAGCCAACAAGGCCGCGCGGGCGGTGATATTTGAACGACCGACCCAGCAGCGTCTGGCCATTGCCAAGGATTGCCGAAGCCAGCGTATCGCCCGCAAAGCCACGCATCGGACGGCCGTTGAAGGTGAAGGTCAGGGATTTCGCGCGGTCGATCAGGCGACCGCCTTTGGACAGACGGGTGCTCATTTGCTGTAACCTTCGAAGTCGGGGCGTTTGGCGCGGATGGCGTCGATCACATCTTGCGGCGGCTCTTTGGTCTGGGCCGAATAGGTGGCGAAGACCTCCAAGGTCACAGTGCAGCGCGCGGCCAGAAACCACTTGCCGCAGCCTGCGGAATGGCGCCAGCGCTCGAAATGCACGCCCTTGGGGTTTTTACGCGTGAAGAGGTAAGTCTCGAACTCGGCATCGCTGGACCCCGGCCCGAAGCGGGTCAGATGCGCCTCGCCGCCATAATGCAGTTCGGTTTCTTCGGCTTGGATGCCACAGCAGGGGCATTGAAGGATCAGCATAGGCGCGCTCCCTGAAGACGGGGGCGCGCTTGGGGGCTGCGCCCGTTAGTTGTTATTGTCACCCGGCAGATCGATCTGGATCTCGGGCTCATCCTTTTGCGGGACATCGCCGCCCGACCAGATATACCAGCCAAGACCCGCGACGATGACGATGAGCGCCCCGATGAGGAAGCTCTTGGTGTTGCCGCTACCGTTACCTTCGGACATGTGTCGTATTCCTTCTGAAGCATGTTCAGAGGCGTAACAGAGCCGTGAGCGGAAAGGTTCCGCCCGAATATGTGTTTTTCTGCCGTGGCGGGCAGATGCCCCGCCCTGACCGAAACCGCGCCCATCAGTGTGCCACCCCTGCGGCCACGGATTCATCGACGAACCGGCCTTCGGTGAAACGGTCAAGGCCGAAGCCCTTGGCCAACGGCCCCGGCTCGCCCTTGGCGATCAGCTCGGCCATCGCCCAACCCGACCCCGGAATGGCCTTGAAACCACCGGTGCCCCAGCCGCAGTTGACGAAGATATTCTTGACCGGCGTTTTCGACAGGATCGGTGAGTGGTCGCCCGTGATATCCACGATCCCGCCCCATTGGCGCAGCATCTTCAGGCGCGAGATGATCGGATAGGTCTCGACGAGCGAACGCACGGTTTCCTCGATCGTGTACCACGACCCGCGCTGGGAATAGTTGTTGGGGTGGTCGATACCGCCGCCCAGCACCAGTTCGCCCTTATCGGACTGGCTGATATAGCAGTGCACGAGGTTCGCCATCACGACAACATCGATACAGGGCTTGACGGGTTCGGACACCCAAGCCTGAAGCGCCACCGATTCCAGCGGCAGACGGAAGCCCGCCATATTGGCCACGGTGCCCGCATGCCCTGCGGTGACAATCGACAGCTTCTCGCAATCAATCGCGCCCTTGGTGGTGTCGATGCCACGCACCTCGCCGTTCTCGGTGCGGATGCCGGTGACTTCGCATTTCTGGATGATGTCCATGCCCATATTGGAACATGCGCGGGCCAGACCCCATGCCACCGCATCGTGACGCGCGGTGCCGCCGCGTTCTTGGTACAGCGCGCCCAGCACCGGATAGCGCGGCCCGTCGATATTGAGAATCGGCACGAGGCTCTTGACCTCTTCGCGGCCGATCCATTTGGTCTCGATGCCCTGTAGCTGGTTGGCATAGACGGTGCGCTTGTAGCCGCGCATCTCATGCTCGGATTGCGCCAGCATCAGAAGGCCGCGGGGAGAGAACATGATGTTATAGTTCAGGTCCTGGCTCAGGCCTTCGTAAAGCTGGAGCGCCTTATCGAAAATCCCTGCCGAAGGGTCCTGCAGGTAGTTTGAACGGATGATCGTGGTGTTACGGCCCGTATTGCCGCCGCCGAGCCAGCCTTTCTCGATGATCGCGACATCCTTGATGCCATGAACCTTGCCCAAGTAATAGGCGGTCGCCAGACCATGCCCGCCCGCGCCGATCACGATGACCTTGTATTTGCCCTTGGGCTCTGGGCTGCGCCAGGCTTTTTCCCATCCGGCGTGATAACGCATCGCCTCGCGCGCAACGGCAAAGATGGAATATTTCCGCATGCCCCGGCTCTCCTGTCCTGAAATCGTTCAACACGGGTCACCGCCCGCCTTCCCCTTTTTGATGGACCCGCAGGCCCGAGGAAAGCCTCCCAGTCGCGGCATTTTTCGTCTAAATGCGACACGCGTTTAAAATGACGCGTTTTCAGGGGGCATCTGTGCCATTCGCCGCGCGACTAGGACGTTATTGGGGGTCACTTTCGCGCCAAATTCAGGATAAAGCTTCCGTAGAGCACCGGTTTTGCCTAAGGGAAGACGGGCAAGGGGAAGTATAGATGCTGTTCTGGATTCTAATCGCCGTCATTTTGGTGCTTGTCGCGCTGATCTTTCTGCTCCCGCTGTGGCGTCAGCGCGACGAAGCGGATGAAAGCGACACCACCGAGCGCCATGATATGCAGGTCTATCGGGACCAGTTGGCCGAGGTCGACCGCGATCTGGCCCGCGGCATCCTTTCTCCTGACGAGGCCGAACGGGCGCGGATCGAAATCTCGCGCAAGCTGCTAGAGGCCGACCGTGCCGCACGGGCCGCATCAGCCCCGCCCCGCGCGCCCAAAGCGGCGCGACTGGCGATCAGCGTGGTGATTCTGGCCTGCCTTGGCGGCGCGGCGGGGCTGTATCTGGATCTGGGCGCGGATGGCTATGCGGACCAGCCGATCAATGCGCGGCTGGCCTTGGCGGATCAAAGCTATCTGGGCCGCCCGCATCAGGATCAGGCAGAGGCCGATTTCGCCAAAAAATACCGCAAGCCTCAGGTCGATGCGCAATTTTCCGCATTGATGGACAGGCTCCGCGATGCCGTGGCAGCCCGTCCCAATGATCCGGCAGGGCTGCGGCTTCTGGCGCGCAACGAAATCAATGTCGGCAATCTGCATGCCGGAGTGGCGGCACAGGAAAAACTGATTGCGGTTCTGGGGGACAAGGCGACCGCAGAGGATGCGGCCAGTCTGGGCGAATACCGGGTGATCGCGGCTGGCGGTCTGGTCACGCCCGAAGCCGAAGCCGCCTTTGGCAAGGCCGTAACGCTTGACAAATCCAACGGGCGCGCACGCTATTACATCGGCCTGATGATGGCCCAGAATGGCCGTCCCGACCGGACCTTCCGCATCTGGGATGCCCTTTTGCGCGACAGCACACGGCAGGATGACTGGGTGCAGCCGGTGCTGGACAATATGCCGACTGTTGCATGGCTTGCAGGTCAGCCCGATTACCAACCTCCGGAACTGGGCACGCTCGGTCCGAGCCTTGCGGACCTGATCGCAGCCGAGAAGCTGCCACAGGACCAGCGCGCCACCGCCCTGTCCGACAAGGTGAACGCCCTGCAGACCCAACTGGCCAATCGCGGCGGCAGCGCGGAAGACTGGGCCACGCTTCTGGCTGGCCTGCGGCTTCTGGACCAGTCCGAACAGGTGACGGCCATCCTCTCGGAGGCGCGCGGCGTCTTTGCCAAGGCCCCCGAGGCCCTGACCCTGCTGGATCAGGCCGCCGAGGGCAAATGGCCCTTTGATGTGGCGGCTGCGGGCCAGACGGGCCCCAGCGCGGAAGACGTCAGGAATGCACAGGATATGACGCCGGAAGACCGGCAGAAGATGATTCAGGGCATGGTCGACGGGCTGGTGGAACGGCTTGAGACCGAAGGCGGAGACGCGTCCGAATGGGACCGTGGCTTGCGGGCCCTGATGACCCTGAACCAGACCGACCGCGCGGCAGATCTTTACGCCAAGGCGCAGACCGCGCTGGCCGATGATCCCGCCGCACTTGCCCATATCACCGCTACCGCAAAACAGATCGGGCTTGCGCAATGATTTTTGAAGACATCACCGAATTTGCCGCCGCCCTGCCTCGTATGGGCTCGATCCTCGGGCTGGATCTGGGCACCAAAACCATCGGGGTGGCGGGGTCGGATATGCTGCGCTCGGTGGCCAGCCCGATCCTGACCATCAAGCGCACCAAATTCACCGCCGATGCCGAGGCTCTTTTCCGGATTGTGGCCGAACGCGAGACCTGCGCGATCATCCTCGGCCTGCCGATGAACATGGATGGTTCGGAGGGGCCGCGCGCCCAATCGACCCGCGCCTTTGCCCGCAATATCGCGCGGATGCAGAACCTCCCCATCGGCTTCTGGGACGAACGCCTGTCCACCGTCGCTGCAGAACGCGCCATGCTGGAGGCCGACCTGTCGCGCGCCAAACGCGCCGAGCGGATCGACAATGTGGCCGCGAGCTTCATTCTGCAGGGGGCGCTGGACCGTCTGGCCAATCTGACCCGCAGCACCTGATGGCCCGCATCAAAAGCCCCTGCCGCAATATCTGCACCTTCGATCCGGCCAGCCAGACCTGCCTCGACTGTCTGCGCTCACTCGACGAGATCGCGCGCTGGGGAACGATGTCGCATATGGAACGGCAGAAGATCCTCAAGGACCTGCCACGGCGGCGCAAGGCCGCGCCCCCCACCCCCGACGCCGCCGAGGCATAGACGCCTGCGGGCAACCGGACCTCAGGTGACCGGAAACACAAAGCAACGGTCGCGCCGGATCATCAGCCACATCGGCGTGCCCGCTTTCGGCAGGAACACATTGGGCACCGTCGCCTTCAATACCGAACCGTCATATTCCATCCGGAATTCCACAAGGCTCTCGCGCCCCATGAAGCGGGCGCGTTCGACAAGGGCGCGTGCGGCGGTGCCATCTTGCGGCGTTGGCAAAGGCCCCTGCCCTGCACGGTCGAAATCGATTTTCAGATGCTGCGGGCGGATCACGATATCCACCTCGGAGCCATCCGCGCGTCCCGGCGCCAGAAATTCCCCGAAGGGCGTGCGGGTCAGCGCGCCTTCGACACGTGCACGGATCACATTGATATCCGAGAAGAAACTGGCCGCCGCGCGATCCACAGGCGCGTTATACAGATTATAGGGCGCGCCCCCCTGAACAATACGCCCACCGCGCATCAGCAGGATCTCGTCGGCCATCCGCATGGCCTCTTGGGGTTCGTGTGTCACCAGCAGAACGGCGGTACCTTCCTCTTTCAGAAGCGCCAGCGTCTCGTCGCGGATATCGTCGCGCAGACGCTCATCCAGCCCCGAAAAAGGCTCGTCCATCAACAGGATACGCGGGCGCGGCGCCAATGCGCGGGCCAGAGCCACGCGCTGCTGTTCGCCGCCCGACAACTGGTGGGGAAAATCGTCGATATGATGGGCCAGATGCACACGGTCCAGCAATTCCTCGACCCGCTGGCGCTTGACCCGTGACGGCCCCGAAAGACCGAAGGCGACATTCTCTGCCACAGAAAGATGCGGGAAAAGCGCGAAATCCTGAAACATGAGGCCAATCGCGCGGCGCTCTGGCGGCACGCGGAACACGGTGTCGCAGATCAGGGTGCCATCCACCAGAATCCGGCCACGATCCTGCATCTCGACGCCCGCGATCATCCGCAATGTCGTGGACTTCCCGCAGCCGGACGGGCCAAGCAGACAGGTCACCTGCCCCGCGCGGATACTGAAGGACACATCCTCCACCGCCATACGCCCCTCGAAGCTGCGAAACAGCCCCTGAACTTCTAGGCGCGGCGGGATCTGGGCGGTGGGGCTCATGGCGGTCCTGTTCTCGGCGGGGCGGATGGAAAACGACTGCGCCGTCCTTAGAGAAAAACAGGCGTTTTGCCAATCATCACCTGCGGCGAAAAGGGCGCAATACGCGCCCCTTCCGTCTTGGGGATTACACCGAGATATTCGCGGCCCCACCATCCAGCATGATATTCTGCCCGACGATGAACCCCGCATGCTGCGAACACAGGAAGGCGCACATGGCCCCGAATTCGGTCGTTGTGCCATAGCGGCCCGCCGGAATGGTCTTGGCACGGCGGGCTTTGGCTTCCTCCATGCTGATGCCTTCCGCCTTGACCACATTGCTGTCCAAAGACACGGCGCGATCTGTCGCATGGATGCCGGGCAACATGTTGTTGATGGTCACACCGCTGCCTGCAACCTGCCGCGACGTGCCCGCCACAAAGCCCGTCAGCCCCGAACGGGCCGAGTTCGACAGGCCAAGCTGGGCAATCGGCGCACGGACGGATTGCGAGGTGATATTGACGACACGCCCCCAGCCGCGTTCCATCATCGCGGGCAGCACCGCCTGCATCATCGCAATCGGCGCCAGCATATTGGCATCAAGCGCCTTGATGAAATCATCGCGATTCCAGTCAGACCACAGCCCCGGAGGCGGCCCGCCCGCATTATTGACAAGAATGTCGATCCCCTCGCCTGCCGCCGCCATCACCTTGGCGCGGCCTTCCTCGGTGGTGATATCTGCGGCCACCGGCGTGACGCTGACACCGTAGGTCTTGGCGATCTCCTGTGCGGCCGCGTCCAGAACATCCGCCGAGCGCGCATTGAGGATCAGATCGACCCCTGCCTCGGCCAGTGCCTCGGCGCAGCCACGCCCCAGACCTTTAGATCCGGCACAAACAATGGCCCGTTTTCCGCGAATACCCAAATCCATGCGACCCTCCTAAATTTCAATCATCCCAACAGCTATCACTCTGCTCTTGGGTCGCAAGCCTAAGATTGACACAGTCATGCCTTTCTTAAGCCATCGTCAGGAAATATAGGTTAATACCAGATATTCACGCCACGATAGTCCTGTCCTCATGAGCCTAGCAACCTTGCAAACCACGCAGACTGTCCATGTTTTCGATGCCAACCTGTTCTGGGTCACCGCCGGTGCCAATCAGGGCGACGGGTTGGATCTGGCCGCCTTCTGCGTGCCCGGCGATGTCTATCAACTCGATCGCGACGCCCGCCCGCTGCGGCTGATGTTCGAGGTCGACGGGGACAGTCAGCGCATCGCGGAAGGGTCGGATATCGGGCAGAGCGGCCAACCGATCGAGGTGGTCTCGCGCCATGTGCTGATGGCCCCCGAAGGCGATAGCGTGGATATGCTGTTGCTGCGCAATAGTGCGGATGACACGCTGTTTGTGCTGCCGATGTCCCCGATCGCCGCGCGGGTCGATTATACCTTGCTCGAAGCGCATGAAGACCCCGGATCGGCACGACTGACCGACCTGATCTGCGTGGCCTTTACCACCGGCACCATGATCACCATTGCAGGCGGTGCGCAGCGTCCTATCGAAACCCTGCAACCGGGCGACCGTATCCTGACCCGCGATAACGGCCCGCAGCCGCTGCGCCTGATCACGAAATCCACCATGCGCGCCTTCGGCAGCTTCGCGCCGGTGGTGATTTCCAGTGGCACATTGGGCAATGAGGGCGACCTTGTGGTCAGCCCGCATCACCGGCTGTTCCTGTATCGGCGCGGCCCCGCCCGCATCGGCCATACGGCAGAGTTGCTGGTGCAGGCCAAGCATCTGGTTGATGACGAACATGTCTGGCGCCGCGAGGGCGGATATGTCGATTATTACGCGCTGATTTTCGACCGTCACGAAATCATCTATGCCGAGGGCATCCCCATCGAAAGCCTGATGGTGACGGAGGCAAGCCTGTCGCAAATGCCCGAACAGCTGACCGCCGAAATCCGTGCCCGCATGCCGGATCTGGCACATAAGCCGCATTTCGGCACCGAGGCAGGCCGCGAGATGCTGGAGCGTATCGGGCGCGACACGCTGTTCAGCAAGCGCCGCTGAGAGACGGGATCAATGGCGCCGGAGCGCCTTGATCAGCTGTGGCTTTGTCATGCCGGACCGCCCGTCGATCCCAATCTCCTGCGCATGACGATAGAGCGCGTGCTTGGTCCATTCCTCGTAACGGGGGGCCTTGCCGCCCTTTTCGGAGGGATGCAGATGGGGATTGGCATGGGCATTGGAAATGCGCGCCGCCTTCTCCTTCGACATCCCCTTGCTACGCAGGGTGTCGTAAAGGTCCGCGTCTTTCAAAGCGGGATTGTTCTGGCTGGCGGTTTTCCCGGGGGTCCGCCGATGCGGGGTTCGGTGACCAGACTGGGCCATGATGATGTCCTCCATTTGCGGCAAAACATCATGACCCGCCCTCCGGTTCCGTCTTAGCGTTCGCCGATCACCGCCAGATAGTAATCGCTCTGCACCCCGTTTTCGGTTGCGGTCATCGTGTCAGGCGAAGCCGCCAGACCGATGCCATCGTAATCATCCCCGACAAAGGTCCCCGTCGCCTGACCGTCCACCACCACGGTCTTGCCACCTCCCGTCACATTGCCCGAGACATCCGCGTCAATCTGCGCCGTTCCGGCCAGATCCGTGATGGTGCCGTTGGTGATATCCAGACGACCGCTGGCAGAAGACAGCTTGGTGGCACCATCCGCCGCCTCGGCATATCCGAACTGCTCGACATGTCCGCTCAGACTGTCATCACCGAAATCCGCCGTCAGCGTCGCTTTGCCGATGAACCCGTTTTCTTCCGCGTCATTCACCAGAACACCATAGCCGTTATAGGTCGCGCGGCCCGAGCTCGGCAGATTGTCGTAATCGGTCAGACCTTCGGTCTGCTCGAGCGCATCGAGGCGCTCAGCGGCCGCCGCTGCATTCAGCGCCATTGCCTGAGTGCCCGACGCGCCGGATCCGCCACCGCTGCCGCCACCGCAGCCGGCCACAAGACCAATCATACAAATCAATGCAAAACCATTCTTCACAGCAGAATCTCCAATAACGATCACGGGCACGTTACTGAAAATATGCAAGAGGTCAAAGACCTTTCGAACTCTGCGCTGCGAGGCGTTCCGGCAGGAGGGGACACGCTTCATAATTGCCATGTCGCACGGGCCATTGTATGAGGCGATCCATGAGCAACCGTCCCGAACTCCCGCCTGAAATCGCCCGCCGCCGGACCTTCGCGATCATTTCGCACCCCGACGCTGGCAAGACCACACTCACCGAAAAGTTCCTGCTTTTCGGCGGCGCCATCCAGATGGCCGGACAGGTCCGCGCCAAGGGCGAGGCACGCCGGACGCGCTCGGACTTCATGCAGATGGAAAAAGACCGCGGGATCTCGGTCTCGGCATCGGCAATGTCCTTCGATTACAAGACCTTCCGCTATAATCTGGTCGACACGCCCGGCCACTCGGATTTCTCGGAAGACACCTACCGGACGCTGACAGCGGTGGATGCGGCGATCATGGTGATCGACGGGGCGAAGGGTGTGGAAAGCCAGACCCAGAAGCTCTTCGAGGTCTGCCGGTTGCGCGACCTGCCCATTCTGACCTTCTGTAACAAGATGGACCGCGAATCCCGCGATGTCTTCGAGATCATCGACGAGATTCAGGAAAACCTTGCCATCGACGTCTCACCGGCTTCGTGGCCCATTGGCATCGGGCGCGATTTCCTTGGCGCCTATGACATGCTCAACGACCGGCTGGAACTGATGGACCGTGCCGACCGCAACAAGGTGGCGGAATCGATCAAGCTGGAGGGGCTCGATGACCCCAAACTTGAAGAGCATATTCCCGAAGACCTGCTGGCCAAGCTGCGCGAAGAGGTCGAGATGGCCCGCGAGCTTCTGCCCGCCTTCGACCGTCAGTCCTTCCTCGAGGGCCATATGACCCCCATCTGGTTCGGCTCGGCGATCAACAGCTTTGGGGTGAAGGAGCTGATGGACGGGATCGGCAATTACGGCCCCGAGCCGCAGCCCGCCAATGCCGCCGAACGCCAGATCGCGCCCGACGAAAAGAAAGTGCAGGGCTTTGTTTTCAAGGTGCAGGCCAATATGGACCCCAAGCACCGCGACCGCGTGGCCTTCGTGCGCCTGATTTCGGGCCATTTCGAACGCGGTATGAAGCTGATGCATGTGCGCTCGAAAAAGCCGATGGCGATCTCCAGCCCCGTGCTGTTCCTTGCCGCCGACCGGGAGCTGGCGGACGAGGCATGGGGCGGCGATATCATCGGTATCCCGAACCACGGCCAGTTGCGCATTGGGGATGCGCTGACCGAAGGCGAGATGCTGCATATCACCGGCATCCCGTCCTTCGCGCCGGAACTGCTGCAGGCGGTCCGCGCCACCGACCCGATGAAGGGCAAGCACCTTGAAAAGGCGCTGATGCAATTCGCCGAGGAAGGGGCTGCGAAAGTCTTCAAGCCGATGATCGGCTCGGGCTTTATCGTGGGCGTTGTGGGCGCGCTGCAATTCGAGGTTCTGGCCAGCCGAATCGAACTGGAATACGGCATTCCGGTGCGATTCGAGCCATCGCAATTCACTTCGGCCCGCTGGGTTCTGGGCAATGGCGACGCGAAAGAAAAGCTGATCAATGCCAACAAGCAACATATGGCGACCGATAATGACGGCGATCCCGTCTTCCTGACGCGCTTGCAATGGGACATCGACCGCGTGGTGCGCGACTATCCCGAGGTTACACTCTCGGCCACCAAGGAACTGATGCAGTGACCGGCCCGACCGTCCTGCCGCCGGACCTTCTGAGCCGGTTTCAGGACGATCCGGACTGCCCCGCAGGCCCCGTGACACTCGACGATCTGGCGGCGCACTGGCTGCGCGCGCCGCTGGATGGCCCCGTGACATGGGCGCAGGCCTGCGCCTATGTCATCACCGAAGTGCCTGATTGGGCATGGGAATTCATCACCTGCGCTTTGCCTCGCCTGTCCAGCCCGATGGAGGCGGTTCTCTTGGCCGCGGGCCCCGTGGAAGATCTCGTCAACAGCTCCGGTCTGATCATGATCGACCGGATCGAGGCCTTGGCCGAGAGCTCTGCACGGTTCCGATTCGTGCTGACCGGCATCGAATTCCCCCAGACCACCGACCCCGCATTGACCCCTGTTTACGAGCGGATCGCGCAGGCACGCGCAACGGCCATGCGGCGCGGCATTACAACCGGCGGCCCCCTTCCCCCATCAGACAACTCTGCTTAAAGTAAGCATAGTTATCAAAAAAATTTACAATTAGGGCTTGTAAAGTTAACTCTTTTCACGTCATGTTGACCGAGGGTAACCGCTCGCGGCCACTCCCTTCTGACATTTCGACTCCCCTTTTTGACGGAACCCACAAATGTTTAATATCAAAAACAAAATCGCGGCAGCGGCAGTTATGCTCACCGTCGCTGCAGGTTCGGCTTCTGCGACCACGCTCACCGTGGACGGGGGCTGGACGAGCTTCGAATTCGGCGAGACCGGCTCGAGCTTTAGTGATAGCTACGACTTCACCCTGAGCAGCTCTTCCTGGCTGCTGGTGACTGACGCTTACCAACCTGGGGATGTGTTCACGGTCACCCTGAACAATCTCTTCTCCATGATCACCAGCTCTGTCGATACCGAAGGTGCGTGGGAAGGCGATTACGACACCGCATGGCTGTCGGAAGACTTCTCCTCGCTGGGCGTCCTGCTGAACGCAGGCAGCTATTCGGTGACCGGTCTGGCATCGCTCTCGCCCTACGGGACCGGTGCGGGTGCTATCGGCCTGTTCAGCCAGCTTCCGGCAGATTTCGATGTTCCGGCAGTTCCGCTTCCGGCAACCGGCCTGCTGCTGGCCGGCGCCTTCGCGGGTGCCGCAGCCCTGCGCCGTCGCAAAAAAGCCTGATAGGCCAATCGGAAACGCCCGCCAGTATCCGGCGGGCGTTTTCATTTTCTCAAGGCCTCTCTCAAGGCCTCTTGCCCTGCGAAGAGCACGTGCAGCTTAGTTGACCGTCAGATCCAGCGAGATCTCGCAATCCAGAAGTTTCGAGATCGGACAATTCGCCTTTGCCGTTTCCGCCGCCTTGCGGATCGTCTCGGCCTCGCCGGATGCCGTCACCGTGCAACTGAGCGCGGAAGAGGTCACGCTAAAGCCGTCCCCGTCTTTCTCCATCGAGATTTTTGCCGTCGTATCAATGACCGCATCGGTAATGCCGGCCCCCGTCAACTGCCCCGACAAAGCCATCGAGAAACAGGCCGCATGGGCCGCGCCGATCAGCTCTTCGGGATTGGTGCCGGGCTTGTCTTCGAAGCGGGTATTGAAGCCATAGGGCTGGCCGTCCAGCGCCTTCGACTGGGTCGAGACGGTGCCCTTCCCCTCTTTGATGCTGCCGTCCCAATGGGCAGAGCCGCGTTTGACGATCATAGCTTTCTCCTTGCGTTATCCGGTATCGGTTTCCCGACCAACGCGGCGCTGCGCAAGCTGTTCCGAACTTTCCAACTAAAGGATCAGGATGGCGCGGAAATCATTGACATTGGTCAATGTCGGACCGGGCACCACCTGCTGCCCCAAACGCGCGAAGAAACCGTGACTGTCATGCTGCTCCAGCGCCTTGGAGGCGGACAGACCCAGACGATGCGCCAGCCCCGCAGTTTCCGGCCCGATCCATGCGCCTGCAACCTCGTCCGAGCCATCCACCCCATCCGTATCGCAAGCCAGCGCCCAGATGCGCGGTGCCCCCGCGAAGGTCTGGCAGGCGGCCAGCACATATTCCGCATTCGGCCCTCCTTTGGCCGCCGCCGCCGCCCCACGCTGCGTCACGGTGCATTCGCCCCCCGATAGCAGCAACAGAGGGCGCGAGCGCGCCTCTTTGGCCGCGATCTCCAAGGCAAGGCGCGCATGCGCAGCCGCCAGCTCACGGGCCTCTCCTTCCAGCGCCTCGCCCAGAATGCGTACCTCCATCCCCTGCTGGCGTGCCAGATCGGCGGCGGCCTCTAGCGATTGTGCGGGGGCGGCAATCACCTCGGTCCGCGCCCGCGACAGACGGGGATCTTGCGGCGGCACGACCCCCGTCGTCCCGTGCAGGACCGCAAGCACCGAGGCCGGAAGCTCCAGCCCGAACCGCTGCGCAATGGACAGCGCCTCTTCGGCACGGGTGGCATCGCCCACGGTCGGGCCAGAGGCGATAAAGGCCGGATCATCGCCGGGCACATCCGAAATCAGCAAAGCCCGAAGCTGCGCCGGATAGGCCGCCGCCGCCAGTTGCCCGCCCTTGACCGCGCTCAGATGTTTGCGCAGCACATTCATCCGGTCAATGCTCGCCCCCGATGCCAGCAACATGGCATTGACCGCCTGTTTCTCGGCCAAGGTGATGTCTCCTGCAGGCGCACACAAAAGCGCCGAGCCACCACCGGAGATCAGCGCGATCACCGTGTCCTGCGCCCCCAGCCCCGCAAGCAGCTCCAGCATCCGGCGCGTGGCCGTGACCCCCGCCTGATCGGGTACGGGATGGGCGGCCTCGACGATCTCGATCCCTTTGGTCGGGCGCCCGTAGCCATAGCGGGTGATCACCAGCCCCTCACATGGCCCCCAGACCGATTCTACCGCCTCCGCCATACGGGCAGAGGCTTTTCCCGCCCCGACAACCACCACCCGCCCCTCGGGCTTCGGGCCCAAGGCGCGCGGAATACAGATCATCGGATCGGCGGCCGCCACCGCCGTCTTGAAAAGGCGGACCAGAAAGGCGGCAGGATCGGGCAGAATAGGCTCTCGGGACAAGGGGGACCTCCGGTCTGGACTGGGGGCCGCAGACAGCCCCCAAGCAAGCACTTATTTCACAACAGTTATACGGCTATCGGTGTAAGGCGTAACAGGTGTTCGCGCGGTCATATACTCGGCCAGCACATCCGCCAGATCGGGCCCGTAATCATAGGCATTCTCGGCACCGGTCTGGAACATGGCATAGCCGTCGCCGCCCGCCCGCAGATAGTTGTTGGTGACCACGCCATAGCGCGCCTGCGGATCAAGCGGGACCCATGCCCCGTTCTGCGAGACCATCACATCGGAAATCCGCGCACCAACTGCTGCGCCGGGGGTCACCCGATAGGTCAGCCCCGCAACCTGCGCAAACCGGCCCGCCCCCTCTTCCATCTGGCTGGCCCCGTTTTCCAGTGCCGCAAGAATCACCGCCCCCTGTGTCTCGAAGGTCGAGAGCGTATTCTGGAACGGCAGGACCGTCAGCACATCGCCCATCGTCACATCCCCTGCAGGCAACGAGGCCCGCAGCCCGCCCCCGTTGGTCAGGGCAATATCGACGCCCTGATCCCTGACCCGCGCCAGCATGGCATCGGCCAGCAGGTCGCCCATCGGACACTCCTCGAAACGACAGATCTCGCGCGCGCCATCGATCGCTCCGTGCGCCTGCGCCACCACCTTGTTACGGATCTCGTCAAGGGGTTTGGCAAGCTCGGCAATACGGGCTTTGGCCGCCCCGTCTTCGGGCACCGAAGCATCCAGCAAAATCGGCTGCCCCTTGGCGGACAGCACAGTGCCCGCATCGTCAAAGGTCACCTCCAGATCACCCAGATATTTGCTATAGGCGAAGGCCTGCACGATCGCGGTCTTGCCGATCATCGTGGGATACGGCCCCTTGGCCCCCGCCATATTGCCCAATAGCGTATGGCTATGCCCCCCCACGATCACATCCACATCCGGCACGGCTTGCGCGATCTTCCGGTCGACCTCATAGCCCGAATGCGACAGCACGATGATCTTGTTGACGCCGCTGGCCTGCAATTTGGCCAGTTCGGCCTTCACGACCGGCACCGGATCAAGGAAGGTGATCGTCGGACCGGGGCTCGACAGTTCGGCATTGTCTTGCGGCGTCAGGCCGATAATGCCGATCTTCTCCCCTCCGACCTCCAGCACCGTCGAGCGCCTGACCACCCCAGACAGCTCCGGCGACCGCGTTAGGTCGGCATTGGCCATCAGCACCGGAAAATCGAGCCTGTCGATAAAGGCGCGCAATGTCTCGGGCCCGTCATCGAATTCGTGATTGCCCACCGTCATCGCCTGATACCCCAACAGGGTCATGAACTCAGCCGCCGCCCGCCCTTTGTAATAGGTGTAAAACAGCGAGCCCTGAAACTGGTCACCGGCATCCAGCAGGATCGAATGCGCCGCCTTGGCGCGGGCCTGCCGGACCGCCGTGACCAGCCGCGCCGAGCCACCAAAACACTGCCCCTCGGCATCCTCCTCGGCAGAGCAGGTCGCGTCATATTTGTTGATCGGTTCGAAGCGCGCATGGAAATCATTGGTATGCAGCACATTCAGCGTAAACTCGGCACGCGCCATATCCGCCGCAAAAAGCCCCGCCACCAGCGCAAGCCCTGCCAAGGGGGCGTTTGAAATTCGGGTTGTCATGAAATTCCTCCGCTCAGATGCGTCCCAGTGATCCAGAATTTGACCAGTCTGTCAAAACTCTGTGTGACAGCCCCTGCCCGCAAGACGGATTCTTTCGGTTTTTCCGAAAGAGATTGATTATTTCCGCGTCATTGGGCATGTGAACGCCATGCTGATTTACAAGATCTTTCGCCCCGCCGAATGGCAAGCGCTTCAGGCGCAGGGCACCACATCGGGCGCGCCGGTCGATCTGGCCGACGGGTTTATCCATTTTTCCACGGCAGAGCAGATGCGCGAAACCGCGGCAAAGCACTTCGCCGGTGCCGGTGATCTGGTGCTGGCCAGCGTCGACGCCGATGCGTTGGGTGCGGCGCTCAGATGGGAGATCTCGCGCGGCGGGGCGCTCTTCCCGCATCTCTACCGCGCGCTGGCTCTGCACGAGGTCCACGCCACCCATCCGCTTCCCCAAGGCCCCGAGGGCCATATCTTTCCGGAGACCCTGTGATGCCCCTGATCGAGTCCCTTGGCCTGCGCGCCCTGCATTACTTCAATCCGGAACGCGCGCATGGTCTGTCGATCCGCGCTCTGGCTGCTGGTCTGGTGCCGATGAAAGGCGTCTGGACAAGCCCGCGCATCGCCACCGAAATCGCCGGTCTTGCCCTGCCCAATCCGGTCGGACTGGCGGCAGGGTTCGACAAGAATGCCGAAGCGGTCGCCCCGCTGATGCGGGCGGGGTTCGGCTTTCTGGAAGTCGGGGCCGCCACGCCGCGCGCCCAGCCCGGAAACCCCAAACCACGCCTGTTCCGCCTGACCGAGGACCGTGCCGTCATCAACCGCTTCGGCTTCAATAACGAAGGCATGGAACCCATAGCCCACCGCCTTGCGGGACGGCCTGCCGGCATTCCGGTGGGGCTTAATCTGGGGGCCAATAAGGACAGCGTGGATCGCGCGGCGGATTTTGCCAAGGTGCTGGCCCATGCCGGACCGTGGCTTGATTTTGCCACCGTCAATGTCTCGTCGCCCAATACGGAAAAGCTGCGCGACCTACAGGGCCCCGAGGCATTGGGCGCGCTTCTGGCGGATGTGATCCGCACCCGTAACACATTGGCCCGCCCGATCCCGATCTTCCTCAAGATCGCGCCCGATCTGACCGATGACGAAATTATCGACATCGCGCAGGTGGCCCGCCACAGCGGTATCGACGCGATCATCGCCACCAACACAACCCTGTCGCGCGACGGGCTGCACAGTGCCCATGCCGCGGAAAAAGGCGGCATGTCCGGCGCGCCGCTTTTCGAGAAATCGACACGGGTTCTGGCCAAACTCTCCCGCGCGACCGAAGGCCAGCTGCCATTGATCGGCGTGGGCGGCATTTCCTCCGGTGCGCAGGCCTATCAGAAGATTCTCGCAGGGGCCTCGGCGGTGCAGCTCTATTCGGCGCTCGTCTATCACGGGTTGTCGCTGGCCGACCGCATCGCCCATGAACTGGACGCGCTTCTTGCGGAAAACGGCTATGCCCATATTTCCGATGCCGTTGGCAAAGGGCGCGATCAATGGCTTTGATCTTGTGGCACAATCCGCGCTGCTCGAAATCACGTGAAACATTGGCCCTGTTACAGGCGCGGGGGATCACCCCCGAGCTGCGGCTCTATCTGAACGACCCGCCCAGTCGGGCGGAACTAGAGGCGCTTGTGGACAAGCTCGACCAGCCCGCCCGCGCCCTGATCCGCTGGAAAGAGGCCAAGGACAGCCTCGATGCAACAGCCAGCGCCGAGGAAATCCTCGACCATCTGGCCCGGAATCCGAAGCTGATCGAGCGACCGATCCTGATCCATGACACCGCCGCCCGTATCGGGCGCCCGCCCGAACAGGTGCTGGAGATCCTCTGACGCACCGGTTGCCCTGACAGCCCTTTCAGACCTGCGGGCACCCATTGTTCGACCCGATCGAATGAAACGTCCAATACGTTCAGTTGGACTTACAAAGGCCCTGCCGCCATCTTCGGGACACCGGATCAAAAAGGTGTCCCATGATAGCTCCCGCCCCCCGAACGCATATTCCCGCCCTTCTGCGCCGCCGCGTTTTGACCCTTCGCACGGCGCTCCCCGGCCTTGCGCTTTGTGCCGCCCTTGCGGCACTGGCCTTTGCCGCCCATCACCTTGCGGGGATTTCGGCGCTCTCGCCGCTTATTCTGGCCATCCTGCTGGGCATGGCGTTGAATACCATGCACCCTCTGCCGCCCTGTTTCGCCCCGGGGATCGCCTTCAGCCTGCGCTATGTCCTGCGGGGCGGCATCGTACTTTTGGGCCTGCAACTGACATTCGGGCAGGTGCTCTCGGTCGGAGTGAGCGGTCTGGCCCTCATCCTCGTGACCCTGCTGGCCACCTTCGCCTTCACCCGCTGGCTGGGGCGGCGCATGGGGCTTCCGGCGGGGCTGACCGATCTGATCGCGGCAGGCAGCTCCATCTGCGGGGCCTCCGCCGTGATCGCCGCCAATACCGTGACGCGCGCCCGTGACGAGGATGTCGCCTATGCAATTGCCTGTGTGACGATCTTCGGTTCGGCCTCGATGGCGCTGATGCCGCTGGCGGCACCGCTGCTGTCGCTGGGGCCAAAAGCCTATGGCCTCTGGACGGGGGCCTCTATCCACGAAGTCGCGCAGGTGGTGGCTGCCGCGTTCCAGCAAGGAGATCAGGCGGGACATTTCGGCACCATCGCCAAACTCACCCGCGTGATGATGCTGGCCCCGATGGTGCTGCTTCTGGGCCTGTCCTCCCGCAACCGCCCGAAAAAGGGCGAAAGCCTTGGTCGTGCGCCCCTGCCATGGTTTGTCTTCGGCTTCATCGCGATGGTCGGGCTTGCATCGACAGGGCTGGTGCCCGCCCCTATGCGCGATACCAGCACGACCCTGACCCAGATCCTGCTGACTGTGGCTCTGGCGGCTATGGGCCTGTCCACCGACCTGCGCAAGCTTGTCGCGGCGGGCCTCCGCCCCGCTATTCTGGGGGCGGCGGCTTGGGTCTTCATCTCCGGCCTCAGCCTGCTATTGGTATGTCTGACGCAGTAACTCCGCGCAAAGGCGGCCCTGATGACCCTAGACCAGCTTCGTATCTTTCTGGCGGTGGCCGAGCGCGAACATGTCACCCGTGCCGCCGAAGCCCTGCATCTGACGCCCAGTGCGACAAGCGCCGCGATCTCGGCGCTCGAACAGCGCCACGGTGTCCGGCTGTTCGACCGGATCGGACGCCGGATCGTCCTGAGCGATGCGGGGCGCAGCTTCCGCACCGAGGCGCGCAAGCTGCTGGCGCAGGCCGAGCAGGCGGAACGGATGCTGGAAGATCTCGCCGGTCTGACCCGCGGACATTTGCGCATCGCGGCCAGTCAGACTGTCGCCAATTACTGGCTGCCCCCTGTTCTGGCGCTCTACCGGCAAAGCTATCCCGGCATCGAGTTGCAGCTGCGGATCGGCAATTCCGAAGAGGCCGCGCAAAAGGTGCATGAGCTGGAGGCCGATCTGGCGGTGATCGAAGACCACTGCCATGATGACCTTCTGGAGGTCCACCCGCTGGCCAGCGACCATATGAAACTGGTGCGCGCGGCCGGACTGGCCAGCCTGCCATTCGATCCAGCGACACAAAGCTGGGTGCTGCGCGAACCGGGGTCGGGAACCCGCGCGATCTTCGACCACTGGCTTGCCGCACAGGGACTGGCCGCAGGCGACCTGCCCCCTGTGCTGGAACTGCCCTCCAACGAAGCCGTGCGCGCGGCGGTCGAGGCCGGTGCAGGAGCTAGCATCCTTTCCGAACTGGTGGTCGCCCATTCGCTTGAAAGCGGACGGCTGAGCGTGCTGGAGGCGACCCTGCCGCAGCGCCCCTTCTCGCTGCTGCGCCACCGCGAACGTCCCTTTACCCGTGCCGAAGCCGCATTTCTGGCGCTTGCCAAAGCCGCAGGGGGCTAAAAATCCGCTTACTCGACATAAAAACTCGAGTTTTTCAGCATCTTCCTGCCCATTCACGGGATCTTCTGTTGCGCTTTGCCACAATCCCCGCACTTATCTGGAATTAGCACGATATCCGGAGCATTTGATGACAGATTCTCACCCCTCCCGCCGTCAGGTCCTTGCCTCCGCCCTCGGAACCGGCGCCTTCTTCCTGCTGCCGCAAATGGCGCGCGCCCAAGCCGACGAGATCGCGCATGGCATGCCTTTGGGTCAAGCGGAGCCGTTCTCGTTCGATATGCTGCGCGACATGGCACGCACGCTGGCCAACGGCCCCTATAATGCGATGAAAGTCGCCGATCCCGAGATCATCCAGCAGATCGATTACGACGCCCACGGCGCGATCAAATTCCGCAAGGATCACGCGCTTTGGGGCAATGGCGACGACTACCCCGTGCATTTCTTCTTTCCGGGCCGGTATTTCCCCGATCCGGTGCATATCTACGCCGTGAATGGCGGGATGGCGCGCGAGGTGCCGTTCTCGAAAAACTATTTCGATATTCCCGCCGACAGCCCCGCCCAGAACCTGCATGGGACCGAAGGCTTTGCAGGGTTTTCGGTGCAGGACCGCAAACATAATGCCGACTGGATGGCCTTTCTGGGGGCGTCTTACTGGCGGACTGCGGGCTATTCGGGCCAGTTCGGGCTGTCGGTACGCGGGCTGGCGCTGGATACGGCTGTGGCCGAAGGGCCGGAGGAATTTCCGCGCTTCACCCGCTTCTGGCTGGAAGAACCCGAAGATGGCAGCTTTGTCACCTATGCGCTTCTGGAAAGCCCGCGCGCGACCGGTGCCTATAAGATCGTTTCGCGTCTGGGCGGCGGCGTGGTGCAGGATGTCTCGGCAGATATCTTCCTGCGCGGCGATGTGAACCGGCTTGGCATCGCGCCGCTGACCTCGATGTACTGGTTTGGCAAGCATGACCGGCAGGTATCCCCCGACTGGCGCCCCGAGGTCCATGACAGCGACGGGCTGGAGATCCATACCGGCACCGGCGAAAAGATCTGGCGTCCGCTGAACAATCCGCCACGGGTGATGGCGAACAGCTTCCACTCGCCCAATGTCAAAGGCTTTGGCCTTGCGCAGCGCGAGCGTGACTTCAAGCAATATCAAGATGATGGCGTTTTCTATGAAAAACGCGCCACCGCCTGGATCGAGCCGAAAGAGGGCTGGGGCGAAGGGGCTGTGACCCTGATCGAGATCCCCACCGATGACGAAACGATGGACAATATCGTGGCCTTCTGGACCCCCTCCGACCCGTCGGCGACAGGCTCGGAATTCAGCGTGAACTATCGGCTGAGCTGGGTGAAGGATGTGCCGGTGCCGCGCCAGAAAGCGCAGTTTACCGCGATCCGTATCGGCACGGGCGGCATTCCGGGGCAGGACCGTCCGGCCAACACCGTGAAGATCGTTTGCGATCTCGACAGCACCGGCCTTCAGGGGCTGAGCCGTGCGGACGGGCTGGAGCCGGTTGTTACCGCCTCGGTGGGCACGACCTCTCTTACAAGCGCCTTCCCCGTTGTCGGGGCCGATTACTGGCGCGCGATCTTCGATCTGGATTTTTCGGCCGTGGCCACGGACAATAACGATCCGATCGATATTCGCATGTATCTGGACCATAAAGGCGATGCGATGAGCGAAACGCTGATCTTGCAGCTTTTCCCCTCGCAGCTGCGCGAGCTACTGGCCAGCCACGGCTAAGCACCGGACACCAAGGGAGGCCATTGGCCTCCCTTTTTTCGCTTTCCCATGCGCCAAAGCTGCCCGCTGGTTCTTTCCCTTGCGGGCTTGACCCGGAGCCGAGCGCAGAGCCTAGGCGCTTAGCCCGAGACAAACCGTCACCTTCGTCGGGCCCTGCGCGTCGGATAGATCGAAATCCGCCTGAAACGCGCGCGGGATATACTTTTGCCAGATGGGCTACCATCGCGCGATCAGGCTTTGGGGCTACGCCACGCGGCAGCCGATGGTCACCCGATAGGGGACGAGGTCCCCCGCTATAGTCGTGGTAGGCGCTATAAAGCGCGGCAACCTTCACAGGGTCTGCGTTCTGGACAATCTCCGAAAGGCCGATGACCTCGAAGGCCTCTGATGTCTGGACAGTCATATATTTGAAATTCTTGGGTGAAATACCGCAAGGAACACGACCGGTCAGGATTGGCAAGGAGAATTACGTCTCGTAAAGCTCTAGCGGCAGGCCATCGGGGTCTTGGAAAAAGGTGAAACGGGCGTTGGTCAGCGCATCCACGCGGATCGGCTCGACCTCCACCCCATGATACGCAAGCCTTGCGCACCACGCATCGATATCGCCCACCGCGAAGGCCAGATGCCGCAGCCCCTGCGCCTCGGGACGGGTCGGGCGCGTGGGGGCATTCGGGAAGGTGAAGAGTTCGATCTGCACCCCTCCCGCCATCTCCAGATCCAGTTTCCAGCTGTCGCGCGCCGCGCGATAGGTTTCCGCGATCACCTTCAGCCCGAGCACCTCTGTGTAAAAGTGCCTGGAGCTTTGGTAATCCGAAGCGATGATCGCCACATGATGCGGGCGCAGCGCCTGTGTCATGCCGCCTCTTTCTTGGCAAACATCCCGAGGACCGGCGAGATCACGAATGTCACGACAGGAATCAGCACGAAGCCGAACAGTACCCCGAAGATTCCGTCACAGAAGGCGGTAACCGCCCAGCCAAGCGCGGGCTTCCACGCCTCGCCCACCTTCGCCACGACCGCTTCGGACTGATGGTGGATCCAGTCATAGGGCGCCCCGAAGCCGAGTTCGGCCAGACCATGCAGGATGATATTGCCCCCCACCCAGATCATCGCAGCCGTGCCCACGATCATCAGGATCTTCATGAAAAGCGGCATGAAATGCACGATCGCGCGGCCAGAGGCGCGTGTGGCCGCAAGCCTGGCATTTTCCGCCAGCCACAGCCCCACATCATCGGCCTTCACGATAATCGCGACACCCCCATAGACCACCGCCGTGATCCCGATACCGACAATCGCCAGCGTCAGGGCCTCGATCCATAGCGCATCCCCTTCCGGCAAGGCGGAAAGCGCGATGGTCATGATCTCTGCCGAGAGGATGAAATCGGTTTTTACCGCACCTCTGACCTTTTTCTCCTCAAGCAGGGCCGCGTTCTCTTTGGCCTTGGGGGCCGCGTCTTCTGCCGGATGGGCGGCGGCGGGGTGCAGCACATGCCACACTTTCTCGGCCCCTTCGAAACACAGATAGGCCCCGCCCAGCATCAGAAGCGGCGTAATGGCCCAAGGCGCGAAGCTGGACAGCAGCAGCGCCAATGGCAGCAGGAAGACCAGCTTGTTGCGGATCGACCCCAGCGCGATCTTGCCCACAATGGGCAATTCACGGGCGGCGGCAAAACCATGCACATATTTGGGCGTGACCGCCGCATCATCAATCACCGCCCCCGCCGCTTTGGCCCCGGCCTTGGCTGCCTGCCCTGCCACATCATCGACCGAAGCCGCCGCGATCTTGGCGATTCCCGCCACATCATCCAAAAGCGCCAGAAGGCCGCTCATACCAATCTCCGTTCACAATTTTCGCATGTTTGCGCACGCGCGTGCGGGATATGCGTCCTGCAGGCTACTTGCTCCGTCTTGCAGGCGCAACGCACCATCCCCCGATTGCGGTTCCCCAAATGGCCGCTTGCCCTTGCAGCGCCCCGCGATATGCTCCACAACTCGGTCAGACACGCCCTGCGTCCGATTTCGATGACGGCTGCGGCGACCAAGAGAAAGGTGCCCGAAATGCTCGATATGAATGCAAAACCCACCGAAGAGATCGATGTCCGCGAGGTCTTCGGCATTGACAGTGATATGAAGGTCAAGGGATTTGCCGAGCGCACCGAACGCGTGCCGGAAATCGACCCGACCTACAAGTTCGACCGCGACACCACGCTGGCGATTCTGGCGGGGTTTGCCTATAACCGCCGGGTGATGATCCAGGGCTATCACGGCACCGGCAAATCCACCCATATCGAACAGATCGCCGCGCGCCTGAACTGGCCCTGTGTGCGGGTGAACCTCGACAGCCATGTCAGCCGGATCGACCTGATCGGGAAGGATGCGATCAAGCTGGTGGATGGCAAGCAGGTCACCGTCTTCCATGAAGGCATCCTGCCGTGGTCGCTGCGCAACCCCACCGCGATCATCTTCGACGAATATGACGCAGGCCGCGCCGATGTGATGTTCGTGATCCAGCGTGTGCTGGAAGCCGAGGGCAAGCTGACCCTTCTGGACCAGAACGAGGTGATCACCCCGAACCCCTATTTCCGCCTGTTTGCGACCGCGAACACCGTGGGTCTGGGCGATACCACCGGCCTCTATCACGGCACCCAGCAGATCAACCAGGGCCAGATGGACCGCTGGTCGCTGGTGGCCACGCTGAACTATCTCAGCCATGATGCCGAAGCCGCCATCGTGCTGGCGAAGAACCCCAACTACAATAACGAGGCAGGTCGCAAGGTCATCAGCCAGATGGTGCATGTGGCCGACCTGACGCGCACGGCCTTCATGAACGGCGATCTGTCCACCGTCATGAGCCCGCGGACCGTCATCGCATGGGCGCAGAATGCACGCATCTTCAACGATGTGGGCTATGCCTTCCGCCTGACCTTCCTCAACAAATGTGACGAGCTTGAACGTCAGACCGTGGCCGAGTTCTACCAGCGCCTGTTTGACGAGGAACTGCCCGAAAGCGCGGCCTCCATCGCGATGTGATCACGCGAGCCAGTCGAATAAAGTGAAGGCCGGGATGCGTTCCCGGCCTTTTCTTTACGATTTGGAAAGCAAAAACGGCGAGGCTGTGCCTATGATGCTAAGCCCCTCTCGCCTTGCCCTTCTTTTCTGCACAACCGGCCTTCTGATGGCCTGCGAGCCAAACTATTCGGCGCGCGATGCCTTGCTGGAATGCCGCACGCTCTATGCCGAGGCAAACCGGTTGACGGATGCCAATCTGGCCTCCGAAGCCCTGATGGGCTATCGTGGGCCGCATGTGCCCTCAATGACGGCCATATTGGTGCCGCAAAAGGCGCAGAAGCCACGCAAGGTCGAGGATTGCGATGACATCCTCATCCTTGACCGGCGCCTGCCGGAGTAAGGCCGCCGACCGAAGTAGGGCCGCCCCCCACAAAAACGGGCCCCCGAAAAACCGGAGGCCCCTTCCGGCCTACACAATAAAAGCGACAGACCTGCCGCCGCAAATTATGGCTCTGGAAAGCGCGCGAAGCTTACGCCTTGAGCGCGGGCTTTGTCAGATTGCCCCAGAACTCCATATCGCCCAGCAGCTCGTCCAGCGTGGGATCGATATGTTCGGGGAAGGCTTTCGGGTCGCGCTCGGTCATATTGGCAAAAAAATCCGCGCCCGCGATATGCACCGCCCCGCGCACCGGCACCATGCCGAAATTGATGGCGATCACCCGCAGGTGCTCGGCGGCGCGCATCGCCCCCGAGGGACCATAGCCCACAATCCCCAGCGGTTTGCGACGCCAGCCGGTATAAGCGTAATCGAACGCATTTTTCAGCACACCGGGGATCGAGTGGTTATATTCCGGCGTCACCACGATAAACCCGTCATAGCTTTTCAGCAGATCATTCCATTTGCCCTTGGCCCCTTCGGAGGGTTCGGCATAGGCGGGCGCCATCGCCTCTTCGAAATGCGGCAGGACATGATCGCGCAGATCGATCACATCGAATTTGAAAGCCGAACGGTTGGCGGTTTTGTCCATGAACCATTCCGTCACCACATCGGCAAAGCGGCCTTCGCGCGTGGTGCCGATGATAACGCCAATTTTAAGCGGTTCTGTCATGGGGGTCTCCTTCGCTTC
This sequence comes from Thioclava sp. NS-SX20, assembly GCF_057380695.1. NCBI lineage: Bacteria > Pseudomonadati > Pseudomonadota > Alphaproteobacteria > Rhodobacterales > Paracoccaceae > Thioclava > Thioclava sp. NS-SX20. The sequence continues at coordinate 678,960 of NZ_CM170816.1, read as the reverse complement.
TGCACAGGGCAACCGGTCTGCTGCCCGTTTGGCCTCAAGGTACAGTGCAGAAATGTGGCGACAACCCCCAGTTTGGTGCAAAGCTGCACGAAGCGTCTGCACAGCCCGCCTTGGCCCGTCTGGCGGGACAGCCGAACACGCGGATCCCCTCTTGCGAAGGCACGGGCGTGGTGCTTTATCTTGGGCATGAGCAAGCCCATCGATAACCCCGCCGATCCGTTTAAAAAAGCCCTCGCCGAGGCGACCAAAACTATGGCCGACCGGCCGGAGTTGACGGTCAGCTATACGGTCGATCCGTCCGGCTCGACAGGCGATACGATGCGCCTGCCGCAGGTCTCACGGCGGATGACGCGCGACGAGGTTCTGCTGGCGCGCGGCACCGCCGACCAGCTGGCGCTGCGTCTGCGCCACCATGATGCGGGCACCCACGGGCGGTATCGTCCCGCAGGCGATATGGCCGCCGCGCTTTATGAAGAAATGGAATATGCCCGTTGCGAGGCTCTGGGCGCGCGCGACATGCCGGGCACGCTGTCGAATATCGATGTGAAGATCGCCCATGAGGCCGCACGCAAGGGCTATGCCCAGATCCGCAATCAGGCCGAGGCCCCCCTGCCGGTGGCGGCGGGCTATATGATCCGCGAAATGGCCACGGGCCGCAAACTGCCCGAAGGGGCAGAGCATGTGCTCGACCTGTGGCGCCCGTTCATGGAACAGCAGGGCATCAATCTCGAGCGTCTGCAGGATGTGCTCTCCGACCAGACGGCATTCGCCAAATTCTCGCGGCAGTTGATCTCCGATCTGGGCTATGGCGACCAGCTGGGCGATGACCCCGATGACGAGATGGGCGATGACGGGGAGGATGCCGAAGAGGCCGCCCCAGAGAATGATCGCGGCGAGATGGAAGAGCAGGAGCAGCAGGAGCAGGAAGAGGCCGATGCCTCTCCCGAGCGCGCGCAGGAACAGACGCAGGACCAGCAGCAGGCCGCCACCTCGACCGAGGAACTGGCTGACCCTGCCGATGGCGACGAGGTCGAGATGCCCGACCCCGAGGCCGCGATGGAGCCGCCTCCGCCGCCTGCCGCCTCGGATGCGGACCCCAATTACACCGTCTTCCGCACGGAATTCGACGAAGAGATCATGGCCGAAGAACTGGCCGAAGTGGCTGAACTCGAACGCCTGCGCGCCTATCTTGACCAGCAGCTTGAACCGCTGAAGGGCGCCGTGTCGCGGCTGGCCAACAAGCTGCAGCGCCGGCTGCAGGCGCAGCAGAACCGCTCGTGGGAATTCGACCGCGAGGAAGGCATGCTGGATGCGGGCCGCTTAGCGCGGGTTGTGGCCAACCCCACCACGCCACTGTCCTTCAAGATCGAACATGACACCGAATTCCGCGATACGGTGGTGACGCTGCTTCTGGACAACTCGGGGTCGATGCGCGGGCGTCCGATCTCGATTGCGGCGATCTGTGCCGATGTTCTGGCGCGCACGCTGGAGCGCTGCAATGTGAAGGTCGAGATTCTGGGCTTTACCACCCGTGCGTGGAAGGGCGGCCAAAGCCGTGAGGAGTGGCTCAATGCGGGGCGTCCGCAGCAACCGGGCCGTCTGAACGACCTGCGCCATATCATCTACAAACGCGCCGATACGCCGTGGCGTCGTGCGCGGCCCAATCTGGGTCTGATGATGAAAGAGGGCCTGCTGAAGGAGAACATCGACGGCGAGGCGCTGGAATGGGCACACCGCCGGATCACCAAACGCTCGGAAGCGCGTAAGATCCTGATGGTGATTTCCGATGGCGCGCCTGTGGATGATTCCACTTTGTCGGTGAACCCCGCGAATTTCCTCGACAAGCACCTGCATGATGTGATCGCCATGATCGAGAAACGCCGTGCGGTCGAGTTGCTGGCCATCGGCATCGGCCATGATGTGACCAAATATTACAACCGCGCTGTGAAGATCTCGGATGCAGAGGAACTGGCGGGCGCCATGACCGAACAACTGGCGGGCCTCTTTGATGCCGACCCGCGCAAACGCGCCCGTGTGCTGGGAATGCGGAGAGCCGGCTGATGTTTCAGGATTTCTCGGTCAAGACGAACCCCGATACCGGCGAGCCCCGTCTGGCCGCCCTGCGCGAGGTTCTGGCCAAGCGCGGGCTGGCGGGCTTTATCGTGCCGCGCGCCGATATCCATCAGGGCGAATATGTGGCTGACCGCGATGCGCGGCTGGGCTGGCTGACGGGGTTTACCGGCTCGGCGGGCTTTTGCGTGGTGCTGCCGGAAGTGGCGGGGGTGTTCATCGACGGGCGCTACCGCGTGCAGGTGCGCTCCGAGGTGGATCTGGCAGCCTATACGCCGGTCAACTGGCCGCAGACGCAGGCGGGCCCCTGGATTGCCGAACATCTGACCGAGGGGCGGATCGGCTTTGACCCTTGGCTGCACACCCACAGCGAGATCGAGGCGATCCGAGCCGCGCTGGCCAAGACCGCTGTCACGCTGGTGCCCTGCGAGAACCCGATCGACGAGATCTGGACGGACCGCCCTGCCCCGCCGCTTGCCCCCGCCCGTCTGCATCCGCCGGAACTTGCGGGGGAAGAGTCGGCGTCGAAACGCGCCCGACTGGCGGCCGCTCTGGCCGGAGATAGTGCCGCCGTGCTGACCCAGCCGGATTCCATCTGCTGGCTTCTCAATATCCGTGGCGATGACATTGCCCGCAATCCGCTGGTGCAAAGCCTTGCCATTCTCCATGCCGATGGCTCGATCGATCTGTTCGCCGAGGGCGCTAAGTTTTCGCCCGACCTCTTGGCGGCTTTGGGGCCGGATGTGACCCTGTGCCCGCCCGATAGTTTTGGCGCAGGGCTTTGCGCGCTTTCGGGCTCGGTTCTGGTGGATCCGGCAAGCGCACCCTATGCGGTGGGTCCGATCCTGTCGGAGGCAGGTGCCACGCCACATTATGCGCCCGACCCCTGCGTGCTGCCCAAAGCGCGCAAGAATGCCGCCGAAGTGGAGGGCATGAAAGCGGCCCATCACCGCGATGCCTGCGCGATGGCCGAGTTTCTGGCTTGGCTGGATGCCGAGGCCCCGAAGGGCGAGCTGACCGAGATTTCGGTAGTGACCGCGCTTGAGGACTTTCGCCGCGCGACCAATGCGCTGACCGAGATCAGCTTTGACACGATCTGCGGCGCGGGCCCTGACGGGGCGATTGTCCATTACCGCGTCACCGAAAAGACCGACCGTCCCGTAAATGCGGGCGAATTGCTTTTGGTGGATTCGGGCGGGCAATATGTGGATGGCACCACCGATATCACCCGCACCATCGCGATTGGCCCCGTGCCCGAAGAGGCCCGCGCGCCCTATACCCGCGTGCTACAGGGGATGATCGCGCTGTCGATGGCGCAATGGCCCAAGGGCGTGGCTGGCAGCCATCTGGACGCGCTGGCGCGGATGCCGCTATGGCGGGCCGGTCAGGATTACGACCACGGCACGGGGCATGGCGTGGGGGCGGCGCTTTGTGTCCATGAGGGGCCGGTGCGGATTTCGCGCGCCTCGACCCTGCCGATTGAAGAAGGCATGATCCTGTCGAACGAGCCGGGCTACTACCGTGACGGCGCCTTCGGTATCCGCATCGAGAATCTGGTGCTGGCGGTTGCGGCGGACAAAGGCCCCGAGGCCGATCCCCAGCGCGAGATGCTGCATTTCGAGACGCTGACATGGGTGCCCATCGACACCCGTCCGGTGCTGGTTGAACTGCTCAGCCAAGCCGAACGCGACTGGCTGAACCATTACCACGCGACCTGTCTGGCCGAGATCGGGCCGCATGTCTCTGCCCCCACGGCTGAGTGGATGGAACAGGCCTGCGCGCCAATCTAGCCTGACACAGCGCGGCCCAAGGGCCGCGTTTTTCATGCCGCATGGGGTTAGAAACTCTGGAAACTCGAAAGCCCGAAAAACTCCAAGACCCCAAAAGCAAAAAGCCCCGCTAGGGGCTTTGCTCTCCATCCGGAGAATGGTGCGGTCGAGAAGACTCGAACTTCCACGGGAGTTACCCCACAGCGACCTCAACGCTGCGCGTCTACCAATTCCGCCACGACCGCACTGTCTCTGGCTTGGTGAGGGCTATCTAGCGGCTGTCTGCGAGCTTGAAAAGAGGAAAAATGCGTTTGCCGGATTTTTTCTTTGATCCCTGCGCGATGGGCCTTTTGCGCAAGGCGTTCTGCCCTTGCATCCAAGGCCCGAAAGCGCGACATCAGGGGAAATATCGGAGGATGCCATGGTCGAATGGATTCACGCAGATCAGCCCGTTCCTTATGAAGAGGCCCTTGCCTTCATGGAAGCGCGGGTCGCCGCGATTCATGCCGGTGAGGCAGAGGAAGCGATCTGGCTTCTTGAGCACCCGCCCCTTTATACGGCAGGCACATCCGCGCAGCGGAAAGATCTGGTGGACCCCGACCGCTTTCCGGTTTTCGAGGCAGGACGTGGCGGGCAATATACCTATCACGGGCCGGGCCAACGCATCGCCTATGTCATGCTGGACCTTAACAAACGCGGGCGCGACGTGCGCGGCTTTGTCAAGAAGCTGGAAGACTGGGTGATCTCGGCGCTGGCGGATTTCAACGTCAAGGGCGAGATTCGCGAAGGCCGGGTCGGCGTCTGGGTCGAGCGCCCCGACCGCCCGCGCGGCATCGACGGCGCGCTGGCCGAGGACAAGATCGCCGCCATCGGGGTCAAGCTGCGCAAATGGGTCAGCTTTCACGGCATCTCGATCAATGTCGAACCCGATCTGGAGCATTTCACCGGAATCGTGCCCTGCGGGATCAAGGATCACGGGGTGACCAGCCTTGTCGATCTGGGGCTGCCGGTGGAAATGGGCGATCTGGACGCCGCGCTCATGGCCCATTTCAACGAGATTTTCGACGAAAGTCCTGTGGAGCAGGACTAAAATCCCGTAACAGCCTTTTTACAGGCATGATACAGTCGCCCCAAGCGCATTTGGGCCTGCGGGAGGCAGGTCCGGATCGGTTCGGGAAAGAACCACCTGTTCGAACGAGGAAATAGCGATGAAGATTAGCCTGTTTGCCACACTCACCGCAGTCACCCTTGCCGCCCCTGCTTTCGCGCAGGATGCCGCCAAAGGCGAAAAAGAGTTCCGTGCCTGCAAAGCCTGCCACGCCATCGTGGCCCCCGACGGCACAGCCATCGTCAAGGGGGGCAAGGTCGGCCCCAACCTCTATGGCGTGATCGGACGTCAGGTGGGCAGCCTTGAAGGGTTCAAATACAAGGATTCGATCAAGGCCGTCGGCGCGACCGGCGCTGTCTGGACCAAGGAAGAGCTCGAAGCCTATATCACCGACCCCAATGCCTGGCTCGAAGAGAAAACCGGCGACAAGGCCGCGCGTTCGGGCATGACCTTCAAAGCCAAGAAAGGTCAGGGCGATATTGCCGCCTATCTGGAATCCGTGGCCAAATAAGCCCGCCACAGAGATGTCAGCCGATGAACATGCCCGCCAGCCTTTGGCGGGCATTTCCTTTGGCAGGGATTGATTGTATGCGGGGCGCGATCCGGCCCCGCACGGCCCAGAGGAGAGACGCCATGCCCCGACCCGATGCCAGCAGCCTGCCCGCGACAGATGGCCAGAAGGGCACGCAGACCGGCGGATCAAGCGACCACAAGACGATCGGTCTGCTCTATCTGGTGACTGCGGCTCTTGTCGGGCTGATTTCGGTGGTGGTGACCGTTTATATGCGGCTCGAGCTAATGGAACCGGGCGTGCAATATCTGTGCGCCGAGGGCGCGCGGCTCTGGCCGACGCAGGCCCCCTGTTCCGCCAATAGCGCGCTTTGGGATGTGCTGACCGCCTCGCATGGGGTGCTGATGATGTTCTTTGTCGCCATCCCGGGCCTTTTTGCCGGTTTCGGCTCCTATCTCTTGCCGCTGCATCTGCGCGCACCCGAACTGGCGTTTCCGCGCCTGAACCGCAGCGCCTACCAGCTATATGTTCTGGCCTGCATCATGGGCATCGGCGCGCTGTTTTCGGCCCATACCGTGCCGGTGGCCATTGCGGCGCTGTTCGTGATGGGGATCTCGACGATCCTGACCGCGATCAACATGATTACCAGCTTTCTCAATATGCGCGGCCCCGGCGTGACGCTGCATGACGCATCGCCTTTTGCATGGTCGATCCTTGTGACAGCCGCCCTCGTGCTGTGCACGCTGCCCGTGCTGGCCGGAGCGATAACCATGATGCTCGACCCGAGCTACCGGCATGCGATCCACGAGGATGACCCCGAATTCTACCGGCAGATCCTGTGGTTTTTCAGCCATCCCGAGATCTACATCATCATTCTACCGGGCTTCGGGATTATCTCGCAGATCATCTCCACCTTCTCGGGGCGCCCGCTTTACGCCCAGAAAGTCACGATTTATGCGATGCTGGCTATCGGCCTGCTCGGTTTTGCCACATGGGCGCATTACATGTTCACCCGTGGGCTGATGGCAGGCGAGGATAGCGGCTTCACACTGGCCGCCACCATTGTCGGCCTGCCAACACTGGTCATCCTGTTTTCATGGATCATGACACTGGCGCAGGCGCGCCCACATTGGCGGACCCCGCTTCTCTGGGCGCTTGGCTTCATCTTCCTCTTTGTCATGGGCGGACTGAGCGGGCTGCTGATCAGCGGTGCTCCGGTCGATATCAACCATGCGGGCACCTATTTCGTGGTCGCGCATTCGCATTATGTCATGAGCCTCGGGGCGATTTTCGCCCTTTTCGGCGGCCTCTATTTCTGGATCGGAAAAATGTCGGGCCGCAACTATCCGGAATGGGCCGGACAACTGCATTTCTGGCTGATGTTTCTGGGAACGAACCTGACATTCTTCCCGCAGCAAATCCTGGGCCAAGAGGGCATGCCCCGCCGCATTCTGGATTATCCGGACCAGTTCGCCCTGCTCAACCAGCTCTCGTCGATCGGGGCGTTCCTGTCGTTCTTTTCCTTCTTGCTGTTCCTGGGCATCATCCTGTGGACGGTTCTGGCAGGGCGGCGCGTCCCTGCTGCCATGCAGGAGGGCGTGCAGGAGGGCATGACCGCTGAATGGACGCTCCCCTCTCCGCCGCCGCCGCATAACTTCGAACGGCCGGTTTAAGAGCTGCTCCGGTTCGGCCCGACCGGCAGACATCTATATTGGCGTTCCACTTCCAATGCCGCCGAACGTGCCCAGCGGTCTGATGTGCCGTTCACGGTTGCCTCCAATGTCGCCGCATCCGATACGCCAGAATCCAGAACCGAAACCAGTGTTTTGGCGAATGTCGGCCCGTAAGAAGCCATCTTGTGCTCATAGGCCAGATGCGCCTTCTGCCCGCGCGATCTTGTATCGGCCTCGGTTGCGCCGCGCGCACAGGCATAGGTGAACGCACCGCCCGACTGGCTGGCAAAAGACAGGAACTCGCGCTCCGGCATTGCCTGTTTGACCTGCCCGAGCGACGTGTTACAGCCCGAAACGATCAGCCCTGCCAGACAGAGAATTCCGGTTTTCAGATGTCCAAAGCCGGTCATAGCACCCCATATCTTGTGATAAACAAAGACATGGATGTGGGCAGCGCGCGCGCCGAAGGCAAATCACGGCTTCGAAAGTCACCTTTCGCTTTGTGGATTTCCGCCCATTACGACGCTCTAGATATCGGACATCCCCCGCACCGAGACGGATTGCGCCATCTCTTCCAGCTCGCCCAATGTCAGTTGGTCATACATATCGCGTGAAATACCGCGCAGGTCATGAACCTGACGCTGACCACGCCGTGCCGCCAAGGCAGCCGATGCCGCGCGCGCATGCGAAACAGAGAGCTTTTCCATTCTTCACCCCTTTCGGATTCCGATTAAAGAATGCCAATGAAAGGATTAAAGATGCGTTCCCGCTCAACCGCAAGGATAGGCCATTTCTTGCCGGACACAGGTCGCCAGCGCATAAAAAATGGCGGCCAGGCCGCCATCTTTCGCTATGCCCTGTCACGTCTCAGATCGAAAGGCGATCTTTGACACGCGGACCGACAGAGGCGAAATCCATCTGGCCGGTATATTTTTCTTTCAGAACCGCCATCACACGGCCCATGTCGCGGATCGACTGCGCATCAATCGCGGCAATCGCGGCATCGATCGCCGCCTTGACCTCGTCATCGGTCAACTGGCGCGGCAGGAACGTTTCCAATATCTTGATCTCGGACAGTTCCTGCTCGGCCAGTTCCAGCCGCCCGCCCTCTTCATAGGCCCGCGCGCTTTCATGGCGTTGCTTCACCATCTTGCCGAGAATCTGCATGACATCGCTGTCGTTGATCTCATGTTCTTCATTGCTGCCCCGCATCGCAATTTCACGATCCTTGATGGCCGCATTCACCAGACGGAGCGTCGAAAGCCGCCCCTGATCCTTCTCGCGCATGGCCTCTTTCAAGGCTGCGTTGATTTTTGCGCGCATATCCACGGTGAAACCCCTCGTTAATGGAAGAGCATAGGATACTCCGTCTCCGGCCAAGGCACAACATCACTAAACCTCTGTATTTGTTGGAAATAATGTTTTCAATATCGGGCCTTGACCATTGCCGCCTACCCTCGTAGGTTCCGGCAGATTTTGCCCCGGGGAGTCGCGCCATGCCTGCAAGCCACCAGTCATCCGAAAAACCCACCGCGCTGATCGCGCTGGCGGACGGACAATTGTTCTACGGGAAAGGCTTCGGTGCCACCGGCGAGACCGTCGCGGAACTGGTGTTCAACACCGCCATGACCGGTTATCAAGAAATCATGACCGACCCTTCTTACGCCGGTCAGGTCGTCACCTTCACCTTCCCGCATGTCGGCAATGTGGGGGTGAACCCCGAAGATGACGAAACCCAAGATCCGGTTGCTGCCGGTATGGTCGTCAAATGGGACCCCACCGAGCCGTCAAGCTGGCGCGCCACCTCGAACCTTGTCGAATGGCTCGAAAAGCGCAACCGCATCGGCGTGGGCGGCATCGATACCCGCCGCCTGACCCGTGCGATTCGCCAGCTGGGCGCCCCGAATGTGGCGATTGCCCATAACCCGAACGGTGAATTCGACATTGAAGCGCTGATCAAAAAGGCCCGCGAGTGGTCCGGTCTGGTCGGTCTGGATCTGGCCAAGGATGTGACTTGTGCACAATCCTATCGCTGGAACGAAATGCGTTGGGCATGGCCCGACGGCTACAAGCCGCGCAGCGAAGAAGGCAAGAAAGTGGTTGCCATCGATTTCGGCGCCAAGCGCAATATCCTGCGCTGCCTCGCCTCGGCCGGGGCCGATGTAACGGTGCTTCCGGCGACGGCGACGGCAGAAGACGTTCTGGCGCTCAACCCCGATGGTGTCTTCCTGTCGAACGGACCGGGCGACCCTGCGGCGACCGGCAAATATGCCGTGCCGATGATTCAGGAAATCCTGAAAAAGGATCTGCCGGTATTCGGAATTTGCCTTGGTCACCAGATGCTTGCACTTGCTTTGGGTGCCAAGACCATCAAGATGAACCACGGCCATCACGGCGCGAACCACCCCGTGAAAGACCTGACCACCAACAAGGTCGAGATCACCTCGATGAACCACGGTTTCGCTGTGGACAGCCAGACGCTGCCTGCCGGCGTGAAGGAAACCCATGTGTCGCTGTTCGACGGGTCGAATTGCGGGATTGCAATGGAAGACCGTCCGGTCTTCTCCGTGCAATACCACCCCGAAGCCAGCCCGGGTCCGATGGACAGCTACTATCTGTTCGACCGCTTCATCGCCGCGATGAAATAATTCCCACAGAGTTATCCACAGCTTCTGGGGCGCCTTCTGGAAACAGAAAGCGCCCTTTTTATTTGTAGTTAACGATTGATTCAACTTTTGGGCGAAATCTTGTCACCAGTTTTAGCCTGGGGGCGAAATCATGGAGACGACCTTGCACGGCCAGAAGGCCGTCACTTCGGACAACCTGTCCGATCTCAGACTGTTGCGACCGGCCCAGAAGCGCCGCGTACCGCCGCCAAGGCGGGCACGGGTGGGCCGCGCGCCGCTGGGGCAGATCCTTGTCGATCTGGGCTATCTCAGCCCGGGCGACCTGCTGAAAGCCGTCTCGCTACGGGGGCGCGAGGATGCACGGCTTGGCGATATCCTGATCGCGCATGGCTGGATCACGGAGACCCAGCTGATGCACGCGCTTGCCCAGCAATGGGGCGCCAGCCCGATTGATCTGACGCGCGACTCACCAGATCCGCGCCTGATTGACGCGCTCGGGGCGGAATTCTGCTGCACCAAAGTCATCGCTCCGATACGGCGCGTCGGCGGGGTGACGCTTTTGGCCTGCGCCCATCCCGACCTCTTTGCCAGCATCCAGAAAGATCTGCCCAAGGAATACGGCCCCTATCGCATGGCCATCGCGACCGAACGCGCCATTACCGACAGTCTTCTGGCCCGCCGCAAGACACAGATGATTCGTCGGGCGGAATCCCGCGTTGCCTCCGAGATGAGCTGCCGCGAGCGCGATGAACGACGTGCGGCAACCTGGCTGTTCGGCGTGTTGTTTGCGGGCGCATTGGGGCTGACATTGATGCCTCTGGCTGTCTTCGCGCTGCTCTCGGGCTGGGCCATCCTGACCTTGGTTCTGACTTCCGCCCTGAAGCTCTGGGCAGGCATCACGCAGGCACGGAGCGCGCGCTACATGCCCCAGACCACGCCAGCTCCTGCCGCCCGCCTCCCAGTGATTTCCATCATGGTCCCGATGTTCCGCGAGCCCGATATTGCCGCGCGACTGGTGGCGCGCATGTCGCGGCTGCATTATCCGCGCGAGCTGCTCGATATGCTGCTTGTCGTCGAGGAAGACGATCATGTGACCCGCGATGCACTGGCCAAGGCCGATCTGCCGCGCTGGATGCGGGTTCTGCCCGTGCCCGACGGGCCCATCCGCACAAAACCCCGTGCGCTCAATTATGCGCTGAATTTCTGCCGTGGCAGCATCATCGGTGTCTATGATGCCGAAGATGCGCCCCATCCCGACCAGCTGCACATGATTGCGCGCCGCTTTGCCAAAGCGCCGCCGGAAGTCGTCTGCCTGCAGGGCATTCTCGATTATTACAACCCGCGCACGAACTGGCTGTCACGCTGTTTTACCATCGAATATGCGACATGGTTCCGCATGGTCCTGCCCGGTATTGCCAAGCTTGGCTTTGTGGTCCCCTTGGGCGGCACAACCCTGTTTTTCCGGCGCAAGGTGCTGGAAGAGCTTGGCTGCTGGGATGCGCATAATGTGACCGAGGATGCCGATCTCGGGGTGCGTCTGGCCCGCAAGGGATATCGCACCGAACTGGTGCCGACCGTCACGCAGGAAGAAGCGAATTGCCGCATGGTGCCGTGGGTCAAACAACGTTCGCGCTGGCTGAAGGGCTATGCGATCACCTGGGCCGTGCATATGCGCTCGCCCCGCAAGCTGATGGAAGATCTCGGGCCACGCAGGTTCTGGGCGTTTCAGGTGATGTTCTTCGGCTCGCTTTCGCAATACGTGCTGGCCCCGCTGCTATGGAGCTTCTGGCTGATGGTCTTCGGCTTGCCCCATCCCGTCCAGAGTCTGCTTTCGGACACCCAGATCACCCTGCTTGTGGCCGTTTTCGTCACCGCAGAGCTTCTCAATATCTGTCTTGCGGCGTGGGCGGTCCGCGGCGAAAGCCACCGGTTTCTGATCCCTTGGGTGCCTAGCATGCATCTGTATTTTCCGCTGGGAGCGATTGCAGGATGGAAAGCGATCTATGAACTGGTCCAGAAGCCCTTCTACTGGGACAAGACCACGCATGGGATCTTCGACCTGCACATCACCCTGCCCGCCAGCCAGACGGAACAGGTGCCGATTGCCGCCCCACCACGGCCCCAACGGGCGCCCTGGATCAGTTGATCACTGCGGCTGCCCGCCATGAGCACGCGCATCGCTTTTGAGGCGGGTCACGAAGGCCTCCGAGATATGTGCGCGCAACGCGGCCCCTGCCTCGTCCTCGTCACCTGCCGCAATCGCATCGACAATCCGCTGGTGTTCGGCAAGCGCGATCTCGCCACGGCCCTCCGCCGCAAGCGAGGTCGTCGCCAGCAGCGCCATCGACCGATGCACAAGATCCAGCTGTTGCACCAGATAGCGATTATGCGAGGCCAGATGGATCTGCCGGTGGAACCGCTTATTGGCGCGGCTGAGCGCGATCGGATCTCCGAGTTTCTGATGGTCTTCCTCGATCATCGCCTGCATCACGCGCACTTCCTCGGGGGCCGCATGCCGCGCCGCCAGCCGTGCCGCCAGCGCCTCGAGTTCGGCGCGCACGGTATAGAGTTCCGCCAACTGGTTATGGTCGAGCGACGCGACAATCAGCGAGCGTCCGTCACGCGCCAGCATGGATTGCGTCTCGAGGCGTTGCAGCGCCTCACGCACCGGCGTGCGCGACACCCCCAGCCTCTCGGCCAGTTCGGATTCAACAAGACGGTCACCGGGTTTATAGGTTCCGGCATCAATCGCTTCGAGGATCAGCGTATAGGCGTCTTTTTGCATGGTCCCTCTCGCCTGTCAGGCTCGCATTTTGCATCGGACGACCCTAGGAGCCAGCGCCGGATATGACAAGCGGAAGAAGTGCGACATTTACACCATTCCCCCGAACGCGCTATGGACCATAGTATGAGTACCCCGAACCGCCCCCCGCTTTCCGGCTTCGACCATGTGTCGGACTGGGTCTTCGACCTTGATAATACGCTCTATCCGCCCGAGGTGGCGCTGTTTTCACAGATCGAGGTGAAGATGGCAGATTACGTGATGCGCGAGCTGAAGGTGGATGCGACCCGCGCCCATCATCTGCGCAGCCACTACTGGAAGCTCTATGGCACGACTTTGGCGGGGCTGATGCATGAACATCAGATCGACCCGCTGCCCTTCCTGCATGAGGTGCATGATATCTCTTTCGATGCGCTGACGCCCGACCCCATGCTGGCGCAGGGGATCCGCGCGCTGCCGGGGCGCAAGATCGTCTACACCAATGGCTCCGCCCCCTACGCCGAACAGGTGCTGGCGGCGCGGGGGCTGTCGGGGCTGTTTGACGGGATCTACGGCATCGAACATGCCGATTTCCACCCAAAGCCGCGGGCCGAAGCCTTTGACATGGTCTTCCGCAAGGCAGGCATCCGCCCGCAGGAGGGCGCGATGTTCGAAGATGACGCCCGCAATCTGGAGGTGCCGCATAAATTGGGGATGCAGACCGTGCATGTCGCGCCTCTGGCGCTTGAGGCAGATCATATCGGCCATCATACCAATGACCTAAGCGGCTTTCTGGCGCAGCTGATCAAGGCCGGATGATCTGGCCTTCGCCGCCAGTCGCGCTATGATAGGGTCAAGACACAGCAAGGAAAGACCGCCGCCATGAGCATAGATCCGATCCAGACCGATATCCTGATCTCGGGCGGTGGCGTGGCGGGGCTGACGGCAGCGGCAGCCTTCGGCACGGCCGGTTTCAAGGTGATCTGCGTAGACCCTATGCCCCCCGTCACCGATGCGCAGGCCGAAGGGGCCGATATGCGCACCACGGCCTTCCTGCAGCCCTCGGTGAAGATCCTTGAGGCGGCGGGGCTGTGGCAACGGCTGGCGCCTTATGCGGCGGCCCTGCAGATCATGCGGATCGTCGATGCGGGCGGCGAAAAGCCCGTAGCGCGGCTGACCCGTGATTTCGATGCCTCCGATATTTCGGATCAGCCCTTCGGCTGGAACCTCCCCAACTGGCTGTTGCGGCGCGAGATGGTCGCCCGTCTGGCCGAGCTGCCCAATGTTGATTTCCGCGCGGGCGTGGCCACCACGGGGCTGGTGACGCGGCGGGCCGAGGCGCGGGTGACGCTGTCGGATGGCGCGCTTGTTCAGGCCAAGCTGGTGATCGGCGCCGACGGGCGCGACAGTTTCATCCGTCAGGCGGCGGGCATCGGGGCCAAGCTGCATCACTACGGCCAGAAGGCGCTGGCCTTTGCTGTCACCCATCCGGTCCCGCATGAGAATGTCTCGACCGAGGTCCACCGCACGGGCGGGCCTTTCACCCTCGTCCCCCTGCCCGACCGCGATGGGGCGCATTGTTCCGCTATCGTCTGGATGGAGCGCGGCGCCGAGGCCGACCGTCTGGCCGCGCTGGACAAGGAGGCCTTTGAAGCCGCCATGCTGGAACGCTCGACCGGCATCCTCGGGCCGCTGACGCTGGCCACCCGCCGCGCGGTCTGGCCGATGCGGGTACAGCATGCACAGGCTTTGAACGGCGAGCGGGTCGCGCTTATTGCCGAGGCCGCCCATGTGATCCCGCCGATTGGCGCGCAGGGGCTGAACATGAGCCTTGCCGATATCGGTTGCCTGCTGGAGCTTTCGCGCAAACATGCCGAGGATCTGGGATCGGCGCAGATGCTGACCGCCTATCACCGCGCCCGCTGGCCCGAGGTCCGTGCGCGGATTGCGGGGATCGATATGCTCAACCGTGTCTCGATGATCGCCCCGCGCCCGCTGCGCGATCTGCGGGCCGGCGCTTTGGGGGCGATCTACGGGCTGAAACCCGTGCGCCAGCTGATGATGCGCGCAGGTCTGGGGATGAAGTGATCAGGCAGGCTCGCGCAGAGCCAGCCCGCCTTCCTCTTCCAGAAAAGCCACGATCTCGGGCACGCCTTTGCCCGCTTTCAGCTGCGCCAGCACATAGGGCCGCGTGCCGCGCGCCTTGGCCGTATCGCTTTGCAGAAGGTCGGTATCCACTCCGACATAAGGCGCAAGATCGGTCTTATTGACCACCAGCAGATCCGAGCGCGTCACCCCCGGCCCCCGCTTGCGCGGGATGTCCTGCCCTGCCGCAGTATCGATGACATAGATCGTCAGATCGGCCAGCTCGGGGCTGAAGGTTGCCGCCAGATTATCGCCGCCCGATTCGATCAGCACCAGATCAAGGTCGGGGAAGGCCTTGTTCAGATCGGCAATCGCCGCCAGATTGATCGAGGCATCCTCGCGGATTGCGGTATGCGGGCAGCCACCGGTCTCGACACCCCGGATGCGGTCGGCAGGCAGCACCTGCGCCCGCATCAGAGCCTCGGCGTCCTCGCGGGTGTAGATGTCATTGGTCACCACCGCCATCGAGCACCGCCCCGCCAAAGCGCGGCACAGCTGTTCGGTCAGGGTCGTCTTGCCTACGCCAACGGGGCCGCCGATACCGACGCGCAAAGGTCCGTTTGCCATTTCTGTCTCCTTCTTGCGGGGCCGCTTGCCCCTATGTCTTGAAGATGCGCACATCCAGAGTTTCATGCAGCATCGCTCCCAGATCGGCACGAAAGGCCGCCGCTGCCAGGTCATCCAAACCCGCGTGGCTGGCTTTCGCGGCGATCTGCGAGATATCGGGATGCAGCCCCGCCAGCACCCTTTGCCCCTGCGCCTGCCCCAAAGGCACAAAGCGCACTGCACAGGACACAAGGTTTGACGCAAAGCTATGCAAAAACAGGGCGATAATCTCTTCGCGCGGCAGATCCATACCCCGCGCGGCCTGCGCCACCGCTACCGGCAGCGCGACCTCGGCGGGCTCATCCGTGCCATTCATCTGTGCCTGCGCTTTGGCGAAGGCCGTGCCCTGCTCGAGCGTTTCGCGCAGGCGCTCGGCACTGGCGGAAAGCGCACGGGCATGGGCATCCAGATCCTCCAGCGCATGGCCCTGAAGCCCGAGGCCAAGAAGAACCGCATCATTCCACCCTGCCCCGTGATGCAGGATATCGCGCAGCCATTGCGACAGCCCTGCCTCATCCGAGACCTCGCCCGTAGCTATCGCCTGTTCCAACCCGTGGCTATAGGCGAAGGCTCCGGTCGGGAAGGCCGGAGACATCCATTGCACCAAAGACAGAAGCGCCGCTGCCATCTGTTTACCCGTGCGAATGGTGGTGATGGTGGTGATGCCCATGATCATGGCTGTGCCCGTGATCATGCCCTTGGTCATGATCACGGTGGGCATGGGTGTGATCGGGCCCGTGGTCATGGCCCATCGTGCGGCCCATGCCATAGGCACCGCTCTCGGGGGCGAAGGGCGCATCCGCATGGGTGACGGTTGCGCCAAGTTGCTTGAGCATCGCCTCAAGCACATGGTCCTGACGGATCACCAGCCTGTCGGCCTCGATCTGGCAGGGCGTATGGCGGTTGCCGATATGCCATGCCAGCCGCGCCAGATCTCCGGTGATCACCAGCACGGGCTCTTCGGCACAGGTGACCTCGACCCGACGCCCATCGGACAGCACAAACGCCTCGCCGCCGCGCAGATTGGTGACCTCGGGCAGATCCACAAGGAAGCTTTCCCCCGACAGCATGGTCAACCGTTTGCGCCGCAGAAAGCGCCCTTCGTAATCCAGCGCGACCGCGCCATCGGCGGAATGCCACTGTCCAGCGGATTCAACTGCAGATGATACGATTTTTTCGCTCATAATGGCCTCATTGTTAGATATGTCTTTAACATTCTTGCGGAATATTCGCCCCGAGGATGCATAGGAGAAGAGGCATATGTCAGGTCTTACCCCCGCCGATGAACTTGCGCAGATCCGTTCGGAGATCATGCGGCTGCGCCAGCGAGAGGCAGAGTTGCGCGAAGCATGGCTGACCGAAGCCGAGATGCCGCGCATCGGCCAATGGCATAAGGTCGAGCTTGTCACCAGCCGCGAGCGAATTTTCGACCCGCGTCTTCTGCCCGACGACATCCGTAAGAACCCGTCCTATTCGCGCGAAAAGATCACCCGCACCATCCGCCTGCGCCGCAAGACACAGGCCGACGTGCTGGCGCATCTGCCCGAGATCGCCAAGATCGATGGCCCGCCGCCGCGCAAAACGCTGTTCCGCCGGATCAGAGCCAGTTGAGGGCCTGCGCCACATCCTCTCAGAACAGGAAGTAGCGCTGCGCAAGCGGCAGTTCGGTGGCGGGTTCACAGGTCAATAGCTCGCCATTCGCGCGCACCTCATAGGTTTCGGGATGCACCTCGATCTTGGGGCGCGCGGCGTTATGGATCATATCCGCCTTGCCGATGCCGCGCGTGCCTTTCACCGCCAGCACCTGTTTTTGCAGCCCCAGCTTGGCCGCGACCCCATCGGCCTCGGCCGCCTGAGAAACAAAGGTCACAGCCGAAGCCCCCAGCGCCCCGCCATAGGCGCCAAACATATTGCGGGTATAGAAGGGCTGCGCGGGGATCGAGCCATTCGGATCGCCCATCTGCGCCGAGATAATCATGCCCCCCATCAGCACCATCTCGGGCTTAGCGCCAAAGAAGGCAGGGTTCCAGAGTACCAGATCGGCGCGCTTACCCACCTCGACCGAGCCGATATGCTGCGAGATCCCGTGACAGATCGCCGGATTGATCGTGTATTTCGCAATGAAGCGTTTGACGCGGGCGTTGTCATTCTCGCCGGTTTCCTCGGCCAGACGGCCACGCTGTTTCTTCATCTTGTCGGCGGTCTGCCAGCAGCGGATGATGACCTCGCCCACGCGGCCCATCGCCTGACTGTCGGACGAGATGATCGACATAGCGCCCATGTCATGCAGGATGTCTTCGGCGGCGATGGTTTCCTTGCGGATGCGGCTTTCGGCAAAGGCCACATCCTCGGGCACCTTATTGTCAAGGTGGTGGCAGACCATCAGCATATCGAGATGCTCCTCCACCGTATTGCCGGTATAGGGGCGCGTCGGATTGGTGGAGGACGGGATCACGTTTTCCTCGCCCACCACACGCAGGATATCGGGCGCATGCCCGCCGCCCGCCCCCTCGGTATGGAAGGCGTGGATCGTGCGGCCATTGATCGCGGCCAAGGTGTTCTCGACAAAGCCCGATTCATTGAGCGTATCGGTATGGATCATCACCTGCACATCCATGTCCTCCGCCACCGAGAGGCAGCAGTCGATGGCGGCGGGCGTGGTACCCCAATCCTCATGCAGCTTCATAGCGCAGGCACCGGCATTGACCATTTCGACCAGCGCCTCGGGGCGCGAGGCATTGCCCTTGCCCGAAAGCGCGAGGTTCATCGGGAAGGCGTCAAAAGACTGCAGCATCCGCGAGACATGCCACGGACCGGGCGTGCAGGTGGTGGCCAGCGTGCCATGCGCGGGGCCGGTGCCGCCGCCCAGCATGGTGGTGATGCCCGAAGCCAGCGCATCTTCGATCTGCTGCGGGCAGATGAAATGGATATGCGCATCCATCCCGCCTGCAGTCAGGATCTTGCCCTCGCCCGCGATCACCTCGGTGCCCGGCCCGATGATGATATCCACATTCGGCTGGGTATCGGGGTTGCCCGCCTTGCCAATCGCATGGATCCGCCCGTCGCGCAAAGCCACATCGGCCTTATAGATGCCCGAATGATCGACGATCAGCGCATTGGTGATCACCGTATCGACCGCCCCGCCTGCACGGGTAATCTGGCTCTGGCCCATACCGTCGCGGATCACCTTACCACCACCGAATTTGACCTCTTCGCCATAGGTGGTCAGGTCACGTTCGACCTCGATGATCAGATCGGTATCGGCCAGACGCAGACGGTCGCCGGTGGTCGGGCCGAACATATCGGCATAGGTGGCGCGGGAAATCTTGGCGGGCATCTAAGCCTCCACTCACTGGTTTTCGTAGAGGCGGCGCAGATCCTCGCTGCGCCGCTGTGTTAGCTCGGTCTTGCACATAGCCACGACCATGGGCTCTAGGGAGCCACCCTCGAATTCGAGCCCCTGCGCCTTGCAGGCGGCATCACGATAGGCGATCCATGCCCGCTGTGCCTGCAAGAGCGCATCGGCCTGAGCTGCGCCCCGCGCCTTGGCACGGTCGCGGGTCGCAGCATATTCCGCGTTCAGAGCGGCATCGGCTTGCGCGAAATCAAGCGCCGCGCAGCCCGTCATATCGGCCTGCGTCTGCGGGTCCGCGCAGTCTTGCGCCCAGAGGGGTGCGCCCCACAAAAGCGCCACAACCACAGCCGCCCTCATTTTCGCCCCGGAACGGCAGGGCCGCGTTTGCCCAGCCGCTTGACATTGGCGCGAGTGCGCCGCGCCACAGGCCGCAGCGCCGCCCGCGCAACTGTTTCCGGCGGCTTGCCCGAGACCGCCGCCTGCGAGGCTTTAGTCCAGCTTTCCACAGCGGCCTTCTGTTTTTCCGCGACCATCCGCGTCATCTCAGAGGGCGCCATCGACCAGAAACCGGCCATTCCGGCGACACGCATGGCAATCACCATCTGCGCCTCGCCCATCATACGGGCATATTCAAACCATAAACGATAGGCCGTCACTGGCGACATGATATGCTCCCTCGGGGTTACAGCTTCCCCATGACCTTCTGGTTGAAGCCCCAGACCTCGCGGGTGCCGCGATAGGGCACAAGCGTGACCTCGCGCGACTGGCCCGGCTCGAAGCGCACGGCGGTGCCTGCGGCGATATCCAGACGATAGCCCCGCGCGGCCTCGCGGTCGAACTGCAGACCGGGATTGGTCTCGGCAAAATGGTAGTGGCTCCCGACCTGAATAGGCCGGTCTCCGGTATTGGCAACCAGAAGGGTGATCGGGGTCAGCCCTTCGTTCAGCGTGATCTCGCCTGCAGCGGGGAAGATTTCACCGGGGATCATGCGCTTACCCCGCAAAGGCCAAAGCAAGACCCGCCGCCGCCGTGGCAACGCCCATACCGCGCAGGGCGAAACGGTGAATCACACGGCCAAAGACCATGCCCGCGACATGCAGACCGGCAGTCGCCAGCGTGAAACCTGCGAAATAGGCCGCCATCCCATGGGCCGGACCTTCCGCCCCATGCGCCCAGCCATGCGCCATGCCGAAAAGCGCCACCATCGGCACCAAAGCCGCCACCGGCAGGCGCGCCGACAGCGCCACCACCGCGCCCAGCACGATGATCGAGGCAAGGATCAGCGGCTCGACCGAGAAGAACGGTACGCCATGTGCGCCCATCGCCGCACCGACCAACATTGCGCCCACAAAGCCCGCAGGCACCGCCCAAAGCGCGCGGCCACCCAGTTGCACGGCCATCAGGCCAACAGCCACCATCGCCAGAATATGGTCCGCGCCAGACAGCGGATGCGCCATACCGGCCATGACAGAGCCTGCCTCATGGCCCGGATGCGCCATAGCAACGCTGGGCAGCAAAGCGGCGGCAGCAATGGTTTTCTTGAGATGTTTCATGGGATGTCCTTGGTATCAGCGAATGGGGGGTATCAACGAATGGGGTGGTGGACGGTCACGAGTTTCGTGCCATCGGGGAAAGTGGCCTCGACCTGAATGGAATGGATCATCTCGGGGATGCCCTCCATACATTGTTCGCGGGTGATCACCTCGGCGCCGGTCTCCATCAGCTCGGCCACCGACCGGCCCGCCCGCGCGCCCTCGACCACGAAATCGGAGATGATCGCAATCGCCTCGGGGTGGTTGAGCTTCACACCGCGCTCCAGCCGCCCGCGCGCCACCATGGCGGCAAGGCTGACCATCAGCTTTTCCTTTTCCCTCGGGGTCAGGTTCATCTTATCCCTCTTCTTCAGATCTGCCAGACACGCGGCGCGGGCCTATTGCCCCGCAGGACCGCCATCGCCCGCAATAATTGTTTCCGAAGCGGCCAACCGTCCTTGGCGATGCACCGCATAATAACCTTACCGTCAAAGCCCGAAGCTGCCGCCTCGACCCCCTCTTCGTCAAGCACATCGCGCAGGCGGCCAAGCGCGTCCTCCGCCCCCTGACAGCACATCACCACGGTGGCAAAGGCACGGGCATCGCTCAGGATCGCGCCCCTTGGGCCCAGTTCGCGCGAGCCCATGGCGAAGGGTTCGATCATCACGGGCCGCCCCGCGCGGCGGATCTCGCGGCGGTCGCGCAGCGCGAGCGTTTCCACCGTCTCGCCCATCGCATGCCGCCCCAGCACCACGGCCTCCAGCATCAGACAGCCCGCATCAGGGGCCAGATCGATCACCGTGTGACGGTCGATATTGGACCGATCAAACAGGATTGTCTCCTGCGGCAGCCAGTCCAGCCAAGCGCCCGCGCCTACCTGATGCGCCACCCGCACAAGTGCCGCGCCCTGATCGGCGCGATAGGCGCGCTCGGCGGCCTGCGTGGTCGCCACGACCCGCCCGCCCTCGATCTCCAGCGCATAGGACAGCGTATCGCCCGAGGTCAGCCCGCCCGAGGTGTTCAGAAACACCACCTCCGGCACATCACCCACCCGCGGCAGTTGCGCCTTGGCCGAGCCACGCTGACGCAACCCTTTCAGCCGCCCCGCATGAAAGCGCACGGCAGCCTCGCCATGACTGCGCTGCATCTGCGGCAGGCCCTTCTGGTCAAACATACGCTCTCCTCTTTCCGCATAGATCCCCGCAAATATCGCGAAGGTCCATGCTGCCCCGAAGCCAAGGGCCTGATTTCACCTAGCATTACCAAGGATAGCCCAAAAAGTAACCAAAAGGCGTATATTTGACCATCACCCAAGCGGCCCAAGCCGCCGCTCTTCCGACAGCATCACATTCGCCTCGACATGCCCCACCGCCGGCAGGGTCATGATCCGCCGACGCAGGACGCGCTCGAAATCGGGGATGTCGCGGGCGGTCACCTGAAGGCGGTAGTCGAACTGCCCCAGAACGTGCTGGATCACTTGCACCTCGGGGATCGCCCCTGCCGCGCGCTCGAAATCCTCAAGGCTGACGCGGCCGCGGGTCGCCAGCTTGATCCCCAGAAAGACCGTCACCCCAAAGCCCACCGCCGCGCGGTCGATCACCACCCGCGTCCCCGCCAGCACGCCCGCCTCCTGCAACCGCTTCACCCGCCGCCACGCCGAGGGCTGCGACATCCCCAGCCGCCGCCCCAAAGCACCGGCATTCAACGTGCCATCCTCGGCCAAAGCCCGCAGGATCTGGCGATCCGTATCATCCAGCGCGATCATAGCGGCAGCTCCGTACTGTCCTTCACCTTGGAAATCAGCATCAGGGCGTCTGTCTCTTGAATATGCGGTAATGACAGGATCTGGCTGCGGTAGATCTGCTGGTAATGCGCCATATCGCGGGCAATCACATTCAACCGCACATCGGTCTGGCCCAGAAAAGTCTGGATCTCGATCACCTCGGGCACCTGCCGCGCCGCCTCCAGAAACTGGTCGAAGGACCGCGGGTTGGTCTTATCCAACGTGAAGCGTAAAGACACCTCCACCTCCCAGCCCAAAGCGCGCCAGTTGATAATCGCCTGCCGCCCCTGCAGCACCCCTTCGGCCTGCATCTTCTCGATCCGGCGCCAGCAGGTGGCCGTGGTCAGCCCCGCCCGCTCGGCCAGATCGGCATTGCTTTGCGAGGGATCGGCCATCAGATGGCGCAAAATCCTCCGGTCCACATCATCAATTTGCATGACTATTACACCATATGCATTATTTCCGAATTGGAATTTCATTATTATACATAATTCATGCAAAACGTCATGGGAATTCCGACCACAGCCTGTAAACTGCGCACCAAACGCAAGTGGAGGAAAGAACATGCGTGTATTCTATGATCGCGACTGCGATGTGAACCTGATCAAGGACCTCAAGGTTGCCATCCTCGGCTATGGCAGCCAAGGCCATGCCCACGCGCTGAACCTGCGCGATTCGGGCGCGAAAAACCTTGCCATCGCGCTGCGCGAAGGTTCGCCCTCGGCCAAGAAAGCCGAAGCCGAAGGCCTGAAAGTCATGGGCATCGCCGAAGCCGCCGCTTGGGCAGATGTCATCATGTTCGCCATGCCCGACGAGCTGCAGGCCGAAACCTACAAGAAATACGTCCATGACAACCTGCGCGAAGGTGCGGCAATCGCATTCGCACACGGCCTGAACGTGCATTTCGGCCTGATCGAGCCGAAAGCCGGCGTCGACGTCATCATGATGGCCCCCAAAGGCCCGGGCCACACCGTGCGTGGCGAATATGTCAAAGGCGGCGGCGTGCCCTGCCTCTTCGCCGTTGAAACCGACGCATCGGGCCGCGCGCAGGATATCGCGCTCTCCTATTGCTCGGCCATCGGTGGCGGCCGCTCGGGCATCATCGAGACCAACTTCCGTCAGGAATGCGAAACCGACCTCTTCGGCGAACAGGCCGTTCTGTGCGGTGGCGTGGTCGAACTGATCCGTTGCGGCTTCGAAACCCTCGTCGAAGCGGGCTACGAGCCGGAAATGGCCTATTTCGAGTGCCTGCACGAAATGAAACTGATCGTGGACCTGATCTATGAAGGCGGCATCGCCACCATGGATTACTCGATCTCGAACACCGCAGAATACGGCCAATACGTGTCCGGCCCGCGCGTTCTTCCCTACGAGGAAACCAAAGCCCGCATGAAAGCCGTCCTGTCGGACATCCAGACCGGCAAATTCGTCCGCGACTTCATGCTGGAAAACTCCGTCGGCCAACCGACGCTCAAAGCCTCGCGCCGTGCCAATGACGAGCACGAGATCGAGCGCGTCGGCGCGAAACTGCGCGAAATGATGCCCTGGATCGGCAAAGGCAAACTGGTCGACAAATCGCGCAACTAAGCGCCCGACCAGATCCAAGGAAAGGCACCCTTCGGGGTGCCTTTTTCATGACCGCCTCCAGCTGCCCCAAATATCCCGGGGTGAATTGGGGCAAAGCCCCAAGAGGGGCAGCGCCCCTGCCTGCCATCTCCTGCAAGCAAGCGCTTGCCCAGACCTGCCTCCCCGCCTATAAGGCCCTCATGACATTGCGTGACCACATCCTGCGAATTACCGGCCCGGCGCTCTGACGCGTCAGGGTAGCCGGGTGATGTGTACCGAATGACGGGCAGGCAAGCCGCCGCCCGACCGATCCCCTTCCAAGGATGTTCCCCCTATGTGTGCCGACACAACCGACAAATCCGTCGATTACCACGATACCGTCTTCCTGCCCGAAACCGACTTTCCGATGCGCGCAGGGCTGCCCATGCGCGAGCCCGAATGGCTCGACCGCTGGGCGAAAATCGGCATCTATGACCGCCTGCGCGACAAGGCCAAAGCGGGCAGCCGCACACCTTTCACGCTGCATGACGGCCCTCCCTATGCCAATGGCCACCTGCATATCGGTCACGCGCTGAACAAGGTCATCAAGGATATCATCACCCGTTCGCATCAGATGATGGGCCATGACGCCCGTTACGTGCCCGGCTGGGATTGCCACGGCCTGCCGATCGAATGGAAGATCGAGGAACAATACCGCAAGGCGGGCAAGGACAAGGACGAGGTGCCTGTCATCGATTTCCGTCAGGAATGCCGCAAATTCGCCGAAGGCTGGGTGAATATCCAGCGCGAGGAATTCAAGCGCCTCGGCGTCTATGGCAACTGGGACGACCCCTACCTGACCATGAACTTCCACGCCGAGCGCGTCATCGCGGAAGAGTTCATGACCTTCCTGATGAATGGCACGCTCTATCAGGGCTCGAAACCCGTGATGTGGTCGCCGGTCGAGAAAACCGCTCTGGCCGAGGCCGAGGTCGAATATCACGACCACACCAGCCATATGATCTGGGTCCGCTTCAAGCCCAAGGCCGATGTGCTGGAAGGTGCTTCGGTCGTGATCTGGACCACCACGCCCTGGACCATCCCGCAAAACCGCGCGGTGGCCTATGGTCCGTCGATGTCCTACGGGCTTTACCGCGTGGATATCCCCGCCGACAAATCGACCGCTGAGGCGGGCGAGTTGATCGTGCTGGCCGACAAGCTGGCCGATGACGTGATGAACTCCGCCAAGGTCGAGGGCTATTCGCGCATCCGCGATGTGGCGACGTCGGAATTTGAAGGCGTTGTTCTGAACCACCCCTATGCGGGTGTCGAAGGCGCCAATGGCGAATGGGATTATGATGTTCCCATGCTGCCGGGCGATCATGTGACCGATGATGCCGGTACGGGCTTTGTCCATACCGCGCCCTCGCACGGCGATGACGACTATCAGCTGGGCCTGAAATTTGGCCTCAAGATGACCTATAACATCGAGGCCGATGGGTCCTATCGCGCCGATCTGCCGATCTTTGCAGGCATGAAGATCGTGGCCGATGATGGCAAGGACGGCCCCGCCAATGTGGAAAACATCAAGCAACTGGCCTATGCCGGTGCGCTTCTGGCCAAAGGCAAACTGAAGCACAGCTATCCGCATAGCTGGCGTTCCAAAGCGCCGCTGATCTATCGCAATACGCCGCAATGGTTTGCCGCGATCGATGTGAAGATGGACGATGGCATGGGCACCTATGGCGATACCATCCGCGAGCGCGCGCTGAAATCCATCGAAGAGCTCGTGGCCTTCACCCCCGAGCGCGGCAAGAACCGCCTGCATTCGATGATCGAGACGCGCCCCGACTGGGTTCTGTCGCGCCAGCGCGCATGGGGCGTGCCGCTGACCTGCTTCACCAAGCGGGGCGCGAAACCCGATGCCGAGGATTTCCTGCTGCGCAATGCCGAAGTGAATGCCCGCATCACCGCAGCCTTCGAGGAAAAAGGCGCGGATGTCTGGTATGAGGAGGGCTTCAAGGCCCGCGTTCTGGACGGCATCGTGAACCCCGACGACTATAATCAGGTCTTCGACGTGCTCGACGTGTGGTTCGATAGCGGGTCCACCCATGCTTTCGTGCTGCGTGACCGCGCGGACGGCACTAAGGATGGCATCGCCGATGTCTATCTGGAAGGCACCGACCAGCACCGCGGCTGGTTCCATTCCTCGCTCCTGCAGGCTTCGGCCACCAAGGGCCGTGCGCCTTATCGCAATGTGGTGACCCACGGCTTCACGCTGGATGAGAAGGGCATGAAAATGTCCAAATCCATCGGCAATACCGTGGCCCCGCAAGAGGTGATCTCGGAATATGGCGCGGACATCCTGCGTCTGTGGGTGGCACAATCGGACTACACCGCAGACCAGCGGATCGGCCCGAAGATCCTGAAAGGCGTGGCCGATAGCTACCGCCGCTTGCGCAACACGCTGCGCTATATGCTGGGCGCACTGAAGGATTTCGACGAGAGCGAGCGTCTGGATGTCTCGGAAATGCCCGAACTCGAGCGCTTCATCCTACACCGTCTGGCGGAGCTGGACGCGGAAATCCAGGCCGATTACCGCGCCTTCAACTTCCAGTCCGTGTTCCAGAAGCTCTTCACCTTCTGCACGATCGAGCTCTCGGCCTTCCATTTCGACATCCGCAAGGATGCGCTTTACTGTGATCCGGCAGATAGCATCCGCCGCCGTGCCGCGCGTACGGTGATGGATATCCTGTTCCACCGCCTGACCACATGGCTGGCGCCGATCCTGCCCTTCACGATGGAAGACGTCTGGCTGTCGCGCTTTGATGGTGCCGAGGCCTCGGTCCACTTGGAGGACTTCCCCGAAACGCCCAATGCTTGGCATGACGAGGCTCTGGCCAAGAAGTGGGAAGCGATCCGCCGCGCCCGCCGTGCGGTAACGGCGGCTCTGGAAGTGCAGCGCCGCGACAAGGTGATCGGCGCCTCGCTAGAAGCCGCGCCGGTGGTTCATGTGGAAGATGCCGACCTGCTGGAGGTGCTGAAAACGGTGCCCTTCGAGGATCTCTGCATCACCTCCGCCCTGACGCTGACCGCCGATCCGGCCCCCGCCGAAGCCTTCCGCCTGCCCGATGTGACGGGCGTCGCTGTGGTCTTCGAGATGGCCGATGGCGAGAAATGCGAGCGCTGCTGGCGCATCCTGCCGGATGTCGGCACGCATAAGCACCCCCACACCTGCCAACGCTGCAACGATGCGCTCGGCTAACAACAAAGGGCGCCCCTCGGGGCGCCCTATTTCTTTGAGACGATTTCACAACAATGCTTAAACAGAAAAAGATCCGGTCGCTACCTGGGGCACTTTTTTCCATGACATTCGCACTGGTCGGCAGCGGTCTGTTCATCGCGACACCTTTCTTAACCTACGACAAAACGATTTATGCCTTATCGGCCCAAAACGCGTTTCGTAACCCTCCCCCAGTGGAAATGAACTTCGAGGACCTTTTCAACAGGCGAAACTCGCGCTTTACGGAATTCCGAACAGTTGGCGTTGTGTCGCTCAATGGGCAAATCGTGGATTCTCATGACCAAAAGGGAAGCTCGACCAAATTCATTCTGCCTTTATTGCGCTCCGCACGACCACACGATTATAATCGGGTTATCGCCATTTTGGCGTTTGATGACGAGGCACAATTCAAACACTGGGCGAGGTTTGACAACAGCTTCAAAAAAACCGATCATAAGGACGTCTATACATTTTTCCTCCAAGGAATTCAGATAGACGAGATGGCGTTGATTAAAGAAGCGCAGGCAACCTATCAGGCCGCCGGATATACGATCGATGAGCCGATAATCGAAGTCATCCCTTATATGGGTAGCCGCCATGACGTATTGGAGCGATATTCACAGCTCCCTTATAGCGATTACTTCAGGCTACTTATCTATGTAATCGGCAGCCTCACTCTCAGCGCGTTCTTTTTCAAAAAAGGCTTTGTTTCTTCGCTAGCCCCGCCAGAACCGCGGCAGAAACAGCACAAGCACCGAAAGTAGCTCGAGCCGCCCAAGGAACATCCCGAAGGACATCAGCCATTTCGCGGTTTCGGGGAAGTTGACGATCGACCCATTGGCCGAGACCTCCGGCCCCCAGCAGGGGCCGACATTGGCAATGGCAGTCCATGCCGCCGTGATCGCGGTGCGGGTTTCCAGCCCCGTCAGCGCCAAGGCCACGATCAGCAGGCCGAAGCTGAGAATGAAAAACGAGAAAAACGCCATGACCGAGTTCACCACATCTTCGGCCACCGGGTGCCCGTCATAGCGGATCAGCGTCACGCGGTGCGGGCTGTAGAGGCGGCGGACCTGCGCCTTGATCGACTCGATCAGGATCAGGTAGCGGAACACCTTGACCGAACAGCCCGTCGAGGCCGTGCAGCCCCCGATCAGCCCCACCACGATCAGGATCACGAAGGCCATATGCCCCCAAGCCGTGACATCCACCGAGGAATATCCGGTGCCGGTAAAGGTGGAGACCACGTTGAAGATGGTCTCGCGCAGGGTCGGCCAGAACGGATCCTCGCTCCGCATCATGCGATAGAAGACGATGGCAACGATCGCATAAAGATGCCAGCGCAGGAAAGCGCGCACCTGCGGATCGCGCCAGAGCGGCAGGGCATCCCCCTGCACAAGCTGGACGAAGCGGATAAAGGGCATGGCCGCCAGCAGCATGAAGACCGAGGCCACATATTCCGGGGCCCCCAGATAGGCGCCGAAGCTTTTGTCCTCGCTGGAAAAACCGCCGGTGGAGATGGTGGTCAGCGCATGCAGGATCGCGTCATAGAGGTTCATCCCCGACATCATGAAAGCCGCACAGCACAGGATCGAAAGCCCGAGATAGATACGGATCAGGGCGCGCGAGATCTCGCGGGCACGGGGCAGCACCTTTCCAAGCGTATCGAACCCTTCGGACCGGAAAAACTGCATCCCGCCCACTTTCATCACCGGCAGGAAGATCATGGCAACGATGATGATCCCCAGCCCCCCCAGCCATTGCAGGATGGCCCGCCAGAGATTGGCCGAATGCGGCAAGGCATCAAGCTTGGGGATCACGGTGGTGCCGGTGGTTGTCATGCCCGACATCGCCTCGAAATAGGCATCGGTGAACGACAGATGCGGCGCCCCGATGATAAAGGGCAGCGCCCCCATCGCAGGCAGGGCCAGCCAGACGCCGCTGGTCAGCACGAAACTCTGGCGCAGGGTCAGCACCGCGCCCAGACTGTCATGCGCCGCCATTGCCAGAAGTCCGCCGCTTGCCACGCAGATAAACGCGCTTTCGGCAAAGGCATACCAGTTGGGGTCCCCGCGATACAGGTCCAGTGCCGCCGGAATCAGCATGAAAATGCCCAGCGCGGTTATCAGAAGACCAATGATATAGCCCACCGGGCGGAAATCCGTCATGGGCCCTGCTTTGCCCGAAGCGGGGCATCTGTCAATAGCCTGCCGGATCGGTGTGCCGCGGCAGGTCGCGAACGCTGCAAAAATCGACGTCGCGGGGCCGTTCTGGCAAAATGCGAAGTTTTGGTAAAAAAAACTTTCCGGTTTTGCATATTTTCAAAGCATGAAGACTTGCGCTGCACTGCGGCATCGCTAGGCTTCGGCCTGGACGAGTAGGAGGAGAATGGCTCGATGTTCGAAAAGATCCTTGTTGCCAACCGAGGCGAGATTGCCATCCGCGTGATGCGCGCCGCCAATGAACTGGGTAAGAAGACCGTTGCGGTCTATGCCGAAGAAGACAAGCTGGGCCTGCACCGGTTCAAGGCCGACGAAGCCTATCAGATCGGCAAGGGGCTCAGCCCCGTCGGCGCCTATCTGGCGATTGACGAGATCATCCGCGTGGCCAAGCTCTCGGGTGCGGATGCGATCCATCCCGGTTACGGTCTGCTGTCGGAGAACCCCGATTTCGTGGAAGCCTGTGCCAAGAACGGCATCACCTTCATCGGCCCCAAGGCCGAAACGATGCGGGCTTTGGGCGACAAGGCCTCGGCGCGGCGTGTGGCGATCAAGGCCGATGTGCCGGTGATCCCCGCGACCGAAGTGCTGGGCGATGATTTCGACGCGATCAAGGCAGAGGCTGCCGAGATCGGCTATCCGCTGATGCTGAAGGCCTCTTGGGGTGGTGGCGGGCGCGGCATGCGTCCGATCAACGGCCCCGAGGAGCTGGTGGAGAAGGTCCGCGAAGGCCGCCGCGAGGCCGAGGCCGCCTTTGGTAATGGCGAGGGCTATCTGGAGAAGATGATCCTGCGTGCCCGCCACGTCGAGGTGCAGCTTCTGGGCGATACGCATGGCCATCTCTATCATCTTTACGAACGCGACTGCACCGTACAGCGCCGCAACCAGAAAGTCGTCGAGCGCGCCCCTGCCCCCTATCTTTCGCCAGAGCAGCGCGAAGAGGTCTGTGCACTGGCGCTGAAAATCGGTCAGGCTGTGGGCTATCAGAACGCAGGCACCGTTGAATTCCTGATGGATATGGACACCGAGAAGTTCTACTTCATCGAGGTCAATCCGCGCGTGCAGGTGGAACATACCGTCACCGAAGAGGTGACCGGCATCGACATCGTGCAAAGCCAGATCCGCATCGCGGAAGGCGCCACTCTGGCCGAAGCGACCGGTGTCGCCAGTCAGGCGGATGTGCACCTTCTGGGCCATGCGATGCAATGCCGCGTGACCACCGAAGATCCGCAGAACAACTTCATCCCCGATTATGGCCGCATTCAGGCCTATCGCTCGGCCACCGGCAACGGCATCCGTCTGGATGGCGGCACCGCCTATGCGGGCGGCGTGATCACCCGCTATTATGACAGCCTTCTGGTCAAGGTCACAGCCCGTGCGCCGACGCCGGAACAGGCGATCTCGCGCATGGACCGTGCGCTACGCGAATTCCGCGTGCGCGGGGTGTCGACCAATATCGATTTCGTCATCAACCTGCTCAAGCATCCGACCTTCCTGGATATGAGCTATACGACGAAATTCATCGATACCACGCCGGATCTATTCGACTTCAAGACCCGCGCGGACCGCGGCACGAAGATTCTGAACTACATCGCCGATATCACCGTGAACGGGCATCCGGAAACGACAGGTCGTGCCAAGCCTGCGGCCGATGCCAAACCGCCTGTCCTGCCCGATCTCGGCGGCACGGTGAAACCCGGCACGCGCAACCTGCTGGAAGAAAAAGGCCCGCAGGCCGTAGCTGACTGGATGAAGGCGCAGACGAAGCTGCTGCTGACCGACACCACCATGCGCGACGGCCACCAGTCGCTGCTGGCGACGCGGATGCGGTCGATCGATATGATCAAGGCCGCACCGGTCTATGCGGCCAATCTGGGCGATCTCTTCTCGGTCGAGTGCTGGGGCGGTGCGACCTTCGATGTGGCTTACCGCTTCTTGCAGGAATGCCCGTGGCAGCGCTTGCGCGACATCAGGGCTGCCATGCCCAATGTAATGACGCAGATGCTGCTGCGCGCCTCGAATGGTGTGGGCTATACCAACTACCCCGATAATGTGGTGCAGTTCTTCGTGAAACAGGCCGCGACCTCGGGCGTGGATGTGTTCCGCGTCTTCGATAGCCTCAACTGGGTCGAGAATATGCGCGTCGCGATGGATGCTGTGATCGAGGCGAATAAGGTCTGCGAAGGCACGATCTGCTATACCGGCGATCTTCTGGATCCGGCGCGGTCGAAATACGACCTGAAATACTATGTCGGCATGGCGAAAGAGCTTGAGGCCGCAGGCGCCCATGTTCTGGGGCTGAAGGATATGGCGGGGCTTCTGAAACCCACGCAGGCCGGAATGCTGGTGCGCGCCTTGAAGGAAGAGGTCGGCCTGCCGATCCATTTCCACACGCATGACACCTCGGGCGTGGCGGGGGCGACCATTCTGGCAGCCGCCGAAGCCGGTGTGGATGCGGTCGATGCGGCGATGGATGCGTTCTCGGGCGGTACCTCGCAACCCTGCCTTGGCTCGATCGTCGAGGC
The DNA here is from genome assembly GCF_057380695.1 of Thioclava sp. NS-SX20. NCBI lineage: Bacteria > Pseudomonadati > Pseudomonadota > Alphaproteobacteria > Rhodobacterales > Paracoccaceae > Thioclava > Thioclava sp. NS-SX20. Next base: position 647,451 of record NZ_CM170816.1, on the reverse strand, counting down.
TCTGCGCCATACCCCGCGCGACACGGGGCTGGATATCGGAACCATCCGCCGCATGTCGAACTATTGGGAGGCCGTGCGCGGCCAGTATGCGGCCTTTGAATCGGGCATGCAGGCCCCTGCATCGGAGGTCTATCTGCATGAGATGCCCGGCGGGCAGTTCACCAACCTCAAGGCTCAGGCCCGCTCGCTTGGGCTGGAAGAGCGTTGGCACGAGGTGGCGCAGGCCTATGCCGATGCCAACCAGATCTTCGGCGATATCGTCAAAGTGACCCCTTCATCCAAGGTTGTGGGCGATATGGCGCTGATGATGGTGGCACAGGGGCTGACCAAGACCGATGTGCTCGACCCCAAACGCGAGATGTCCTTCCCCGATTCGGTGGTGGATATGCTGCGCGGCAATCTGGGCCAACCGCCCGGAGGCTGGCCGGAAGCGATCTCGAAGAAGGTGCTGAAAGACGAGCGCCCCTCGACCGAACGTCCCGGCCTGCACCTGCCTGCCGTTGATCTGGAAGAGACCCGTGCGAAACTTTCGGCGGAACTGGACGGGGCCGAGATCGATAACGAGGATCTCGCCGCCTATCTCATGTATCCGAAGGTCTTCACCGATTATGCCCGCCGCCACGAGACCTATGGTCCGGTGCGTGCGCTGCCCACGCCGGTGTTTTTCTACGGGATGGAACCTGCCGACGAGATTGCGGTGGAAATCGACCCCGGCAAGACGATGGAAATCCGCTACCAGACGGCCAGCGAGACCGACGAGAAGGGCGATGTGAAGGTCTTCTTCGAACTCAACGGCCAGCCGCGCGCCGTGCGCGTGCCCAATCGCAGCGTCAAGGCCGCAACGAAAGCGGCCCCCAAAGCGGATGCGGGCAACCCCAACCATATCGGTGCGCCGATGCCGGGGGTCGTGGCCTCGATCGCGGTCTCTGTCGGACAGACGGTCAGCCAAGGCGACCTGCTTCTGACCATCGAAGCGATGAAAATGGAGACGGGCCTCTCGGCGGATCGCGACGCGGTGGTGAAAGCGATCCACGTCACCCCCGGCGCGCAGATCGATGCGAAAGATCTTCTGATCGAGCTGGAATAACAAAAAAGGCGCCCACCAGATCCGGTGGGCGCCTTTTTCAGAAGCAGAAGGCTCAGAGCTTATCGAAGAAGCGGTTGACCTCGTGCTTGGCCTCGTCTTTCGTCTTGCCATATTTCTGCTGGATCAGGCCTTCCAGCTTTTCGCGATTGCCATTGGCTTCGGCGATTTCGTCATCAGTCAGCTTGCCCCATTGCGCCTTGACCGAGCCGGTGAGTTCTTTCCATTTGCCTTCGATCATATCGGTATTCATCGCATTTCCTCCATGCAAAGCGCGTCAAGCGCGGTTCATGGTGCTAACCCACAAGTTGCGCTTGGGTTCCGTCGCCGGTTTCACACCGGCTTTCCCAAATCCACTATTTTCCGAAACTCATCGGCAGGGATGACTCTGACCGCCCGCTGAACGGCCCCGCCCATTTTCGGACGACCATCAGGTCCCGCAAGCGCAGATTCCAGCGGCTTCCCTCCCAGCAAACGTGGCACTGGTCGGGAAAACATGCGCAAACTGTTCGCTTTAATATGCGCAATAAACCGATCCGCTTTTTCGGGATGTGAAACAATATCCCATATCTCCCCCAGCGCGAAATAACCTCTTTGGCCGGCAGATAACGGCTCGTAGTAAATAAAACCCTGCCCGACACCTTGCTTCATTGTTTTTAGATAAGTTTTTGGAAAGTCGTAGATTTCCTCAATCCGATCATCATACACAGAATTCGGTTTATGCAACAAAATCAAATTGGCCATTATCGGCTGCTCCCTTTCTTCAGACATAAGGCGAAACCAGCCAACCAATCCTACCTATCGTTTGCGTGCTCTGCGCAGCTTACAGTGCTCGGCTACGGAGTGAATGGGAAAGATTTTTTGCAATTCCGGATTTTTCCCCTTGCAGGTCCGCGCGCCATCCCTTAAATCGCCCCTCACCGAAACGGTGCGGGCGTAGCTCAGGGGTAGAGCATAACCTTGCCAAGGTTAGGGTCGGGCGTTCGAATCGCCTCGCCCGCTCCAATTCGGTAAAACCCAGCCTCGAAAGAGGTTTTGTCGTGAAGTGCGGGCGTAGCTCAGGGGTAGAGCATAACCTTGCCAAGGTTAGGGTCGGGCGTTCGAATCGCCTCGCCCGCTCCACGACAACACATGCTCGGTGCGGGCGTAGCTCAGGGGTAGAGCATAACCTTGCCAAGGTTAGGGTCGGGCGTTCGAATCGCCTCGCCCGCTCCAATCAAAAGGCCTCCCTCGCGGGAGGCTTTTTGTTTTTCCCCATATCGCCATCTTCACCCCAGATCCGGAATTGCACTTTGACACTGCCGACACCGCGATGTAATGATCGTTTCACATAATGGAATGATCATTACAGGACACCCCATGCCCGTTTTTCACCGCTATCTGCCACAGCCCACATTCAAAGCCATAGCCCTCTCCGGCCTCGGCGGCTTTGCAGCCATTGCCGCATTGGCTCTGGGCAGCAATGAAACCAGCCTTTTGCTGCTGATGGCCCCGTTCGGGGCAAGCTGCGTGCTACTTTTCGCCGCGCCATCGGCCCCGCTCTCGCAGCCGATGAACGTGATCGGCGGCCATCTCGTCGCCAGCCTGACCGGCCTGTGCCTGCGGCTGGCGCTGCCCGAAAGCTGGTGGGCGCTGGCGCTTGCAGTCGGGCTGGCCATCGCGCTTATGGTCGCCTTGCGGGTCACCCACCCGCCCGCAGGGGCCGACCCGCTGATCGTCTTTGCCACCGATCCGGGCTTCATGTTCCTGCTCACGCCAGTGTTGCTGGGGGCGGTCAGCCTTGTGGGGATTGCGATCGTCTTCCACAAACTGCAGGGCGTCGCCTACCCCACCCCCCTCCCGCAACGGAAGAGCTGAGCGATGCCCGACAAGCCAGACCTCATCCGCCAGCTTGCCGAACTGTTCCGGACCTATGGCTACGAGGGGGCCAGCATCGGCATCATTGTAGACAAGACCGGCGCGGGGCGCAGCTCGCTGTACCATTTCTTCCCTGGCGGCAAAGCGGATATGGCCCGTGCGGTTCTGGCCGATATCGACCAGTGGTTCGAGGCACATATCTTTACCCCGCTGCGGCATGACCCGCCGGAGACTGCGATTGCGCATATGTTCCATGCGGTGACGCGCTATTTCCATGACGGCCAGAGGATCTGCCTTGTGGGGGCTTTCGCGCTGGACCAGACCCGCGACCAGTTCGCCGCCCAAGTGCGGGGCTATTTCCGCGACTGGCAGGCGGCCCTTGCGCAATGTCTGGAACGCGGCGGCCTCTCCCCCGAAACAGCGCAGGCGCGCGCCATACAGATGCTGGCGGCGATACAGGGCGGCATCGTTCTGGCCCGCGCCACGGGCGACAATGCCGCATTTACCGCCGCAATCGCGCCTTTTACGCCGTGATCGGCGGCGCTCCCCTTGGCAAGGCCTGATCCCCCGCCCTATAAGGCCCTCAAGACAACAAGGGATAGGCCCATGCGCAAGGCGACCATCACCCGCAAGACCCATGAGACCGCGATCGAGGTCACCCTCGATCTGGACGGCACCGGTGTCTATGACAACCAGACCGGCGTTGGCTTCTTTGACCATATGCTGGACCAGCTCTCGCGGCACTCGCTGATCGATATGACGATCCGCGCAGAGGGCGATTACCATATCGACGATCACCACACGGTCGAGGATGTGGGCATTGCGCTGGGTCAGGCGCTGACACAGGCTTTGGGCAACAAGAAGGGCATCAACCGCTACGGCCATTTCGCGCTGGCGATGGATGATACACAGGTGCGAGCGGCGCTGGATCTTTCGGCGCGGCCCTATCTGGTATGGAACCTGCCCTTCCCGACCGACAAGATCGGCATGTTCGACACCGAGCTGGTGCGCGAGTTCTTCCAAGGCTTCTCGACGCATGGCGGGATCACCCTGCATGTCGATCTGGTGCATGGGATCAACAGCCACCATATTGCCGAGGCCGCCTTCAAGTCGGTAGCCCGCGCCCTGCGTATGGCGGTCGAGACCGACCCGCGCATGGCGACATCGCTGCCCTCGACCAAAGGGGCGCTGTGATGACCCTGACAGCACTTGTCGATTACGACAGCGGCAACCTGCATTCGGCGCAGAAAGCCTTCGAGCGAATGGCCCGCGAGACCAATGCCGGCACGATCGTGGTGACCTCGGACCCAGATGTGGTGGCCAAGGCCGACCGTATCGTACTGCCGGGCGATGGGGCTTTCCCTTCCTGCCGCGCGGCACTGGAGAATTTTACGGGGCTATACGAGGCAATCTCTGAGGGGGTCAGCGCTGGCAAGCCCTTCATGGGGATCTGCATCGGCATGCAGATGCTGGCGACCCGCGGGCTGGAATTCACCGAGACCCAAGGCTTTGGCTGGATTCCGGGCGAGGTGGTGAAGATCACCCCTGCGGATAGCGCGCTGAAGGTGCCGCATATGGGCTGGAACGATCTGGTGATCGACCATGCGCATCCGGTCTTCGAAGGCGTCAAGACGGGCGATCACGCCTATTTCGTCCATAGCTACCATTTCCGCGTGGCGGATCCGGCGCACCGGCTGGCCCATGTGGATTACGCAGGCGATGTGACCGCCATTGTGGGGCGCGACAATATCATCGGCACCCAGTTCCACCCCGAGAAATCTCAGGCCACCGGCCTGCGCATTATCGCCAATTTCCTCGGCTGGAAGCCGTAAGTACCGGAGACGATCATGATCCTTTATCCCGCCATCGACCTTAAAGACGGCCAATGCGTGCGCCTTCTGCATGGTGACATGGACAAGGCCACCGTCTTTGGTGATGACCCTGCCGCTCAAGCCGCGAAATTCGAGGCCGCTGGCTGCGAATGGGTGCATCTGGTGGACCTCAACGGGGCCTTCGCGGGCGAGCCGGTGAATGCCGCCGCCGTCGAGGCGATTCTGGCGCGTATCAAGGTGCCTGCCCAGCTGGGCGGAGGTATCCGCGATATGGCCACGATCGAGCGCTGGCTGGATAAGGGGCTGAGCCGTGTGATCCTTGGCACTGTCGCAGTGGAAAACCCAGACCTCGTACGCGAGGCGGCGAAGGCGTTTCCGGGCAAGGTTGCCGTGGGGATTGATGCCCGCAATGGCCGCGTGGCGACCAAGGGCTGGGCGGAAGAGACCGATGTGATGGTCACCGATCTGGCAAAATCTTTCGAGGATGCTGGCGTGGCGGCGATCATCTACACCGATATCATGCGTGATGGTGCGATGGGCGGCCCGAATATCGAGGCGACCGAGGCTTTGGCGCGGGCGGTGTCGATTCCGGTGATTGCTTCGGGTGGGGTGTCGTCTCTGCCCGATCTGGTGGCTTTGCGCGATACCGGCGTGATTGCCGGGGCGATCTCGGGGCGGGCGATCTATGATGGTGCGCTGGATCTGGGCGCGGCGCTGACCGCGCTGAAGGGCTAAGGGGCTCTGCCCCCTCTTGGGCCTTTCGGCCCAATTCACCCCCGGGATATTTCGGGCAGCTGGAAGCCCGGGGAGCGCGAAAGGAGCGCGAGATATGCTGAAGACGCGGATTATTCCCTGTTTGGACGTGGCGGATGGCCGTGTCGTGAAGGGTGTCAATTTCGTCAATCTGGTGGATGCGGGCGACCCTGTGGAGGCGGCCAAGGCCTATGATGCGGCGGGCGCGGACGAGCTGTGTTTTCTGGACATCCATGCGACCCATGAGAATCGTGGCACCATGTATGATCTGGTGCGCCGCACCGCCGAGCAGTGCTTTATGCCTTTGACCGTGGGGGGCGGCGTGCGCAGCCATGAGGATGTGCGCAAGCTGCTTCTGGCGGGGGCGGATAAGGTGTCGTTCAATTCGGCGGCGGTGAATGACCCTGATGTGATTGCGGCTTCGGCCGATCGTTTCGGCAGCCAATGCATCGTCTGTGCGATTGATGCCAAAACCGTCGAGCCCGGGCGTTGGGAGATTTTCACTCATGGCGGGCGTAAATCGACCGGGATTGATGCGGTGGAATTTGCGCGCACTGTGGCGGCGAAGGGCGCGGGGGAGATTCTGCTGACCTCGATGGATCGCGACGGGACACGGGCCGGTTTCAACCTGCCCCTAACGAAGGCGATTTCCGATGCGGTGGATGTGCCGGTGATTGCCTCGGGCGGTGTGGGGAACTTGGACCATCTGGTGGAAGGTGTGACCAAGGGGGGGGCGAGCGCGGTTCTGGCCGCGTCGATCTTCCATTTTGGCGATTATACGATTGGCGAGGCCAAAGAGCATATGGCGCGCGCCGGAATTCCGATGAGGCTGTCATGAATACACTAGAGAAACTTTACGAGACGGTTGCCTCGCGCAAAGGGGCGGACCCTGAAACGTCGTGGACGGCGAAGCTGTTTGCGAAAGGCCCCGAGAAATGCGCCGAGAAATTCGGGGAAGAGGCCGTTGAGGCGATCATCGAGGCCGTGAAGGGGGATTGCGGGCGTCTGACCTCGGAGGCGGCGGATGTGCTTTACCACCTGATGGTGATGCTGGCCGCACGGGATGTCACGCTTGATCAGGTGATGGCCGAGCTGGAACGCCGTGAGGGCATCTCGGGGATTGCCGAAAAAGCCGCACGCCCGAAGTAACACCCGCCAAACGGCGCTGTGATTTGCCCGCGTAGGGAACCGGATTAAGATTGTTACATGTTTAAATCGCTTCTTGCGGCCCTGTCCGCGCCTGACCCTGATCCGCTGAATACCGAAGATTGCGAGCTTGCGCTGGCCGCACTTCTGGTGCGTCTTGCGCGGGCCGATGAAACCTATAGCGAGGCCGAACGCGAGCGTATCCATCGCGTTCTGATCGGGCGCGGCCTTGATGCAAAGGCCGCCCTCGAATTGCGCCACGCGGCCGAAGACCTGGAAGCACAGGCCCCCGATACCGTGCGCTTTACCCGTGCCTTGAAAGACAAGGTGCCCTATGGCGACCGCTCGGCCATTCTGGAGGCATTGTGGGAAGTGGCGCTGGCCGATGGCGCGCGCGATGCCGATGAGGATGCACTGATCCGGCTGACCTCGAAGCTGCTGGGCATCACCGATGTGGATTCCGCCCTTGCCCGCCAGAGGGTCGAGAAACGCCATGACACCGGCTCTGCACTGCAGCGACCTATTGATTAAAAAATAGGCACGAAATCAACTTAGCCGTAAAATTCAACTAAATACCGTATCCGGGATTGCCTCTTATATGCTCTTTGCTGCAATTTGGTGCAAAGAAGCCGACTTAGAGAAGGTTCCCCGTGACAGTTGACCCCCGCTCAGCCCCGACGGATGCTGTTATTGAAATCCGCAATCTTTATAAGAGCTACGGGCAGCTCGAGGTGCTTCGCGGCGTTTCGATCGAGGCGAAGCGCGGTGAGGTCGTCTCGCTGATCGGCTCGTCCGGTTCCGGAAAATCCACCCTTTTACGCTGCTGCAACCTGCTGGAAGACAGTCAGGGCGGCGAGATCCTGTTCAAGGGCGAAAAGGTTCAGTGGCGCGGCGCGGGAATGAGCCGCCGTCCGGCAGATCGCAAGCAGGTCACGCGGCTGCGCACAAATCTGTCCATGGTGTTCCAGCAATTCAATCTATGGTCGCATATGACCATTCTGCAAAATGTCATGGAAGCGCCGGTGACCGTGCTGGGACGTGACCCGAAAGAGGTCGAGCCGCTGGCGCGCAACTATCTGGCGAAGGTGGGGATCGGGGACAAATGCGATGCATGGCCTGCCCAGCTTTCGGGAGGCCAGCAACAGCGGGCGGCCATCGCGCGGGCGCTGTGTATGCAGCCCGAAGCCCTGCTTCTGGACGAGCCGACCTCGGCGCTTGATCCCGAATTGCAGCAGGAGGTGGTCAAGGTCATCAAGGATCTTGCCAAAGAGCACCGCACGATGATCCTCGTGACCCATGACATGCGATTGGCGCGGGATGTCTCGGACCATGTCGTGTTTCTGCATCAGGGGAAACTTCTGGAAGAAGGTCCGCCCGAAGAGGTCTTCGGTGCGCCGAAATCCGAGCGCCTGCAGCAATTCCTGTCAGCCACCGCACCGGCCTGACACACCGTTCTTCATCCATAAAGACCACAAAAACCTACAGGGGAATCCGATGAAAAAACTTCTTTTGGCCGCGAGTGCCCTGACGCTTTGTGCCAGCGCGGCGCTGGCGCAGGATGTCGTGCGTATGGGGACCGAGGGCGCCTACCCTCCCTATAACTACATCGACGATAACGGTCAGGTCGCGGGCTTTGAACGCGAGCTGGGCGACGAGCTTTGCGCCCGTGCCGAACTGACCTGCGAATGGGTCACCAATGATTGGGATTCGATCATCCCGAACCTTCTGTCGGGCAATTACGACACGATCATGGCGGGTATGAATATCACCGAAGAACGTGCCAAGACGATCGACTTCACCGAAAACTACACCCCGCCTGCGGCCTCGAAATATCTGGCCCTTGACGAGACGACCGATCTGAAAGGTGCGATGGTGGCGGCGCAGGTCAACACCTTGCAATCGGAATATGTGGCCTCGGCGGGCCAGACCCTGATGGAATTCGCCACGCTGGACGATTCGGTTGCGGCCGTGCGCAATGGCGAGGCAGATGCGGTCTTTGCCGATTATGACGCGCTGAAACCCTTCGCCGAGCAGGGCGATCTGCATTGGGTCGGCAAGGATGTGCAACTGGGCGATGGCGTCGGCATGGGCTTGCGCAAATCGGATACCGCGCTGAAAGCCAAATTCAATACCGCCATTGAGTCGATGAAGAAAGACGGCACCCTGAACGAACTCATCGTCAAGTATTTTGGCGACGACGCACAAACCTATTAAGGACAGGCGGGCGGGCTTGTCCCGCCCCTTATTCCCCAGATGTTCGAAAGCTGCACAGACCCTTCAGCCCTCTCCGGCCTCGGCTGGCTCTTATGCTATCTGACCACCGGCAAGCACCTGCTTTTCTATGCCTCCTTCGGCACGGTTCTGGCGCTTTTGGTGATCACTGCCCCTATCGCTCTGGCTTTCGGCTTCGGCGGGGCCTTGGCGGCGCGTTCGCGGCTGTGGCCCTTGCGGGTTTTCGGCAAAGCCTATACCGCGATGGTTCGCGGCATTCCCGACATCATCTTTTTCCTGTTCGTCCCGATCGCTTTGGATCAGGGGCTGGAATATCTGCGCCACATCACGCTCTGCCCCGACTGGACAGAGCCGGTGCGCCAGAACATGAACTTCCTCGTCTGCCCCGCTGCAAAACTTCCGCCCAATTCCGCCCCCCAGATCGTCCATGAAATCTACGGGTTCATTCTGGCAGTTGTGGCATTTTCGGTGGTTTTCGGTGCTTTTGCGGCCAATGTGTTGTTCGGAGCGATGAATGCCGTGCCGCGCGCGCAGCTTGAAACCGCCGAAGCCTACGGGCTGACACAGCGCCAGATCACCCGACGCATCCTGATCCCGCAGATGTGGGTCTATGCCATGCCGGGGCTGTCGAATTTGTGGATGATCCTGATCAAGGCCACGCCGCTGCTGTTCCTGCTGGGGGTCGAGGATATCGTCTACTGGGCCCGCGAGCTAGGGGCCACCAAATCCGGCATCTATGATTTCCCGCATCCCGACTGGCGGATCTGGTACTTCCTTGCCCTGCTGGTGTTCTATCTGCTGATGACCAAAGTCTCGGAATGGGTCTTCGACCGGATCAATACGCGGCTCTCGCGCGGGCAGGCCACTCTGGCCGGAGAAAAGATGCGAAAGGCTTCGATATGAGCGATAGCTGCTTCCAGATCATCCATGATTACGGTCTGCGCTCGATCGGGCTTGGCGAAAGAATGCTGCCGCGCACCGATTTAACACTCTGCCACGAATTCACCCTGATCGGCTCGGGGATGCTGTGGAATATCTATTTTGGTGTGCTGGCTCTGGCTCTGGGCTTTCTGTTCGCCACCGCGCTGGCCGTTGGCAAGACCGCCGAACAGGCATGGATCCGCAAACCGGCAGACTGGTTTGTCTTCCTGTTCCGTGGTTCGCCGCTGTTCATCCAGTTCTTTCTGGCCTACGAACTGCTGACCTCGCTGCCCAAAAGCGGCATCGACGTACTGGGGATCACCATCGAGACCTCGTGGATCACCCGTGCTTGGGCCGGAGCGACCTTGGTGCTGTTTCTCAACACCTCGGCCTATGCCGCCGAGATCTTCTATGGTGCGCTGCGCTCCATTCCCAAGGGAGATCTGGAAGCTGCGGATGCCTATGGGTTCTCGGGGTGGAAGAAATTCCGCAAGATCACATGGCCGACCATGCTGCGTCTGGCTTGGCCGTCCTATACGAACGAAGCGATCTTCCTGTTCCACTCGACGGCGCTGGTCTTCTTTTCCGGCTTCCCCGCCTTCCGGCAACAGGGCGATGCGCTTTATTATGCCAGCTATCTGGCCGACAAGACGTTCAACCCCTTTGTCGCCTACCCGATTGCCGCGTTCTATTTTATCTGCCTGACGCTGACCGTGATCACGATTTTCGGGCTCATCAATCGCCGCCTGAACCGCCATATGCCGGGCGCAGTCGCGAAATTGAAGATTCGGCCCATACTTTTGCGCTAAGGCTCGGAAAAAACCACAATATATAAAACACTGCCGAGCATTGCCCTTCGCGATGTTCGGCAGTTTGCAAAACAAGCCTGCTTAGGGAAAAAACTTAACCTATATTTGCTTAAATTCGCGCCAGTCACCGCCGCGTGATGATTAATATATATGCATCTTTGTAATAAAATTTGTGGCCTCGGCAGAAGTTTGCACGAATATTTCCCCGATACAGTGGATCGTTGTTTAATATATTTGTGTAACAAGACCGTGCATGTTAGCCAAAACCGGTTATCGGTCCTTTGGACCTACAACAGGGGAAAAATTAACATGTCGATCAAGACTCTTCTTCGCGCAACCAGCGCAGCCGCTTTCTGTGCGCTTGCCAGCTTCGCGCCCGCCCACGCAAAAGACACGTTCATTCTGGCGCATGCCATGAACACCGAACACGTGTTCCACTCGCTCTCCGAGGAATTCATTGCCGACTTGGGCGATGACATCAATGTCGACTATCATCCCGCCGGTGATCTGGGCGACTGGACCTCGCTGTTCGAGCAAACCATGCAAGGCGTCGTGCCGATGAGCCTGACCTGGGGCGCATCCGAGTTCGATCAGCGCCTCGACCTCAGCTGGCTCGGCTATGTTGTGGACAACTGGGACGACGCGAAGCGCGTCTATGGCCCCGGCTCGGATATGCTTTCGGTCTATAACGACATCCTGCACGATATGGGCCTGCATGCCATCGGCCTGATCCCGACCGATTTCGGGTCTGTGGTCATCCGCAAGGGCGTCAAGGCGCGTCCGGTCAACTTCCCTGCCGATGCGGCAGGCGTGAAGATCCGCGTCCCCGGTGTCGCAATCGCAGTGGACCGCTTCTCCAATCTCGGGTTCTCGGCCGTGCCGATCCCGCTGGCCGAAGTCTACACCGCATTGCAGCTGGGCACCGTTGATGCCCGCGCCTTCTCGACCGCTGTCGAGACCTACAACATGCGCGACGTTCTGGATGCCAACATCCTGACCAACGACTATTTCGAAACCGCCTTCTGGCTGGTGAACGAAGACTGGTGGGATGGCCTGCCCGAAGACGAGCGTAACGAAATTCAGGCGGCTGCCGATAAGGTCATCGACCATGCATGGGTCGAAGCCAAAGCGAAAAGCGACGAATATATCCAGAAATCGGCAGATGCCGGTGTCGAGATTGTTCACCTGAACGACGAACAGATGGCCGCTGCCAAGAAGATCGTTTACGATACCGAATGGCCGGAAATGGAAAAAGTGGTTGGCCCCGAGATCATGGGCAAACTGCGTAAAGCTGCGGGCATCGAGTAATCTCTGCCTGTGTCGTCCCGGCGTTGTCTGACAACGCCGGGTTTCTTTTTCCTGATCCTCCGAAGGCTTTCATGACCCGTTCATCCAAGCAGCATCCGCGCGAACCGGTCGGCGCGGATTCCTATATCTATGTCGCTGAAATCGACCCGACCGAGATCCCCGATCAACTGACAGCCATTCCCGAATGGCAGCCCACAGGCTTCTACAAAGCCGTCCTGTCGGCAGAGAAAGTTCTGGCGGGGATTATCTTTACCGCCTTATTCGTGTTCGGCCTCGCTCTGGCCGGGCTGATGTTCGCGCAGGTTCTTCTGCGCTATGTCTTCCATTCGCCCTTCGTCGGCATTGAAGAGATCGCCCTTCTTTTCGGGGTGTGGACCTATTTTCTGGGCATGGCCTATGTGACCCGCAACGGCGAGCATATCCACGGCGGCATCCTGACGCTGGTGGTCAAGAACCCGCGCGCCATCCAGCTTGTGCGCATCGTGATGACGGTGCTTTCGCTGATCGCTGCGGCGGTTTTCGCCTATTACGCCATCCGCTATGCCATGTTCGAAATCGACAAGAACCGCATGAGCTCCTACATGCGCTGGCCGCGCTGGCTGTGGTCGTCGTCACTGATTTTCGGTTTCGGCGGCATGGTTCTCTATCTGGCCCTGCAATTCGTTAACCAGATCTGCGTCTTCCGCAATCCTGTCCTGTTGGCGGCGAGCCAGTCGAAAGGGTCCGAGCAATGACCATCTTCTTCCTCTCTATGGCGCTTGTCGTCATCCTGCTGCTGGCGGAAATGCCGATTGCGCTGGCCTTCGGGACGGGCGCGCTGATCTTCGGGCTGGCAAGCGGCTCGGATGTATCCTTCCTGCTGCCTTACGCCTATCAGACCACCTCCAGCTTCGCCCTTCTGGCGCTGCCGCTCTTTGTTCTGGCAGGGACGCTGATGGCCGAAGGCGGAATCTCCGAACGGCTTCTGAACTTCGTGAACTCGCTTGTCGGGCGCGTCAAAGGCGGCCTCGGGGCCGTGACCGTGATCACCTGCGCCTTGTTTGGCGCGATCTCGGGGTCGTCTTCGGCAGCCATTGCCGCGATCGGCCAGATCATGATCCCGCGCATGGTGCGCGAAGGCTACCCCGCAGGACATGCGACAGCCCTTGTGGCATGTTCTTCGGTGCTGGCGCTGATGATCCCGCCCTCGATCCCGATGATCGTTTTCGCGATCACCGGCGGCCTGTCGGTCGGGGCAGCCTTCCTGTCGACCCTCGTGCCCGGCCTGCTTCTGGCACTGATCTATGTCGTGCTGAACTTCGTCTTCTTGCGGAATGTCGACACGATCAAGGTCGAAGAAAAGCTCGACTTCCAGCAATCGGTACAGAATATCGGCCGTTCGGGCCTCAAGGCGTTCTGGGCCTTGCTGATGCCGGTTCTGATCCTTGGCGTGATCTATTCGGGGATCGCCACGCCGACCGAAGCTGCCGCCATCGCGCTGGTCTACGCCATTCCGGTGGGCTTCTTCATCTATAAGGGGCTGACGGTGCGCAGCTTCGCCACCTCCTTCGTGCGCTCGGCCATCACCACCGGATCCATCATCTCGGTGCTGTTCTTCCTGTTCATGATGAGCCGCGCGATGATCTTGCAGCAGATCCCGAAAGAAGTGGCCGAGGCCATGCTGTCGCTGTCGGACAACAAGATCGTCATCTTGCTGCTGATCAACGTCGTGCTGCTGTTCATCGGGATGATCGTGGATGACATCTCGGGCTCGGTTCTGGCCGCAATCATCTTCCTGCCGGTCATCAACCATCTGGGCGTGCACCCGATCCACTTTGCCGCCATCGTCGGCACCAATCTGGGTCTGGGCAACGTCTCGCCGCCCTGTGCGCCGATGCTTTATATGGCGGGGGGTGTCTCGAAACTGACGCTTGATAAATATATCAAACCGACGATGAAATTCCTGATCTTCGGGCACCTGCCGATGACCATGATCGTCACCTTCTGCCCCGATCTGTCGCTTTGGCTGCCGCGCCTGTTGATGGGCATCCAGTAAAACTGTCGCCGGATCCGACAAATGAAAACGCCCGAGGAATTCCTCGGGCGTTTTTTTCATGCAGCAGACAGATCAGAAGGTTGGCGGCGTACAGGCGCTGATCACCACACAACGTTCCGAGCCGATATTGCGGAAACGATGCGGCTTGGTGCTGGCAAATTTATACCCGTCCCCGACCTGCAGCACCTCGACCTCGCCATCGACTTCCAAAAGCAGCTCTCCCTCGACCACGAAGCCCGCTTCCTCGCCCTCATGCGTATAGGGCTCGCCCGTATCGGCGCCGGGCTCATAGGTCTCGTAAAGCATCAGCAGGGAGCTGCCCTGACTATAGCCCAATCGCCGCAGCGTGGCCGCACTGGACAGCGGGTTGATCCCCGCCCCGTCCACCTGCTCGGGGGTGATTTTTTCCAACTCGTTGTGGCGGAACACGAACTTGTCCACCACCGCCGCATCGCTCTCGAAGAATTCCGACAATGTCAGATCCAGCGCCTCAAGAATTTTCTTGAGGGACGAGATCGACGGACTGGTCTTATTGCCCTCGATCAACGAGATCATCCCATTGGTAATGCCCGACTTTGTCGCCATTTCCCGCTGTGACATCTTGCGCGCCTTACGAACCGCGCGCAATCTCGCACCCACATCAAATTCCATCGCCTGTCCCGTTTGTCTTTTCACTTCCGGCACATTTTCATAGCAGTGCTTTTGAATTTTGACGAGAAAATCGCGCAATTTCACGCATTTGCAGTGATTTTATTCGGTCAGTGCAAAAATATTAAGCAGCCACTGCAAGATCTATTGGTTTTTACAGGCCAAGTCGCGGCATTTCGATCTTCGGACAGCGATCAGCCACCACGGTTTTGCCCGCCTGTCGTGCCAGAGCTTCGGCCTCCTCGTTGCCGACGCCGATCTGCATCCAGACCACCTGCAGATGCGGCAGATGGGCCAAGGCGTCGCGGGTGATGTCCGGCATGGCCTCCGACCGGCGGAAGATATCCACCATATCCACCTCGATCTCCGGCGGGATCGCGGCAAGATCGGCATATACGGTTTCGCCCAAGGCCGTCTGCCCCGCAAGGCCGGGATTGACGGGGATCACCCGATAGCCTTTGGCCTGTAGAAAACGGGCCACCATATGCGACGGCCTGTCAGGATGCGCGGAATAGCCGACCAGGGCGATGGTCTTGGTGGTTGCGAATATCTCGCGCAGCTTGGCATCAGAAACCATCATATCCTCCGGTAACGCTCTGCCCCAGAAAAAAGCGCCCAGACCATAAGGCCGGGCGCGAGTGCGGAACGAGGGACAGTGTTCGAAGCGCAGTGGTTCCGATACTGCGCCTCCTGTCATTCAAGTTAGAAAGCATCCGGGCAATTAAAAGGCCACAATCTTGAAATCGCGCGCATGTGAACGACGGAAGCGCATTTTTCCTCGAATGTGGCGCTTGGGTCACGCCTTGGTGGCGCCGCGATTCTGGGCCGCATAAAGCGCCACGGCGGCCGCGTTCGACACGTTGAGCGACCCGAAATCTGCCGCGAAGGGGATTTTCACCAGATGATCGCACAGCTCGCGCGTGCGCTCGCGCAGCCCCGGCCCTTCGGCGCCCATCACCAGAGCAATCGGCAGATCGGGCGATTTTGCCAGACCTTCGGCCAAAGTCATCTCGGCCTCGCCCGCCAGACCATAGACAACATAGCCGATCTTCTGCAGCTCTTCGATGGCATCGCCCAGATTCTTCACCCGCAGATAGGGCTGGCGCTCCAGCGCCCCCGAGGCGGTTTTCGCCAGAGCCCCTGTCTCGGGGGCCGAATGGCGATGCGGTGCCACCACGGCACGCGCCCCGAATACCTCGGCAGAGCGCAAGATCGCCCCCACATTATGCGGGTCGGTGACACGGTCCAGCAGGACCACCACCGGCGATGCCTGCCCCGGCTCGCACAAATCCGTCACCTTACCCCAATCAAGCGGCTTCACTTCCAAAGCCGCCCCCTGATGGACCGAATCCTCGGCAATGGGCACATCTTTCGCAAAGCGGCGCACATCGACGATTTCCGGCTCCATACCGGATTGCGCGATCGCCTCGGCCAGTTTGTCAGCCGCATTCTTCGACAGGACAAGGCGCAGACGGGTGCGATCAGGGTTTACAAGCGCATCCCGCACCGCATGCAGGCCGAACAACCAGACGGTTTCGGCTGCCGCTGCGCGTTTGGAGCGTTCTTTATCGATAACCCAAGCCGGCTTTTTCATCGGATTCCCCTTATATACTTGATCTTCTTCCTGCGCATTTGCGCGACGATTGGCAAGCCCGAGAAAGAGTTGCAAGAAAAATGAAAAAAGGCGCTTGACGCTCCCGATCACTGTCCGTAAAAGCCCCCTCACAGCGTCGGGTGACGTGCTGCAAGGTGCGGCAGCGGACTGTAACTCCGCCGGGGAGACCCATGCCTGGTTCGATTCCAGGGTCACCCACCACTACCCTCTAAGGGTTTGGTGAGACGCTGTAAGCTCCTGAAAATCCGCGAAATATTCGAAAGACATTCTGGCATTATCCGTGCTAGTCTGACTCGTATTATAAATATTCCATAATTCCGGAGCGCCTTTGCATGTCGATGCCAAAGACCCAGAAAGACTTCATCGTATTCTGCGTCGCGCAGCAGGGGCGGCTGGAACATGAGGCCGTGATTTTCGTGCGCTCGTTCCGGGCCTGCAATCCCGATTTCAAGGGGCGGCTCATCGTGGCCGAGCCGACAGGCGCGCGCTGGTCGCAGCCAACGGCCATCTCTGCCGAAACCCGCGCCCTGCTGGAGGCCGAAGGCGCCGAGATCATCAGCTTCGAGAACCGGCATTTCGGCGAGAGCTACCCCTATGGCAACAAGATCGAGGCCCTGCTGGCACTCCCCCCAGAGCCCTTCCTTTTTTTCGACACCGATACCGTCTTTACGGGGCCGCTCAGCGATCTGGCGATCGATTTCGACTATCCCACGGCCTCCATGCGCCGCGAAGGCACATGGCCCGAGCCTCCGCTTTACGGGCCGGGCTATCATGACATCTGGAAGTGCCTCTATGACCGCTTCGAGATCCCCTTCGAGCCGACACTCGACCTCGGACAGCCGGAAGAATACTGGGAGCGGTTCCTCTATTTCAATGCGGGCTGGTTTCTGGGGGCGGATGCGCAGGAATTCGGCACGCGCTTTCTGCGCTATGCCCTGTCGATCCGCGACAATACCCCTGACGAGCTGGCCTGCCAGTCGCTTGACCCGTGGCTGGACCAGATTGCCCTGCCGCTTGTGATCGCCTCCTTGGGAGGTGGCCGCCCCGGACCGGAACTGGCGGGCCTCGACAGCCTGACATCCTGCCATTACCGCACGCTGCCTCTGCTCTATGCCCGCGAAAGCGATGCCGCGATCGCGATGGTCGAAGAGGTCTGCACACCGAACAAGGTGAAAAAAATCCTGAAAGCCTATGAACCGATCAAGAAGCTCGTGCTGCAAGGCAAGGGCAAGAAGATCCGCGCGCTCTTCGACCAGAACGACCTGCCCCGCCGCGAAAAAGTGATCCGTAACGCGATCAAGCGCGAGGGCCTGTGGCTGCGCTAAATCCTAGCGGGAAAAGTGCCGCGCGCCCTGCCAGACTTGGCTGCTCCAACCGGCAGCGCCTCGCCGATATGGCGATCAATTTCTTCGTTGTCAGTGGTTCGCCGCTTTTCTTGAAGGCCGTTCTCGGCTACCAGTAACAAAACACCAAAACGGTGCTTACAGGCACCGATGAGACGCACCGAGCTAGACCATGAAACCTCAATTCGCCCTGAATTTCTCGGCAGAGAATGTCAGTCTCCTTGAACGCCATCAATATGGCTGGTCAGAGCATGGTCAGGTATCGATTGGTGACGCCGAAACGCTGGAAAGCGAGATGTCGAAGCTGCGCGCCAAAGCGGTCCAGCTGGGCGGCCAGGGCTTCACCACCAAGCTTGCGATTCCCGCGACGCAGATCCTCTATACGGCGGTGCATGCGCCCGGCCCCACCATTGCCGAGCGCCGCCGCCAGATCGAAGCCGCGCTGATCGACATGACGCCTTATCCGGTCAGCGATCTGGTATTTGACTGGTCCGGCCCCGGAAAGACCGTGCATGTGGCCGTGATCGCCCGCGACACGCTGCGCGAGGCGGAGGATTTTGCCGAAACCCACGGGATGCGCCCCGTGTCTTTCGTCGCGATCCCCAAGGGCGAGGAATTTGTTGGCGAGCCGTGGTTCGGCATGACAACATTCGCACCGGACTATCTGGCACAGGGCGAACATGTGCAGCCCGATACCGATGCGATGGTCATCTGCACCCCCGAAGACGGGGCGGCCGCCTTTGCCGCCGCAGCCGCGCGCGCGGCACAGAATGACCAGCTTATGGCCGAACAGGCGGCCCGCGAAGCCGAAGAAGCGGCCTATACCCCTGCGGATATCCCCCCCGCACAAGACCCAGAGCCGCAACCGCCAGAGCCGGAGTTGCCCGCGCCGGAGCTGCCCACGCCAGATCTGCCAGAGCCGGACCTGCCCGCGCCCGAGCTTCCTCCGGCAGAGGACCTGCCCGCACCGGACTATCCGCCACAGGAGCTGCCACAGCCCGCGCCACCACAGCCCGAGCTGCCGGTTCCTCCAGCCGAACCGGAGAGCCCTGCCCCATCCGAATTCACCACGCCCGCCGCGCCGCAATGGCAAGACGCCCCCGAAGACAGCCCTCCTCCACCGTCGCTGGCAGAGGAGCTGGCCGAATATGGTCAGGAGCCGGTAGACGAGCCTTGGCAGGACCGTCAGTGGGACGATAGCGATTTCGGCACCGAATCCGGCCCCTATGCCGAGGACGAGGACGAGGACGGTTTCGCGCAGACGCCCTCGATGTCCGCACCCGCCGCACCGCAAAACCAGTGGCATCATAACGGCTCGGACCGCATCTCGATTCCGGAAAGCGACCTTGACCGCCTGCGGGCGGAATTCGGTGTGGATCGTCCGGAAGAGCTGCCGGGCAGCGAAGCCCCACTTTCCGCGCATATGTCCGAAGGCACGGCGGCAGGTGCAGGCCCGACCCGCAAGCTCTCAGGGGCGCGCCGTGATATGCCGGTCTCGGGACAGGCCGCCGGACCCGCCCTTTATGCCGAACGCGAAACGGCAGAGCCCCGCCATAGTGCAGCCGATCTTGTGGCGCAGTCAGAGCATCGCGACAGCCGCGCCGCAGGGCGCAAGGACAAACCGGCCCGCAAAGAGGGCGCGCTGCGCAAGCCCGTGGCCGATCCGGCGTTCGACACGCCCGCAGTGTCGCGCCGACCTCTGGCCGAGGATTCCCCGCCCCTCTCGGGGGCACGCGACGGGCGCGACAGGATCTCGATCACCGCGCGTGTCGGCACCACGCCCCCCTCCGCCGAGGACGAAACCGACGCGCCGACGCGCGATCTGGGTGACACCATCGGCGGCAAGCCCCGCTATCTGGGCCTTATCCTGACGGGTGCGTTGATCCTTGTTCTGGCCATTATCGCCATGCTGATGGGCGGAGAAGACACGACCGACCCCGCGCAGACCGATGTCAGCGCCACCGAACAGCAGGCGCTATCACCGACGGCGCTTGCGCAAGCCGGCTCGGAACAAACCTCCACAGCCGAAAACACGCCGGCGCAAGGCGTTCCGGCGGTACAGCCCCAAACGGCCCCGACCGGCACGGGGCAAGAGGCTGCCGCTCAGGCCATGACGGGGCATGTCGACACGCTCAGCACGCCGCCCAAACGCGACCCCGAGCCAACAGCCCCCGCTGCGCCGCCGCCCTATAACCAGCTTGCCCGCGTGCAGGCAGATGGCACGGTCACGCCGACCCCCGAAGGGGTGCTGATGCCCGGAAAATTCATGCTGGTGGCCGGCAAGCCGGACCGCCTGCCGCGCGCCCGTCCGGAGGATGTCAAATTCGCCTATAGCGAGGCGACCGGCAAACCGATGCCCTATCAGGCACCGGCTCTCAAAGGCAAAACACCGAAAGCCCGTCCCGCTGCGGTCGAGAAAGCCGCGCAAGCGGCGCAGGACAAACCGGCTCCCGCTGCTGCGCCCGAAGCCACCGCGGCGCCGGTTGCGGACACCAAGACCGCCCCCACGCCCCCCACGACCCCCGATGCGAAACCGCTTGCCAAGCCCGAGCAGGTAAAGGAGCAGACAAAGCCTGAGGCCGAGGCCTCGCAAGACGCCAAAGCTGCCGAAGAGGCCCCTGTCGAACAGGCGCGCGCAGTGGTCAATGATCCGCGCCTGTCCAGCGCCTCGCCGCTCAGGGCGCGCCCTGCGGCTGTGGCCGATGCCGCCAAGGCCGAGGCCGACCGTCGCGCCGCCGAAGAAAAAGCCGCGCAGGACGCGCAAGCTGCGATGGCATCGGCCACCGATCAGGCGGTCACCGTCTCGCGCCGACCGATGGGACGCCCGCAGAA
This sequence comes from Thioclava sp. NS-SX20, assembly GCF_057380695.1. NCBI lineage: Bacteria > Pseudomonadati > Pseudomonadota > Alphaproteobacteria > Rhodobacterales > Paracoccaceae > Thioclava > Thioclava sp. NS-SX20. The sequence goes on along the minus strand of NZ_CM170816.1, from coordinate 627,036 downwards.
TTTCTCGAATGCTGTGCAATCCGCTTTGGCCGCCGCTATGGCCAACCGGCCTGCCGAAGCCGCCCCTGCGCCGAAAGCGCCCGCAGCTCCCAAGGCCGCCCCTAAACCCGCCCCCGTGCAGACCGCGCGCTCGGCCCCGACTGCGCCTGAAGCGGATGACGAGCCCGAGGCGAAAGCCGCGCCCAACATGCCCACGGCCGCCTCTGTCGCCAAAGCGGCAACGGATGATAATGCGATTCGTCTCAATCAGGTGAACCTGATCGGCGTCTATGGCAGCCAGAGCAACCGCCGTGCCCTGTTGCGGATGCCCAACGGGCGGTTTGTGAAAGTGCAGATCGGGGATCGCTTCGATGGCGGTCAGGTCACAGCCATTAATGACAAGTCGCTGACCTACCAGAAAGGCTCGAAAGCGTACCGGATCAACCTGATCGACGGCTGATCCTTGCCCATCGCTTGGGCGTGAGCAGGTATTGCGACGCATTACACGGAAAATCCAGTTTTTCCGGACCGCTATCTGGACTAGCCTTGCGAAAACCCTGCGGGACTTGCGCGCCGCACGGTGACGGGCGGTGCGTGGCACCCTGAATTGAAAGACGTGATCGGACTATGGAAGCTTTTCTGCTTCAGGCAACGCTCTATTTGCTGGCAATGATCATCGCCGTGCCGCTGGCCACCCGTGCCAAGCTTGGATCGGTGCTTGGCTATCTGATCGCGGGGCTGATGATCGGCCCCGTTCTCGGGCTCACCGGCTCGGAAATGGATGACCTGCAGCACTTCGCCGAATTCGGTGTGGTGATGATGCTGTTCCTGATCGGACTGGAACTGGAACCGCGCGCTCTTTGGGCCATGCGGGACAAGCTGGTCGGCCTTGGCGGTTTACAGGTGGTGATCACGCTTGTCGTGGTCACGCTGTTCGCGATGATCTTGGGACAGCCGCTCTCGATTGCGCTCGCGCTGGGGATGATTTTCTCGCTCAGTTCGACGGCGATCGTCTTGCAAACCCTGAACGAGCGCAAGCTGATGCAGACGCAGGGCGGACGATCGACATTTGCGGTGCTGTTGACGCAGGATATCGCGGTCATCCCGATGCTGGCCATCCTGCCCCTGCTGGCACAACCGGGTGCACGGGCGCTTGCCAAGGCCGAGGCGCAAGCCCATAACCCCGTCTCCACCTTCATCGCCACCCTACCCGGCTGGGGTGTGACGCTGTTGACGCTGGCTGCCGTGGGTTTTGTCGTGCTGGCGGGGCATTATCTTGTCCGCCCGATTTTCCGCTTTGTGCAAAGCACCCGCCTGCCGGAAATGAACACGGCCACTGCGCTTCTGATCGTGGTCGGCATCGCAACGCTGATGAATATGGTGGGGCTTTCCCCCGCTTTGGGGACCTTCCTTGCGGGGGTGGTTCTGGCCGATAGCGAATTCCGCCACGAGCTGGAAGCCTCGATCGAGCCGTTCAAGGGCTTGCTGATGGGGCTGTTCTTCATCACTGTCGGGGCCGGAATCAACTTTGCCGTCTTCCTCAGCGCCCCGCTACAGATTACCGGCATGGTGGTCGGCATTGTCGCCATCAAGATCGCAGTGCTTTACGGGCTGGCCCACCTGTTCAAAATGCAGGGGCGCGACCACTCGCTTTTCACGCTGGGTCTGGCGCAAGCGGGGGAATTCGGCTTTGTGCTGGTGTCTTTCGCTGTCGGACAGCGGATTTTCCCCACGGCGCTGGCCGAAAAAGTGCTGCTGGTCATCGCGCTGTCGATGCTGATCACGCCGCTACTGTTCATCCTGCAGGGCGTCCTTGCCTCGCGCCAGCGCGAAGAGACCCCGAAGCCCGACGAGATCGACGAGCAGCAGCCCATCATCATTGCGGGGATCGGGCGGTTTGGTCAGGTGGTGAACCAGCTTGTCACCATGTCGGGCTTCCGGACCACCATGCTGGATAATGACCTGAAGATGATCCAGCTGATGCGCGCTTTCGGCTACAAAGGCTATTTCGGCGACCCGACCCGCCCCGAGCTTCTGGCTGCCGCAGGGATCATGAAAGCGCAGGTGCTGGTGGCCGCCCTTGATGACAAGGATGCCGTGACCCGTCTGGTGACCTATGCGCGCAAGCTGCGGCCAGATCTGCATATCGTCGCCCGTGCCCGCGACCGTGTCCATGTCTACGAACTTTACAAGGCCGGTGCCAATGACATCGTCCGCGAGATGTATGACAGCTCGCTGCGGGTGGGCCGCTACGTGCTGGAAAATGTGGGACTGTCCGAATATGAGGCGGCCGAGCTGGAACGGATCTTCTTCAAGATGGATCGCGCGATGGTCCGCGAGCTGGCCGAGGTCTGGAAACCCGGTGTGCCGATCGAGCAGAACCTTGAATATATCGCGCGCACCAAAGAGCTGAATGCGGGTCTGCAGGCCGCGATCGCGCAGCGCTTTGCCATGCGGGGCGATACCGCCCCCCCGCCGCAGGTCGATACCGACCGTCCGGCAAGTGTCGGCGAACTGGATCAATCATAGCGCGGCCCGCGTATCGGCTGTGCCTGTTCGCCGCGCCTCTTAGGCACGCGCCTTGCACAAAGCGGGAGACATGCGGCCATGAGGTTTTGCCCGAGGATGCGTCATCGCATGGGGCCGCCAAAACAGCCGGAGCCCGAAAACCGGCCTACCCAAAAATAAAAGCGGGCCCCGAAGGACCCGCCCTGTTCTCATGACCGGTCGCCCGATCAGGCCGCAGCGCGGCTGTCGAGCACCTCGTCGACTTTCTTCGCGGCACCGGCCTCGTCGGTGCCCGAAACGGCTGCGATTTCGCGGGTCAGGCGCTCGAGAGCCGCTTCGTAAAGCTGACGCTCGGAATAGGATTGCTCGCGCTGGTCATCGGCACGGTGCAGGTCGCGCACGACTTCGGCGATGGACAGCAGATCACCCGAGTTGATCTTCTGTTCGTATTCCTGCGCCCGACGCGACCACATGGCACGTTTCACCTTGGCCTTGCCCTTGAGAGTGTTGAGCGCACGCGCCACCTCATCTGCAGATGCCAGACCGCGCAGACCTGCTTCGGTCGCTTTTGCGGTGGGAACGCGAAGGGTCATCTTGTCTTTTTCGAAGGAGATGACAAAAAGTTCAAGCTTCAGGCCGGCAATCTCTTGTTCCTCAATCGACATGATCTTGCCGACACCATGAGCGGGATACACAACGTAATCGTCAGGGCGGAATTCCGATTTTTTGGTCTTGGTCATTCAGTCGCTTCCTTGCAGCCAATCCGTTTGGCCCTTACAAACAGAGCAAAAGACACCCTCGGCTGCCGAAGCGCCGTTGAGGTGCCGTAGGTCTGTGAGATCACTGATACGGTGAGCAGTCCGTAGCAGGTAGGTCCGGATCTATTGTGCCAAGACCATACCATAAAATTGGGCCTCAGGAAAGCACGGCGTCACAGCCGCACAGCTCAAGATTAATAAAACCTTTAGTTAACCGGCACTCTGCAACAGCCCCGCCAACAGAAAAATGCCAAAGACGCGACAAGGCATCTTTGGCATTTTCAGGAATTCCTGAACAACTCTAAAGAGTTATTGATCGCCCTCACCCGGCGCTTCGCTGAAATATTTCTCCAGCTTGCCGGTTTCACCGTCATATTTCTCGTGATCGGGCATCGGATCTTTTTTCTGCGTCAGAACCGGCCAGAGTTCCGAATACTTACGGTTCATCTCGACCCAGTCTTCCATCCCCGGTTCCGTATCGGGGCGAATCGCATCTGCGGGGCATTCAGGCTCGCAAACGCCGCAGTCGATGCATTCGTCGGGGTGGATCACCAGCGTGTTCTCGCCCTCGTAGAAACAATCCACCGGGCACACCTCGACGCAATCCGTGTATTTGCAGTTGATGCAGTTGTCGGTAACGACATAGGTCATGGCACGAATCCGGTCATAATTGGATGTTGAGGCTTCGTAGCCTCAAGACGCCCGTGATGCAAGACAGCCGCGCAGCATAAGACGGGCCTTGCGCAAAAGCGACACGGATCAGACGGGCTGTTCTACATCATCGGGGTCGGGCGAAACGCCTGTTTCGTCAAGGTCGCGATACAAAAGACGCGCCTCCGGTGCCGGTCCGCGCCGCTCGCCGCAGGCAAGCACTTCCAGCACCTTCACCCCGCCCTGCATGGAAAGGGTCAGAATATCGCCCGGGCCGATGGACCGCCCGGGCTTGGTGATTTTCTGGCCATTGATCCGCAGCTTTCCACCCGACACAAGACTGACGGCAAGCGTGCGGGTTTTTACAAACCGTGCCTGCCACAGCCATTTGTCGATGCGGATCTGCGGACCCCCGGCCATCGGACCTATTTCTTGTCCTTGAGCTGGGCGAGGATCGCGAAGGGGCTATCGGGATCCATGGGCTTTTCTTTCTTCGGCGGACGCGCCTCGAATTTCTGGCCACCCTTGGGGCCGCCTTTGCCCTTATTGCCCGGCTTGCCACCGCGACGCTGTTCGCCGTCATTGCGGCGATTGCCCTCGGGACGGCGCTTTCCACCCTGATTGCCACGGCCCTGACCTTCGCCCGCCTCGCGACGCGGACCACGGTTGCGCGCACGCGGCACCCATTTGAAGGTGTAGAAGACCTCCATCTCGGGGCCTTCGGCAGCGGCTGCCTCGGCCTCTTCGGCCACAACGCTCTGCTCTTCGGGGATCGGGTTCGAGGCTTCGCCTTCAGCCTTCGGCGCGGGGACCGCGACAGGCTTGGCTTTCTCGCGCTCGCCCTTCTCGGCCTCATAGCCCAGACCCTGCATCAGATCGGCGAATTGCTCGAGCGTCATGCCGGTGATCGACAGCATATCGGGGTTGGCTTCAAAGCCCCCACGGCTGTCCTGGCTGCGCAGTAGATCGGCCAGACGTTCCAGCATGTCGATGCGGATCGCGCGGCTGCCTGCGGGGCGATAGCCCGCGCGGATATAGGCGGTACGGTCGACCGTTTCGACGTTCGGGATGGTCACCAGACCCGGCGGCGGGCTTTCGGGGAAGTCATCGAGACCGTCGTAAAGCGAGGCCAGAACCAGACGCAGACGGGTCGGCGCGGGCTTCAGCAGTTGGGTCTGGAAGATGGTATATTGGCCGAAGCGCACACCATGCTTGCGCAGAAGGCCGCGCGATTCCTGATCCAGATCCTTGACCTCATTGGCCACATCCTCGCGCGGGACGATGCCCATGCCTTCCACCAGACGGAAGGCAAAACCGCGTGCCAGCCCCGTCACGCCCTCATCGCGCGACATCGCCAGAAGCGGCTCGAAGAGGGCTGCAACCTTACGGTCGATGAAATGCTGCAAGCGGCGCGTGACCTTCTCGGCCACATCCGCGCCCGCCTCGTCATCGACGAAAGCCTGCACGGAGGGTTTGAGCGGATCATCGCCCTTCACCAGCTTGCCGACAGCCGTCGTGCCCCACATCAGACCACCCTGTTCGGTGAAGTCCATCTCTGTGTCGGGGGCATTATAGAACCGATCCGCCCGCAGGCTGAATTCGGGCTTGAGCGCCTCATAGGCCGCACGGGCCAGCATTTTCGCCTCGTCGGGGCTGGACGTACCGTCCTGCTGGAAGCGGAATCCATCCAGACGGCCAGCGAATTCGCCTTCAACCGTCACTTCACCCTTGTCGTTCACCTCGGCCACGAGGGTCTCCTTCTGCTTGAGCCGCCGCAACAACACACTCGTGCGCCGGTCCACAAATCGTTGGGTCAGCGCGCTATGCAACGCATCTGACAATCTGTCTTCTACAGCGCGAGTCTCCTCACGCCAATGCATTTCGTCTTCTACCCAGCCTTTGCGCTGAGCGACATAGGTCCATGTGCGGATAAACGCCAATCGGCGCGAAATGGCATCAATATCGCCATGCACCCGATCAATCCTCTCGACCTGACGCGCCAGCCAATCGCTAGGCACACCTTTTCCGGTCTGCAAGAACTCGAAAATCCGCGCCAGCAGGGTGGCATGTTCCATTTCAGAAATCGAGCGGAAATCCGGAATGCGGCACACATCCCACAACAGCCGCACATCTTTTGGGCTGGAAAGGCGGTCGATCACCTCGGGCATCGCGGTCAGCGCCTTCAGCGCACGCAGGTCATCGGCCTCGCGGCCCCGCGTCAGACGCTCGTGCTGGGGCTGCTGTTCCAGCGAGGCGATCAGCCGCTCGGTCGTGCCGAACTCCAGCTTGGAGTTACGCCATTGCAAACGGTCCAGCGGCGCGAAACGGTGGTTTTCCACCGCCTCGACAACGCCCTCCTCAAAGGGCCGCGCCTCGCCGGTCACGCCAAAGGTGCCATCGGTCTTGTAGCGCCCTGCCCTTCCTGCGATCTGGCCGATCTCATAGGGAAACAGCGACCGCATCCGGCGGCCATCGAATTTCACCGTCGAGGAAAAGGCCACATGGTCGATATCAAGGTTCAACCCCATGCCGATCGCATCGGTCGCCACCAGATAATCGACATCGCCATTTTGATACATGGCAACCTGCGCGTTACGGGTCCGTGGGCTGAGCGCCCCCATCACCACGGCACAGCCCCCCTTCTGACGGCGCAGAAGTTCAGCGATGGCATAGACGTTATCCACCGAGAATCCGACGATGGCCGAACGCGGCGGCATCCTCGAGGTCTTTTTTGACCCCGAATAACTCAGGTTGGAAAACCTCTCGCGGCGGGTGAATTGCACCCGATCCACCAGCGCAGCAATGGCGCCCTTCATGGTCTCGGAGCCCAGAAGCAGCGTCTCGTGCAGACCGCGCGCATTCAGCAGACGGTCGGTAAAGACATGGCCGCGCTCGGGGTCGCCACAAAGCTGGATCTCGTCCAGGGCCAGAAAATCCACGCCCATATTATCGGGCATCGCCTCGGTGGTGCAGACCCAATATTGCGTGCGCTCGGGGACGATGCGTTCCTCCCCCGTCACCAAAGCCACCACCGACGGCCCGCGCATCGCCACGATCCGGTCATAGACCTCGCGCGCCAGAAGACGCAGCGGCAGGCCGATCATGCCCGTCCGATGCCCCAGCATCCGTTCGATGGCGTAATGCGTTTTGCCGGTATTGGTCGGCCCAAGGACCGCTGTCACTCGTCCAGACATGGTTCCTTTCGTGCCCGTGGCAGGCTAGAGCGCCTTGCCACCAAGCTCCTTTTCAAGCCGGTCAATCGCGTCTTTCACATCCTCCTGATGCGGATTCAAGCCGAAAGACGCCTGATAGGCTTTCAGCGCGCGCTTATTGTCTCCGGTTTCCTCGAGGATCGTTCCGATGCCTGCCAACGCCACCCAATGGCGCGGCTCCAGACGCAGGGTCTGCGCCAGATCCGCAATCGCGGGGCCATAAAGCCCTGCCGAATAATAGGCCTGCGCCCGCGCATTCCACCCCGCCGCAAAGTCGGGATCATGATCGACAAGCGCCGTCAGATGCTCGATGGCGGCCTCGCTATCGCCTGCATCCAGCGCATCCTCCCCACGCTTGAGCAAAAGATCCATCGCTGCAGACCCCGAACGCGACCATGCCCTTTCGATATCCGATTGCGCCCGCGCCCATGCCGCATTGTCGGGATCGGCCAGCTCGCTGAAGGCACTATCCACCCCCGAATCGGCATGCGTGGCCGCAGACTCCGCCCATGCCTTTGCTAAACACAGGCTCATACACAGACAAACGGCACATAGCCGCCGAAAAGAAACGAAAAATTTGTCTGTCCATTGGATCGTGCTCATGGTGAAAGAGTACCTGAAACGAGTTCGAAATCGAGCCCCCTGATATCACTTTTCGGAGCACCCCATGAGCAAAGTTATCGCCGCCGCCGTCGAAGCCCTCGAAAAACGCCTGCCCGAAGGGTTTCCGCAGGTCGCGAAATTCGTGATCCATGATGAAGGCGCCATCATCGCGGACCCGCAAGGCGTGCGCGCAGGCGACGCCGAAACCCCCGCCGATGTCACGCTCAGTGCCTCGCGCGAGACCTTCGAGGGCATGCTGGGGGGCACCGTCAATCCGATGAGCGCCTATATGACCGGCAAGCTGAAACTGGACGGCCCGATGGGGCTGGCCATGCAGTTGGGGCAGGCGCTGGCCAAATGACCCCCGCCCCCTTTTATGCCGACATGGCGCGCGGACCCGATGGCGGTCAGGCGTTCTGGCTGCGCACGGCAGACGGGGTGCGCATCCGCATGGGTATCTGGCCCGCACCGCCCAGCGCCCGTGGCACCGTATTCCTTCTGCCGGGCCGCACCGAATATATCGAGAAATACGGCCCTGCCGCCGCCGATTTTGCCGCCCGCGGCTTTGCCACGCTGGCAATAGACTGGCGTGGGCAGGGGCTGGCCGACCGTGCGTTGGAAGACCGGATGAAAGGGCATGTCAGCCATTTCGACGCCTTCCAGAGCGACCTTGACGAAGTGATCGAGAACGCAGCCCTGCTCGGCTTGCCGCGCCCCTGGTTTGTGGTCGGCCATTCGATGGGCGGTGCCATCGCGCTGCGCCGGATCATGGATGGCAGCCCTTTTGCGGCCTGTGCCTTTTCCGCCCCGATGTTCGGCCTCAAACTGCCCCCGCCCCTGCATCTAATCCGCAAACCGCTTGCCAAGCTGATCCGGCAGATGCGCCTTACCGGCCTTTTCCCGCCCGGCATGGGGCCGGAATGCTATGTGCTCAAGACCCGTTTCGAGGATAACCTGCTGACCAAAGACCGCGAGATGTGGGCGTTTCTTGTCGATCACGTCACCCGCGTGCCCAAGCTGGCTCTTGGCGGGCCGACATTGGGCTGGGCCGCCGAGAGCGTACTGGAATGCGACCGTCTGGCGATGCGCCCTGCCCCCGATATGCATTGCTACTGCTCGGTGGGCACGGACGAGCGCATCATCGATGTCGCGGCGGTCGATTACCGCATGCGCGGCTGGCGCCGCGGCGTTCTGGACTGGATCGACGGGGCAGAGCACGAGGTCATGATGGACAGCGCCGCACGACGCAAACAGTTTTTTGACGGGTGCGTCGCCGCTTTCGAAAAGGCGCTCTGACCCTCAGATCTGGATCTCGGAGAACCCGTCGCGCAGCACATCCGACCATGCCTGCGACATCGCCATGAATTGCGGGTCCTGCGCCTCGATCCGCGTGGTCTCGCCCAGACATAGCGCACCTTTGCGGATAACAGCCAGATCCAGCGGCATCCCCACAGACAGATTGGACCGCAGGGTGGAATCCATCGACAGCAGCACGGCCTTTTTGGCATCGTCAAGCGAGGTCGACATGCGCACGACGCGGTCAAGGATCGGCTTGCCATATTTATGCTCGCCGATCTGTAGGAAGGGCGTGTCTTCGGTGGCCTCGATGAAATTGCCTTCGGGATAGACAAGGAACATCCGCATCGCACCATCCTGACGCTGCCCCGCCACAATCATCGAGGCCGAGGTCGAGACTTGCGACATCTCCATTTTGGCATTGATCGAACTGCGCACCCGCGCCAGCGTCGCACCGATGATCTCGGCCACTTTCAGCATCGTGGGAGCCAGCATGATCGACTGGTCCGCTGTCGCTTCGGGATCATCGATCGCCTCGCGCAACTGCGCGATGGTGGTCTGCGTGACCGACAGCGACCCCGCCGTCATCACGGTGATCACCCGCTCCCCCGGACGTTCGAAGGTGAACATCTTCTTGTAGGTCGAGATATTATCCAGTCCGGCATTGGTCCGCGTATCGGACAATAGCACCATTCCGGCATCCAGCAGCAGTCCGACACAATAGGTCATGATGATCCCCGGGCGATTCGTCAGCACTCATTACAGCGCCGATTTATTGCTGCACGCTTTCCAGAGCAACGGAAACATTCATGCGCTCTTCGCCAAGCCCCTGTGCAATGCCGCGAATGGGCGCGGCATCCTGCGCATCAAGGCCCGACCCGATACGGATATAGCGCGCATCGGGACAGCACCGGTTTGCCGGATCGAACCCGACCCAACCGTAATTGCGCACATGAAGCTCGGCCCAGGCGTGGCTGGCTTCCTCGCGCGCGGTGTCTCCCTCGCCAAAAAGATAGCCGGTGACATAGCGGGCGGGAATCCCCATCGAACGTGCCATAGTGATCAGCACATGGGCCTGATCCTGACAGACGCCCTTCTTATGGGCCAGCGCCTCGGCTGCGGTGGTGCGGGTCTCGGTTGCTCCGGCCTGATATTCCACCTCCTCGGCGGTCAGCACACAGAGCCGATGCGCCTGCTCCAACGGATCTTCCTCCCCTTTCACACCGCGCAGGGCGAGGCTCGACAAGGTGCCATCATCATGGGTCAGCGTGGTCTCGCGCAGATAGGCCAGAGGGTTGATCGTTTCGCGATGGCCGCGCAGGATACCGGCGGTATCATTCGTTTCGACCCGCCCGCGCACCGAAATGCGCAGCTGTTCCATCGGCCCGCGCACCGACCAGCCCTCGATGCGGTCGCCCGCGCCGTCGCGGAACGCACCGCCCAATATGCCGCCCTGCACCGAGACATCCCAGTCAATCACCCGCTGCCCGTCATGGCGCGAGGCAAAAAGCCTGAGCGATTGCACCGAGCTGCGCATCGGCGCGTCATAGTCGTATACCGTCACATGTTCGACCGTCAGTATCATCGCGCCTCGCCCGAAAGATAGGTTTCGAACACGGTCGAGGTCAGGCCCGAGACCTCCCCGATGAACCGCGTCAGAAATTCATGCAGCCCCTCGTCGAACACCTCCTCGACGGTGGCCTTCTGCAACTCGCCCAGAAGCGCGCGCGCCCGCATCTGCGGCAGGCCGGATTTGCGGTAATCGCGGGCAAGGCATTCCAGATGATAGGTGACTTTCTCGGTCGCCGTGATCAACGACCGCGGGCTTTGCGGATTGAGAATCAGGAAATGCGCGATTTTACGGGCCGAAAGCTCGCCCCCATAGGCAAAGTGGAAGGCCCGATGCGATTGCAGCGTGCGCAGCAGCGTATGCCACTGATAGCTGTCCAGCTCGGACCCCACAAAATCCAGCGAGGGCAGCAGCACATAATATTTCACATCCAGCAGCCGCGCCGTATTATCGGCCCGTTCCAGCGCGAAGCCGATATTGAGGAAATGATAGCCGTCATTATGCAAAAGCGTGGAATCTATGGCGCCACGCACCATCGTCGCCTGCCGCGAGACCCATTCGGTCAGATCGGTCAGCTCCAGTTCGGAACGCGGACGGCGTTCAAGCTGGCGCAGCTCCTGAAAGGCCATGTTCAGCACATCCCAGAGCTGGCCGGAGATCGCGGTTCTGACGATACGCGCGTTTTCCCGCGCCCGCTCGATGCAGGAAATCACCGAAGACGGGTTGTCGCGGTCAAAGAACAGATAGCTTTCGATATTGCGCTGCACGGGGTCGCCATATTTGGCATCGAAGCCCTTGGCCGTGCCCGACGCCTGCAACAGGCTTTCCCATTCGCTGCGATAGCCATCCCCATGCGCCTGCGGAATCATGGTGATGCGCGCGCCGACCTCAAGCAGCCGCGCCATAGTCTCGGCGCGTTCGATATAGCGCGCGATCCAGAACAGGTTTTCAGCGGTACGACTTAGCATGCCACCTCTCCTCTCGAAACGGGTGGCATTTCCAGTATAGCTGTCTCTCGGCATGGCCTTTCCCCCCTCATTCCGCCAGAACCCAAGTATCTTTAACGCCCCCGCCCTGCGAGGAATTCACCACCAGGGATCCTTCGGTCAACGCAACCCGCGTCAGACCGCCGGGCACAAGTTCGATTTTCTCGCCCACCAGACAATAGGGCCGCAGATCCACATGGCGCGGGGCCACCCCCTCGTTGACGAAGGTCGGCGTGGTCGACAGCGCCAGCGTCGGCTGGGCGATGTAATTATCGGGATCATCCTCGATCTTGCGGCGGAAGGCCTCGATCTGCTCTTTGGTCGATTTGGGGCCGACCAGCATGCCATAGCCCCCCGAGCCATGCACTTCCTTCACCACCAGCTCCGGCAGGTTCGCCAGCACATATTTCAGATCATCGGGCTTGGCGCATTGCCAAGTAGGCACGTTCTGCAAGATCGGCTCTTCGCCCAGATAGAAGCGGATCATCTCGGGGACAAAGGTATAGACGGCCTTGTCATCGGCCACACCCGCACCGGGCGCAGAACAGATACTGACCCCGCCCGAGCGGTAGCAATCCATCAGCCCCGGCACGCCCAGCATGGAATCGGGGCGGAAACACAGCGGGTCGAGGAAGGCGTCATCGATCCGGCGGTAGATCACATCGACCTTCTTCGGGCCTTCCGTCGTGCGCATCCAGACAAAGCCGCCCTCGCAGAAGAGATCCGGCCCTTCCACCAGTTCGACCCCCATCAGATCGGCAAGGAAGCTATGTTCATAATAGGCCGAGTTGAAATGGCCCGGCGTCAGGATCGCAATCGTCGGGTCCTTGTCGCATTTGGCTGGCGCGACCGAGGCCAGCGTCCGGCGTAGCGCCTCGGCATAGCCATCCACCGGCTCGATCCGGTTTTCATGGAACAGCTTGGGGAACATCCGCATCATGATCTCGCGGTTCTCCAGCATATAGCTGACACCGGAGGGCGTGCGGCAGTTATCCTCCAGCACGAAGAAATCCTCCGGCCCCGTGCGCACCAGATCGATGCCCACGATATGGCTGTAGATGCCCATCGCAGGCACAAACCCCATTACAGCCCGCTCGAACGCCTCGTTCTGGTAGACCAGCTTTGCAGGGATCTTGCCGGCCTGCACGATCTCCGCCTTGGTATAGACATCCTTTAGGAAGGCATTCAGCGCCCGCGCCCGCTGCTTGATCCCCGCTTCCAGCTTGCGCCATTCCTTCTGGGTGAACACGCGGGGGAACATGTCAAAGGGGATCAGCCTGTCAGGGTCCCCCCCTTCGCCATAAACGGCAAAGGTAATGCCGATACGACGGAACAGCTGCTCGGCCTCTGCCTGTTTCATCTGGCGCAATTCGGCGGGCATGGCATTGGTCCAGCCCTCCAGCCGCGCATAGGGCTCCCGCACCCGGCCACCATCATACATCTCGTTGAAATGCTGGGTCATTGTGCCTCGACTCCTTCGCCACTTAAGGAAAGCCTAGGCAAGGCATTTCGCGAACGGAAGCTGACCCGCGCCCTGCATGGTATCGAACCCGCAAAAAACGTATGAAATTTAGTCGCAGGATTATTTTTTAGGCAAAATATCCCTACAAATGGGCGCATCCTTTGCTGAACCCGCATCTTCTTCTCCCCGAGCCCGCCCGATGACCGGACGCTTTTTTTGATCATTATGACGATAATAATTTGTCCGGTTTTGCCGAATGGCAAGAATTCCCTGACAAAAATCGCTCGGGCTTGGCAAATTGGTCAAACCCCGCAAAAAACCGGCAGGGCGCGGCCCTGCAAAACCGCCGCCCCCTTCCCCTCGCCCGCCATGCATCCTATCTCTTGGGAGATACGGCAAAGAGGATATGATGACGCTTCATCTCAAAACCCCCGTCATGGATGCAAACGCAACCGCAGGCACCGGCAAGTTCGGCGCCCTGCCCGAATGGGACCTGAGCGACCTCTATCCGGCGCCCGACAGCCCCGAATATGCCGCCGATATGGCCAAGGTCGAAAAGGATTGTGCAAGCTTTGCCGCCGATTACGAAGGCAAGCTGGCCACGCTTTCGGGCGCGGAAATGGCCGAATGCATCCGCCGCTATGAGGAAATCGAGACCACGGCGGGCCGCATCATGTCCTACGTCGGTCTGCGCTATTACCAGAACACCGTCGACCCCGAGCGCGCCAAGATGATGTCGGATGCGCAAGACAAGATTACCGCTTTCACGACGCCTCTGGTATTCTTCAGCCTCGAATTCAACCGCATCGAGGATGACACCTATAAGGCGCAATTCGCCGATGCGGCGGCTGCCCGTTACAAGCCGGTCTTTGACCGCATGCGCGCGATGAAGCCCTATCAGCTATCGGATGAGCTGGAAAAATTCCTGCACGACCAGTCGGTTGTGGGGTCTGCTGCCTGGAACCGCCTGTTTGACGAAACCACCGCCGCGCTGGAGTTCACCGTCAATGGCGAGGTGCTGAACCTCGAATCCACCACCACCCTTCTGGCCGATCACGACCGCGCCACCCGCGAGGCCGCCGCCCGCGAGTTGGCCCGCGTCTTCGGTGCCAATATCAAGCTCTTTGCCCGTGTGCATAACACGCTGGCCAAAGAGAAAGAGATCGAGGACCGCTGGCGCAAGATGCCCTCGGCGCAGGCCGCGCGCCACCTGTCGAACCATGTCGAACCCGAGGTCGTCGAGGCGCTGCGCAATGCGGTTGTGGCGGCCTATCCAAAGCTTTCGCACCGCTATTACAAGCTGAAGGCCAAATGGATGGGCCTTGAAACGCTGCAGGTCTGGGACCGCAATGCGCCGCTGCCGATTGAAGCGCCGCGCGATGTGCAATGGTCCGAGGCGCGCGCGATTGTCGATGAGGCCTATGCCTCCTTCGATCCCCGCATGGCCGAGATCGCCAAGCCCTTCTTCGACCGTGGCTGGATCGATGCGGGGGTGAAACCGGGCAAGGCTCCGGGCGCCTTTGCGCATCCGACGGTGACCACGGTCCACCCCTATGTGATGCTGAATTACCTTGGCAAACCGCGTGATGTGATGACGCTGGCGCATGAGCTGGGTCATGGCGTGCACCAATGTCTGGCCGCAGGTCAGGGCGAGATGCTGGCCTCGACCCCGCTGACCTTGGCCGAGACGGCGTCGGTCTTCGGCGAGATGCTGACCTTCCGCAAGATGCTGGAAAAGGCCAAAACCCCTGCCGAGCGCAAGGTGCTTCTGGCGGGCAAGGTCGAGGATATGATCAACACGGTCGTGCGCCAGATCGCCTTCTATGACTTCGAGTGCAAGCTGCATGCAGCCCGCCGCGAGGGCGAGCTGACGCCGGATCAGATCAACGCGCTATGGATGTCGGTGCAGGGCGAATCCCTTGGTCCGGCGTTCGAATTCATGGACGGCTATGAGACCTTCTGGACCTACATCCCGCATTTCGTCCATTCGCCCTTCTACGTCTATGCCTATGCCTTCGGTGACGGGCTGGTGAATGCGCTTTACGCCACCTATGAGGGCGGGCTTGAGGGCTTCCAGGAGAAATATTTCGACATGCTCAAAGCGGGCGGCTCGAAACACCACAAAGAGCTCCTGGCCCCCTTCGGCCTTGACGCCTCGGACCCCGCCTTCTGGGACAAGGGCCTGTCGATGATCGCGGGCTTCATCGACGAACTCGAAGCGATGGAAGACTGAGCCTGACACAAAAGCCGCCCTTCGGGGCGGCTTTATCACTTCCGAAGCAGCGAGCGGGCGTCTCACAACCGGATGGTTGAGATGAGCCGCCCGTAATCGGCCTCTTTGGCATGGGTGGTGCGGCGGTAGGAATAGAAGAATTCCGGCTCGGCATAGGTGCAGCGGCCAATCCATTCGGCCTGCCCCACCCCTGCCGCGCGCAAGCGGTGCAGCCCGAAAGACGGCAGATCGAACATCGGGCGGCCATTGGGGCCACCGGCAAAAAAACGGCTATAGGCAGGATCTTCCATCAGGAAGGTCTCCATGAAATCCTCGCCCACCTCATAGGCTGCCTGAGAGATGCACGGCCCGATCACCGCACGGATATTGGCCCGCGCCGCCCCCAGACCTTCCATCGCGTCCAAAGTGGCCTCCAGCACGCCGTTCAACGCGCCCTTCCAGCCTGCATGGGCCGCGCCGATCACCCCTGCCTCGGGGTCGGCAAACAGCACCGGCTGGCAATCCGCGGTCAGGACCGACAGCACCAAGCCGGGCGTTCTGGTCACAAGCGCATCGGCTTCGGGCGCAGGGGCCGCAGCGTCCTCGACCACCGCTGCCACCGCCGAATGGACCTGACGCATCCCCGCAAGACGGGCGGGGGTCGCCTCCATCGCCTCGGCCACGCGCGCACGGTTGACCTCAACCGCCGAGGACAGATCGCTCGACGCCCCGCCGCAGTTCAAGCCCTGAAAGATCCCCGAAGACGCGCCGCCCTTTCGCGTGAAGAAACCGTGCCGGATCGGGCGCAACATCGGGGAAGTCAGGAGTTCAAGCGTGGTGGCCATCGTATCTGTCATCTTCTTCAGCTTCTATTGGATCGGAAACCGGCCCATACTCGGCAGAGGGGCCAACACGTAAAGAGCACAGGATCACCCCGACGGAGAAAGCCCCGGCGGCAATGGGGCGCCCTCGGGATAAAGCGCGAGGGCTTTGAATAGCTGACCCATTTCTTCGGGATGGGTCAAGCGGCGATGTGCGGCAATATGCGCCTCAAGCGCCGCGCCGCTCAACTTTTTGGCGAGCGCCTGCGCCCGCGCGGTGATGCCCAGCCGCTCCAGAAACAGCCCTTGCGGCGTCATCGCGCTCGCAGCCACACCTGCGGCACGCGCAGCGCAAGCAAGCGCCTCGAAATCCACATGGGCCGTCAGATCCGCCTCGCCGGGCGTGGCAAAAGGATCAACCGGCACATGCGCGCGCAGCGCCTGAAATGTATCGCCAAGGCTGCGCCAGTCCCCGTAATCGACAAAGAGCGCCATCCCGCCCCGCACCAGACGCTGCGCGACCGCCTCGACGACCGTGGCCGCTTGCGGGCAGATCTCGACGACATCTCCGGGGGCGGTTGCGGCAAAGCGCGGCTCGAGCCTCGCAAGCCGCGTGGCAGGCGAACGCCCTGCCCTGAGCTGGCCACCCTCGGCCCCCACCTGCGTTTCCGCCCAGCCGGTCTCGGTACGGGTGAACTGCCGGATGGGCAGCGCATCGATAAATTCATTGGCCACAAAAAACAGCGGCCTGTCCTGTGGAAGGGCGTCCACAGCATCGGCCCATGTCACCTCGTAACCTGCAAGGGTTTCAGCCTGTATTCCGCGCAGCGTGGCCGAGGCCTCCACCAGATGGATCCGCGCGGCATCGGCCATGTTCGGCACGCGGGCCACGACCCGCAGGATATCGGCCATTAAAGTGCCACGGCCCGGACCGGCTTCGGCAAGCAGGAAAGGTGCAGGGCAGCCCTGATCCATCCATGACTGGGCAAGACACAGCCCCACCATCTCGCCGAAAAGCTGGCTGATTTCGGGGGCGGTGATAAAATCCCCCGTCTGCCCGAACGGGTCGCGGGTGGCATAATATCCGGCCTCGGGGTCCAGCAGACAAAGCGCCATATAGCGGTCCAGCCGCATCGGGCCTTCGCTGCGGATTGCCGCAAGCAGACGGGAGGTCAGATCGCCGGTCACGCCGCCGTCCCGACCTTGGGCCGACGCAGGGCGCGCAGCACAAGCACGATACCGATGGCGATCATCGGCAGCGACAGAAGCTGGCCCATCGACAGGCCATATTGGCCGAATTGCACCACATAGCCCATCGGGTCGGTCGGCGTGACAAATTGCGGGTCGGCCTGACGGAAGAGTTCGACAAAGGCGCGCGAACAGCCATAACCGATCAGGAAGATCCCGCATGCGCCCCCCGGACGGCGCAAAAGCCCGCGCGAGACAAGTATCCACAGCAGGATGCCCAGCACGATCCCTTCCAGCCCGCCCTCATAGAGTTGCGACGGATGACGGGCGCACATACCGTCCACCTGCCCCGCAAGACCGAGGCAGGTCTGCGCCGCCTCGCCCGGAAAGATCACGCCCCAAGGCATATCGGTCGGATGGCCCCAAAGCTCGGGCTTGATGAAATTGGCAATGCGCCCCAGCAACAGCCCGATAGGCGCCACAAGCGCTGCGGCATCCCCGATGGACCAGACCGCAAGCCCATGCCGGCGGCAATACAGCCAGACCGCCACCACGACCCCCAGAAAACCACCATGAAAGGCCATACCGCCCTTCCAGACCATGAAGATCTCGAGCGGATGCGCGAGATACCAGCCGAAGTCGTAAAACAGCACAAAGCCCAGCCGACCGCCCAGAATGACGCCGACAATCACCCATGTCAGCAGATCCTCGACCTGCTTGGCAGGCATGGGTGCCTGCCCGCCCCAAAGGCGCGGGGCTTTCATCAGCGCCACAATGATCTGCCAGCCCGCCAGAAGCCCTGCGATATAGGCCAAGGCATACCAGCGGATCGGCAGGTTCAGCCCCGGGATCACAAAGGCATTCGGATCGATTTGCGGAAAATCAATCGCCAGTGGCAGCATCGGCTGTCTCCTTCGAAGGGCCGTCTCTATCGGGCCGGAAAATCGTCTTTTATCGGGGCGGAGAAAGCCCGTCCGAAGGAAAGAAGTCAAGGCAGGAGACTGGTCCGAGCCGAGCGGACACGGGCTTGTCAGCACGGGGCACGCATCATCGGCTGTCGCTCGGGCCTTGTCAGCGCAGGGCGAAGGCCTCATATAGACGTTAACTGCAAGCCAAAGCCCGAGGATCGGAAGCCGCTATGACCGCGCCCAACAAACTCTTTGACGAAATGTCCAAGCTGATGACCAATGCGATGGGTGTGGCGCAAGGTGCCCGCACCGAAGCCGAGACCGCGATGAAATCGTGGATGGATCGCTGGCTGGCCGAGCGGGACTTTGTGACCCGCGAGGAGTTCGACGCCGTGAAAGCGATGGCCGCCAAAGCGCGCGAAGAGAACGAGGCACTGAAGGCGCGTCTGGAGGCGCTGGAAAGCAAGGCCTGAGCGGGCTTTCGTTTTTGCGTGTGTGAAAGGGGGCTGTCTGCCCCCTTCTTCCATTCGGGCAGGCCCGTATGGAATTCATCCCCCGAGGATATTTTGGGCAGCTGGAAAGCAGGCGCGGGCCTTGATCAGCAGGTCTTTGACGCCCGCGCTCATGGGAAGGCGGCCCGCTTCGATGTCCTCAAAGGGGATCATGCGCGCGTCAGACGCGTCATCTGCGGCCTGTGGTTGCGGGGCATCGGCATGGCAGGCAATGGCCACGAGGTAGTAATGCCAGAGCGTCCCGCCCGCCGCATCCCTGGTCAGGAAGTCGCCAGAGTCGATGGTTGCGCCTGCGGTGGCCCGAACGCCGGTTTCCTCGGCCAGTTCGCGCAGGGCGGCTTGGGCCACGGTCTCGCCCCATTCGACCTTGCCGCCCGGAAAGCCCCAAAGCCCCGCATCCGGCGGATTCTTGCGTTTGACGAGAAGCGCATGGGTGTCGCTCAGGCAGACGGCCAGCACGCCGAGACGGGGCTGCGTCATGGCGCAAGCTTCGTGCGGGCGGTCAGGCGGCCATCGGGCGAAAACAGCAGCACCTGATTGTCGGTGGTGACGATAATGATCCGGTCGGCTTGTTGGGTGAGCGACAGTGCTTGCAGCCCGTCGGGCAGGGAAATCGCCTCTGGCAGGGTCAGCTTATTGCCGCTTGGCTGATTGAAGCGGATGACAAGCAGTGTCACGATGGTTAGAAGGCCCGCAATCATGGTGACGGCCAGAGCGGTCACCAGCCATTTGAGAAAGCGCAGCTCTGGCACGGGCGCGTCGGGATCGGAGATCGGATCGGACATGGAACAGCGTATCCTTCGCATCGAAATCGGGGAAGAGCCCCCTGCCGACCGCCTTGATAAGGCCTTGAGCGCGCTTGTGCCAGACGAAGAAAACCTGTCGCGGTCGCGGCTGGCGAAGCTGATTGCCGATGGGGCGGTCAGCCGCGAGGGCGTGGCCGTGACCGAGCAGAAGACCAAGGTGGCGGCGGGCGAGGTCTATGAAATCCTTGTGGAAGCCTCGCGCGAGGTGGAGACGGTGGCGCAGCAGATCGCGCTGGACATCCTGTGGGAAGATGACGACCTGATCGTGATCAACAAGCCTGCGGGTATGGTGGTGCACCCCGCCCCCGGCACACCCGACGGGACTTTGGTCAATGCGCTGCTGCATCACTTCGGCGGCAATCTGTCGGGCATCGGCGGCGAGAAGCGTCCGGGCATCGTGCACCGGATCGACAAGGAGACCTCGGGGCTGCTGGTCGTGGCAAAATCGGATGCGGCACATCACGGGCTGGCCAAGCAGTTCGAGAAACACACGGTACACCGTCACTATATGGCGGTGTGTCATGGGGTGCCTTCGGCGGCCGATCCGCGTCTGCGCGGCACCAAGGGGGTGAATTTCGAACAGGGCGGCGTGCTGAAGATCACCTCGCAGCTGGCGCGCCATAAGACCGACCGCCAGAAACAGGCGGTGTGCTTTGACGGCGGGCGTCATGCGGTGACGCGGGCGCGCACCGTGGAAGACCTGCAAGGAGTGGCGGCGCTGATCGACTGCTGGCTGGAAACGGGACGCACCCATCAGATCCGCGTGCATATGGCCCATGCCGGTCACGGGCTGATCGGCGATCCGGTCTATGGCGGGCGGCGCAAGCTGCCGAAATCGCTGGGCGAGGCGGCCATCGAGGCAGCGGCGCATTTCCCCCGTCAGGCGCTTCATGCGGCGACTTTGGGCTTTGTGCATCCGGTGACGGGCGAAGAACTGGAATTTTCCTCGCCCCTGCCTGCGGATATGGAAGAGCTGCTGGCGGCCTTGCGCGGAAATGTTTCAATCTGAACTGATTGGTTCACTTAACTGTCAACCGATGCGTCTTTTGCTTGCAAGCAGGAGACGCATGCTCTTTTCTGTGTCCAAGCCAAAGGGTCAATCTCGGACCTCTCGCCGCCCTTATGCGTTAAGGGGTTTGAAACGACATCTTGTAATGAAAGGCCCGTCTTCCCATATCGGGCCGCCACACACCAAAAGAAAGGGGTTCACATGTCGAGTTACACCAACCTTCCAGCCCCAAGTCCCGAACAGGGGCTGAACCGCTATCTTCAGGAAATCCGCAAGTTCCCGCTGCTGGAGCCGGAAGAGGAATATATGCTGGCCAAACGCTGGGTGGACCATCAGGACGCGAAATCCGCGCATAAGATGGTGACATCGCACCTGCGTCTGGCCGCCAAGATCGCCATGGGCTATCGCGGCTATGGTCTGCCGCAGGCCGAGGTGATCTCGGAGGCGAATGTCGGGCTGATGCAGGCCGTGAAACGCTTTGATCCCGAGAAAGGCTTCCGCCTTGCGACCTATGCGATGTGGTGGATCCGTGCGGCCATTCAGGAATATATCCTGCGGTCATGGTCGCTGGTGAAGCTGGGCACGACCTCGGCGCAGAAGAAGTTGTTTTTCAACCTGCGCAAGGCGAAATCGCGGATTGGTGCCTATGAGGATGGCGATATGCGGCCCGAGAATGTGGCCCAGATCGCGCATGACCTGAATGTGACCGAGGATGAGGTCATCTCGATGAACCGGCGTCTGTCGGGGTCGGATGCGTCCCTGAATGCGCAGGTGGGCGCGTCCGAGGACGGGGCCGCGCAATGGCAGGACTGGCTGGAAGACGAGGATGCCGATCAGGCCGAGGCCTATGCGGAATCCGACGAGCTGAATATGCGCCGCGAGATGCTGCTGGCCGCGATGGACACGCTCAATGATCGCGAGAAAGACATTCTGATGGAGCGCCGCCTGCGCGATGACCCCGTCACGCTTGAGGATCTTTCGTCGAAATATGATGTCTCGCGCGAACGTATCCGCCAGATCGAGGTGCGCGCTTTCGAGAAGCTGCAAAAGCGCATGCGCGAACTGGCGGCCGAAAAAGGGATAGAGGTGCCGGCCTGATCCGGCCCCGCCCATCAAAAACCGCGGCAGGGGAAACCCGCCGCGGTTTTTTGTTGCGCCTTTTTAAAGGGTCAGAGGTTTCAGCACCTCCGGCTCGATCACATCCACACCCGGCAGGCCTTTGACCATCTCTTCCGCCGATTGCTCCAGCAGCGGGAAGGTCTTGTAGTGGCAGGGGATCACCGTCTTGAAGTCGAAATACTTCTTGGCCGCCCAAGTGGCCGCTTTCATATCCATCGTGAAATGGCCACCGGCACAGAGAATGCCGATATCGGGAGCGTGATATTCGCCCATCCACGCCATATCGGCCATAATATCGGTATCGCCCGAGAAATAGATGCAATGGCCTTCACCCTTGATCATATAGCCCGATTCGGTGCCGGTATAGACGGGACCGTTCGGGCCATCATAGCTTGAGGAATGGGTGGCATTGACCATCGTCACCTTGGCACCCGCCAGATCAACCGTGCCGCCCTTGTTGAAGCCCAGCGTCTCGATCCCCTCGGCCTCGGCCCAGAAGCCTGCGATATCGGCGATGCAGACCACCGGAATGCCCAGCTCGCGCGCGATCGCCACCGTATCGGCGGAATGATCGCCATGACCGTGGCTGAGAAGGATATGCGTCGCCCCCGAGATCGCCTCGGCACGGTGGCCCTCGGGGAAGACCGGATTGCCCGACAGCCACGGGTCGATCAGCAGCACCGCGTCTTCGATTTCAAGCCGGAAACCGGAATGGCCAAGCCAGGTGAGTTTCATGAATAACGCTCCCGTCATTTTATAAAATCCGAAATTCCCTCCTGACTGTAGGTGTCTTGCCCGAAAAGGGAAGTCCCATGCCCGCTTCACCTTGAAAGCACGGGGGCTTGCGGCTAAACCCGAACCCAAATCCAGCGGAGAAACATATGTCCATCGACATCGACACCGCCCGCAAGGTGGCGCATCTGGCCCGCATCAAAGTGGCCGAAGACAATCTGCCCGAGCTGGCCTCGGATCTTTCCAATATGCTCAACCTCATGGAGCAGCTGACCGAAGTTGACGTCGAGGGCGTAGAGCCTATGACCTCGGTCAGCCCGCAGCGCCTCAAGCGCCGCGTCGACGAGGTGACCGATGGCAATTATCAGGACAAGATCCTCAAGAACGCCCCCGATGCCCGCGAGGGCTTCTTTGCCGTGCCGAAGGTGGTGGAATGACCCTAAATACGCTGAAAATCTCCGAAGCCCGTGACGCGCTGCGCAAGGGCGAGACGACGTCGGTCGAGCTGACCGAAAGCTGCCTGAAGGCGATTGAGGGCGCGGATGCGCTCAACGCTTGGTGCGCCAAGACCCCCGAGATGGCGCTGGACATGGCGAAAGCGGCGGATGCCCGCATCAAGGCAGGCGATGCGCCCGCGATGTGCGGCATCCCGCTGGGGATCAAGGATCTTTTCGCCGTGAAGGGCGTGCCCACGCAGGCAGGGTCGAACATCCTCAAGGGCTTCAAGCCCGAATATGAATCCACCGTCACCCAGAACCTCTGGGATGCGGGCGCGGTCATGCTGGGCAAGCTCTCGATGGATGAATTCGCGATGGGTTCGTCGAATGAGACCGCCTGCTACGGCCCCGCGATCAACCCGTGGAAGGTCGATGACAAAGCCCGCACGCCGGGCGGGTCTTCGGGCGGTTCGGCGGCGGCTGTTGCAGCCGACCTCTGTCTGGCGGCGACCGGCACCGATACCGGCGGCTCGATCCGTCAGCCTGCGGCCTTCACCGGCATCACCGGCATCAAGCCGACCTATGGGCGTTGCTCGCGCTGGGGTGTGGTGGCCTATGCCTCCTCGCTCGATCAGGCTGGCCCGATGACCAAGGACGTGCGCGATGCGGCGATCATGCTGCAGGCGATGTGCTCGCATGACCCGAAGGATTCGACCTCGACCGAGATCGCGGTGCCGGATTTCGAAGCGGCGCTGACCGGCGATATCCGTGGCAAGAAAATCGGCATCCCGAAGGAATACCGCCTCGACGGCATGCCCGAAGAGATCGCGGCCCTTTGGGACAACGGCATGGCGATGATGCGCGATGCAGGCGCCGAGATCGTGGATATCTCGCTGCCCCATACCAAATACGCCCTGCCCGCCTATTACGTGATCGCCCCTGCCGAGGCGTCGTCCAACCTCGCCCGCTATGACGGGGTGCGCTACGGCCACCGCGCGACTTTGGGTAAGGGCGATGGCATCGACGATATGTATGCCAAGACCCGCGCCGAAGGCTTCGGCCCCGAGGTGCAGCGCCGCATCATGATCGGCACCTATGTGCTGTCAGCGGGCTTCTATGACGCCTATTACAACCGCGCCCGTAAGGTCCGCGCCCTGATCAAACGCGACTTCGAGCAGGCATTTGCTGCTGGCATCGACGCCATTCTTGCCCCCGCGACGCCCTCTTCGGCCTTCGCCCTTGGCGAGATGAAGGATGCCGATCCGGTCAAGATGTATCTCAATGACGTGTTCACGGTCACCCTGAACCTTGCGGGCCTGCCCGGTGTCGCGGTACCCGTTGGCCTTGACAAACAAGGGCTTCCGCTGGGGCTGCAACTGATCGGGCGTCCGTGGGAAGAAGGCGAACTGCTGAACCACGCCCTTGTGCTTGAACGTGCGGCAGGCTTCAATGCCAAGCCGAACCAATGGTGGTAATGGAGTAAACACATGCGCGCGCCAGTTCTCGGACTTTCCCTGACCCTTTCGGTGCTGGCGCTGGCCGCCTGCCAACCCAGCGTGCCGAATTCGGCCGCTGGCGTCGGTGCGCCCGCAATCGCGGGCAACGAAAGCTATCGCGATTACATGGCGCAGCGCGAGGCGCAACTTCAGGGCGGCACAGCCGCCACCACCACTCCCGTCACCGGCGGGCAGCCGATGTCGGCGATGGGCGATGCGGCGACCCCCGCCAGCAACGATCCCAATGCGCAGCTCGGGGCCGATACGCTTGCGGCGCTGAATGCGACAGCGGCGCAATCCAGCCCGCAGGAAGTCACCGATTACGCACCGGCCTCCTCGCCCTATTCCAGCACGGCCACAGCGGCAGAGCGGGCCGAGGACACGTTCCAGACGCCAGCACCGGCCCAGAAGACCTCGGGCGACACCTATAGCGCGGGCTCTGGTGCCAGCGGCCCCAATCTGGCCGCCTATGCGCTTTCGGTCAGCAACCAGCCGGGGCAAGCGACCTATCCGCGTGGCGGGATCAAATTCACCTCGACCACCAAAGCCTGTGCGAAATATGTCTCGCCCGACCAGGCCCAGATCGCCTTTCTGGCCAATGGCGGCCCCGAGAAAGATCCGGGCAATCTTGACCCCGATGGCGACGGTTTCGCCTGTGGTTGGGACCCCCGCCCCTTCCAGAACGCTCGCAACTGATGGCGGCGGCTTTCCCCTCGCCCAATCACGGGGAACGGCGCAATGGGGCAGAGCCTGACCATGTGGTTCTGCATTTCACCGCGATGCAGGACATGGCCTCGGCCCGCGACCGCCTGTGCGATCCGGCAGCCGAGGTTTCGGCGCATTGGCTGATCGGCAATGACGGCACGGCGGTGCAACTGGTCGATGAGGCGCGCCGCGCATGGCATGCCGGTGTCGGGCAGTGGGGCGCATGTAACGACCTGAATTCACATTCCATCGGGATCGAGCTTGATAACCCGGGCGACAGGCCGTTTTCCAACCGGCAGATGGAGACGCTGGAAACGCTATTGCGGCGGATCCTCGACGATTGGCGGATCGCCCCGCAGAATGTGATCGCCCATTCCGACATGGCCCCGGCGCGTAAATTCGACCCCGGTCCGCGCTTCGACTGGGCGCGGCTTGCACGTCAGGGACTGGCTGTCCTGCCGCAGGCCCCGCTGCTGCCACGGGCACCGGACAAGGCGCAGTTTCTGATCCTCGCGCAGCTTTTCGGCTATACCTCGCCGGATCACGAGCATGTTCTGTCGGCCTTCCGGCTACGGTTCCGTCCCTTGCACACAGGCCCACTTGACCCGACCGACATGGCGCTGATCGCGGCACTTGCCCGTGATTACGGGCAAGACGGCGACCAATGGCGGGCATGTTAAGGGCCGCAGAAGCGGCCCTTTTTCGTTAGTCGCGCTGCGCTTCGAGGATCTGCAGGATCTCTTTCGCAGCCGTCGGGATATTGGTGCCCGGACCAAAAATAGCCTTCACACCGGCCTTTTTCAGGAAGTCATAATCCTGATGCGGGATCACGCCGCCGCAGATCACGATGATATCCTCTGCCCCTTTGGCTTTCAGCGCCTCGATCAACTGCGGCGCAAGGGTCTTGTGCCCTGCCGCCTGCGACGAGATGCCCACCACATGGACATCGTTATCCACCGCATCCTGCGCCGCCTCGTCCGGCGTCTGGAACAGCGGCCCCACATCGACATCGAAACCGATATCGGCAAAGGCGGTCGCGATCACCTTGGCACCACGGTCATGGCCGTCCTGCCCCATCTTGACCACCAGCATACGCGGGCGACGGCCTTCCGCTTCGGCAAAGGCCTCGACATCGCGCTGGATCTGGGCAAAGCCCTCATCGCCCTCATAGGCCGAGCCATAGACCCCTGCCAAAGTCTTCACCTCGGCGCGGTGACGCCCGAATTCCTTCTCCATCGCCATCGAGATCTCCCCTACTGAGGCCCGCGCGCGCGCCGCTTCAACGGCAGCTTCCAGCAGGTTTCCGCCCTCTTTCGCGCGGCGGCCCAATTCGGCCAGCGCAGCCTGACAGGCGTCCTCATCACGCTCGGCCCGCATTTTCTCAAGCCGTGCGATTTGCGACAGGCGCACCTTGACGTTGTCGATATCGAGAATGTCGATCGGCTCTTCCTCGGCGAGGCGGTATTTATTGACCCCGACAATCACGTCTTCCCCACGGTCGATCAGCGCCTGACGACGGGCGGCGGTTTCCTCGATCCGCAGCTTGGGCATGCCGGAGGCCACGGCCTTGGTCATGCCGCCCATTTCCTCGACCTCTTCGATCAGCTTCCACGCTTCCTCGATCAGGTTCGCGGTCAGGCTTTCGACATAATAGCTGCCCGCCAGCGGGTCGACGACATTGGTGATGCCGGTTTCTTCCTGCAAGATCAGCTGGGTATTACGTGCAATCCGTGCCGAGAAATCGGTGGGCAGGGCAATCGCCTCGTCCAGCGCGTTGGTGTGCAGCGACTGCGTGCCGCCCAAAGCCGCCGCCATCGCCTCATAGGCGGTGCGGATGACGTTGTTATAGGGGTCCTGCTCTTGCAGAGAAACGCCCGAGGTCTGGCAATGGGTGCGCAGCATGCTGGATTTGGGGTTCTTCGGCTCGAATTCGGCCATGATCCGCGACCAGAGCGTGCGGGCGGCGCGCAGTTTGGCGGCCTCCATGAAGAAATTCATGCCGATAGCGAAGAAGAACGACAGACGTCCGGCGAATTTATCCACATCCATACCGGCGGCAATCGCGGTGCGCACATATTCGCGCCCGTCCGCCAGCGTGTAGGCCAGCTCCTGCACGAGGTTCGCGCCCGCTTCCTGCATGTGATAGCCGGAGATCGAGATCGAGTTGAATTTCGGCATCTCGTTGGCGGTATATTCGATGATATCCGCGATGATCCGCATCGAGGGTTCGGGCGGATAGATATAGGTGTTCCGCACCATGAATTCTTTGAGAATATCGTTCTGGATGGTGCCCGACAGCACGGCGCGGTCATGGCCCTGCTCTTCCCCCACCACGATGAAATTCGCCAGAATCGGGATCACCGCGCCATTCATGGTCATCGAGACGGAGACCTTATCCAGCGGGATGCCGTCAAAGAGGATCTTCATATCCTCGACCGAATCGATGGCCACGCCCGCCTTACCGACATCGCCCACAACGCGGGGGTGGTCGCTGTCATAGCCACGGTGGGTCGCAAGATCGAAGGCCACCGAAATCCCCTGCTGACCCGCAGCCAGAGCGCGACGGTAAAACGCGTTCGATTCCTCGGCTGTCGAGAAACCCGCATATTGGCGGATCGTCCACGGACGGCCCGCATACATGGTCGCCTTCGGACCACGGGTATAGGGCGCGATCCCCGGCATGGAGCCAAGATGGTCCAGCCCTGCCGTGTCTTCCGCCGTGTAAAGCGGCTTGACCTTGATCCCTTCCAATGTCTCCCAGGTCAGGCTGTCTAACGGCTTGCCACGCAGTTCTTTCGTGGCAAGCTCAGCCCATGCCGCTTGCTTGTCGGCCTCGGTGTTGCTGGTCATCGACCCATCCTTCCTCCGTGAGAGGGATGGCCGAATATCCTCCCGGCGCAGCCCCTCCCGTTTCCATGATTGCCAGATCCCGG
Source organism: Thioclava sp. NS-SX20 (assembly GCF_057380695.1). Taxonomy (NCBI): domain Bacteria; kingdom Pseudomonadati; phylum Pseudomonadota; class Alphaproteobacteria; order Rhodobacterales; family Paracoccaceae; genus Thioclava; species Thioclava sp. NS-SX20. The sequence continues at coordinate 599,133 of NZ_CM170816.1, read as the reverse complement.
TGCCCTTGGCGCAGCCGTTCCAGCTCGTTTTGATAGCGCGCAGTCATCTGACCACGTTGAGCAACGCTAAAAGGCATATAACCGCGACCAAGCTGCCCCTGCACGGCAGCGGCGGCGTTGAAACGCGCAACCGGCACCGTCTGGCCCGGATACAGCGCCGCGCGCGGTGCCAGACGCCGCAGCAGAACCTCGTGCCGACCGGCCATAGCCTCGTGGGTCCAGACATGCGGACGCTTCCCGAAGGCCTGTTCGACGGCCTCGATCACACAAGGCCAGCCACGACCGCTTTGCGCCAGCATCCGCAACCGCTGCGGGTTGACCATTTCGCCGCCCCGCGCCCGTTCAACCGCCAGCATCGATGCCCACCACGCATCATAGCGCCGGATACCCATCGCCACGCCCGTCAGATGCGGCCCCAGCACCATTGCGACCCGTTCCAACCTGCCCCGCGCGTCAGGGTAGAGAATTCCGTGCTGAAGACAATGTGGAATAGAACCGATCAGATTTTCTTCGCTGATAATCAGGGTGTGGAAGCCCTGATCTTCCAACAGATCGATTTCCATCCGGATACGTGTCGCAGAGCGTCGTGCCGAAAGGATATCCTGCGCCGAAACCAGATCGGCGCGTTTGATCAGCCCCGCAAACAACCCCGCACGCGTGCGCTCCGGCCCCCAGAAAGCGATGCCCTGACGCGACAATATCTCGGAATTCGCCAGCATCCAGTTCTGAAACGATGTCGTGGCGGTGCGGTGCACCCCCAAATGTAGTATAACGTCCAAGAGAAAGCTCTTTCCGGAAAGCGCGTCTGGCATGATGCCATGACTCCACGCGAGGACCTGCCTCAACGTCGAATATGCGCCGCGATCTCTGGAAAACTGCTTAACAGGAGGAATTGAATTGTATTTTACCCAAAACTCGGGGCGCGCAGGGGCGCGCGAACAAACTGTTCCATCAAAAGCAACAATCCTCTCCCCCATCGGAGCCGCATTTTTATTTGCGATATCGGTCGGTTGCTGGGCCTCGGCAGGGCATACACAACCGCAGGGCGACCCCCCTGTTCCAGCGACTGAACCCGCCGAAGGCTTCGCGCCTTTGCCCGCAGATACAGCGAATTTGAATGATTTCGTCTGGAAAAAACGCCCGATCGTGGTTTTTGCCGAAAGCCCGGCCGATCCGTCCTTCGCGGACCAGATGGCCGCACTGGAAGAACGCTGGCCCGAACTGGCCGCCCGCGACGTGGTGGTGATCGCCGATACCGACCCCGCCACGCCAAGCGCCATCCGCCGCAAGCTGCGCCCATCGGGATTTTCGCTGGTGATCATTGCCAAGGACGGCACGGTGGCGCTGCGCAAACCGCTGCCCTGGAGCGGGCGTGAAATCATCCGCTCGATCGACAAGATGCCGCTGCGCCGCGAGGAACTCCGTCGCGGCGCAACCGTGCAGGGCAAAGCGCCCCGCACATTTGCCAAGTTATGATCGGCGCGGCCCGTCATGGGGTCATTCGAACTCCATGATGATGTCGTCCACCTTGAGCGACGCCCCGGCCTCGGCATTGATGGATTTCACAACGCCGCGACGCTCTGCCCGCAGGATGTTCTCCATCTTCATCGCCTCGACAGTGGCCAGCGCCTGCCCTTCCTGCACCTCGTCGCCTTCGGCCACGTTGATTTTCACCACCAGACCCGGCATCGGGCAGAGCAGGAATTTCGAGGTATCCGGCGGCAGCTTCTCGGGCATCAGCAGATGCAGCTCGTGTTGGCGCGGTGTTTGCACCAGCACTTTCAGATCCGCACCACGCAGGCGGATGCGATAGCCCATCGAGATCTTGCCGACCTTCAGCACCAGCGGCGCACCATCGATCAGCAGTTCCGCAAGCTGGTCGCCCGGTGTCCAGTCCGAGCTGACGCGATGCATCGTGCCATCGGAGAAGCTGACATCCGCGCCCGCCTTATCCGCCGAGATTTTCACCGGATAGGTCGTGCCCTGCAGGCTCACAACCCAGTCATCGCCCACCAGCCGCTCGTGATTGCCCAGCGTGCCGGAAATGCGCGTGCGCCGGATTTCGGCCACCCGCTCCATTGCCGCTACAGCCGCTGCCACACGCTTGAGCATCTCCGGCCCGAGCTCCACACCGTGGAACCCTTCGGGATATTCCTCGGCGATGAAAGCCGTTGTGATATTGCCCGAGGTAAAGCGCGCATGATCCATCACAGCCGCACAGAACGGCAGGTTATGGCCAATACCCTCGACCTCGAAACGGTCAAGCGCCACGCGCATTTCCTCGATGGCCGCGTCGCGGGTCTCTCCCCATGTGCAGAGCTTGGCGATCATCGGGTCATAGAACATGGAGATCTCGCCGCCCTCATAGACGCCGGTATCGTTGCGCACCACACCGCCGGAGGCGGTCGGGCCTTCGACCGGCGGACGATAGCGGGTCAGACGACCGATCGAGGGCAGGAAGTTGCGATAGGGGTCTTCGGCATAAAGACGGCTTTCCATCGCCCAGCCGTTGATCTTCACATCGTCCTGGGTGATCGACAGCGGCTCGCCATTGGCGATACGGATCATCTGCTCGACCAGATCGATGCCGGTGATCATCTCGGTCACGGGATGCTCCACCTGAAGACGGGTGTTCATCTCGAGGAAGTAGAAGTTCTTGTTGCCATCGACAATAAACTCCACCGTGCCAGCGCTGGTATAGCCCACCGCCTTGGCCAGAGCGACCGCCTGATCGCCCATCGCCTTACGGGTGGCCGCATCAAGGAAGGGCGAGGGGGCCTCTTCGATCACCTTCTGGTTCCGGCGCTGGATCGAGCATTCACGCTCGTTCAGCCAGACGCCGTTGCCATGGGCGTCACACAGAACCTGAATTTCGATATGGCGCGGCTGCGTCACGAATTTCTCGATGAAGATGCGGTCATCCCCGAAGGAATTGGCCGCCTCGTTTTTCGACGACTGGAAACCCTCGCGCGCCTCGGTGGCGTTCCATGCAATCCGCATGCCTTTGCCGCCGCCGCCCGCAGAGGCCTTGATCATCACCGGATAGCCGATCTCTTCCGAGATCTTGACCGCCTCATCCGCATCCTCGATCAGCCCCATATAGCCGGGCACGGTGTTCACACCGGCCTCTTGGGCGATCTTTTTCGAGGTGATCTTGTCCCCCATCGCCTCGATGGCTTTGACGGGCGGGCCGATAAAGGCCACACCTGCCGCCTCCAGCGCCTCTGCAAATTTCGCGTTTTCCGACAGGAACCCATAGCCCGGATGCACCGCTTCGGCACCGGTTTTGGCAATCGCCTCCATGATCTTGTCGATCACGATATAGGATTGGTTGGCAGGCGGCGGCCCGATATGCACCGTCTCATCGGCCATCTGCACATGCAGCGCCTGCGCATCGGCATCGGAATAGACGGCCACCGTCTGGATACCCATCTCGCGTGCGGTCTTCATGACGCGGCACGCGATTTCCCCACGGTTGGCAATCAGGATCTTCTTGAACATCGGCTTTCCTCCACTTCCGGTGGAAGCAAGCCCGCGGGCCAGAAGGCTCTAGCCGCGGCTTGCCCTCCCCCCCAATATGTTCATGTTAACGTCCGGAAAAGAAAACGCCACCAAGGCAGAGCGCCCCGATGACGTTTCAATCGGCATACCTTCGGGCAGGCAAAAAGCGCCTGCCTTGCAGATCTTAGTAGCTACGCGAGCAGACACCTGCATCGTCGCACAGCGCGCCTGCGCCTGCGCCAATCGCAGCACCTGCAAGAACGTTGTTGTCGGTTGCGTCGGCAACCAGCGCGCCTGCGCCCGCGCCAACCAATGCGCGACCGCCATCGGTGCTGAGGAAGTTACCATTGCCAGAGTTCTGGCAGCCAGCAAGGGCCGTCGCACCGAGAATCGCGATGAGAAGTGCGGATTTACGCATGAGATTTCTACTCCGTGAGTATTAGTGTTCCTTTGTGAACCTAATACAGCCAGCGGGGAAGAAAAGCGGATTCTTGCACAAGAACGCACGTAACGCATTGCCTCGGCAAGCGTTTGCCGATCCTGCCCGTCCGCAACTGCGGAAGGCGTGAACATGGCGGGGATCATATCCCCGGAAAGATCCGGCCCGGTAAAGGCACTGCGCATAGCGACAGCCCGGAGCCGGCAAGTTCCAACAGGGAGTTCCCTCGCGGGAGAGATGCCGGAGCACCCGAAGGCGGGCCGACAGAAATCAACCTGCGCGCGAAACGCGCGGCTTGCAACCCAATTCGCGGGGAAAACAGCAAAGCCTTGCCGATTTCTGTCAAGCCGCATCCGCATCAGTCCCAGTCGTCCTCGTCTTCTTGGTCCCAATCGAACGCGTCGGGATCGGCAAATACCTCGGGGAACGACGCCTCGGCACGGCGACGGTCGATTTTCAGAAGGGCGTCGTAGGATTCGGGATCGAACGGGTCTTCGGCGGCAACCACCTCACGCCCGAACAGCCAGCTCAGGCGACCGGCGTCCAGATTGCCCCGCTCAAAGGGCTCTTCGCCGAAATGGGTCCACAAAGCGGCCAGAAAGCCTTCATCCGCGCGGCGATCACCGGCGGCACGGTCCTTGAACCGTTCGCGGCGGATGATCTTGGTCGCGCCTTTCTTATTGGCGCGGCGGATGGTGAATTGGAAATCGGTGCTGGGCAAACGCCCGGGAAAACCGCGGTGTTTTAGCATGTGGCGCCTTTCTTCTCCGGAGCAATCCTCTCCGGTTTCGTGTTCGCAGCAGGGCAAGAGCGGGCTCGTGCCATGCTATGGGTCAGTGCCGGACGCAAATGCGCGGGCCTGTTCCTCATAAACACTATTGAAGGCGCTGTCCGTCCCCGTTTTCCGGCAAATGCCGAAAGCACCGGAAAAGGGGGGCAGGCAGGGGAAGGCCCCTGCCCGCCTGCAAGGTCAGAGCTTGCTGTGGTAGACCGGCTCCGTGGTGACGGGCTCTTGCATAACGGGCTGCGGCTCCGGCTTGGGGGCGCAGGCTGCCATGAAACCGACAAGACCGAGAGCGAGAATGAGTTTGGTCGACATGTTCTTCTCCTTTTCACGCCGAGGGAACGCATCCGCAACGGAGTGACGATGGCTGGGAAGGAGGCCGTGATATCAGACAGATAATCCTGTGCGATCAGCAGCCCCGAGCCGAAGCGGCCCGCGCAAAGCGTAGCAGATTCTATGCGCTTGCCCAGAGGCATCACAATCGCATCATCACTTTCCCGCCGATCAAGCATCAGAACATTTCTTCCACACAGTGAGGAGGCGAAATCGCATAGCCCGCGAAGAGCTGCGTTGCCTCGGGATCGCTATCACCAAAGGCAACAGGACGATCAGAAAGGGAGATGACGATCTGTTGGGGCTGGGGCCCGACAGACGACAGATGCGGCAGCGCAAACTGTTCGCAAAGCGCCTGCATATCCGTCAGAGCGACATCGGGATCTTCCCGCGCCAGATCCGGCGCGAGAAAGAAATGGCGAAGGGTCAGACCATCGGGGCCGCTGGCATCAGTCTGGCTTTGCAGCCATTCCACATGCGCCCCCGAAGGCACGGCGACAACCACGCCACGCGTGGCCCCGCCATCGGCCAGCGCGACAGGCCCGACACACAGCATCCCAAGACATACTGCAACAAGCCCGCCGCACCGGAACCGCATCATGCCCTCTTACAACGGAATATTGTCGTGTTTCTTCATGGGCATGCTGCGTTTTTTGGAACGTAGCGACGCGAAGGCACGGGCCACACGGCGGCGAGTAGACCGCGGCTGGATAACCTCGTCGATGAAGCCTTTCTCGGCGGCAACGAACGGATTGGCGAAACGGTCTTCGTAGTTCTTGACGCGATCGGCAATCTTCTCGGGCTCGCCCAGTTCCGAACGGTAAAGGATCTCGACCGCCCCTTTCGCTCCCATAACGGCAATCTCTGCCGTCGGCCAGGCGTAGTTGAAATCGCCCTTGAGGTGTTTCGAGCTCATCACGTCATAAGCCCCGCCATAGGCCTTACGGGTGATCACCGTCACCTTCGGCACGGTCGCTTCCCCATAAGCGAAGAGCAGCTTCGCGCCATGTTTGATCACGCCGTTATATTCCTGCGAGGTGCCCGGCAGGAAGCCCGGAACATCGACAAAGGTCAGGATCGGAATTTCGAAACAGTCACAGAAACGCACGAAACGCGCCGCCTTGCGCGAACTGTCGATGTCCAGACAGCCCGCCAGCACCATCGGCTGGTTCGCCACCACGCCCACGGTCTGACCTTCCAGACGGATGAAGCCGGTAATGATATTGCCCGCGTAATCCTTCTGGATCTCGTAGAAATCCCCCTCATCCGCGACCTTCAGGATCAGTTCCTTCATGTCATAGGGCATATTGGGGTTGGCAGGGATCAATGTGTCAAGGCTGTCTTCCACCCGCGCCACATCATCGAAGAAGGGCCGCACGGGCGCTTTCTCGCGGTTCGACAGCGGCAGGAAATCAACCAGACGGCGGACTTCGTAAAGCGCCTCGACATCATTCTCGAACGCCCCATCGGCCACCGAGGATTTCTTGGTATGGGTCAGCGCGCCGCCCAGTTCTTCGGCGGTCACCACCTCGTTGGTCACCGTCTTCACCACATCGGGGCCGGTCACGAACATATAAGAGCTGTCCTTCACCATGAAGATGAAGTCGGTCATGGCGGGGCTATAGACCGCGCCACCCGCACAGGGGCCCATGATCACGGAAATCTGCGGGATCACACCCGAGGCTTCGATATTGCGCTGGAACACATCGGCATAGCCCGCAAGCGAGGCGACCCCTTCCTGAATCCGCGCCCCGCCCGAGTCATTGAGCCCGATCACCGGCGCGCCATTCTGCATCGCCATATCCATGATCTTGCAGATCTTCTCGGCATGGGTTTCCGACAGCGAGCCGCCAAAAACGGTAAAGTCCTGGCTGAAAACATAGACCATACGGCCATTGATCGTGCCCCAGCCGGTGACAACGCCATCGCCATAAGGCTTGTCCGACTGCATGTCGAAATCCACACAGCGGTGGGTTTTGAACATGTCGAATTCTTCGAAGGACCCTTCGTCGAGCAAGAGTTCGATCCGCTCCCGCGCGGTCAGCTTGCCCTTTTTGTGCTGTGCTGCAATCCGCCGCTCTCCTCCGCCCATACGGGCCTGTGCGCGACGATCTTCAAGCTCTTGCAGGATATCTCTCATGTGGCTCCCCTCATCCTCGTGGTCACCTTATGCAGCCCCATCACGAGTTGGAAGCAAAAATCAGAAAATTTGCAAAATCTTGGCAAAAGGCATGTTGCGAATTGCAAACAATCTCATTTGACAACTTAAAACAACAAAAATCCTTGCAAACCACAGCCCCCTTGCCCGCGAAAACGCGTAGATGGTCCGTCGCCAGATCGGGCAAGACAATCCGCCCACGACCAAAGACTTAGCTCTGACGTCACGTCTCTTACTGCAAAGTTTCAATCCAGCGGCGAGTCGCCCCTTGGGGCACCGGCGAAATCTGGTTGCCGCGCTTGAAGGCCTCGCGCTCAAGCGGGATCGCATAGGTCTTCAGCACCAGCGTCTGGGTCAGATAGGCGCGGGTAAACGCCTCCCGCCCGCCCAGACGTTCATATTGGCCCACATGCACCAGCTCATGGGCCAGAACCCAAGGCGCTTCCTTGCGCAGGGCAATCCCGTAGCCAAAGGTAATCGCGAAGGCCCCCTGCGGATGATAGACCTTGGCAAAGGCTTTATCCTCGGGCGGGCGGAACGCCTGCGGCCATGCCAGAACGCGCACCTTTTCAGGATGCGCCACACCGGCACGGCGGGCAAAGCCCATTTCAACGGGGGTCAGCGGGCGCCCCGCAGCCAGAATATGCGCCTCGATCGGGTCCAGTTCACGCATCGCCACCGGCAACAACTGCGCCACCTCGGCCTGCACCTGCGCCGAAGGGTGTGCCACCGCGGCCAGATCCCCTTCGGTCAGCGCAGCCGGTGCACATCCTGCAAGCCCGAACAGCGCAGCAAAACCAAGTGTCTGCAACAAAACCACAATACGCATAAGGCCTCCGACAAAGCTTCTCTCAAATAAGGTCAAAAATGCCGCAAAGGCAATTGACCAAATACAGTTTGCATATGTATCAGCGGGGTTTGCAAAGGAGAGTAGATCATGGCGACTCCAAAACTCTATGCGGGTATCAAGCTGCGGGAGACGCGCACAAGGCTCGGCCTGACGCAAAAGCTCTTTGCCGACCGGCTTGGCGTGTCGCTGCCTTATCTCAACCAGATGGAAAACAACCATCGCCCCGTGTCGGCGCAGGTGGTGCTGGCACTGGCCACGGAATTCGGACTGGATGTGACCGAGCTTTCGGCAGGCGATGCCGAACGGCTGGTCTCGGACATGCGCGAGGCGCTGGCCGATCCGATCTTCTCCGATGCCGCCACGCCGCTGGCCGATATCCGGCTGGCAGCCTCCAATGCCCCTGCCCTTGCGCGCTCCTTCCTCGAACTGCACAGCGCCTATCGCCGGACCCATGAACGGCTGGCCTCGCTGAATGCCGCGCTTGGTCATGATGCCAACACCACCGTGCAGAGCCCTTGGGAAGAGGTGCGCGATTTCTTCCATTACTGTGACAATTACATTGATGCGGTAGACCGCGCAGCCGAACATTTCGCCTGCCCCGATGGACCGCGCGTCGATGCCATTCCACGGGCGATTTCGGCGCTGGAGGCGCGCGGGATCACCGTGCAATTTGCCGATATCACCAGCGTGCGCGAGAAAGACGGGCGGGTGATCACCATCGCCACCCATGCGAAGAAATCCACGCAGGCTTTCCAGCTGATGCATCAGGTCGCGCTGATCACCCAGAACGAACTGCTCGAGGCAACGCTGGATCTGGCCCGCTTCCAGTCCAGCACCGCCCGCGCCATCGCCAAGATCGGTCTGGCCAACTATTTCGCGGGGGCCGCCGTGATGCCCTACAAGCAGTTTCTGGATGCGGCACAGGATAACCGCCATGATCTGGAGATACTGGCAGAGCTGTTCGGCGCCTCGATCGAGCAGGTCGCCCACCGGCTATCAACGCTGCAACGCCCCGGCGCCAAGGGGCTGCCCTTCTTCTTCATGCGGATCGATCAGGCGGGCACCATCACCAAACGCCACTCGGCCACGCGGCTGCAATTCGCCCGTTTCGGCGGCTCCTGCCCGCTATGGATCGCGCATCAGGCCTTTGAAACCCCCACCCGCTTCCTGCGCCAGCTGGCCGAGACCCCCGACGGGGCGCGCTATCTTTGCGTGGCCAAGGATGTTTCGAAACAGGGGGGCAGCTTCCATGCGCCGGTGCGCCGTTATGCGCTCTGTCTGGGCTGCGAGGTCAGCCATGCCAAGGATCTTGTCTACGCCGATGATATGGAGCTGGGCAACCCCCGCGCCTACGAGCCCATCGGCATCTCCTGCCGCATCTGCGAGCGCCGTAACTGCCACCAGAGATCGGTGCCGCCGCTGGAGCGCAAACTGACCGTCGACCTCGACCGTCGCGGCCTGCTGCCCTATGACATCGCCTGACCGGCCATGCGAAAGCCTCCGGCAGGACGCCGGAGGCCAACAAACCTCGCACTGACTAAAAACCGAACCCCTGATACGGTCCAAGAAACCTCAGGCGGCATTGACCTCTTCGGCCAGCGCCCGCGCGATCTGGTCTTTCAACTGGGCCCGTTTCTTACGCAGATCCACCTCGGCCAGAGCCTCCATCGGCTGCAACCCTTCCATCGCGCGCAGGACCTGCTCGTTGACCTCTTCATAATCGTCCATGAGACGCGCGGCATGGGGGTCGCTTGCCTTCAGCTCCCGCAGCTGCACCCGATAGGCAGGAAACTCGACACTCAGGGTATGAAGATGTTCAGACATGTGCGACCTCCGTTCTGTTGGTATCTGCCCCGATACTAACAGCCCCGAACATGCACCGCTTTGATAAGGATCAAAGCGGACCTATTTCGCCCGCACCCATCCGGCGGAACGCGCCTCTGCCTCCGTGCAGAACCAGCGCTCCCCCTTTGCGGTATCGATCTTGGTCGCGGCATAGGACGCCATGCCCGGCACATGGTACAAATGGCCGTTTTTCGAAATATTTCCCTTGATCTTACAACGGCCTTGCGGGTCGTTCACATGGGCACGGTAATGCGCGGGTGTTTCCACCTGCCCCACCCAGATCCCGCGCTTGGCAATCATCGCGGATTTTTCCTGACTGACATAGGCCGTGGAATATTGCCGATAGGCAAGCGCATAGCCCTGCGCCACCATCTGCGCCCCCAGATCCACACCATGCGCCTCGCATCGGGCAATCAGACGGCCATAGCGGTCGGCCTGCGTTCCGGTGCAGGCCACCCGCCCTGTGGCCAGCTTGCGCATCTGGGCCGTCGCGTCCTGCCCACACGGCCAGCTTTGGCCGTTGTCACGCAGACAGGTCTGCTTGCTTTCAGGCGCGTCGATTCCATAAATCCGGATCTTGCGGCCTGCGACGTCCAGCGTGTCGCCATCCACCACCCGTGCCTTGCCATACAGGGTCTCGGCATGCACGGGCGCAGTCACCCCCAGCACAAGACACGCCAAAATAAGAACAGACCATAAACGAAACATGCCCCACATATCGCGGGGCATGGCTGATTTGTCCAGAGATATGGTGGTTACCGCCGCTCATTACCGGCGAATTAACGCTGAGACGTTTCCCAGTCAGGGTGGAACCACGGCGCGACATTCTCGGCAGGCAGACGGCGGCCAAGGATATGATCGGCAATCTTCTCGCCCACCATGATCGAGGGCCCGTTGAGGTTCCCATTGGTCACCCGCGGGAAGATCGAGCTATCGGCCACGCGCAGCCCCTCGACCCCGATCACGCGGCCATCGGGGTCAACCACCGCATGGATGTCATCGGCACGCCCCATCCGCGCGGTGCCACAGGGATGATAGGCGCTTTCCGCATGTTCGCGCACGAAATAATCCAGCGCCGCATCCGAAGTCACATCCGAACCGGGCTGGATCTCGCGCGCCACATGACGCGCCATCGAGGGCTGCTCGAAGATCTCGCGCGTCAGACGCAGGGTCTTGCGCCAATCCACCCAGTCCTGATCCTCGGTCATATAGTTGAACAGGATCTTCGGCTTGTCCTTGGCATCACCCGAGCGCAGCGAGACCCGCCCGCGCGAGGCTGCCCGCATCGGACCCACATGAACCTGGAACCCATGCCCCTCGGCCGAAGCCTTGCCATCATAGCGCACGGCCAGCGGCAGGAAATGGTACTGGATATCGGGGTAACGCACCCCCTTATCCGAACGGATAAAGCCGCAGGCCTCGAACTGGTTCGACGCGCCCAGACCGGTTTTGGTGAACAGCCACTGCGCCCCCACCCAAGCCTTCCCCCAAAGATTCCAGTATTTATAAAGCGTGATCGGCTCTTTCGCGGCATATTGGAAATAGACCTCAAGGTGGTCTTGCAGGTTGCCACCCACTCCGGGCCGATCCGCCAGAACCTCGATCCCATGCGCGCGCAGATGATCGGCAGGCCCCACGCCCGACAACATCAGGATCTTCGGCGTATTGATGGAACTTGCCGCAACAATCACCTCGGCCCGCGCCGCAATCACCTGCTTCTGCCCCGCCTTCTCGACCTCGACGCCAATCGCGCGCTTGCCCTCAAAGACAACCCGCAGCGCCAAAGCCTTCACCACGGCCAGACGGTCCCCGAAGGCCTTCTGACCGGGGCGCAGATAGGCATTGGCCACAGACCAGCGACGCCCCTTGTAAATGGTGGCCTCCATCGGGCCAAAGCCCTCCTGACGCTCGCCATTGTAATCGGCGGTATAGCCATAGCCCGCCTCTTGGCCAGCCTGCACAAAAGCGTCAAACAGCGGGTTCTTGCGCGGGCCACGGCTGACATGCAAAGGCCCCGACTGGCCGCGCCAATCCGCATCCGCGCCATCCTGCGCCCCGTGCCATGTCTCCTGTCGCTTGAAATAGGGCAGCACATCGGCATAGTTCCAGCCTTCCGCGCCCTGCTCGGCCCAATGCTCGTAATCGCCCGCATGGCCGCGCACATAGACCATCCCGTTGATCGAAGACGACCCCCCGATCACCTTGCCCCGCGGCGTCGCCAAAACACGCCCGCCCAGACCCGGCTCGGGCTCCGATTGGAAGCCCCAATCGTAAATCCCCATATTCATCGGATAGGACAGCGCCCCGGGCATCTGGATGAAGGGACCGGCATCCGACCCCCCATGCTCGATAATCACCACGCGCTTACCGGCCTCGGCCAGACGGTAGGCCAGCGCCGTACCACCCGATCCGGCGCCAATCACAACATAATCAGCTTCCACGCCCATTTTCCATTTGCTCCAAATATCCTCGGGGGGTGAAGGCGCCCTGGCGCCTGAGGGGGGCAGACAGCCCCCCTTGCCCGTGTGTCACCAAGGGCTGTCGACAGGGTTCAACCCGACATAGACACCTTTGACCTGCGTATAGGCCTCGATCGCATGACGCGAATTCTCGCGCCCGAAGCCCGAAGCCTTCACCGGACCGAAGGGCATCTCCACCGGCGTCAGGTTATAGGCGTTGATCCAGGTGGTGCCCGCCTCAAGCCCCGCCACCACACGATGGGCCCGCGCCAGATCACGGGTAAACACACCCGCCGCCAGACCGAATTGCGTGTCATTGGCGCGCGCCAAAACCTCTTCCTCGGTCTCGAAGTCTAGAACCGACATCACGGGGCCGAAGATCTCCTCGCGGGCGATGGTCATATCGTCCTTCACATCGGCAAAGACGGTCGGCTCGACGAATTGCCCGTCCAGAGCATTCCCGCCACAAACCAGACGCGCACCCTCGGCCTTGGCTTTCTCCAGATAGCCCGCCACCTGATCATATTGGCGCTTGGTGATCAGCGGTCCGAAATCGGTCGCCATATCCATCGGGTCGCCCATGCGGATCTTGGCCGTACGCTCGGCCAGCTCTGCCAGAAACTGCTCCTTGATCGACTTATGCACAAAGACGCGGGTCCCGTTCGAACAGATCTGCCCCGAGGAATAGAAATTCCCCAGCATCGCCGCCCCAACGGCATCCTTGATCGAGGCATCCTCGAAAACGATCAGCGGCGATTTCCCGCCCAGCTCCATCGTCACATGCTTCATATGCGGAGCCGCCGCCTCATAAACCTTGGCCCCCGTCGGCACCGACCCCGTCAGCGACACTTTGGCAATCCGCGGATCGGTGGCAAGCTGCGCGCCCACCGCGCCATAACCCTGCACGACGTTATAGACACCTGCGGGAACACCGGCTTCGATGAAGATCTCGGCCAGCTTCAGCGCACCAAGCGGCGTCACCTCGGAGGGTTTGAACACCATCGCATTACCGGTCGACAGCGCGGGCGCGGCCTTCCAGCAGGCGATCTGGCTGGGGTAGTTCCACGCGCCAATGCCGCCGCAAACGCCCAGAGGCTCACGCAGCGTATAGGCGAAATCCCCGCCCAACGGCATTGTCTCGCCGGTCAGCGTCGCCGCCAGACCCGCGAAATATTCCAGCGAATCCGCCCCCGACGGCCAATCCGCCACCAGCGTTTCCTGCAAGGGCTTGCCGGTATCCAGCGTCTCAAGGGCTGCCAGCTCGTCATTGCGTTCGCGGATGATCGCCACGGCACGGTTGAGGATGCGCCCACGCTCGGCAGGTGCCAGTGCCGCCCATTCCTTCTGTGCCCGCACCGCCGAGGAAATCGCCTTTTCCATCACCGCAGGCGTGGCCGCATGCAATTTCGCGATGGTCTCACCGGTATAGGCATAGGTGACCTCGATCATCTCGCCTGCGGTGTCTTCGATATAGTCGCCATCAACGAAATGGCTTGCTTTGGGTTGTGCCTTCACCGGTGGCCCTCCAACTCTCTATCCAGATATTCCATGATAATTCCGACCGCCCGCTTGGGGTCGGCAGGGCCATCAACCAGAGCGGCGCGGATATAGACGCCATCGATCAGCGCCCCCAGCCCCTCGGCCACAGCCAGCGCATGCGCCCCCACCAAGGGACGGAGCGCAAAAAGAAGATTCGACCGCAGCCGCCGCTGGTAAATCGACAACAGCCGCCGCGCATTCGCGTTTTTCTGAGCCAGAACGTAGAAATTCAGCCATGCCGAGATCGTCGCCTGCTGGAAACTGGCCTCGGCGAAGTTCCCACGCACGATGGCGCGCAGTCGCTCTTCGGGATCGGTCTTGCCGCGCAGCGCCCCGCGCACCTCCTGCCCGTAGGTCGCCAGAATATGCTGCATCGCCGCCAGAAAGATCTGGTCTTTTGACCCGAAGTAGTGATGCGCCAAAGCTGAGGACATGCCCGCCCGCTTGGCGATCTGCGCTACCGTCACCTCAAGCGAACGGGCCTCGCCGACACAGGCGATGGTCGCGTCGATTAACGCTGCTTTTCTAATCGGTTCGGCGCCAACTCTGGGCATTTGCTTTATTCCTGACTCAGAAATGACTTGCATTCCTTGGCTACAAGATAGTTTATTGACTCGTCAATCAAGAAAAAACATGGCAAAATTCTGGAGTACTGTATGACCTATCGTTCCTTTCTTCTCGCGGCTGCTGCCTCGATGACCCTTGCGGTTTCGGCACAGGCGAAAGGATGCAACGACGTGGTATTTTCCGATGTTGGCTGGACCGACATCACCGCGACAACCGCTGTAACGACGAAACTTCTCGAAATACTGGGCTACAAGACCGAAACGCGTGTTCTGTCCGTGCCCGTCACCTATTCTGCCCTTGCAAGTGGCGATGTTGATGTTTTCTTGGGCAACTGGATGCCCACGATGCAGGCCGATATCGCCCCCTATATCAAGGCTGGCACTGTGGACACGGTCCGCACGAATCTGACCGGTGCCAAATATACCCTGGCCACCAACGCCGCCGGAGCCGCCCTCGGAATCAAGGATTTCGCGGACATCGCCAAACATGCCAAAGAGCTGCGCCACCAGATCTATGGTATCGAGCCGGGCAATGACG
Source organism: Thioclava sp. NS-SX20 (assembly GCF_057380695.1). NCBI lineage: Bacteria > Pseudomonadati > Pseudomonadota > Alphaproteobacteria > Rhodobacterales > Paracoccaceae > Thioclava > Thioclava sp. NS-SX20. Next base: position 584,121 of record NZ_CM170816.1, on the reverse strand, counting down.
GAAACAGGCTTATTGAAGACATGATTGACGCAAACGCGTTCAATCTTGCCGATTTTGACGTAGTCGAAAGCTCGGAACAAGGGATGCTGGCACAGGTTGGCCGTGCGGTCGACCGCGAGAAACCGATTGTCTTTCTGGGCTGGGCACCACATCCGATGAACACCAATTACGACCTGACCTACCTCTCCGGAGGGGATGACTGGTTCGGTCCGGATTTTGGCGGGGCCGAAGTGCGCACCAACACGACCGCAGGCTATGTCGATGCCTGCCCCAATGTTGGCAAGCTGCTGGAAAATCTCGAATTCTCGCTTGAGGCTGAAAACGAATTGATGGGGGCGATCCTGGATGATGGTCAAGACCCCGACAAGGCTGCCCAAGCTTGGCTGAAGGCGCATATTGCGGCCGTCTCTCCTTGGCTCGAAGGGGTAACCACCCGCGACGGCCAGAACGCATATGCGGCCTTTCAGGCGGCAATGAAGTGATAACAGAGAGCGGTAGAACCTCTGCCGCTCCGCCTCGCTCCGGATACCGGAGCGGGAACACAGGGAATGACGGAGTAAACGCATTATGGAATGGTTCCACAGGATCATAGCCTATTTTGTCGATGACGACGGAAAGATCCGCATAGGCGATGGTGCCGAGGCAACGGTCGACTGGCTGAAGACCCATGCCGCCGGTTTCTTCGACTGGCTGTCGATGGTTATGGAAACCCTGATTGACGCGGTATTGTGGCTGCTGCAGACCCCGCCACCGCTGGTATTGATCCTAATTTTTGTCGCCCTGACATGGGGCCTCCAGCGCAGCTGGAAGAAATGCCTGATTGTGGCGCTAGGGATGCTGTTCATCCTCAATCAGGATTATTGGGAAGACACCACCGAGACGCTGTCGCTTATTCTTGTAAGCTGTATCGTCTGTATGGGGATCGGGGTGCCGCTGGGGATTCTGGCCGCGCGCAAACGCTGGATCTATTCCGGTATGGAGCCGGTGCTGGACCTGATGCAGACGCTGCCGACCTTTGTCTATCTGATCCCCGCCGTGATCTTCTTCGGCCTCGGCATGGTTCCGGGCCTGATTGCCACGGTGATCTTCGCATTGCCCGCCTCGATCCGGCTGACCTATCTGGGGATCTCCTCGACCCCCACCGCGCTGACCGAAGCCGCCGAGGCTTTTGGGGCGACCTCTTTCCAGAAGCTGTGGAAGGTCGAGCTGCCCGCTGCCTTCCCGCAGATCATGGTTGGCCTGAACCAGACCATCATGCTGTCGCTGTCGATGGTGGTGATCGCGACCCTCGTGGGCGCAGGGGGCCTTGGCACGCCGGTGATGAACGGGCTCAACCGTATGAAACCCGATCTGGGCTTTGAATCGGGCTTTGTCATTGTGGCGCTGGCGACCGTGCTGCGCCTGATGCTCGAAGTGCGCAAGGAGAATTAAGATGGCCAAAACCGCAATCGAATTCGCCAATGTCTCCATCGTCTTCGGCGACGAGCCCCTTTCGGCCCTGCCCCATATGGATGCGGGCAAGACCCGTGCCGAGGTCAAGGAGGCCACCGGTCAGGTGCTGGGCGTTCATAACTGCTCGCTCAAGGTGGCCGAGGGCGAAATCCTTGTGCTGATGGGGCTTTCGGGCTCGGGCAAATCGACGCTCTTGCGCGCGGTCAACGCGCTCAACCCCGTCTGCCGTGGCTCGGTGCTGGTGAACACGCCCAAGGGCCGTGTCGATGTCAGCCATGCCAAAGGGGCAGAGCTGCTGAATGTGCGCCGCCACCAGATCGCGATGGTCTTCCAGCAATTCGGCCTGTTGCCGTGGCGCTCGGTGCGCGAGAATGTGGGGCTTGGTCTGGAACTGGGGGGCATGTCCAAAGCCGCACGCCGCGCCAAGGTCGAAGAGCAGCTTGAACTGGTAGGCCTTGCGCAATGGGCCGATGTGCGCGTGGGCGAGCTGTCGGGCGGCATGCAGCAGCGCGTGGGTCTGGCCCGCGCCTTTGCCACCGACGCGCCGATCCTGCTGATGGACGAGCCCTTCTCGGCGCTGGACCCGCTGATCCGCGCCAAGCTGCAGGACGAACTGCTAGAGCTGCAGGCCAAACTGAAGCGCACGATCATCTTCGTCAGCCACGATCTGGACGAGGCCTTCAAGCTGGGCAACCGCATCGCGCTGATGGAAGGCGGACGGATCGTTCAGGTGGGCACTGCCCGCGAGATCATCGCCAATCCGATCGACGAATATGTGCAGGACTTTGTCGCGCATATGAACCCGATGGGCGTGCTGACCGCTGAAGATCTGGCCGAAGATCCCGCCGACGCACCTCCTGCAAACGGGGCGGCAGGCGTTGCCGCAGCGCCGGTCCTGAATGCCCATACGCCGGTCAAGGAGGTCATGCATCTTTTGCGCACTCATCCGATGGTGGCGCTTGAGGATGGCCGCAAGATTACCCGTGAAGGTGTGATCGGCAAGCTGATCGACCCGCAGGGCTCGGCTGCCTGACCTGCCAGCCCTGCCAGAGGCCCCCAAAAACAGCTCCCGAAACGCGCGCCCTTGCGGCGCGCGTTGTCATATCTGCTTGGTGGCCCCGCTCAGGGGGGTGACACGGCGGCGCAATCGGGCCTCGCGCCAAGCCATATAGCTGACCGAAAGCACGATGATCCCGCCGCCCAAAAGGACATAGGGATCAATCGCCTCGCCAAAAACAAACCAGCCCGCAAGCGCCGCCCAGACAAGCTGTAGGAACACGACAGGCTGCGTCGCACTGACAGGTGCCGCCGCAAAGGCCCGCGTCATCGCATAATGGGCCGAGGTCGCCAGCACGGCAACCAGCCCCAGAAGCCCCACCTGCGTTCCTGATACCGGCTGCCATTGCGCCATCGCCAGCGGCGCCAGACAAAGCGCGACCACCAGCGTCAGCATCCCCACAATCTCGGTGGGCGCCGCCAGCCCCGTCAGCCGCTTGGCCAGAAGATAGGAGCCGCCAAACATCACCGCCGCCGCCAGTTGCGACCAGTGGCCGGGGGTGATCTCGCGCAGGCCCGGACGCAGGATGATCAGCGCCCCCAGAAGCGCCACGACAATCGCCATGATCCGCCGCCATGCCAGCCCCTCGCCCAGCAAAAGCGCCCCACCCAAAGTGACCACAATGGGATTGAGATAGCCGATGGCCGTCACATCCGCGATCGGAATGCGCGCCATCGCATAGAACCACAGCACCACCCCCGCCGCATTGAACGCCCCTCTCAGCCCGAAGAGCGCCCAGATTTTCGGGGCATAGCCACGCCGCCCGATCCGCACCAGCACCGGTGCCATGAACAAGATCCCCCAGGCGTAGCGGATGAACGATGCCTGTGCCGCAGGCAGGCCGGTTCCGAGATGGTGCACGATGACATTGACCAGTGCAAAGCACAGCGTCATTGCCAGCATCCACAGGATGGCACGCAAGGGCGCATGGCCCGATGCCGGCGCAAAGGCGGGGCCACAGGCCTGGCGGGCGGAGGGAGACGTCTTTTCCATGACCGGATCATTGGCAGGCCCCGTGCGGAAGGCAAGCACTCAGATGTATGCTTACATTTCCATCAGGGCCAAACGCCCTGCTACCGATAGCAGTAGACAGCCCACGCCAAAATCCAGAACCTGCCACGCGCGGGGATTGGCAAAAAGCGGCGCAATCAGCCGCGCCCCATAGGCCAGCGCGAAGAAAAACGCGAAAGAGGCCATCCCCGCCCCCAGCCCGAATTCCAGCCCCTGCGCCGGAAACTGCGCCGAGACCGCCCCCAGTAGCAGCACCGTATCAATCCAGACATGCGGATTGGCCCATGTCAGCACCACCATCACGGCCAGCACTTTACGCAAAGGCTCGGAGGTCGCGGTCGCAGGGTCCAGATGCGCCCCGCCCCGCCATGCCGCCCGAAAGGCGCGCAAAGCGTAATAGGTCAGAAACACCACCCCCAGCCAGCGCAGCATCTCCCCGAGCCATGGCACAGAGCCCGTCAGCGCGCCAAAGCCCGACACCCCCAGCGCAATCAGCACCGCATCCGAGACCGCACAGAAAAGCGCGACCGCAAAGACATGCTCGCGCCGCAGACCTTGGCGCAGAACATAGGCATTCTGCGCGCCAATCGCCACAATCAGACCAAGCCCGATCCGGAACCCTGCAAAAGCTGCCTCCATCTGCCTTCCTTTCGTTTTGCGCCCTATCGCATGGGGCGGGCTTCAGTCATACTGAAATGGACTAACCCAGATTAAGGCAGGCTAATGCTGGACTATCCCGCGCTACAGGCTCTGGCCGCTGTGATCGAGAGTGGAAGCTTTGAGGCAGCCGCCCATGCGCTGCGGGTCACGCCCTCGGCGGTGTCGCAGCGGATCAAGACGCTGGAAGACCGGATGGGCGCGGTTCTGGTGGTGCGCGGCCAGCCCTGTTCCGGCACCGCGCAGGGGCTGCGGCTGGCGCAGCATCTGGCACAGGTGCAACTGCTGGAACATAGCCTGAGGGCGCAAGGCGAGGCGCGGCTGCGGGTGGCGATCAATGCTGACAGTCTGGCGACTTGGGCGCTTCCGGCGCTGGCAGAGCTTGAGGCGCTGTTTGATCTGGTGATCGAGGATGAGACCCAATCCGAGGGCTGGCTGAAACGCGGCGAGGTCATGGGCGCGGTCACCACCAATGCCCAAGCCGTGGCGGGCTGTGACATCGTGGCTTTGGGCCGGATGCGCTACATCCCCTGCGCGACGCCCGATTTTATCGCTCGCCATTTCCCGCAAGGCGTCACGGCGCAGGCGCTGGCCGAGGCGCCCGCGCTGGTGTTTTCTCCCAAAGACGGGCTGCAGGCCGCTTGGGCGCGGCAGCACTATGGAGTGACCCGCCCGCTGAAGCGCCATCAGATAGGCGCGACCCATGACTTCCTGCGCGCGGGGCTTTTGGGAATGGGATGGGCGCTGCACCCCGAGATGCTGGCGCGGGACCATCTGGCCTCTGGCGGGCTGGTCGCGCTGGATGAAACTCAGGCCGAGGTGCCGCTGTACTGGCAATTCCTGCGCAACCTCAAAGAGCCGCTGGCGCCCTTGTCGCGCGCCTTACAGCAGGCGGCCAAAGCGCAGATGGTTTCGCTGGCCTAAGGCGCCTGCCCGCGTTAGGGAACGCCCATGAAGAAGGAGCCCGGGCAAAAGGAGAACGCCATGAGCTGGCAGATCACAGGTGGGCAGATCCTGCACGAGACCCTGAGCGACGGCACGCTGACGCTGGCCTCGGGCGTGATCGGCACGGGCACGGCGCGTCACCAGCTGGATGCGCGGGGCTTCTGGATCCTGCCGGGGATTGTGGATCTGCATGGCGATGCGTTTGAACGTCACTTGGCGCCGCGCCGTGGGATGGTCTCGGATCTGGGGGCCAATCTGGGCTTTGTCGAGGGCGAACTGGCGGCCTGTGGCATCACCACCGCTTGGCTGGCGCAATTCTGGTCATGGGAGGGCGGCATGCGCGGCCCCGAGTTTGCCACGCGACTGGCCCATGCGCTGAAGGCGACCGATCTGCGGCTGGATATGCGGATGCAGCTGCGGCTGGAAACCCATATGATCGATGATCTTAAGGCGGTAGTGGATCTGGCCAAAGAGACGGGACTGGACTATCTGCTGTTCAACGACCACCTGCCGCATAAGGCGCTTGAATCTGGCAAGAAACCGCCTCGACTGAACGGATCGGCGCTGAAGGCGGGGCGCTCGCCCGAGGCCCATCACGCGATGATGCAGGCGCTGAAGGCCCGTGATGCAGAGGTCGAGGGCTTTGTGCGCGCGGTGATGCAGGCCCTGCCCGATCTGCGTTTCGGCTCGCATGATGATGACGCGGGACTGCGGGCTCTTTGGGCTGCGCGTGGCGTGGGGATTGCGGAATTTCCGGTCTCGCGCGAGGCGGCCGTGGCGGCCCGCGCACAGGGCCATGCGGTGATCATGGGCGCGCCCAATGTGCTGCGAGGGGGGTCGCATAATCGCGGCTCGGTCTCGGCAGGCGATCTAGTGGCGGAAGGTCTGGTGGATGCTCTGGCCTCGGATTACCACTATCCGGCGATGATCGGCGCGGTCTTTGCGCTGGTGGATCGCGGGATCTGCGATCTAGCGCAGGCGTGGCGGCTGGTATCAGACGGGCCGGCGCAGGTCATGGGGCTGACGGATCGTGGAAGCCTTGAGGCAGGCAAACGCGGGGATCTGGTGATCCTCTGCCCCGAGCGGCGTCGCGTCATGGGCTGTTTCGCCGCTGGACGCCCGGTGTTTCTATCGGGCGAGCTGGCCGAGCGGCTGGGGTAAGAGGGGCGGGGAAAGCCCCCGCCCTACCCTTCAGGCTTTCAGATTCGGGATAATCTGTTTCTTGCGCGACATGATGCCGGGCAGAACGACCGTATCGCCCGAAACCGAGCAGTCGAAAGAGGCTTCGGCGATCTGCTTCACGGTGTCATTGGGCACCAAAAGCGTGGCCTCTTCGTTCAGAATGTCGATGATGAACAAAAGCACCTCATCGGCGCCATCTTCCTTGGCTACGGCGGGCATTGCGCCCATCAGCGCGTCCTTACGGTCCAGAAGAAGCTGCGGCGCGGTGGTTTCCAGAACCGAGACGCGCAGGCCCGTCGAACCCACGGTATATTCCTTGGAATCCATGCGCAGAAGTTCGGCATCCGAGAACTCCGAGACATCGGATTTCGCCTCGAACATCTTGGTCGCCAGATCATTGATCTCGATGCCCAGATCCGCGGCCAGCTTCTCGCAGACGGCTTTGTCGTGATCGGTGGTGGTGGGCGAGCGGAATTCCAGCGTATCCGACAGGATGCAGGCCAGCATCGCACCCTTGATCCCCGCAGGTGCCTTGGCCAGATCATCGCCGATCAGGTCATGCATGATGGTCGCGGTACAGGCCAGCGGACGGATGGTGATATCGATCGGGCCTTTGGTTTCCAGACCGCCGACCAGCTTGTGGTGGTCGATGATCGCGGTGATATCGGCAGCATTGATGCCCTCGGGCAGCTCGGCGGGGTTATTGGTGTCAACGATGACAACCTTCTCGCCCGCCTCTACGCCCGAAATGATCTCGGGCTTATCCAGACCGAAATGCTCAAGCACGAAGGCCGCTTCGGTATTGGGTTCGCCCAAGAGGCAGGGCTTGGCGTCGATGCCTTTGATCTCGTTGAGATACCACGCCCAGATGATGGGCGAGCCGGTCGAGTCGGTGTCGGGAGATTTATGGCCAAAAACCTTGGTGGTCATCGGATTCCTCGGATTTGAATGACTTTGGGCAATGTCTTAGACGCTGGATTAACACTTGTCACCTAGCAGCGATGGCTTATGGCACCTATCGGCAGGCGGCGCTAGAAGCCCAGCTTCCGCATTTGCGGCGAAACCTTCCAGCCATCGCGCTCCAGAAGTGCCAGCACCCCGTCCTCGCCCACCATATGCAGCGCACCGGCAGCAACCATGATCGGGCCTTTCGCAGCCGCCTCTTCGATCTCGGGCACCCATGTCCGATTGCGCCCGGCAATCAAAAGCGAATGGGTCAGCGCCAGTTGCCGCTCGACCTCTGCCGGTGGATCACCGCGCTCCAAGGCCTGCTGGCGTTCGAATTCCCAGATCAGCTGCACTTCGCCGCGCGCGTAAAGATCGGCCATCGTGGCCATCGTGGCATCACCATCCTCGGTGGCCGCCAAAGTCGATTGCAACATGGCAATGGCGTCTTCTTGCGACAGCCCGTCCATCACCCGAAACAGCGTATCATAAGGCTCAAGCGCCACAATCGGCACGTGCTGTCTGGTCGCTTCGGCGATCAGCCGCTTGTCCACCCCGCCTTGGCCCGCCTGCAATGCCTCGATCATACAGCGTGGCATCGCCAGTGTGATCATGACGAATGCCGGTTGCATCTTGGCCAGAAGTGGCCCCGGAATGCCGCGGTCTTTCCCCGCCTTGCGCAGGGCCTGCCAATCGGCTTCCGGCAGGATATCGGGCAGGGTCTTGTCTGTCATGAACATCAGATCGGTCCGCTCGGCCATAGCCTTCTGCAAGGCCGCCTCTTCGTCAGGCCCCGCCTCGACATAAAGCGCCTTCACCCGCCCGAATTCGGCCTGCACCTCCTGCAACAAGGCGATGTGACGCGAATCCGGCACGTGATTGGTGCCGATCAGCAAAATGGACTGCCGCCCCTTGGTGGCGCGCCACACAAGCCCCTGACCATGCGTCACGGCATGCGCCCGTTCCAGCATCGTGGCACGGACTTCACGGGGCAGCGCGTCAAAAAGATTTACGCCAGAACAGGCCGCATGTGACGCGACCGGCCCGAAGAGACTGCCCAGAAGCATGGCCGAGCGCAGGATTTTACGTAGCATCTTCAAACTCTTCCCCAGTTGCGACACCAGTGTATCGCAGCGCGCGGCCAATACCAGCCCGAAGATCGGCCATCCGGCCAGACAAGAGCCAACGCTCGGTTTTAAAGATTGACGCAAAAAATTCCGCGACGGGGTGTTGACATGTTCGGGGGGCAATGCCTAACTCCGGCATCGTTAGCACTCACCAACAGCGAGTGCTAAAAGCAACAACACAGATTTTGGGAGTGACCCAGATGGCATTCAAACCGCTTCATGACCGTGTTCTGGTCAAGCGCGTCGAGAGCGAAGAAAAGACCAAAGGCGGCCTGATCATCCCCGACAGCGCAAAAGAGAAGCCGGCAGAAGGCGAAATCGTTTCCGTGGGCGAAGGCGCACGTAAGGATTCGGGCGAGCTGATCGCACCCTCCGTCAAAGCAGGCGATCGCGTCCTGTTCGGCAAATGGTCGGGCACCGAGATCACGCTGGAAGGCGTTGAGTACCTGATCATGAAAGAATCCGACATCATGGGCATCATCGCGTAAGTCCAAGGACTTACCTGAACCCTGATTTCAAGAAATTCCAGTCAAGGAGCCAAAGAATATGGCAGCCAAGGACGTAAAATTCGGCACCGACGCACGCAATCGCATGCTCAAGGGTGTCAACATCCTCGCAGACGCAGTCAAAGTGACGCTGGGCCCGAAAGGCCGTAACGTCGTTCTCGACAAATCCTTCGGCGCACCGCGCATCACCAAAGACGGTGTTTCGGTCGCAAAAGAGATCGAACTCGAAGACAAGTTCGAGAACATGGGCGCGCAAATGGTGAAGGAAGTCGCTTCCCGCACCAATGACGAAGCAGGCGACGGCACCACCACCGCGACCGTTCTCGCACAAGCCATCGTTCGCGAAGGCATGAAAGCTGTCGCAGCGGGCATGAACCCGATGGACCTCAAGCGCGGCATCGACCAAGCGACCTCCAAGGTTGTCGAAGCAATCAAAGCCGCGTCGCGTCCGGTTGCGGATTCCGACGAGGTTGCACAGGTTGGCACCATCTCGGCCAATAACGAAGCCACCATCGGCCGCTTCATTGCAGACGCAATGCAGAAAGTCGGCAATGACGGCGTGATCACCGTCGAAGAAAACAAAGGTATGGAGACCGAGGTCGAAGTCGTCGAAGGTATGCAATTCGACCGCGGCTACCTGTCCCCCTACTTCGCGACCAATGGCGACAAAATGGTTGCCGAGCTGGAAGACTGCCTCATCCTGCTTCACGAGAAAAAACTCTCGTCGCTGCAGCCGATGGTCCCGCTGCTGGAGCAAGTCATCCAGTCGCAAAAACCGCTTCTCATCATCGCAGAAGACGTCGAAGGCGAAGCACTGGCGACCCTCGTGGTCAACAAGCTGCGCGGCGGCCTGAAAATTGCGGCTGTCAAAGCTCCGGGCTTCGGTGATCGCCGTAAGGCCATGCTGCAGGACATCGCGATCCTGACCGGCGGTCAGGTGATCTCGGAAGATCTGGGCATGAAGCTGGAAAGCGTCGGCATGGACATGCTGGGCACCGCGAAAAAAGTCACGATCACCAAAGACAACACCACCATCGTGGACGGTGCTGGCGACAAGGCGGAGATCGAGGCACGCGTTGGCCAGATCCGCACGCAAATCGAGGAAACCACCTCGGATTACGACCGCGAGAAGCTGCAAGAGCGTGTTGCGAAACTCGCAGGCGGTGTGGCAGTGATCCGCGTTGGCGGCCTGACCGAAGTCGAAGTGAAAGAGCGCAAAGACCGCGTTGATGACGCACTGAACGCAACCCGCGCCGCTGTCCAAGAGGGCATCGTTGTGGGGGGTGGTGTTGCTCTGATCCAAGGCGCGAAATCGCTTGAAGGCGTGACCGGCGCGAATGCCGATGTCGATGCGGGTATCGCAATCGTCCGTCGCGCACTGGAAGCTCCGCTGCGTCAGATCGCTGAGAACGCAGGTGTTGACGGCGCGGTTGTCGCTGGCAAGATCCGTGAATCGAGCGACCTCAAGTTCGGCTTCAACGCACAGACCGAAGAATATGGCGACATGTTCTCCTTCGGCGTTATCGATCCGGCAAAGGTCACCCGCACCGCGCTGGAAGACGCAGCCTCGATCGCAGGCCTGCTGATCACCACCGAAGCAATGGTTGCCGACAAGCCCGCAAAAGAAGGCGCAGGCGCGCCGGATATGGGCGGCATGGGCGGCATGGGTGGCATGGGCGGCATGATGTAATCATCCGCTTTCCATCCTTGGAAACGAAAAGGGTGCCTTCGGGCACCCTTTTTGCATTCATGCGATGCGGCGGGCCGCTTTTCCCCGAGGATGGGCGGCGCGCGCAATGAAGAGGCGAACAGACGTGGAACATTTCGCCCGAAACAGGCCTTTGTGCAACGTCTTCACAAATTCAGATAATTCGAAACGAAAATTCACAATCAGCGGTTGCTCGCCCATCATTCCTCTATTACGAATCGGTTAATAGGGAATTGTTTACCTTATAGAGTAACTGGTGGGCTCCGATGCAGGGTCTGATATGAATGCTGATTTCACCTCGGTATTGAACCGATCGAAACATCAAACGATCCGCGAAGCCGTCGTGGACACGCTCAAAGAGTCGTTGAGCGCGTTACGCGACTATCTTGGCATGGAAACCATCTTCGTGTCGGAAATTGAGGACGGGCGCTTGTGGTTTCTGACCGTTGATGAGGCCACCCCGTTTCTGAAGCCGCTGATCCCCGGTAATGGCCTGCCCCTCAACGACACGCTTTGCTATTGGGTCTGCAACGACATCCTGCCGCATATCATCCAGTCCCGCGATCCGATCATGGAGACCGTGCGCCATCTTCGCGACGACGAGAACTTCGATATCGGGATCCATGTCTCTTTTCCGATCCACATCCACCCGGGTCTGCCCTTCGGCACCATCTGCTGTTTCTCAAGAAAGGAACGCCCGCCGCTGACCGATGTAGAGCTGAGAATGTTCCGCACGATGGCCGAAATGATTTCCGCCAATCTGCGCTTGCATGCGAAGATCTCCGGACTTGACGAGCCGCTCTGCGAGGATCTGGCGCAAACCCTCCGCAAGCCTGCAATCAGCCCTGTCTTCCAGCCCATCAAACGGTTCGAGGACGGGCATATCATCGGCTATGAGGGGCTGTCGCGTTTTCAGGAAATGCCACAGCACAGCCCGCAAGACATGTTCGCTTTGGCGCAGAATTACGGCATGGGACCAAAGCTGGAGCTGAACGCCGCAAACTGCATCCTTGACGAGGCCGAGCGTCTGAACCTCACCAGCCTGATCAGCATCAACCATTCGCCGGACAGCCTTCTGGCCCCGTCACTGCAAAGCCGCTTCGAAGCCTATCTGGAAGGAAATGCCCAGCGTGCACTTGCTGTGGAGATTTCGGAACAAGCGGTCATTCAGGATTTCGCACGGCTTGGGCGGCGGTTGGATGCCTTACGGGCGCTCGGCGTCAAGATCGCGCTTGATGATGTCGGACAAGGCAATGCAGGGCTGGCCCATATCCTTGCGCTGAAACCCGATCTGATCAAGCTCGATCGTGTGATCGTCGCCGAGCTGGCCAATCGAAAGGAAAACCGCGCGATGGTCAGTGCGCTATTGCAGTTTTCGAAAGAGACCGGTTGCGAGCTGATTGCGGAAGGGATCGAGACCGAAGACGAGAAAGCGATCCTGATGGATCTTGGTGTGAAATACGGTCAGGGCTTCTATCTGGGACGCCCGGCCCCACTGCCCCGCCAGCATTAAGCACGACGCCTCAATAAACATCCCAGTCGTCATCATGACGCACAGGACCGATGGCAAGCCAGTCGGCGCGCACCCGTGCCACCTTGCTATCCCCCCATGTCCGGAACACGATCACAAAGCCTTCGGTGGTGATCATATCCGCCGAGATATCCATACGCGGATTATGCTGCTGATCGATATCCCACATCGAAAGCGTGACCTGAACTTTGGGAGGCATCGCATAGGCCTCGTCAAAATTCACCACGCGGCGCAATTCGCGCGGGCCGGTGCCCGTCCACATTTTGCCGCCATCCTGATAGTCCGAAAAAAGCACCAAGGTCCCTTGGCCGATGCCAACCTGTTGTGCGTCAATTTTCAGCATCAAGCCGCTCCATCCGTCTTTCAACCCGACCATATACCGATAAAGTAAAAAAAAGCCCCACAAATTTGTGGGGCTCTTTCTGTGATGTGTCCGGAATTAACCGAGCATATGTGCCCCGAGGGCTTCCATGTCGGCAAGCATCTTCGCGGTCATCTCGGCAACCGAAGGAGTTGCCTCCGCATGTGCCTTGCGCGCTTCGTCAACGAGTTGCGCGGCAATCTCTGCCGTGAACTCTGCCGCAGGAAGGGCACGCTCGGCCAGAACGGCAATACCGTCTTGCGAGATCTCGGCAAAGCCGCCAGTGACGGCATAGCTTTCTTCCCCCGCTTCAGACACGATCGTCAGCTTGCCGGGGCGCAGCGAGGTAATGACGGGCGCGTGGCCCGGCATGACCGTCATGTCGCCTTCGGCACCCGGAACGAGAACCTGCGTGGCTTGAACGGAAGCGAGCTTCCGTTCGGGGGCCACGAGATCGGCTTGCATCGTATTGGCCATGAGCCGCCTCCTTACGCGTTCGCCGCGAGTTTCTCGGCTTTGGCTTTCACTTCTTCGATGCCGCCAACCATGTAGAAGGCTGCTTCCGGCAGGTGGTCATATTCGCCAGCGACAACGGCCTTGAAGGACGAAATCGTGTCTTCCAGCGGAACCTGAACACCGTCCGAGCCGGTGAAGACTTTTGCCACGTCGAACGGCTGCGAGAGGAAGCGCTGGATCTTACGTGCGCGTTGCACGGTGATCTTATCTTCTTCCGACAGTTCGTCCATACCGAGGATCGCGATGATATCTTGCAGCGATTTGTAGCGTTGCAGGATGTTTTGCACGTCGCGCGCCACTTTATAGTGCTCTTCGCCGAGGATCTGCGGATCCATCATGCGCGAGGAGCTGTCGAGCGGGTCAACGGCGGGGTAGATCCCCAGTTCCGAGATCGCGCGCGACAGAACGGTGGTTGCGTCGAGGTGGGCGAAGGTGGTTGCCGGCGCGGGGTCGGTCAAGTCGTCCGCAGGAACGTAGACGGCCTGGATCGAGGTGATCGAGCCCTTCTTCGTCGAGGTGATGCGTTCCTGCATCGCGCCCATATCGGTGGCCAGCGTCGGCTGGTAGCCCACGGCCGAAGGGATACGACCCAGAAGGGCCGACACTTCCGAACCGGCTTGGGTGAAGCGGAAGATGTTGTCCACGAAGAACAGAACGTCCGAACCCGAGCTGTCGCGGAATTGCTCTGCGATGGTCAGACCGGTCAGGGCGATGCGCGAACGTGCCCCCGGAGGCTCGTTCATCTGGCCGTAGACCAGTGCCACTTTCGATTCCGACAGGTTATCGGGAACGATAACGCCGGATTCGATCATTTCGTGATAGAGGTCGTTCCCTTCACGGGTCCGCTCGCCAACACCTGCGAACACCGAGAAGCCCGAGTGCACTTTTGCGATGTTGTTGATCAGTTCCATGATCAGAACGGTTTTACCCACGCCTGCACCACCGAACAGACCGATCTTACCACCCTTTGCGTAGGGCGCGAGAAGGTCGATCACCTTGATGCCGGTCACAAGAACGGCGCTCTCGGTCGATTGCTCGGAGAATTCCGGAGCGGGCTGGTGGATCGCGCGGACTTCGTCTTTCGCGACTTCGCCTTTTTCATCAACCGGCTCGCCGATGACGTTCAGGATACGGCCGAGGGTCGGCGCGCCAACCGGCACCGAGATCGGTGCGCCGGTATCGGTCACGCCCGCGCCGCGGACCAGACCTTCGGTCGAGTCCATCGCGATGGTGCGAACGGTGCCCTGACCGAGGTGCTGTGCAACCTCCAGAACGAGGCGGTTGCCGTTGTTGGTGGTCTCGAGCGCATTGAGGATTTCGGGCAGGCCGTCTTCGAACTGAACGTCCACGACGGCGCCGATGACCTGCGTCACTTTGCCATGCTTTGCCATTGGTGTGTTTTCTCCGGTTCGGTCAGAGCGCCTCAGCGCCCGAAATAATTTCCGTAAGCTCGGTGGTGATTGCGGCCTGGCGGGAACGGTTGAATTCCACGGTCAGGTCGTCGATCATATCGCCGGCGTTGCGCGTTGCGTTGTCCATTGCGGACATCCGTGCGCCTTGCTCCGATGCAGCATTTTCCAGAAGCGCCGTGAAGATCTGCGTTGCCACACCACGCGGCAGCAGGTCATGCAGGATCGCTTCTTCGCTGGGCTCGTAGTCATAGACTGCCGAAGCGCCAGTTGCATCTTCCGGTGCGTCGAAGGTTGCGGGGATGATCTGATGCGCCGTCGGGATCTGGGCGATCACCGACTGGAAGCGCGAATAGAAGATCGTCGCAACATCGAACTCGCCTGCGTCAAAGCGGGCAAGCACGTTCTTCGCAATGGATTGCGCGTCGACATAACGCAGGTTCTTCACCCCCGACAGATCGACGTGATCGATGAACAGATCACCAAGCTCGCGGCGCATCGAATCGCGGCCTTTCTTGCCGACGGTGATGATTTTCACCGTCTTGCCTTCGGCCTTGAGCTTATGCGCTGCTTGCTTTGCCTTCTTGGCGATATTGACGTTGAAGCCGCCACACAGGCCGCGTTCCGCCGTCATCACCACCAGAAGATGCACCTGCTGCGAACCCGTCCCGGCCAGAAGCCGGGGCGCGCTATCAGAGCCGCCCACCGAGGCGGCCAGCGATGACATCACAGCGTTCATGCGCTCGGCGAAGGGCCGTGCGCTTTCGGCTGCTTCCTGGGCGCGGCGCAATTTTGCTGCCGCGACCATTTGCATCGCCTTCGTGATCTTACGAGTGTTCTTGACACTCGCGATCCGGTTTTTGAGGTCCTTAAGGCTGGGCATATCCCTATCCTTCCGGGCCGCTTACGCGAACGTCTTTGCGTATGCTTCGATGGCTGCTTTCAGCTTGTCAGCTGCTTCGCCCTTGATCTTGGGATCGTCGTTGGTGATCCAGTCAAGCACGTCTTTCTTGGACGAACGCAGGAAGGTCACCAGACCGGCTTCCCAGCGGGTCACATCCTTCACGTCGACCTTGTCGAGGAACCCGTGGGTCCCTGCGAAGATCACAGCAACGATCTCGGCATTGGTCAGCGGCGAATATTGCGGCTGTTTCATCAGCTCGGTCAGACGCGCACCACGGTTCAGAAGCTTCTGGGTCGCAGCGTCGAGGTCGGAACCGAACTGGGCGAAGGCGGCCATCTCGCGGTATTGCGCGAGTTCCAGCTTCACGGCACCAGCCACCGATTTCATCGAGTTGGTCTGAGCGGACGACCCCACACGCGACACCGACAGACCGGTGTTCACAGCAGGGCGGATGCCTTGGTAGAACAGGTCGGTTTCAAGGAAGATCTGGCCGTCGGTGATCGAGATCACGTTGGTCGGGATGTAGGCACCCACGTCACCCGCTTGGGTTTCGATCACCGGCAGAGCGGTCAGCGAACCAAGACCGAACTCTTCGTTCATCTTGGCCGAACGCTCCAGCAGGCGCGAGTGAAGATAGAACACGTCGCCCGGGAAGGCTTCACGCCCCGGCGGACGACGCAGCAGCAGCGACATCTGACGGTAGGCCACAGCCTGCTTGGTGAGGTCATCATAGATGATCAGCGCGTGCTTGCCGTTGTCGCGGTAGTATTCGGCCATTGCGGTTGCCGCATAGGGAGCCAGATACTGCATCGGCGCGGGGTCCGAAGCGGTTGCCGCGATCACGGTGGTGTAAGCCATCGCGCCCGCTTCTTCGAGCTTTTTCACCAGCTGGGCAACAGTCGAACGCTTCTGACCGATAGCCACATAGAAGCAGTGCAGCGCGTTTGCCGGATCTGCGTCATTGTAGACTTTCTGGTTCAGGATGGTGTCGAGCGCGATTGCGGTCTTACCGGTCTGACGGTCGCCGATGATAAGTTCACGCTGGCCACGGCCGATCGGGATCATCGCGTCAACGGATTTGATACCGGTTGCCATCGGCTCGTGAACCGATTTACGCGGGATGATGCCCGGCGCTTTGACATCGGCCACACGGCGCTCGGTCGCCTCGATCGGGCCTTTGCCGTCGAGCGGGTTGCCGAGGGCGTCCACAACGCGACCCAGAAGCGCGTCACCTGCAGGCACGTCAACGATGGCGTTGGTGCGCTTGACGGTGTCACCTTCCTTGATGTCACGGTCGGAGCCGAAGATAACGATACCGACATTGTCGGTTTCGAGGTTGAGCGCCATGCCACGGATGCCGCCCGGGAATTCGACCATCTCACCGGCTTGGACGTTGTCCAGACCATAAACGCGGGCAATGCCGTCGCCTACGGAAAGAACACGGCCGACTTCGGCGACCTGGGCATCCTGCCCGAAATTCTTGATCTGCTCCTTGAGGATCGCAGAGATCTCAGATGCCTGGATACCCATTATCCAACCTCTTTCATGCTATTCTGGAGGGAAGCGAGCTGCGAGCGGATCGAGGTATCGACCATGCGCGAGCCCAGCTTGACGATCATGCCACCGATGAGGGTCTCATCGACTGCAATGTTCAGCTTAACGGTTTTACCCGTCTTTGCCGCAAGGGCGTCGGCCAGTTTGGCTTGCTGCTCTTGGGACAGTTCGGTTGCAGAGGTCACATCTGCGGTGACCTCGCCTTTTGCTTCCGCGATCATCGCGCTCAGAGCGCGCAGCAATGCGGGCAGAATGAACAGGCGGCGCTTTTGTGCCATAAGACCCAGCG
Source organism: Thioclava sp. NS-SX20 (assembly GCF_057380695.1). NCBI lineage: Bacteria > Pseudomonadati > Pseudomonadota > Alphaproteobacteria > Rhodobacterales > Paracoccaceae > Thioclava > Thioclava sp. NS-SX20. The sequence continues at coordinate 566,967 of NZ_CM170816.1, read as the reverse complement.
TGTGGATCATCGTCGCGCTCAGCCCCATCGACTTACCGATGGCCTCGATCGCGGCGTCCTGCTGGTCACGCGTATAGATCGGGCTGTTGATCAGGTCTTGCAGATCGGCGCTCTCAGCAAGCGCGGCCTCCAAGGCATCGACCTCAGCCTTCAGCGTATCAAGCTGACCGGAGTCTTTGGAAATCTCAAAAACCGCCGTTGCATAACGGTCGGCAATGCCTGCGGAAATTGAAGCTGGTTCGGACACGGCCACCCTTCCGATGTTAATCCTCCACCCGTAGCCCCCCGCCCCTAAACGGACCGGAAGGCAACAACCGGAGATCTCCTCAGGGCGCGCCCACGCTCGCCCTCGTTTCGGTAGCAGGATGTAACAGAGCCGCCCCCCACCCGCAACCTTCTTGCGCACTAAGCCGTGAACATAGCCGACAGATTTCGCCTGTTTTTTTGGCTGAGGGCGCTACCATTAACAAGTTCGGCCAAGTCAAGACGCCTATTCGTCATATTTTAATACCAAATACACAAATAGCGGGCCGAATCTGCGTCAATTTGCCCCAGCCCCTAGTGATCCGTCAGACGATGATGTGTAACATTGCCGCCGCGCCCGTGGTTGATCCGCCATGACGGCTCTGTCGCGGGCTTGGCTGCGCCTTCCAGAATGGAGAGCGGCCGCCGCACCCTTGCGCCCAAGCCCGGCTTGCGTGGCTGGGTGACCTGTTTGGACACCTCCAGCATCACGACCCCCGCCGCGAGCAGGCCGGAAATCTTCTGCCCGACCCCTTCCCACATCTGCGCCGAACGCAGCCAGAATCGCCGGTGCGATGGCGGGATATAAAGCGCCGCAGTGTGGCGTTCAGGGACAAACCCGTTGCGCCGCGCCAGATTATCAAGTTGCGACAAGGTATAGGGTTTTCCGAACCCGAACGGCGTTGTCTCGCGCGGGGCCCAAAGCCCCGCACGGTTGGGCACAATCAGCAGCGCCCGCCCTCCGGGCCCCATGACACGCCAGCATTCCTCCAACAGGTCATTGGCATTGTCGGACTGCTCGATGGCATGCATGACCACGAGACGGTCCACCAGACCGGTCTCCAGCGGCCATTGCAGTTCTTCGGTCAGCACCGAGACATTCGGCTCGCCTGCGGGCCACGGCATCACCCCCTGCGGCGCAGGCATCAGCGAAATCACCCGCCGCGCATTCTCCAGATAGGGACGCAGAAGCGGAGCGGTAAAGCCGAAGCCCGCAACCGTGCGCCCGGTAGCCCCTGCCCCGTCGGCAGGCCAGATCGCCAGCACCTGATCGCGCAGCGCCCGTTGTGCCACCCGTCCCAACTGGGTCCGGTAATAGAAATTTCGCAGATCAAGCACATCTACATGCATTGCAGCTTTTGTCCTATTCGGCTTAGCCTGCCCTAAACATAGTGAAGGTTCTCGAAAACGCCATGACCATCGAACTGTCGATCATCCCCTGCCGTAGCGACAATTACGCCTATATCGTCAAAGACGCGCCAACCGGTGCCGTGACGCTGGTCGATGCGCCCGAGGCCGCGCCGATCCTCGAAGCTCTCAAGGTTGCGGGGGTAAAACTGGATGGAATCCTGTTGACCCACCACCATGAGGATCACATCGCGGGCGTGGCTGAAATTCGCGCCCGCACCGGTGCCAAGGTCATCGGAGCGGCCGCCGATGCCCATCGCCTGCCGCCGCTGGATGTGGCGCTTGAACCGGGCAACCAGATCCAGATCGGATCGGACGCGGTGCAGGTGCTGGATGTGCCGGGCCATACCGTCGGGCATCTGGCCTATTATTTTCCGCAATCCGGCATGGTATTCACCGGAGACAGCCTGATGAGCTGGGGCTGCGGACGCCTGTTCGAAGGCTCGCCCGAGCAGATGCTGGCCAGCCTGCGCCGCCTCGCGGCCCTGCCCGATGGCATCATCGTCTGTTCGGGGCATGAATATACCGAAGCCAATGGACGCTTCGCCCTGCATCTCGAACCCGACAACCCCGCGCTGAAGTCCCGCATGCGCGAGACCCTGACCCGCCGCAATCGGGGCGAGCCAAGCGTGCCCTCGACCCTTGCGCTGGAAAAAGCCACCAACCCGTTCCTGCGCGCCGATGATCCGGATCTGAAGGCCGCCCTCGGACTTCCGTCAACGGCCTCCGCACTTGATGTCTTTACCAAGGCGCGGCAGGCCAAAGACCAGTTCTAAGCTTTTGCGGCGCCTTCGGGGGCCGCATCGGTATCGGTCTCGCGCGCGGCCTGCGCCTTGGCGCGCCGCAGACGCAACGCATCCGCAATGAAAAACCGTGCCAAGGTACCATAAAGCGGTTCGGGCGACACAAAGCGCGCGGTCCCGTAGCCGATCATCGACGCTGCCATGACCGGCACGATATTGCTATGGCTGCCCGTCATTTCGACGATAATCACGAAAGCCGTCATCGGGGATTGCACAACCCCCGCAAAATACCCCGCCATCCCGAGGATGGATGCAAGTCCGACATTTGTCCCCATAATCAAGGCAATAGAAGACCCAAGCCCGGCACCGACCGCGAGAGACGGTGCAAAAAGACCGCCCGGAATCCCCGAAACGGTGGCCGCGACGGTGGCAATCAGCTTGGCAAAGAAGAACGTCAGCGGCAGGGCTTCGCCCTCGATCGAGGCCCGCGCCTCGCCATAGCCAGTCCCGAAGGTCGAGCCCGCATAAACATAGCCGATCACCGCCGTGATAATCCCGCAGATCAACGCCTGCAGAAGCGAGCGGCGAAAGGCGTTGCCATTGGCTTTCCAGCGACGGATACGCCGCGTGATATTGATCACCAGACGCGAGAAGAGCGCGCCGAACAACCCGCCGGTCACGCCACAAACGAGCACCAGACCGAGATCGCGCGGCAATTCGCCAATCGAGTCAGAAATCCCGAAATAGGTATAGTTTCCCAGCAGACTGAGGGAGGCGATACCGGCGATGATCACCGCCGACAACACCACACCATTCGTACGCGACTGGTAGCTGCGGCTCATCTCTTCGATCGCGAACACGATGCCCGCCAGCGGCGTGTTGAACGCAGCCGCGATCCCGGCGGCCGACCCCGCCAAAATCAGACCGCGTGAATGGGCCATCCCGCCCAGACTGGCCGATTGCAACATGATGGCCGAACCGATCTGCACCGTTGGCCCCTCACGGCCAATGGACCCGCCCGAGAAGAGCCCCAGAATGGTCAATAGAATCTTCCCGAACACCATCTTCAACGACAAGAGCTTCGCGCGCTCTCCCGGTTCGGTAAGGGTCTGGGCGGCGATCGCCTGCGGAATGCCCGACCCGGACGTGCCCGGAAAAAGGGTCAGGGCCAGATAGGCACATAACAGAAACCCAAGCGGGGTGATGATCAGGGGCAACCAGTTCCGGCCCGCATCGACCGTAAGCCCGCGAAACAGCTCTTGGGCGTAATCGGCAGCGGTCGCAAAACCCACCGAAATCACACCAATCGCGATAGCCCCGAGCCAGAAAATCAAGCGCGATTTCCACAATCTGCGCGAGGACACCATAGCCCGTGACCGCCGCAACATTGCATTTCGAGAAATTTTATATCTGCGCATATTTTAAACCTTTGGGCTCCCCCGCCTCCCTAGTGCCGCAGCCTCTCCGGTTTCAAGTCTCAATCTCTTCGAAAAGCCGGTACGAATTGTCGCAATCAAGCTTATTTTTAGCTGACTTCCGGAAAAAGGAGAAACTCCGCCGGTTTTGCCGTTCCGTCAGAAAATCCGAATCTCGCAACCGCACGGCCCCGATCTTGCATCTGCCTATTTTTTTAGCACAACTTGTCGTAATTTTGTCGCAAATTTTCGACAGCGGATTGAAATCGCTGGCGCAAAAGGCCAGTTTGCAAGGCAAGCCACGTGAAAGATCTTTCTGGTTACCTTCTGTTTACTTTTCCAGCGGAGCCTGAAACTTAACTGGAATTTGCACCAAAGGTCTTGAACAGCGCGAATTTCCACCGAAGTTTAATACTATGAGGCCAGGTTGGTGATCGGGTCGCTTTGATACCGCCGCCAACATAGGAAAGGAGCACCACATGCCTTCGTTCTCGACCACTTTGGAACAAGCAATTCATGGTGCGCTGGCACTGGCCAACGCGCGCCGGCACGAACTGGCGACGCTTGAGCACCTGCTGCTGGCGCTGATCGACGAGCCCGACGCAAATCGCGTCATGCGGGCCTGCTCGGTCGATCTGGATGAACTTCGTCAAACCCTAACCGACTTCATCGATGATGACCTCTCGACCCTGATTACCGAGGTTGAAGGCTCCGAAGCGGTGCCCACGGCTGCTTTCCAGCGCGTGATCCAACGCGCGGCCATTCATGTGCAATCTTCGGGTCGCTCCGAGGTGACGGGGGCCAATGTGCTGGTCGCGATCTTCGCAGAGCGGGAATCCAATGCGGCCTTCTTCCTGCAAGAGCAGGAAATGACCCGCTATGATGCGGTGAACTTTATCGCGCATGGTGTCGCGAAAGATCCGGAATTCGGCGAAAACCGGTCTGTCACCGGTGCCGAGGAGGAAGAGACCAACAAGGCCGACACCACCAACCATCAGTCCGAGCGCGAGGGCAAGGAGTCGGCGCTGGCCAAATATTGCGTCGATCTCAACAAGAAATCCAAGAAAGGCGATATCGACCCGCTGATCGGGCGCCATGAAGAGGTGGAACGCTGCGTGCAGGTACTATGCCGCCGTCGCAAGAACAACCCGCTTCTGGTGGGCGATCCGGGCGTGGGGAAAACCGCAATCGCGGAAGGTCTTGCGCTGAAAATCACCCGTGGCGAGACGCCCGAGATCCTGAAAGGCTCGACGATCTATTCGCTCGACATGGGCGCGCTTCTGGCGGGCACCCGTTACCGTGGTGACTTCGAGGAACGTCTGAAAGCGGTTGTGAAAGAGCTTGAAGACCATCCCGATGCGATCCTGTTTATCGACGAGATCCACACCGTGATCGGTGCGGGGGCCACTTCGGGCGGCGCGATGGATGCCTCGAACCTGCTGAAACCGGCGCTGGCTGGCGGAAAGCTGCGCTGCATGGGGTCGACCACCTATAAGGAATTCCGTCAACATTTCGAGAAAGACCGCGCCCTGTCGCGGCGCTTCCAGAAGATCGATGTGAACGAGCCCTCGACCGCAGATGCCGTGAAAATCCTCATGGGTCTCAAGCCCTATTTCGAGGAGCATCACGACATCCGCTTCACCAATGATGCGATCAAGACTGCGGTAGAGCTGTCGGCGCGCTATATCCACGACCGTAAGCTGCCCGATAAGGCGATCGATGTGATCGACGAGGCAGGTGCCGCCCAGCATCTGCTACCCGACAGCAAGCGTCGCAAGACGATCACACCGAAAGAAATCGAGAATGTCGTGGCCAAGATTGCCCGCATCCCCCCGAAAAACGTCTCGAAAGACGATGCCGAGGTGCTGCGCGATCTGGAGAAAACGCTGAAACGCGTGGTCTTCGGTCAGGACAAGGCCATCGAAGTGCTGGCCGCCTCGATCAAGCTGGCCCGTGCCGGTCTGCGCGAGCCCGAGAAGCCCATCGGCAACTACCTCTTTGCCGGTCCGACCGGTGTGGGTAAGACCGAAGTGGCCAAACAGCTTGCCAGCTCGCTTGGCGTCGAGATGCTGCGGTTCGACATGTCGGAATACATGGAGAAACATGCGGTCTCGCGCCTGATCGGCGCCCCTCCGGGCTATGTCGGCTTTGATCAGGGTGGCCTTCTGACCGATGGCGTCGACCAGCATCCGCATTGCGTGTTGCTGCTGGACGAGATCGAGAAAGCGCATCCCGATGTCTACAACATCCTGCTACAGGTGATGGATAACGGCAAACTGACCGACCATAACGGTCGTCAGGTCGATTTCCGCAACGTGATCCTGATCATGACCTCGAATGCGGGTGCTTCGGATATGGCAAAAGCCGCAATCGGTTTCGGTCGGGATCGCCGCGAGGGCGAAGACACGGCCGCGATCGAACGGACCTTCACACCAGAATTCCGCAACCGTCTGGATGCGGTGGTCAGCTTCGCCCCGCTACCGCGCGAGACCATTATCCAAGTGGTCGATAAATTCGTGCTGCAGCTTGAAGCCCAGCTGATCGATCGCAACGTTCATATCGAGCTGACACCGGAAGCTGCAAACTGGCTGGCCGAGAAAGGTTATGACGAGCGGATGGGGGCCCGTCCCTTGGGCCGCGTGATCCAAGAGCATATCAAGAAGCCGCTTGCCGAAGAGCTGCTATTCGGCAAGCTGACCAAAGGCGGTCTGGCCAAGGTCTCGGTGAAGGACGACGAAATCGTTATCGAGGTCGAAGAGCCTGGCAAACCGCGGATCACCGGCTCGAAACCACCGCTGCTGACAGCCGATTGATGCGGCCTTTTCTTCTTCTACTTGTTTCGGCCCTGCCTTGCGGGGCCGAAACTTTATCCGAGCCGCGATTTACCTTTCCGGTCGACTGCACCTTGGGAAAAACCTGCTATATCCAGAACTATGTCGATCACGATCCCGGCCCCGGGGTCACCGATAGCGCCTGCGGGAATCTGACATATGATGGCCATGACGGCACCGATATCGCAGTCCCTACCCGCGCAGATATGCGCAAGACTATCGCAGTCTACGCGGCGCTTGATGGAACAGTGCGCGCCACCCGTGATGGAGAACCCGATTCCGCCTTTGCTGACGGTGCCTCGGTCAAAGATAAAGAATGCGGCAACGGGGTTATCATTGATCATGCCTCAGGCTGGCAAACCCAATATTGCCATCTGAAAAACGGCTCTATTCTGGTCCAGCCGGGGCAGAAAGTGACCACCGGCACCACATTGGGAGAAATCGGACAATCCGGGCTGGCGGCCTTCCCTCATGTGCATTTCGAAATCCGGCATAACGGGCAATCGCTTGACCCGTTCACCGCAGGCGACAGCGCCTGCACCCTTGCCGCCGATCACGCCCAGCTTTGGACGACGCCCATTGCCTATGACGGGGGCGGCGTGCTTCTGGCAGGGCTCACCAGTGAAATCCCCGATTATGATGCCATCAAACAGGGCCGTTTGCCCGCATTGCCGCAAGAGGGCGCGGGCCGTCTGATCCTGTGGATTTACGGCTTTGGCGGACAGCCCGAAGCTGATCTACATGCAACCCTTTCTGGGGGCGGCCAGAACCTGAGCCAGAACATCGCCTTTGAAAAGCCGCAGGCGCTTTATCTACGCTACATCGGGCGCAATGTAAAAACCGGCCTGAAACCGGGCACCTACACTTTTACCGTCACGGACACCACGGGGCATATCACCGCCGGAGAGGTGACCGTGCCCTAGCGTTCGGTCAGCTTCAATTCGATCCGGCGGTTGGCGGCACGCGCCTCTGGACTATCGCCTTTGGCAACCGGACGATATTGCCCGAAACCTGTCGCCGCCAGACGGTTGGGCGGGAATTTCAGACTGTCGATCATATAGCGCACGACAGAAAGCGCGCGCGCCTGACTGAGCTCCCAGTTGTCGCGATATTGCCCCGTCCCCGAAAGCGGCACGTCATCGGTATGGCCATCAACACGAATGATCCAGTCAAGCTGCGGCGGGATCTCGGCAGATAACTCGTCCAGCAAGCGGGTCACCTGCGCGATTTGCGCCTTACCCTCATCAGACAGGGTGGCAGACCCCTGCGGGAACAGCACTTCGGAGGAGAAGACGAAGCGGTCGCCGACCACTTTTACCCCCTCGCGCCCTTGCAGAATTTTCGACAGGCGGCCGAAAAACTCCGAACGGTAGCTTGCCAGATCCTGCGCCTCGGCTTCCGCCTTCTTGCGCGCCGCTTCTTCCAGAGAGGCACGACGTTTCTGCTCGGCGGCAAGCTGCGCAAGCGCCGAGTTGAGTTGCGTGCCAAGCGATTCGATCTGGCTTTTGGAAGCCGCGGATCGCGTCTGGCTATCATCCAGAACGGCCTGTAATTGCCCCAGCTGGCCACGTAGGGCCGCAATCTGCTGGTTCAGCAATTCGACCTTGCGGGCAGCATCTTGCGAGATATCTTTCTGCTCGGCCAGCGCCTTTTCGGCCACCGCCTGCAACGCCGCCTGCCGTTCGGCCTCGGTCAGTTGACTGTCCAGCCTGCCCTGCAGGTCATCGCGCGCGGCCTGCGCGGCTGCCAGTTTGGTCAGCGTGTCTTCGGCCTGACGGCGGGCCTCCTCCAGTGCGAGGGTCATCGTGGAAATCTCTTCCCCCGACACCTGCAGCTTGGTGCGAAGGTCATCGATCGTCGCTTGCGAGACGCGCAGCTTCTGGTCAGACGCCTGCATCTGCGCCTTTTGCGCTGCCAGAAGATGCGCCACCTGTGCTTCAAAAGCGGTGATTTTCGTATCTGCTGCGGCCAAATCGGACTGGCGATCCCGAAGCTGGCCCGTGAGATTGGCGATCAGGGTCGCCTGCCGCTGCGCCTCGGTTTCGGCATCGGTCAGCTTGGTTTCCAGCGACCCCACCTTCTGACGCGACAGCGACAGCGCCTGCGCCAGCCCGTCCACCGTGTCATTCAACGAGGCCAGTTCATTTTCCTGCGTATTCACCTGCTGGCGCAGCACCGATTGCACCACCATGAAGATCGACAGCACAAAGATGACCACCAACAGAAGCGCGGTCATCGCATCCACGAAACCGGGCCAGATATTGGTGGAAAACCGCTGCCGTCCGCGCCGCGCCAGTGCCATCTCAGCTCTCCCGCGGGCGGGCGAGAATGGCGCGCGTCATCGCGGCGAAATCATTGCGCAGCTCGGCCATGCTTTCCTGACGGCCCGCCGACATCTCTTCGAGGATACGCGCCATCTGCCCATCCATCGACCGCAGGCGCATCCGCATCTCGGCATCATTTTCCGCCGAGAGATCAGAGGCATAATAGGCCGCCATTGTCTCGAGCGCCACCACCAGCCGCTCTTGGCCGTCGGCCATGCGCTGAAGGCTTTCGGCCTGCGCACTGCGCGCGGCGATCTCGCTATCAAGGCGGTCGGACAGCCCCTCCATCACATGCGCAAGCTGACCCAGACGCACATCCACCTGACGGCGCGAGCCCTCACTCTCGGCAAAGAGCCCGTTCAGCTGGTTCATCTGTTCAGCCATATGGTCAAGGATCTCGATCACCGCCGATTCCTCGCCATCACCGCCGGCAAAGCTGAGCCGGCTGATCGAGCTGATCCATTCCTCAAGCTCGCGGTAGAACCGGTTCTGGCCATGCGTCACGAACAGTTCCAGCAATCCGACGATCAGCGACCCCGCAAGCCCCAGAAGCGAGGAGGAAAACGCCGTGCCCATCCCCCCCAGCTGTCCCTCAAGGCCGGTCATCAGGTTGTCAAAGACGCTCAGCCCCGACTGCCCCTCTTGAGGAGCCAGCGCGCGGATGGTGTCAACCACCGCAGGCACCGTTGTGGCCAGCCCGTAGAAGGTGCCCAGAAGCCCCAGAAAGATCAGCAAGCCCGTGATATAACGGGTAATATCGCGGCCTTCATCAATCCGCTCGGCCACCGATTCCAGAATCGAGCGCCCCGCAGAGGTGGCAATATCGGCGCGTTGGCGCGTCCCCAGAAGGGCCGCCAGCGGTGCCAGCATCACGGGCGCCCGCACATCGGGCCGGCCCGGACGGTCCGCCGCAAAGCTTTCCAGCCAGCTAACCGCCTTGATCAACTGCACCACCTGCCAGAAACAGGCCAGCACCCCCAGCACGAAAGTCACCACAATCACGCCGTTCAGCCAAGGGTTGGACAGGAAAATCGGGAAAATCCGCGCATAGGCGAAAACTGCACCGGTGGCGACCAGCCCCAGCACCACCAGCATCATAAAGATCTGCCGCACGGGCTGGGAGAATTGCGGTTCAAGCTTCAGCTTCGACATGGATGGCCTAGATTATCTGTTTCCGGCTCGACCCTAATCGTCACAGGCGGTTTCTCCAAGGGCTATCCGCGCGCCTCCTCGGCAAGATGGCGCACCCGTGCCGCGAGCCAGTCCAGATCGGGATCCGCGATACCCAGCCTGCCCAGATGCTGGGCAGTATTATAGAGATATTCGCAATTCGGCCCCATCTTGCCGCAGGAGCGGGCGATAATCTGCGCCTGATCCTCTAGCGGGTGGTGACAATACTGGGTGTTCGCCGGATCGATGACATAGGTCACCGCCTCAACCACGCGCCCGTCCGCCAGCGCCACCGGAAGGAGACGTTCCTCATAAGCATCCGAGACCAGCTCGCGGGCGCGCAGATAGGACAGCACCTGCGCCTCTTCCCCCGCTTTGGCCCGCAGTGCCACCCCCGCGCAAACCGCGTTTTCCTGCGCGTCGAGCGCCAGCACCAAGCCCGGGTTCCGCATAGTGCCGCGATAGTGAATGGACGTCATGCAGAAAGAGCGATGCCACCCTTTCAAACGACCAAGTGCCTGTTCTTCCGGTACAAATCCCGGATTCCAGATCAGCGAACCATAGCCGAAAACCCATAACGTCTTGTTCATGTCTCTGGTCCTTTTCTCTTGTGCCGAATAGATAAGATATCAAGAGGCGTGAAGAGGTATATAATGCGAAAATTAGTGGGTCTCATCATCATATTGGGTGTCATTTTCGGCACTTATTGGGTGCTGATGTCACGCGCGATCGAAAGCCGTGCGAAAACGTTGATCGCCAGCGCCGAAGCCGGCGGCTGGGGGTCGGCACAGGCAGTGGCTGTCAGTGGCTTTCCTACGAAATTCACTGCCAATTTCGAATCTCCCGAGCTGACCCAGCCCGATGGCGGCTTTAACTGGGCTGCCGAATATGCCCAGCTTAATGCCGGTGTATTCAGCCCGACCTCGATCACCATGACCCTGCCCGAGGAAGCCGATCTGGGTTGGGCGGGGCATCAGTTCACGCTGTCAAACATCTCCAACCAGCTTCATGTCGATCTGGGGCTGAGCAGTTCGCTACCGCTGAACGCGGCCAAGCTTGTGCTCGACCAGCCCGAGATCAGCGGTGAAAAGATCGATTTTGGCGCGAACCAGATCAGCGTAACGCTGAACGAAGCCAAAAGCGGTGCGGCCTCTATCGTGGACCCGTCAGATGCGCAATCCACACTGACCCCTGCCCATGCCTATCAGGTCACAGCCAATATGGACGAGGTGCAGATCCCGCTGGATGCGCTGCGCAAGCTTCTGCCCGACGGCGCGGCAACCGACACGCCGCTGGCGGACAAAATCGACCAGATCCATCTGAATGCCGCCATCGGCACGGCCACGCCGCTGGACAATAGCAGCCTTGCCCGCATGCCCGCGCTGCAAACGCTGCGGATTGATAATTTCACGCTGGATTGGGACGCCAAGCTGGTCAGCGCGCAAGGGGCCCTGACCATCACCGAAACCGGCCAGCCCGAAGGCGAGATCCTGCTGAGCACGCCGGATTGGGAAGCTTGGCTGGAGGTGGCTGTCGATGCGGGGCTGATCGCGCGGAACCGCGTGGATATGGTCAAGCTTCTGGCGGGGCAGATGGTCGACAAATCCGGCCTGCTGACATTGCCGCTGACCTTCCGCGCTGGCCAGATGAAGCTCGGGCCGCTGCCGCTGGGCAAAGCTCCGGTGATCCAGATCCCTGAATCGGCGGAAGGGTAAACACAAAAAACGGGCCCCGCGCGGGGCCCGTTACGGTTGCGGCCTCTACTCGCCCGCCTGCTTGGGCACCCGCCCGAAATCGGGGGCATCGGTATCCTGCCCCGCATCAATGATCCCGCGCCGGATCGCACGGGTGCGGGTGAAATAGTCGTGCAGCATCTCGCCGTCGCCAGTGCGGATCGCACGTTGCAGCACGAACAACTCCTCGGCAAAGCGCCCCAGAATATCCAGCGTGGCCTCTTTGTTGGTCAGGAAGACATCGCGCCACATCGTCGGGTCCGACGCTGCGATACGGGTGAAATCCCGAAAACCCGAGGCGGAGTATTTGATGATCTCCTGATGGCTGACGCGGCGCACATGATCGGCCACGCCCACCATCGTATAGGCAATCAGATGCGGGCAATGCGAGGTCACCGCCAGAGTGATATCGTGATGGGACGCATCCATCGTGTCGACATTCGCCTCCAGCCCCTCGAGATAGGCGCGCAGCTTGGCCAGTGCCTGCGGGTCGGTCGTCTCGGAGGGGGTCAGCAGCCACCAGCGGTTGACAAACAGCGTGGCAAAGCCCGAGCGCGGCCCCGATTGCTCGGTCCCTGCCAGCGGGTGGCCGGGGATGAAATGCACGCCCTGCGGCACATGGGGCGCGACAGCCTCCACCACGGCCTGTTTCACCGAGCCCGTATCGCTGAGAATGGCCCCCTGTTTGAGATGCGGCGCGATCTCGGCGGCGACCGCCCCCATCACGCCCACTGGCACGCAAAGCATGACCAGATCGGCATCACGCACGACATCGGACAGGCTGTCACAGACAGTATCGACCAGCCCGATCTCGGCGGCGATACGACGCACTTCGGGGTCGCGATCATAGCCCGCCACCTCGCCCGCAAGCCCTTTCCATTTTGTCGCATGAGCAAGGGACGAGGCAATCAGCCCCATCCCGATCAGCGCCACTTTCCCGAAGATCATGCCAGATCACCGGCCATGAACTGCGCTTTGAACTGACCGATCAAATGGGCCACACGACGGCAGGACGGCTCGTCCCCCACGGTAATACGCAGGCAATGCGGCAGGTTATAGCCCGCCACACGGCGCACGATAATGCCCTCGGATTTAAGATACTCGTCACAGGCTTCCGCCTCGGCGGTCGAGGTAAAGCGCGCCAGAATGAAATTGGCGGTGGAGGTATCGGAGGGCACACCCTTCTCGGCCAGCGCCTCGGCCAGCCAGGCCCGCAGGCGGGTGTTGTCATTGCGGCAGCGTTCCAGCCAGTCCTGATCGCGCACGGCAGCCTCGGCGGTCTCAAGCTGCGCGGTGGACATATTGAACGGCCCGCGCACGCGGTTGAGCACATCGATGATGGCTTTGGGACCATAGCCCCAGCCCACGCGCAACCCGCCCAAGCCGTAGATCTTGGAGAAGGTGCGCGTCATCACGACATTCTCCAGACGGGTGGCGATATCGGCGCCGCCATCATAACCCTCGACATATTCCGAATAGGCGGCGTCGATCACCAAGATCGCCTGCGGCGGCAGACCACGGGCCAGACGTTCCAGCTCGGCGGGCGCGATCATCGTGCCGGTCGGGTTATTGGGGTTGGCGATGAACACCAGCTTGGTGTTCTCGTTGCAGGCGGCCAGAATCGCATCCACATCGGTGGTGCGGTCGCGCTCTTTCACCTCGACCGGCGTACCACCGGCCGCCATCGTCGAGATGCGATACATCAGGAAGCCGTGCTCGGTGAAGACCACCTCGGACCCCGCGCCCACATAGGCCTGACAGAGCATGTGGATGATCTCGTCCGAACCGACACCGATAATGATCTTCTCGGCATCCAGTTTATAGACATCACCGATGGCCCCGCGCAGGCCTGCATGATCGGTCGAAGGGTAGCGATGCATCGAATGCGCACAGCGCGCAAAGGCTTCTTTCGCCTTGTCGGACGGCCCGAACGGGTTCTCGTTCGAGCTGAGCTTCACCGCATCCGTGCGGCCTGCCACTTTGGACGCGCCGCCTTCATAAAGCGCGATATCCATAATTCCGGGTTGCGGTTGAATTTGGTCATTCATGATGCATCTACCCTCATCTTGCGCCGCCTCTTTATCTGCGAGGCGGGAGTTTTTCCAGCAATCTTTGGTCGCTGCAAAGATTTGCCGCAGAGGGCGTGGGAGATGCCCCACATATTTAGAAAAAACTTACGCAAATTTTAAAATCTTACCCGTTTATGGACCGCTCTCCGGACAGATTTACGCCTCATTTAGATTTCACAACTTAAGCGTTACATAGTCCAAAGGAATGTTCTCAATGTCCCAAATACCTGCATATGCGGCCCCTCCTCTGGCATTTGCCACGACCTTCCTATGTGCCTTGGGATTACCTGCGACTGTCCGCGCGGACAGCCTGCAGGATGTGTTCATGTCCCTACCGAAGGCCAAGCGCATTGCCGTCAAACAGACATTGTCGCGCTATCAGCTTTTCGTCGGTCGCGTCGATGAAAACTGGAGCCCCGGAACCGAGCGCGCCTTGCGACGCGGGGCCGAAGAGGTGGCCAAACGCTCGCAACTGATGTACCGCCCGCGCCTTGTTTCCCAACGCGAAGCGCAGGTCTATATCGCCAAACTCGAATCCGGCGAATTCGGGGATTACTTCCAGAAGGAATCCGACGCCCAGCTCTGGTCCTTCCTGAACGTCTTCAAGGGCGGATGAGCCGGCAGAATGACAGAATGTCATGCCCCTCCACAGCGTTACACGACAAGACTGACCAAAACGTAAAAAGCCGCAGCACCAAGCTGCGGCTTTTTGTATTTTGCGGAGTTCGGCAAAGAACCGGTGGGGCCCGAAGGCCCGCCACCTTAGTTCTTTGCGTAGAATTCGACGACCAGATTCGGTTCCATGACGACCGGATAGGGCACGTCGGACAGGGTCGGGGTACGGGTGAAGGTCACGGCCAGCTTCGAACCGTCGACTTCCAGATAGTCCGGAATATCGCGCTCTGCCGAGGCTTGTGCTTCGATGACCAGCGCCATTTGCTTGGACTTCTCACGCACCTGGATCACGTCACCCTCTTTCACGCGGTAGGAGGGGATGTTCACGCGCTTGCCGTTCACCAGAACGTGGCCGTGGTTGACGAACTGGCGTGCTGCGAAGACGGTCGGGACCAGCTTGGCGCGGTACACAACGGCGTCGAGGCGGCGCTCGAGCAGACCGATCAGGTTTTCACCGGTATCGCCCTTGACGCGCTCTGCTTCACCGTAGATGCGGCGGAATTGCTTTTCGGTCAGGTCGCCGTAGTAGCCTTTCAGCTTCTGCTTGGCGCGCAGCTGGATACCGAAATCCGACAGTTTTGCCTTGCGGCGCTGACCGTGCTGACCCGGGCCATATTCACGACGGTTGACCGGGGACTTTGCGCGGCCCCAGATGTTTTCGCCCATGCGGCGGTCGATTTTGTACTTGGCAGACGTGCGTTTGGTCACGGCTGATCTCCTTCATCAAAGTTTCGAAGGGCGTTGTCCTCCTCCGGCCTTGCGACCGGCGACAGGTTTTCTCTTGCGAGATCCACCAACACCAAAGAAAAACCGGCAGCCTGCGCCACCGATCCGCGCGCTTATACAGGGACCATCCCTGCTGTCAACGCCTAAGACCGCAGGCCGCTCAGAAACGGATATCCACGCGCAGATCTCCCACCACCTGCCCCTCTGGCTGGGTGGTGAATTCTTTCGACAGCCATGTTGCCCCATAGCTGATATGCCCCCAGCCCCATCCGTGGCTGATAAAGGCCCGCAAACGATAGCGCGTCTCTTCCGCCGCAATAGTCTCGCCGGGAAACAGGTCGCTATGGCCGACATGGCTCACATCCGCCCCGAGGCCGAAACGCGTGGCCCGCGCATATGTGTCGCCCAGCCCCAGATAGAGCCGCCCCAGCACATCATCGCGTAACCACAGCTCTCCATGCCCCGCATTGAAAACCAGATCGGCGCCTGCGGTCAGAAGATCCTCGTCGCCGCTTTTGCCCGCAACAAAGGGAATCAGTTGCGTCCGCTCGGACAGCTCCACCGGATAGCGCAATTCGGCCACCACCATCGGCCAGACCTTATTGCCAAGCTGCTGGTCCTGCGCGGCCTGCGGATCGGGCTGGTCCAGAATGTCATGCAGCGCATCCTGCACCTTGCCCGGCAAACGGTCCGGCCCGATCCCCACCACGCCAAAGCCCACCATAGCCTGCCAGCCCGCCTGCTCGAAATAGCTGCGCGCGCTCAATTCCGTGCGGCTGACATAACGGCGGTCATCGGCGGCCGGATGCTCGAGCGACTGGGGCGCGATGACCGACCCGCCCAACCGGAATTCCCAAAGCGAGAAAGGCGCCACAGGTGCCCGCCCTGTCCAGTCCGCCCCCGCAAGAACGGACAGGCTCAGACCGCCGGTCTGCCAGCGGTCATGACCGTCACCGATCAGGTCATTATAATGGAACCGCGACCAGCCCAGATAATGGATCCCCTGCGCGGGCAGCGTCTCGACCACAGCGGCGGTCTCCGCCCGAAGCGGTGCCGCAGCCCCCAGCATCAGCGCCAATGCCCCGATCACCCCATAGCTCTGCCTGTGCATCCTACGCTCCCTCAGCGGTCTTTCTGCGACCCTGCCACAGCCGCAATGCGCCGCAAACGCCTTGTGCACTGCCAGCCGCTCATCCCTGCGCGGCGTTGCAAGCAGATCACGCGCGCGCTGCGGCAAGTGGCCCCAAGACCACAATCACGCGCAAACGCCTTGCTCCCATCCGCAGTTGGTGATTGATGGATCCTGTTCCGACAGCCAAAGGCGAATCCACCACCGGCCTAATCCCCGCGTGATGCCGGATACCCGATGGCGAGTAACGGACACTCAGCCCCGCCGCTGCCACGGGGGGCCTTTGGGTGCCACCCTTAGCTGCTCGCGGGGGTGGCACCTCTCCTCGCGAAACTTTCTTTCGCGGAGTCCCTGCAGAACGAGGCATTACAAAAGCGGATGGCTGTTTTGCCTGTTCTTCCGTTGCCGGTTGCGCTAAAGCTGCGCTCCGAAAGCAGGGGCGCATGCGCCCTCGAAGCCATTGCCCAAAGAAAGGGAGCAGCCAATGCCCTATTATCGTTCCCGCAGATCGACCCATGGCCGCAATATGGCGGGCGCGCGCGGATTGTGGCGCGCAACCGGCATGACCGATAGCGACTTCGGCAAGCCGATCATTGCGGTCGTCAACTCCTTCACGCAATTCGTCCCCGGCCACGTCCACCTGAAGGATCTGGGTCAGATGGTGGCCCGCGAGATCGAGAAAGCCGGTGGCGTGGCAAAGGAATTCAACACCATTGCGGTCGATGACGGGATCGCGATGGGCCATGACGGCATGCTCTATTCGCTCCCTTCGCGCGAGATCATCGCGGATTCGGTGGAATATATGGTCAATGCCCATTGCGCCGATGCGATGGTCTGTATCTCCAACTGCGACAAGATCACCCCCGGTATGCTGATGGCCGCAATGCGCCTGAACATCCCCGTGGTCTTCGTCTCGGGCGGTCCGATGGAAGCGGGTAAGGTCACCATCAATGACCTCGAAAAGGCCGTCGACCTTGTCGATGCGATGGTCGTGGCGGCGGATGACAAATATACCGATGAACAGGTTGACGAGTTCGAAAAGAACGCCTGCCCCACCTGTGGCTCCTGCTCGGGCATGTTCACCGCCAACTCGATGAACTGTCTGGCCGAGGCGCTGGGTCTGGCGCTGCCGGGCAATGGCTCGATGCTGGCCACCCATGCCGACCGTAAGGAGCTGTTCCTTGAGGCCGGTCGCAAAATCGTCGAGATCACCAAGGCGCATTACGAAGACGAGAAGCCCGGCTTGCTGCCGCGCGACATCGCGACCTTCGAGGCGTTCGAAAATGCCATGTCGCTCGATATCGCGATGGGCGGCTCTACCAATACCGTGCTGCACCTGCTGGCGATCGCACATGAGGGCAAGGTCGATTTCACGATGGATGATATCGACCGTCTCTCGCGCAAGGTGCCGGTGCTGTGCAAGGTCGCGCCCGCCAAGCCCGACGTGCATATGGAAGACGTGCACCGCGCAGGCGGCATCATGGGCATTCTGGGCGAAATGAACCGCGCGGGTCTGATCCATGCCGATTGCCGCACCGTGCATTCGGAAAGCATGGCAGAGGCGCTGGCCAAATGGGATATCGTCACCTCGAATTCCGATACGGTCGACGCGTTCTACCGTGCCGCCCCGGGCGGCGTCCGCACGACCCAGGCCTTCAGCCAGTCGAACCGCTATAAGGAGCTCGACCGGGATCGCGAAAACGGCGTGATCCGCTCGGGCGAGCATGCCTTCTCCAAGGATGGCGGCCTCGCCGTGCTCTTCGGCAATATCGCCCTGAATGGCTGTATCGTGAAAACCGCAGGGGTGGATGATTCCATCCTGAAATTCTCCGGTCCGGCCCGTGTGTTCGAAAGCCAGGACGACTCGGTCTCGGCCATCCTCACCGGCAAGGTCAAAGAGGGCGAAGTGGTGATCATCCGCTTCGAGGGGCCGCGTGGCGGACCGGGCATGCAGGAAATGCTCTACCCCACCTCCTACCTCAAATCCAAAGGTCTGGGCGCGAAATGTGCGCTGCTGACCGACGGGCGCTTCTCGGGGGGCACTTCGGGCCTGTCCATCGGCCACGTCTCGCCGGAAGCCGAAGAAGGCGGCACGATCGGTCTGGTGCAGGATGGCGACCTGATCGAGATCGACATCCCCAACCGCACCATCAACCTCGCCGTGGCCGAAAGCGAACTGGCCGCCCGCCGCGAGGCAATGGGGCCGCTGCCATGGAAACCCAAAGCGCCGCGCAAACGGGCGGTCTCCACCGCGCTCAAAGCCTATGCAATGCTCGCCTCCTCGGCGGCCAAAGGCGGCGTGCGTATTCTTCCGGAAGACCAGTAACCACAGGCGCCCGCAGGAGGATCGGCCAAAGGGCCGATCCGACATATCGCGCAAAACCCGCCCCTCGGGCGGGTTTTTCCGTTTAGCAGAACGGCCGCATCCTATTCGGCGGGGCTATGCAGTTCTGCATGGTCGCCCTCCCCCGCTGGCTGGTCCACCCTGTGCTCGGGCAGGATCAGGGACAGCAGGATGGCGCTCAGCCCCGACAGGGTGATCGGCGTGGCCACAACCTGTTTCAACAAGACCGGAAGATGCTGCGTCGCCTCCGGCACCAATGTCACCCCGAGCCCCAACCCAAAGCTGACAGCCATGATATAGACCTGACGCTGATCCATCGGCTGGCTCGCCAGAATACGGATACCCGCCACCGCAATCGTGCCAAACAGCACAAGCGTCGCCCCGCCAAGAACCGGCTTCGGGATCAGCGTGAACACCGCCCCCAGAATGGGAAAGAACCCGAGGATCACCAGAATAGCGGCGGCATAAAGCCCGACATACCGCGAGGCCACGCCCGTCATCTGGATCACCCCGTTATTCTGGCTGAAGGTCGTATTGGGGAACGTATTGAAAATCGCCGCCAAACCGGAATTCACCCCATCGCCCAGCACCCCGCCCTTGATGCGTTTCAGATACAGCGGCCCCGCGACAGGTTGCCCCGAAATCACCGAACTTGCCGTCAGATCGCCCGAGGTTTCGATCGCCGTCACCAGATAGAGAAAGGCCACCGGAACGAACAAACCGAAATCGAAATCCAGCCCGTAGCGGAAGGGAATCGGCAGGGCAAAAACCGGTGCTTTCGCCAAAGGCGCCAAGCTGACCATTCCCAGCCCCGCTGCAACAAGCGTCCCCACGACGAGCCCGATCATGATCGCGCCAATCCGCAACATCGGCTTGCCAGTGAAGGTGCAGATCAAGACCACCGCCGTCACAATCGCCCCCAACAGAAGGTTGACCGGTTGCCCCAGATCCTCGCCCGCCATCGCCCCGCCCGCAAAGTCGGTAAAACCAACCTTCACGAGGCTCAGCCCGATAATGGTAATGACGATGCCGGTGACCGTGGGGTTAATAATCCGCTTCAGCCGGTCCATGAATTGCGACAGCACGATTTCGACCAGACAGCCGACAAGGCACAGGCCGAAAATCATCGCCAGAATATCCTCGGGCGTGCCACCACGGGCCTTCACACTCATCCCTGCAGCAAGGATCGCCCCGAGAAAGGCAAAAGACGTACCCTGCAGGCTCAGAAGCCCTGATCCAACCGGCCCGATCCGTCGGCATTGGATAAAGGTCGCGACCCCCGAGACGAAAATCGCCATCGAGATCAGGTAGGGCACCTGCTCCCCCAACCCCAGAACGCCACCAATCACCAAAGTCGGCGAGACAATCCCGACAATCGCCGCAAGGATGTGCTGGAAGGCGGCCAGAGCTGCGCGCGCCGGTGGAGGACGGTCCTCGAGCTTGTAGATCAGGGAGACATGGTCGGCCATCTTGCGCTCCTTTCGAGGGATAGTTTCCCCGATTGGGCGCCGCAGACCGGTCAAAGGGAAGCAAAGCCGCCACAACCCTTACGCGCATCGCGAAAAGACCCGAAAACTTGCAAATAAAATAGGCGGACCGCTCGGGCCCGCCCAAAAACAGATCGCCTCGGAAAGGTTCAGGCGAGGCGGCGTTCGATCGCCATACCGGCAAACATCGCGACCACAAAGACCAGCCCGCCCCAGCCGCCATAGCTGAGCGAGGCCATCGCGGGTCCCGGACAGAAGCCGCCCAGCCCCCAGCCCACACCAAACAACAGCGCCCCCAGCACAAGCTTGCCATCCAGTCTGGTCGAGGGTTTGCCCGGGTAGGCCTCGCCCATTGGCGAGGTCTTGCGTTTCGCGGCAACCCGCCATGCCACGACCATCGGCAGAACAGCCCCGCCCAGCACAAATATCAATGTCGGATCCCATGCGCCAAACACATCCAGAAAGCCGCGCACTTTCTGGGTGTCGGTCATGCCCGAGACCATAAGCCCCAATCCGAAGATCACCCCCGACAGCAACGAGACAAGAACACGCATCAGATCACTCCCAGAAGATGACGCGCCACAGCCACGGCAATCATGCCGAAGCCGACATAGACGCAGGTTGCAACAATCGAACGCAGCGAAAACCGCGACATACCGCAGACGCCATGTCCCGAGGTACAACCATTTCCAAGCCTCGCCCCGAACCCGACCAGAAGTCCGGCCACAATCAACACAAGAAAGTTGCCGCTCGCATGTGTCTCCGGCGCGCCCCAGACAAGCCCCACAAGCGCAGGCGCTCCAACAAGCCCCAAAGCGAAGGCAACCCGTTCTTTGAAGACCTGCCCGCCCGGCTGCATCAATCCGGCAAGGATACCGCTCGCCCCCATAATCCGCGCATTGACCAAGAGCATGACCACGGCGGCACCGCCAATCATCAAGCCCCCCAATAGCCCCCAGATCCAGTCCAATGGCACGCTCATCCCGGCCTCCATATCGCCAAGCAAAACTTCAAGACGATATGTAGCACAACACATTCTATTTTCAATATACGAATGCGCTTGAAAACACCGTTGAGCTTTCTGAGCTATGCCCCATCCCTTGGACAGGATCTGGCGTAAATTACGCTATTCGTTGTACCTGCTGATCGGGTTGGTTGATATCATTTCTCTGCCAACAGACCAGCACCGGAGGCTGGCCGCCCAGGGCTGAATGCGGGCGCTGGTGGTTATAGAAGCTCATCCAATTCCGGATAGCCGCCTTTATCTCCGACCCAGCGCACGCTGGTCGCTCGATTTCGTCCACGACCAGTTCGCGGGCGGCCAGCGCTTCCGGGTGCTCAACGTGGTCGACGATGTCACCCGTGAATGTCTCGCGGCAATCCCGGATACGTCGATCTCGGGGCGCCGTGTCGCGCGTGAACTCACGGCCCTGATCGGGCGTCGTGGAAAGCCCGGCATGGTTGTCAGCGACAACGGAACCAAACTGACCAGCAACGCCATTCTGCGATGGTGTTCCGAACACAAGGTCGAATGGCACTACATCGCGCCGGGCAAGCCCATGCAGAACGGTTTCGTCGAAAGTTTCAACGGCCGGATGCGTGACGAACTGCTCGACGAGACCATGTTCTGCAATCTGGCTCATGCCCGTGTTGTGATCGCAACTTGGGTCACAGACTACAACACCGAGCGTCCCCATTAGGCCCCAGATTACCAGACCCCGACTGACTACGCGCGGGCCCTGACCACCGCAATCGCCCGCCCCGCTGCTCCAGAGGAAAGCCCCATGGCCGGTCAGTCGGGCCACAGCTGAAGACAAATCATATAGAAATGACTCTAGATCCACAATTTCTGGAAAATCGTTTAGAACCAATGAGCGTTGGTAATTTCATAGAGGCCTCGGAAGATCGAATGACCTTATGAGGCCTCTTAAATCGTTCAAAGAACCGCTACCCTTTATGGTCTTTGTCGCATCGAGATTTCTTGAAGCTGGATTACTCGAACACGGCCGTCAAAAAACAGGCAATATTGATCAAATCTTTTTTCTTCATCGCCCCCCCCCGAGTAGAGCCGCCTCACCCTCGAAAGAAAAAAGCAGCCGAATTGGCTGCTTTTAAATCACCCCTTGGCCCAATTTTTGTAAAGCTGGGCGAGTTCATCGACCTGCTGCTCAACGCTTCTCAGAACAGGCTTAACTTGAGGGGAATGTCGGTAGCGCTCCGGATCCTCGTCAATCTTCTGAAGCGCGCCACGCACGCCTGCAGCGGTCTGGACTTCGACCACAAATCCATTTTCACCCTCAATAACATCAGAGCCAATCGCACCCTGATCAGAAGCAACAACCCAAGCTCCTGCAGCCAATGCTTCCCGAGTGACCAAACCGTAGCTTTCTGGCCAAGTAGATGGCGCCATCAGCACGTCGATTTGCGCGTACAGCTTTTCAACCTCATCCTGCGCAAACTTGCCGCGTCGAATAACCGGAGTGTTGCCCCAAGTCTCTTGAATCTCGATGTCAGGCGACAATGCGTGATCGATCACGAGCAGCTCGAGATTATCAAAATCCGTCGTCAAAAGCGTATTCCGCACATGGTGATAGCCTTTGTGCCGGCTAGCTCCACCAATATGGGCCAAGCGCACTCGGCCATTCTTGGACGGTACTTTCACAACGTTCGGCAGGTTCGAGACACCATTCTCGACAACATGAAGTTTTTCAACTCCCGCGCCAGCAACGACACGACCGAACGCCTCGGAAACGGGCAAGATAGCCGCAGCGCCAAGAAGTGCGCGGCGCAAGCCCTGAGCACGTTCAGGAAGCTCTGACACGTCTTTCTTGTAATCGTAAAAACTGGCGTTGCCGGCGTTATCCAGCACAAACTGGTTTTTCGAGATCCACCAGGCATCATGCATTGTGATCACGTAAGGAATCTGTCGCAAACGAGCCGCATGAACAATGGACGTCGTCAATCGCTGGATACAATGGAAATGAACGAGATCCGGTTGGACCTTATCCAAGATTTCTTCGAACGCCGCGCCCATTTGCTCGTCGGTGATCGGATGATCAACATTGGGGATATCCGGCGTCGCGATCGCCCACACCCGCACACCGTCGCGCGCGTACCGCTGCACCTCATATCCCTTGCGTCCGCCCTCATAGGTGCAGATCACATCGATCTCGAACTCATCGCCATATTTCTCGCGCAGCACCCGAACATTGTCATGCACGACACGGGTCGCCCCACCAATAGCCTGCGGTGGATAGAAAACGTTCACGATAGCAATGCGCTTTTTCCGCATAGATGACGGTCGGACAGCCTCAAAGATGCTGCGCAGATTTTCCCCCATTGCCGGGAGAGAATACTCCTTCAGAACCGCCTCACGCGCAGCGGCACCGACGGAGGCGCGAAGGGCCTTATCACCTATCAAGCGATCCAGAGCTTTCGAGAAATCTTCGGTCGTTTCACAGAGGAAGCCCGTTTCACCATTAACGATTTTTTCTTCATGCGTCCGGGTCGCGCTGACGACGGACGGAGTGCCAAACATAGCAGCTTCCATCCACTTGATCTCGCTCTTTGCATCCGTCAGCAATGAGGGCGAGAGAATGGAGAGATTGATGTCAGCTTGCGCGACAAGGCCACAATACTCCTCAAAATCCCATACAGGCTTCAGCATCTTCACGTTATGCTTTTTCAAATCCAAGTGATGGAACTTGTCGAAATATCCGATCAAGTGGATCTCGATTTTACGCCCATATTTTCGCGCCATTTCCGCAAGCGCTGGCTCGAGAATTTCGTGGAAATCCTCTTTATGCGCTTTTGTGCCAGAACCATAGAACAGGACAATCGGACCATCGGCCTTTTTCGAAGCCATTTCATGGTCGGCAATCGCGAGCATATGCAATCGACCTAAAGCATTTTGATGCTCAAAGACTTGACCGCTGCGTACCTTCTTAGCCATCAATTCGCGCAGCGTGGCTGTGGACGCGATGCCATATTCACATAGCTCCATTGCGCGCTCGAACAGGGGCACGCCACATGCCATAGCGTCATATTCGCGCCGGGTAATCTGGTTCGCGTAACTTTCGAAACTCGGGGGGAAATGTGCGGTATCGAATACGATATCGTCGATTTCATAAAAAGTCGCCAAGCCTGCTTGGCCGGCCTGAACGATCGCATCCATGATCTGAGGGAAAGCAGGAACTCTGAAGAAAATCACCGCCTGGAACCGGTCCAAGGCACCAAGAAAATCATTCAAGTCATTGGAAGGCGAGAACACCTGAACTTCAAAGCCCGCCTCACGCAGCTGCTCAGCCTTTTGATCAACGCGGTAGAGCTTGCATTGATAGAGATCCTCGTTGCCAACCAACGCAACACTACGGATAGGCTCGGACCGCGACGCATAATTATGCTCGGGATTTGGGCGATAGCTTTGAACAAGATGACGCAGATCAGCTCGTGCTTTGTCCAAGCCGAAAACCTCTGCTCGGTCCGCGATCGTGTCCCAGAGTTTCCAGAAGCCATCTGTCGCAAGCGCTTTATGACGATCACGCATGACGATGTCATGCTCGATCTGAAGCGCGCTCTTTTGGAGAACTTCTGCGGCCTCATCAAATTTACCCTGCTCAATAAGCAGTTCCGTGAGATTGAGTGAATTCCAGCCGTTTTCTCGCACGATCGGAACTTTGCGTCGATGCTCGCGTGAAGAAGGCCCCTGATCCGTTCGCTGCAATAGGTCAGCCATCGCCATGTTGGCCTTGACGTGATTGGGGTTTTCCTCAAGCACCAAACTATACAGCCAACGCCCAGCGAGTGGGTCCCCGGCAATGACTTTGCGATCGCCAAGATTTCGCACGAAACTCTGGCTCAGACGACTCGAAAGGTCCATCCACTCAACGCCCGGCTTAGGATGATCCCGCAGATGTTCGAGAACCTTCCGTCGTGTCGAATCTCTGTCTAGCCCCTCACTACCCATGACAAAACGGTCAAGCTGCGAAAGAACTGTCATAGGGATGAATGACCCGAAGATCAACTTACCGAAACGCGCGAGGTTGGGCGCATCATCATGCATGATTCCGAAGCTTAACCAATACCGATAAAGGGATTGGCTTTCGGTGAAACCTTTGGAAATTTCGCTCAGAGAATGGTATGATTCTGCGTAGAACGCAGGGTCGAAGACAAGGTCAGGGCTAACCGGCAGAAGGTCTTTCCAGCCCGTTTCGCAAAATTCCTCAATAGCCTTAGAACGAGAGAGCGGAGCCGTGAGAAAGCTTCGTTTTTTGCTCACACTACAGCTGTAATCTTCTTCAAATAGGTTCGCGAGAATAGGTGCAAAACCGTTGATTACGAACAGCTCAGCCTCATTCATGGCATAGAAACCTTGTCCCTTCTTCTTCCGCAATACCCTAAGAGCCTGCGGACCGTTCAGATCTTCGGAGATATCCACGCCATAAATTTCACGGACGAGTTCAGGGCTCCAGACCTCAGGAAACCCATTTTCCCCACGCTCTAAACCGAACTCCAGAAAGTGAAGTGCGATCGCATTTTGATCGAAGGTAAACTTCAAAAGCTCACGGTTTTCGACTGCGTAGCTCGGGAAATTGAAACCAGCATGAAGCCAGTCACTACGGGGATGAGACTTTAAAAGACCCGAAAAATCTGTACGCCGCGACGTTTTCAGACCAAACAAGGCTCGGCACTGCTCCCCTACCTCAGCCGTAGTTTTGTGCACGTCCTCACCTAGCATGCGGCTTTTATTATGACTCAGTCCAGAACCCTCATCAAAAACCCGACGGCACTCTTCCATGCCGTAAGATATAAAATGCTGCAGTGCGGACGAGTGGCGCTCGACTGAGTCGCGAAGCACTTCCGCAACATCTCGGTTGAATCTAAGATACTGCTCCGCATCAAAGCCCGGTAGATTGATTACAGTCTCGCTTTTCCTGCCTGCCCCCTCGCGCCCCAAAAGTTTACGAAGCGTAGAACTCATAGCTTTCATTTATAACACCTCATCAAACCGTACTTTCGCGAGCTCAAATTACTCAACAATTTTGAACCAACACACAGCGATGCGCTCCATTACCAATTTATAACTCAGCAAGCTGCTGCATACCGCACCCCTGCCGCCTTAATGGACCTACTATCCATACAGGATCGAAATGCTTGTCAGCCATATAGCACACAACTCAATTTCGGGGCACTCCGCTCTCTAATTTTTTCACAACACATTTCAAGACTTAACCTGAATGAATTATATTTTATTCGATACAACTTTGAGTTCTTACAATGTACGCTACCAAAACAACAAACCCACCACATCGAAGTCCCTAGACATCGGTCTCGGCTTGCTACCTTAAAAGTAGTTTATCGCTTGTTCCTGGACGTGTTTTCTTCCCTAGCCACTGATCAGCCAAGGAGCCAATATCTAAAACTATTCCGCCATTCTTTTTAATTGTAACGCCATACAGCTTTCCAAGTATACCGCCGGCAATCAAAACCACCTCTCCGGTGAAATCTTCCAGAGATAACTTTCTCTGCAACTCTGAGTAAAAATCTGGGAAATGAGGCTCGAAACCAACGTCATGCCCAAGGTGGCTTTTGGAACCAACCTCTCCGGGGATCAAGATGGTTCTAACCTCATCTAACCGGAATACATCCTTCAACAAATTGCCAAGATCTCCATGACAGGTAATAATGGTCATTTTGTTAATTTTACTGAATATTCTCCGATATGAACCTTTCAAATGCAAATCTCTGGCGATAGTAGCGGAAGCTAAATTACGCCGTTTCGACATTTCAGCGCCCCTATTTGCACTATACAGGCGATAAATATTAACAATCGAAGGGATGCCTGAAAGGCTTCCGAGCTTAAATGCGTTGCAAAGCCACGCTTGCCCCGGGATAGCCGCGACATTGGCAAGTCTCGCGGCATCACTAATCCTACCCGCCTCTTCTTTAAAACCATTTTTTTCCCAAGGAAAGTCATGTCCAAACCACATAGCCATGCGATTTGATCGCATGTAATGATATAGATGATGGTAATGCATTTCGTCCGCTTCATCCATCTCGACAAAAGCTCCTTCCCCGTCTCCCAATCTCATAAGGAGAAACGGTTCTTTCTTTTCAATCGATTGAATAATTTGGCGCTCAACGTCCACCACATCGGCCCAAGTGTTTTGCTTTTGGATGTCTTCCAAAAGCTGTCTTGCAGCCTCGAGCGAATAACGTGAAATAAACTCTCCAAATTCTGCGATCTCGGAAAGCTTAGCCGAAGCAACTTCTGACTGATAATAATTTGCTCCTAAAAGCGCCGCGTTGTGTAGGCCACCACAATGCAACATATGGAAATGATTTATTAAATTATCGCTCGCTCTATTTGCATCTTCACATATAACTGCACCAGCATAGCACTCGGAAGCATCCAAATGGCGACCCTGCAGACGATTTATCAGTGCTAATTCGGCATAAACGACTTCATTCTGCAGCGGCCTCTTTCGAATGTGGCTTGCAAGTATCTTCTCAGCCAACGGAATGTATCCATTCTGACGAAGAAAAATTGCCTTTTTAGCCAACTCTAGAGGATGAATATTTGCTTCGACTTCGTTTAACAAAATCTCAGTAATATCTTCCAATCTTTCGGGCGAAAGCTGCAGTTGAAGATCTGCCAGACTGATCAGTGGGTCTCCAAAACGCTTCAATTTTAGCCCCCCCTCACACGCTCAAGCTATCTTTGTACGCTTCGTAATCCTGCGCAAAAAGATGCCTAAGAGGCTCAAAGGCGACCCTGCACTCACCCTTAAGAGTTTTATCCATTTTACCAACCATAGCATTTTCTATGATGAGGTCTTTTCCGTAGATTGTTTCCAACTTGCTCTTTACTTCTTGAATGTCGTTTATTGTGTAAACTCGATCCATCGAAGCAACTGCGCCCTTCAGATAGCCATGCATTTCATCCGTATGGTGCCTAAAATCCATAAACATCTGGCGATATTCATCGTAATTTTTTGCGACAATGCGGGGACCCGGAACTGTTGGGAGTCCGTTGTACAGGTCCCGCCCAGCGGCCTCTTTTTTTAGAGACCCTTGCCGGACATTAGTCATGTAATAAGAAACTATACGATCTATCGGATCACGAACGATACAGAACTTAAAATAGTTACTGTAGCGTGATTGCAGTTCTACTGTTTCAATGATTCGATACATCTCCGGATGACGAAAATGTACCAGTTCACCATAGTTTTTGGAATAAATCCCTTGTGTGAAGTAGTTCTTTACCGTTGAAGAACCACACTTCGGCATCGGTATATATAGCGTTTTACGCTCATCATCAACAATAGCAGAAACAGCCTGCACATCTGACAAGATCAAATTAGAAACATGCAATTTTTTTCGCTGGAAGAATATACCATTCGCGATTTGCCTTGCTGTATGAAAGTTACCAGCGACATAGTGACACTGAATTAACATTTCAGCCAAAGAGGGATCTGAGCCAATTTCTAAAGCAGTATCCAACTGCTGAATAGCGGCTTCTATATCTTCGTGCTGAAATCGTAGTTTGCTGATGGCTTCGGCCAACGACAACCTACCTTTCAGGTAGCTATGGCTAATGCCCTTAATAAGCCCATTCATAACCAGCTCTATCCTTTAGAAATGATCACCATTTCTACCCTTCGTAAAAAACTTTGGGGGTTAATGGAAGGAATAATAGCATTAACCAGTTACAGAGGGGATAGGTGACCCTGCTTCATGTCCGCCTCCGCCCCGAACGTGAATAGCGCAGGGAGCCAACCGACTCTTCTTTTCCTTCCCCCTCACGCGGCGTTACGCACCTAGATCACACCGTCACAGGCGTATCCCGAGAGCCCCCCCCCCCCGCACGAGCTCCAGCGGGCCCGTCGCGTCCGTCGCAAACTACGCCAAGACAAAGCTTGCAGCGGTCAGTGAGAAGTCAATCTCAATGCCTAGGTTTTCGCTACTGAACTCGTCTAGAACGTTCAGTAGCCGAAACTGACAACTGTCGCCGAACCTAACCTTTTAGATAGGTTTCCAAGATATACCGAACCATGCATATAGGCAGCCGACATAACGAGTGACTTGGTTCGTATATATCGAGTTTCAGGGGAGCCAACCGGCTCCCCTTTTCCTTTCCCCTCACGCGGCGTTGCGCACCCAGAGCACACCGTCATAGGCGTAGCCCGACAGGAGCGTCTGCACGAGCTCCAGCCGGCCAGTCTCGTCCGTCGTGAACTGCGCCGAGACGATCGAGGTCGGGTCCGCCGTGCCGCTATGCTCGACACTGGTGCCGTCCGATCCCGTCCAGAGCGCATTGGTCACGCTGGTCGATTTGCGCGAGGCCGTGAAGTCGATATCGAGCACCGTGTTCGGGGCCGCATACAGCTCGATCTTCACCGCCTGCGCGGTGTTCCACGAACAGGACCGGCGCGTGAACTCGATGTAATCCAGAGTGCCCTGCCACTCGGCGTTCCCGTCCGCACGGCCCGTCGAGTTATAAAGCACCGCCGCCCCGGTATAGGTGCCCTTCGCCGTCAGGCCCCCATAGCTGCCGTCGTAGTTCAGCACCTTGTCGGCAGGCCCGTCAAAATAGGCCCCCGTTTCGGTGAAGCTCAGCCGGTGACAGCCATGCACGATCTGCGGCGAGATCAGCACGAAGGCGTTGATCGCGGGCGCGGTGACCTCTGGGGCGAAATCCGCCCAGCCGAAGCGGACCGCCTTCCGGCTGCCCCTGACCAGCGGCGCCAGACGTTCGGCAAACCAGCCGCGCAGCCGCTCCTGCCCGTCCGCGTCCGGATGCACGATGTCATCGGTCTCGAAGAAATGCGCCCGATGCGCATAGACCCAATCGTTGAAGCAGGTCACGGCGGTCATGTCATCGTAATACCCGTCGAACAACGTGCTCTTGGCCGCCAGCAGCTTCGCCTTGAGCCAGCTGTTGTAATTGGCCGCGGTCGAGACCGCATCGGCCTTGGTGGTGACATAGGGCGTGCGCCAGCTGATATCGGACCAGAGCACCTGCCCCGGGCGCGTGGCGATGACCGCGAGCATGGCATCGACCTCGGCCTCGAAACCCGCCTGATCCTGAGCATTGGTCGCGTTATTGCCGCCCGCATGCAGGCAGAACAGCGTGTCATCGCCGGGATAGGCGTCCAGTGCCTCCTGCAGAAGCGGCATGACTTGGGCCACCGTATAGCCGCCCACCGCGCGGCAGCGGACCTCGACCCCCGGCGCGCCATTGGCCGCCAGCTTGGCCTCCATATCGGCCCAGTTACCGCCAGACGGGTCCTCGGCAAGGCTGGCCCCGCCGAAGGTGCGGTTCATGATCGAGGCCCCGACAAAGACGAGCCGCTTGAAGCGCTTGCGCCCCGCCGGACGCCCGCCCAACGCCCGCAGCGGGCGCGACACCGGCCCCGCCCCGAGCGCGTTCACCGCCCGCAGCTGCAGCAGATGGCTGCCGGTGCCAAGCGCCAGCGTGTAGCTGCCGCCCGCCACATCGGGCAGCGCGGTCCAGCTGATCCCCTGATCGAGGCTGTATTCCAGCGCGGTCAACGGGCTGCCGCCATCATAGGGCGCGACCAGATCGAGCGTCACCTCGCCCTCGCCCGCCCCCGGCGCAAGCCGTGCCTCGCGCACCGGCTGCGGCAACAGCACCCCCGCATGCGAGACGCTGGCCGCCCCGCCCATCAGCCCCCAGGCCCAAAGCGTATCGGCCCCCGCGATGCCGGGAAACAGCGTGGCGATCTCCACATCGCGCAGCGCCCCTGCCGGAAGCCGCTGCGCCCCCGCAAGGCTGCGCGGTGCCTCATCGCCCACACCGGCCAGCAGGTAGATGTCGAAGCCGCCCGAGTTCTGCACCCGTGCCGCCTGCGCATCGGCCCGCATCAGCGCGACAAATTCGCCCGCAGGCAGCGGGAAGGTATAGCTGACCATAACGGTCCTCCTGTTCTGAAACGGATAGAGCCGGCGCGCGATCCGCCCGCGCGCCGGCAGAAGGTCATGCGGCCAGCGCCGCGATCTTGGCCTCGGCCAGATCCTGCAGCACCTGCGCCGAAGGCCCGAGCCTGCTGATCGCGTCGGGCACCGAGGTCTTGGCGTAATCGACGGCGGCCTGTGTCAGAGTGGCGGTGCTGGCGCCATAGCCAATCCGCGCCAGCGCAAGCTGCGCGCCGGTCATCAACGCCGAATGCAGCGCCTCGCGGTGGCGGGCCTCGATCTCGATACCGAAGCGGCGTTTGACCTCGGCGGCGATCCAGCCGACCAGAGCGGTGACCGCCAGCGCCAGCAGTTGCAGAAGATAGGGGGCCAGTGCGGCCATGAGGGCGTCAAGCATGGGAGATCCTTTCAGAGCTTGAGAAGATGGGAATGGAGCGCGCCGCGCGTGGCGGGGCCTGCGAGGCCGTCGACCGTCAGACCGGCCAGCCGCTGGAAGGCGCGCACGTCGTTCGGGCCCTGCCCCAGCAGCACCAGCCCCGCGCGGGTATAGAGGGCCAGCCGGTCGGCATAGCCGTTCAGCCCGCCATTGATGCGGCGGGTGATCATCTCGATATCGCCTTTATCGGCATAGGCATTGAGGCTGTGCCCCGCCCCCGCCTGCCAGAACCAGACCGCCGACAGCCCGAGCCACGGATCGCCCATGACCGCATCGGGCACCGCCTCGAAATCCGGCCCCTCGGCCCAGGCAGTGAAGCGGGCATAATTCGCCCGCCCCGTGATCTGGATCGGCCCGCGCCCGCGAAAGCGGTAGCCATCGCCCGCCTGCAGATTGCCCAGATCGCGCCGCCCCTCATAGCGGCGCTGCGCGCGGGTCGGCCCCCAGGCTTCGGCGGCATAGCGGAAGCGCGCGCTTTCATGCGCGATCTGCGCGACAAACTGTGCCAGCCGGTGCGGCGGGGCCATATCCCGCGCGCGGGGATCGGCCAGACCGGCCACCACCGACCGCATAAGCGGGGTTTCCCGACGGCCCGCGATGGCCGCCAGATGTGCTGTGCTCAGCATGTGGTTTCTCCATGAAAAAACCCCGCCGGAGGGGCGGGGTGTGGGGGTTAGGGTTCGGGCGTCAAAAAGAATTAATAAATATTACTTTTTGGATTGACCCGAATATCTGATATTCTAGATGAACTGACCGAATTTAGTTGCGTTTCAAATATCGACCTCCCGCATGCATACATATCAAACTGACAAAGTTCGGCGCCATATCGGTGAAGCTCTCGTGGCTTTCGGCTTGGCGGTGGTAGCATTCAACCTCTTGGGATGGAGCTTCGATCTTCAGCCCCTCGTCCGGTTTCCGGATGCGGCAATGGTGCCCAGCACGGCATTCAGCCTTGCCTTGCTGTTTATCGGCAGCGCGGCAGTTTTCGCCCTGCCTCCCAAAAACAACACCGCAAGAATTTGCAGTCTTACGGCTGCGGTCATCGCAATGGTCAATATCGGGTTGCGGCTGACCGCAGATCTGGATCTGGATTACCTTACCCCCAACCGGACAGCGGGCGACCGGATGTCCGGAGGCACGATCCTGTGCATCATGGTCAGCGCGGCAACGATCTTGGCGCTCTCCTCCGAAAAGCTGCGGAATTTCGAATTCCACCTCTCCGGCGCGATTGCCGGCCTTCAACTGATCATCGCTGTCTTCTTTCTGTGCCGTTTCGTTCCGGGCACACCGCAGGCCCCTCTCATCTTCGAGGCCATGTCACTCTACACGGCAGTTTGTTTTCTGGTCCTGTTCATCATCCTCTTCGTGGCAGCCGTCATTCTGCCGCTCCTACAGCCGGAAGACATCGAGGCGTAAAGGCCCGCCAAACGGCGCTCCTGCATGCCCACCTGTCGCAATGTTACGGGGCGTCAAAATTCGCGCGACGCGGGTATTTCCCTTGAACGGATAGATGGTCGCGGCCTAGGCTGGACAGATCAACACGCATTGTTTTGATACCCTCAAAAAGGATACTTGGGCGCGGGTGGCAGCATAGTCCCGCGCCTCTTTCTTTTAGCCCCTCACGAACAGGCCCCGCCATCTTCCGCGGATTTCCGGCGTCGGGGTGTGTCAGTTCCAGAACTTTGATCGTGTGGGCCATAGGAAGGCCCTATCGCCATTCCGCCCGTGGCAGGCGTGGCGCACATCGGCGTAGCTCTCGGCCAGCTGGGCCTCGGTCAGGCCGACCACCAGCGCCTCGAACTCCATGCGCCCGACCGCGCGGATCTGCGGCTTGTCATCGAACCGCGCGGGCACCCGCACCGCCTGACCGTGGCGATCGCCCAGCCACCAGACAAGGCCGAGGAAATCGCAGCCCGAGCGGTACCGCTCGGCCCAGCCCCTGATCCGCACCCCCTCTTCGGTCTGCGTGACCTGCGTGATGTGCAACGGCCCCGAGACCGGCCAGATCTGGCTTTCCACCCAGGGCGGCACCGTCACGAAGACCAAATAGCCCACAACCAGCCGGAACCAGATCTCGCGCTCCCGCAGAAGCTGCCGCCATAGCGCCTCGAACATCACTTCTTCCCCGTGAACTTATGGCTCTGCGCGTCGATCATAGCGATCACGACCTTGGCCACCGACATACCGCCCACCCCCGCCAGAAACCCCGCCGTGGTGGCGTCTCCGGCATCGGGCCACATGCCGACGCCCGCCAGCCAGTTCGCGATGACCGGCCCCAGATAGCGGGCGAAAATCGCCCCCGTGATCACGGCGGTGACCCCGTCGAGGAGGATCCGCAGAAAGCTGATCGGGCTCTTGCCCTTGATCTCCATGATCCAGCGCACCGCGCCGCCGACCCCGCCCGACACATAGATCTGACCCGCCGCGCCGGTCGCCCATGTGATGATCAATGACAGGTAGAGCCAGATATTTTCCCAGAGGCTGGGGTCTTTTTCGGGCATTGTTTCGTCTTTCCGGTTGGCCGCGCATATCGGGATGCGCAGGTTTCCTCATAAAAAAGCCCGCCTCGGAGGGCGGGTCAGAGTGTGTCTTCAGGGGCGGGATCTTCGGGCGGGGCCTCGGGCGGCTCGGGCAAGGGCACCGGCCCGCTGGCCACCGTCACCGGTACGGGAAACCGCTGCGCCTCG
Source organism: Thioclava sp. NS-SX20 (assembly GCF_057380695.1). Lineage (NCBI taxonomy): Bacteria > Pseudomonadati > Pseudomonadota > Alphaproteobacteria > Rhodobacterales > Paracoccaceae > Thioclava > Thioclava sp. NS-SX20. The sequence goes on along the minus strand of NZ_CM170816.1, from coordinate 532,829 downwards.
GAGGCGCTGTCCCCGATCGGCAGGAGGAGGGTGACGGTCCAGTCATCGCCATCGTGGACGGCGCTCTGGATGTAGCCGGCAAGCCCCGTTTCCTCGTCATATTTTAGCGCTGTGAGATCGAAGTCCGTACCGTTGATGGTCAGCGTATCACCATCCACAATTAGCGTTCGGAGTTCGTAATCGGTGCCCGGTCGACGGACCACGGGTGAGAAGATGATTTGCATGTTCTGTTCCTTACTTCCAGCGACCTACAGCGCGCGTGTGTACATATTTCTCAATCGAGCCAGATAACGAGGTCGCGCTCCACGGCCGGAAAGGCACCATGGATGTCGTCGCAGAACCGAAGGCCACGCCTGTAATAGATGCCGCCGCTGTCTCTGCATCACCACTAACAGTTGGGATCGCCGAAAACGACGCGGGAAAAGTCCAGTTAGAAGAACTTCCCTGCATGAACAGGGCCCCATCGGTAGTTGTCCATGTATACCCGCCATGTGAAGAGCGCCGCCAGCAGATCTGCGTCCCATCAGGGAATCTGACATACTCTCCGTTTGAGTTTGAGCCGCGCTTCGGAAACATAAAGCTCCAAACGGACCAAGCTGAGGAGATATACGTTCGATAATATATCTGACCGACTTCAGAGTATGGATAAGCCGGATAACAAACCTGAACTTTCTCGCCACTCGACCCTTCAAAGGTTTGCACCATGCCGACATTTACATCATCCGGGCGTTCGGTGTGCACACCGTAGAAAGAGACAGATGCACCTGAAGGTGCGCTATTGAGGCTAGTGATCCCAATCGATCCCATCGCCACCGTGGGACCTAAAACGCCGGCATCACCGGCTTTCAACAGGCGCCCAACGGTATTATCGAACTTGCTCTGCGTGACCGCCGTACCGCTTGCCAGACCACTGGCCACCTTCAGCGCGCCGGACTGGCTCAGAAGGGACCGCCCGTCCGCGCTCAGATCCGCCATCGCCATTGCGCCCGCACCGGTGAAATAGGGCAGCTTGTTGGCGGCGCCGGTCAGATGGGCGAAGGCTGCGATATTCTCGGAGGGCACATCGCCGATCATGGTCTCGATCCAGTCGCCCATGTCCTGCATGTACTGGCCCATCACCGGAAACCAGCCCAGAAACCCTTGCGCATCGGCGGCGAAGGTCGGGCTGCCAAGGATCGGCGGGTCATTGGGCGCGGGGGTGAGGGTGGGTTTAGCCATCAGGCGACTCCTGTCAGGGAAAGGGTTGCAATCGTGTGCCCGCCGCCCGAAAGCGCGGGGAAGAAGTCATCGGCCACGCCATAGACGGCGAGGGCGAAGGGCGTCATGTCATCGCCCGGGTAGAAATAGGCCGGCGCCCCGCGTGCCTGTTCGAGCGCGCGCTGGATGCGGCGGTTGGCGGTGGCCTCGAACGAGAGCTGCCATTCGGCCTTGCGGGCGGTGGCGCGTTTGACGATCGAGATATTGCCGAAATCATCCACCTCGCGGCGCGAGTAATCGGTGAAGCCCGATTTGGACCCTTCCAGCACCTCGCCCAGCAATTCGCCCCGCCCCATCACGATCTCGGAGACCGAGGCCGTGCCGCCGGGATTGGCGATGGTGATCTCGAGCGTGAAGCCCGACAGCGCGCCCAGATCGGCAAAGATCTGTTCGGGGTCGAAGCTGTCCTCATAGGTGAAGAAATCCAGCCAGCTCTGGATCGCGCCCGTGTCCAGCAGATTGGCGGTGCGGTCATAGACCACACTGCCGCCACTGTCGCGGATCACCAGCTGCAGCGACACCGCCACCAGCCCGATAAAGGCCACCGCATCGACCCGCGCCGGCAGGCCGATGCGATAGGTGATCGCCTCGGGCCAGCTGGTGACCAGCCCGAGCGTCGCGTCAAAGGCCCGCCAGCGATTGGTCGAGCCAGTCGCCACCCAATATTGCGCCGACAGATCCGCCCCCTCGGGGGCAAAGCCGGAGTTCTCGTCCGCCAGACTTTCGTAGATCTGGTGACGGGCGGCCAGAATGACCCGCTCGCCCGTCTGATAGACCGCAGCGGCGTCCCATTCGGGATGGTCTTCCTCGGTCACATTCGTGGCCTGCATCGCCCCCGCGCCTATCGCCACGGGGATGATCATCAGAGCTTGGGTCATTGCGCCTCGGCCTCCCGCCGTTCTTCAAGGGTGCGGATCTTGCGCAGATCGCTATTGCCATTGAGCTGCAGCTGGCGGTTCTCCTGCCGCAGGCTCTTCAGCTCGGCGATCACCTCGCGCAGAAGCCCGTCCTGCGCGCCCTCCCCGCCCGAAAGCATCCTGCGGGTCTGGTCCGCCGTCCAGATCCGGCTGGCACCGGTGGCCTCCAGCTCGGGGCCGTTCTCGCCCACCAGCCGCAGCCCGCCGCCATGCAGCCCGCCGCGCGCGAATTGCGGGATCTCGATATCGACCCCCATCGCCTGCAGCTCCTGCGCCGCCGCCACCAGCGCCTCCTGCAGCCCCGATTGCTTGAGCTGTTCGGCGGCGGCATCGGCATTGAGCGTCTGCGCATAGGCCAGCGCTTTCTCATAGGCCGAGCGGTTGAGCGCATTGACCGCCGTCAGATAGGCCTCGCTGCCATCGGAACGGCTGAGACCGGCCAGCGAGGGGTCGCTGGCGCTGGCCTTGAAGGTCTTTCCCGCCACCACATAGCTTTGCAGCCCCGTGCTGACATAGGAGCCCAGCTTCATCAGCTGCGTCACCGCGCTGTAGACCGGCAGCGCCACCGCCTGCGCGGGCGAGAACGCGGCCAGCTCTTCGGCCAGCGCCGCATAGCTGGCCTGCGCCTGCGCCAGCTTCACCTCCTGCGCCTGGGCCTGGGCGAAGGCGGTCTGCGCCTGCACCGCGACCCGCAGCGCGTTGAGATGGTTGCGCAGCTGCACCATCGTCTCGCGCGCGGCCTGCAGCGGCACCTCGACCGTGCTGCCCAGAAGGCTGGCAAAGGCCGCGCCCGGATCGAAGCTGAAGCTGCCGCCCAGCCGGATCGTGGCCGAGGCCCCGCCCGAAAGCGCCGCAACCAGCGTCTTTTGCGCCGCACTCAGCCCCGACTGGTCGACCGCCACCGCCACCGTGCGGGTCATCGCGCGGTCGGTGGCCAGAAGGGCCGCGCGCAGATCGGCCTCGAGCCCCTGCGCCAGATAGACCCGCACCCCGCGCGCCAGCGTCGAATTGCCCGCCAGCGCCAGCGCCATCTCCTGCGCATCGAGGCTGTTGACCGCCCAGAGCCGCACCTGTTTCTGCAGGCTCGAAGTGGTCGCCAGTGCCAGCGCGGTCAGATCCGCGCCCAGATCGTTCTGCGCCAGATAGGTGACCGTCTTCACATGTTCCGAGGCCCCCGTCAGCGCCAGCCATTTCTGCTCGGCGCTCAGATCCGAGCGGGTGATGAAATCCACATAGCGGCTCACCCCCGTGGCACTATCGGCCAGCATCGCCTTGAGATAGGCGGGGATCTGCGCGTCCTCGACCACATCGATGGCCAGATCGATCTGCTTGCGCAGCCCCGCATAATTGAGCGCGGCAGCGGCGGTGATCGCCTCGTCCAGCGCGCCCAGCTGCGTCTCGAGCACCCCGATCTGCGCATCGCTCAGCGCATTGCCCGCCGCCAGATAATCGCGGGCCTCGGTCAGCAGATCGACCTGGCTCTGGCTCAGGCTGGCCATCGCCTCGGCGCGTGCGCCCTCGATCTGCGCGATGCCCTGCGTCTGGCCCAGATCGGCGGCCACCCGCGCCTGTGCCCGCGCCAGATCGAGCGCCGTGCCCGCCTGATCGCCCATCCGGTCGAGATAGGTCTGCGCCACCTGCGTCAGGCCGGTGACCGCGTCCAGATCCCCCGCCTGCGCGGCGGCCAGCGTCATCTGGTAGCGCCCCTGCGCATAGGACAGCGCCGCCCCGGGCGAGGTCATCGCCGAGGAGGTGCCACGCATCTCGGCGATAAAGGCCGCGATTGTATCGGCGGCCTTATACCAGTTGGTGGCGGCCTGCGCCGAGGCCTGCTGGGCGGCGGTATAGGCCGAGATCGAGCTGTCGAGCGAGGTCGAGACCGTGCCCGACAGCGCCTCGATCTGCGCGGTGAAACTGGCGACCTGCGGCAGGATCTCGTCGAACACCCCCGCCATGCCGACCAGCGCCGCCCAGAGGCTGCGCCCGCCCGCCGTGCCAAGATCCAGCGCCTCGACCAGCGCGCGGTATTGCGCGCGCGAGGCGGGCATGCTCAGCCCCAGTTCCGCCAGCGCCTCGGTGGTCTGGCGCGTGGTGGTGGCCAGCCGTTCGCTCTCGGAATAGACGGCCTGATAATAGCTGCTGACCGCCGTGCCGAACGCCTCGTCGCCGCCCAGAAGCTGGGTGAGCTGGCTGGCCATATCGGCCCCCACCAGCCCCGTGGCGCGGAACGTATTGCCCAGAGTGTCCATCGCCGCATTGACCGTGGCCAGCGCCGAGGCCAGACGGGTGATCGTGGCCATCGCGCCCTCGCCTTCCGCCTGGAACGCCGCCAGCCCCTCGATCTGGCCGGCATAGGCATCGCCCAGACCGGTCAGCTTCTCTTCGAGCACCTCGAGCGCCTCGTCTTTCGACAGGCCCTTGGTCGAGAACTTCAGCGCATAGGTGAAGCCGTCAAAGGCCTCGGCCCCGATCTCGAGACTGTCCGCCGCCGCCACGATCGAGGCCTGCACGTCATAGACCGCGCGGGTGACCGGATCGGCCAGATCGGCAGAGGCCGCGCTATATTTGGTCTTCGTGGACTTGGACAGCCCCCAGAATCTGGATTTCTCGATCAGCTGGTAGGTCTGCACGGTGACATCGCTGCCCGAGATCAGCGCGCGGATGCCGGTATCGAGCACCTTGGTCTTGCCGATCAGCCCCGAGATCAGCAGGCTGACAGCGGCAACCGGCAGGGCAATCGCCCCGACGGCTGCGGCAAAGCCCGACAGGCTGGAGGTGGCCCCGCCCAGCACCGAGCTGAGATAGGTGCCCGCCGCCCCGAAGCCGCCGCCTGCGCCGGTGAGGCTGGTCCAGAGCCCCGCCGCCCCCGAAAGCGCAGACGACCCCAGACCGCCGACCGTGCCCGCAAGCCCCAGCCCGTTGGCCGAGGCCGCCCCGCCCGCAGCCGCCGCCGCACCAGAGCCCGCCGCCGCCGTTCCGGCCACGCCGGTGAGCGAGCCGGTCAGCCCCATCGCCACCACGATGCGGTTCTTGGCCGCCGTGGCGATCATCTGTTTGAGCCAGGTTTTGAACATATCCCCGATATCTCCCAATGTGCCGCGGAAGCCCGCAAACAGCCCGTCGACCAGCGTGTCGGTCAGCTCGCCCGCCAGCGGCAGGCTATCGGCCAGCCCGGCATTGAGCTGCGCCATTGCCTTGTGCACCTCTTGCGGGGTCAGCAGGCCCTTCGTGGCCAGCGTGTTCAGCTCGGCCAGCTCGCGGCGGTATTTGTTGAGCGGATCGATCAGATCGCGCCAGCGTTCGGCCTCTTTCGCCTGCGCCTTCTCGAGCCGCTCGGCGGCCTTCGCGCCTGCCGTGCCCGCCTTGGTCGCGGCCTTCTGCGCCTTGGTCAGCTGGTCGAGCGTGGCCAGATCCTTCTCCATCGTGTCGATCTTCTGGTTCTGGCTCAGAAGCTGCGCATCGGCCAAAGCCAGATCCACCCCTTCTGCCACCGCCTTGTCGCGCAGCGCCTGCGCCTCGAGACGCAGCCCCGCAACCCGCGTGGCATTCGCCACGTTCTGCTTGTTGCGCGTGGCTTCGATCTGCACGTCGAGCATGGCGATCTGGTTGTCGAGATTGGCCGAGAACCCCGAAGCCGCCGCCATCGCCGAGGCCAGACGCTGGGCGGCATCGGCGGCGCTATCGAGGCTCACGGGCAGCCCCGCCGCCAGCTTGTCGGACAGCTCGAAGAGGTTGCGCATCTGGAACGCCTCGACCGTCGTCTGGGCCGCCGCCAGCCGTGCCTCGCGCAGGCCCTCGGGGATCTTGCCCGTCTCGTCCACGGTCAGACCCAGAAGGCGGTAGAGTTCCTGCGTGGCCGCCGCGACCTCCTGCGGGCTTTTGGCTTTGGCCATCTCGTCCATCGCGGTTTTGACCTTGCGCGCCTGATCGATCGTCAGGCCGTATTTCCGGTTCAGCTCATCGACCGCCGCACCGGCCTGATCGTAGAGCATGAAGGACGTGCCGGTCTGCGTGATGGCATCATCATAGTCCTGCAAGCTCCCGATCACGCCTTTCAGGCTGTTCTGGATGGCCTTGGTTTTTTCTCCGATCTGGTCGAACCCCTCGATCTTCTTGGCATCGAGGATGGCGATGTTCATCTCGCGCGCGGCCTCGGCATTGTCTCCGAACTCCTTGCGCAGCGCGGCCAAGGGGGTAGTCGCGGTCTCAAGCGCCGAACGCAGATCCCCGAGCGAGCTTTCCAGATCGCTGGTCGCGGTATCGAGGTCTTTGGCCTTCTTGCCGAAATCGGTCAGCAGGGGCAGCACGACCGCCCCCACGGCCACGATCGTGCCGAGCGCCGAGCCCACCATCGCGAGCTTGCCCGAGAACCCCAGCGCGCCCAGAAGCTGCGGCGCCTGCATCGCGAAGGCGCGCATCGCATCGGTGCCGCCCGCGATCTGCACGAAGAAGTCCTGCACCTGGAACGAGGCGTTCGAGAAGGCCGAGGACATCCGCCCCGAAATCCCGCCCGCCTTCTGCATCACGCCATTGGTGGCCGAAAGCTGCTGGCCCAGAAGCTTCAGCGTATTGGCCCGCGCGCGGTCATCGATGACCCCCGCCGCCTGCGCCGCATTGAGCACCTCGACCGCCTGCTTGTAGCGCTGCGAGCTGGCATAGAGCGGGTCGACCGAGGCGCGCAGGCTCTCATAGGCGCGCGCCGCACTAGCCGCGCTGCGGGCCTGTTCGGCCTGCGCCGCCTCCCCCGCCCGCACCGCCTGCGCCGCGCGATCGGCGGCGGTCGCCACGCCCAGATATTTGGCCGCCGCCTGTTCAAGCACCTGATTGGCCGCGCGCTGGCTGGCCACGCCGCTTTCGACAAAGCCCGCCACCTGACGCTGGATATCGGCATAGCGCTGGCTGGCCGCAAAGGCCGGATCGATCGAGGCGCGCAGCTGGTCGAAGGACCGCGCCGCCTTTCCCTCGACCGAGGCACGCACCCCCGCCCAGGCCTGATTGATATTGCCCGCCATCTTCTGCGCCTCGGCACTCGCCGCCCGCGCTCCGGACTGGAACTGGCTCAGGTCCAGCCCCAGCTTCGCCTGCATCGCTCCCGCTTGGCCCATCGCCATAACGCACCTCATTCGCATAGAAAAAGGGGCAGACCGTAAGATCCGCCCCTGGGGGATTTTGTAATTCCGTAGTGAAGCCGACGCCTAGGACACCGCTCGAACACCTCAGCGGTAAACGGACATCACATATTGAGAACGAAAGATCTGGCCCTTGAAATCAATGCGGGGTCAGCAGAGCTATCTTCCAAACTCTGTATTACCCTATTCCTGTCCAGCGGCTTGAACCTGTCTCTCTCCCGAACATAATCGAGATCCTTGTCATCGTATCGAATAAGCTTTGCCGCTGCGAGGTCTTCAGGCGATGGGGCTATCGCCGTTACGCGTCGGCCATCAACATCAACATGCATTCTTATGCAGCGATGCATCCAGTCTTCTGGAAGCACCGCAGTATTGCGGTCAACACCATCGATATAAAAGCCGTGAGTGTCGTGGAAATGGGAGCCCCACCCGAAAAGTGCAGAAATCTCTTCGGAAGCCTCTATCGGGTTCTCCGCTTCCCATTCTTCGGCATTTCCCGGGTAGGCATCTATTTCGCCAGATGTACGAAGCAAAACGGGTGCGGAGGGCCATTCCAAGATGACCGACTGGCTACCAATTATGAAAACAGCATCAGATTTGAAGTGCCGCGCAATCGCGCGGACAGCCCGTTCCATATCTTCCGATGTTCGGACGCTGGTCATACACCAGCAACGCCGCGTTTCGCGAGCACCATGATACGTCTACGCACCTGCGGGTCTTTAAGTGTGACCGGTACAGATAATGGAGAACTCAGACGGAGCCGATTCATTGTAGGAGACCGCGATGTGATAGCCCGACGGACCTCATTCGGCGGCCTATCCAGGATAGCCATCCACTCCTTATTCGAAGACAGAGACCCCTCGCCAATCGAAAGAGATTGTTTTGCGTTCTCAATGATATCTGGATTGGACGCGAGTACTCGAGCGATAACGCGATGCATTATCAACTTCGCCCGATCATTGATATACTCTCTATTCACATGAGCATTCATGTTTCCGCACCCAGCCGAGTCACCCGCAAAATATAGACTTTGATGCGTAACCCGACAATTTTTTTCTCGTTCATAGTTCCACGAACCATTTACGAAACGATTTATCCATGCAGCTGTTCCGCCATCTTCTGCGCCTCGGCACTCGCCGCCCGCGCTCCGGACTGGAACTGGCTCAGGTCCAACCCCAGCTTCGCCTGCATCGCTCCCGCTTGGCCCATCGCCATAACGCACCTCATTCGCATAGAAAAAGGGGCAGGCCGCGAGGTCCGCCCCTTTTTACAAAACTTCTACTTTTCAGTTTGCAGCTACTTCACTTCACGAAAAACAAGCAAAGGAGTAATCCCCAGAGCACCTTTTGGGCGACCTGCAAACTGCCGCACAATCGGTACAAATGATTCATAAAGAATAGAGAGCATCTCTGCACCATCATTACTTTGCATCCGTGGGCCGGTATCAACGTCTTCTTCAATAGGTGCATCCAAGATACCGAGAACAGCCCATCTTCCTGGTATATTCACGCCATGCTTGAGGGCAATATCTGTGCCCTCCGTAGTCAGGCCGCCTCTATCAATGGACGCCCACGCCAATTCTTCATCGTCTGTTTTCAGGCGTAGTTGCACAGAATGCGGAAGGTTCGGCAATATCTCCGAAGCAAGCTCAGCGTGTAATTTGGCTTCTTCCTTTGCATCGTTCGCCAACTTTGCGAGAGCCTTACCTCCCGGAGTATTACGCTTCGCAGGGGGGATATCTGGGATAGGTGGAAAAGATTTTTTCAGCAATTTACTAACCGAGTTTAAATTCCAGATCTGACTAACCAGCTTTAAATCGTATATAGCCAAGGCTCCTTCAAGTAATACAATTTGGCCCACCTCAGCAGTTCTGATATCGCGGCGGATCAATCCACGCTCGTTCAGAATATCAAGCAGCTGACGTGCGTTGGACCAACTAGGATCGTAAGTTCTACTGACACCTTGTTCGTGAGAACGTATTATGTGCTCTTCGGTAGAATTTTTCACCTTTGCTAATGCGATGTTGGCACTTCCATCAAAAGAAGCTTTACTATCACGACCTTCCCTTGCAGACCGCACTTGAGAAAGCTGAGTCAAGTGACCGGACGGATCACATTGAGCTAGTAATGATGCGGTGCGTGTCACATCATAGTACATAAAGTCATAGACGGAACTTACGAGCTGATCTTCGAGCCCCGTTTCGGATATCTTCTTCTGTTTCATCTATACGCCGATCAATCTCTTCACTCTCTCTCAATATAGTCTCATGACGACGCTCAAGTGCCTTCTGGCACTCAGATTTCGAGCGCCAGAAAAACAATAGATCAATCATTTTAAAACCATGCTTTCTCATGTCGAATGCAGACCTTACACGAGACGCCAAAGTGTAGCGCACACTGTGAATAATAATATAGGATCTTTTACATATCCGAAAAAAGTTAATCCCACACCCCCACCGCCAGCGGATCCTCCCCCGCCTGCCTTGCCTCGAAATACCCCGCGCACATGTCGAACAGGAGTTCCGCCTCCCAGCCTTCGGTGATCCGCCCCGTGGCCTGCATGAAGGCGCTGATCTCGGGCCAGTCGGTGGCGCGCAGATCCAGCCCCGTGGAGCGCACCGGATCGAGGCGGATCATCGCCTCGACCAGATAGGCCCCCGCATCCAGATCGGGCAGGCCCAGAGGCCGCCCCATCCGGCGTGCAAAGGCCAGCCGGGTCTCCTTCCACGAGCGCGGCGTGGAATGGAGATGGCCCAGCTGGCGGGCATAGCGGATCAGCGCGCGTTTGCGTTTCCCAGATAGCTTTCGCGGGTGGAGGCGAAGGCCAGCACCTGCTCGACAAAGCTCTTCTCGCCCTCCTGCCCGTTGATCATCTGCAGGTTCAGGAACCAGCGCAGATCGTCCTCGGAGGTGGTCAGCGCCGCTTCGCCCCGCGCGATATTCTCGAAGCCGGTGACCAGCGGCACGGCGCTATCGACCATCTGGCCGTGCAGATCCTCGAGCGAGCGGACGTCTTCGTCCTTCTTGGGCTTGTCCTTCAGCTTGGCGCGCTGCAGCGCCCGCAGCGCCGCCTGCACGCTGCGGCTTTCGGTGCCGCGCACCAGCACGATGCAGGGCTTGGTGCGCCCGGCATCGGCAAAGAGCGGCTCGCCATTGGCGGGGTCTTTCAGATGCAGGCGGGCGGGGGTGTCCGCGGCAGAGCGGCTGTCGAATTTGGTAAAGTCCATGAGGTAAATCCCTGTGGTTCCGGTTCAGAAGAAACGGCCCGGAACGCGTGAACCACGCGCGCCCCGGGCCGTACAGCCACGCCAGTCTTCCAGCGTGGATCAGGGGTTAGGGCGCGACGCGCACCAGCGCCGAGTTGATGCGGAACTGGCCGGTCATGCCCTTGGCGGTGGAGGCCGTGCGCGAACGGTCGCGGACATTGGCGACCTTGGCGTGCAGATAGACCACCTCGCCATCGGGATCGGTGATCTTCACCGACACGTCGTCATTGCTGTTCGATTTGGCCTTCAGGATCTCCTGCCCCGCATCCGTGTTGCCGGTCACGAGGAAGGTAAAATCGCAGGTGCCGCCATCGAGCGCGCCGTTGACGTGGAGCGTGCGGCCCTTGAGCGTGGTCTCGGTGGTGTCTTCCGAGGTGTCGCCGATCTCCCCGAACTCGAGGATCTCGCCCACCTCGGCAAAGCCGGTCATCGCGCCGAAGCCCGCCGCATCCAGCGTGGCCGGTTTGCCTTCGGCCACTTCCACGGTGGCGCCGATATAGGTGCGTTGGGTCATCGCTTAGCCTTTCTTCTCGGGGGTGGTGGCGGCGGGTTTGACCTCCGCCGCAAGAGTGATCGCGCCGGAGCGGATCCGCCCGCCCAGCACATTGCGGTTGTCAATCAGATCGAGCACCGATTGCGCGATCTCGGTCTCTTTGCCCGCAGGCAGGATGTGACCGCTGGGCAGGGTCAGATCACTGGCCCCGGTATTCTTGACCTTCGGCATCGCGAAGCTCCTTTGCTATGAGGAAAGATCCCCGCGCCTTACCCGCGCAGGGGTTTGAGATAGTTGAGGGTAAAGCTGACCACGGCGGTGCCGATCACCGCCTCGCCCTCGCCATTGAGCGTGGTGGTGACCTCTTCGGGGGTCAGCGTCAGCCGCTCGGCCCCGAAGGCCCCCATCACCGCCGCCTCGATCGCCGCCGCATCGCGGTCGAGCTGATCCTCGATCTCCGCGCCGCCGAGGCGTTTGATCACCACCTGCAACAGCACCTCGCGCTCGAAGGCATTGAGCGTGCCCGGACGCTCCCGCTCGCGCGGGGTGGCGACCCCCATCACCGGCAGGTCACTGGCCGAGAAGTTGCCCGCCCAGGCCGAGACCAGCGTGACCCCCGCAAGATCGGGGGCGCTGGCAAGAGCGGCCTTGGCCCGCGCGCGATAGAGGGCGCGGCTCATGGCTGCACCTTGCGCAGCTCGCAGATGACAAAGGCATCCCCTGCGGGCGAGCCCGAGGGGCGGATCAGCTCGACGGTGTAAAGCGTCCCCGTCTGCGGATCGATCCGGTCGCCCCTGGCCAGCTCCGGCACCAGATCGCGGCCCACCCGCCAGCTGGGGGCGATGATGACGATCGGGTGGCCGTCCTGATCTTCCGCCTCGATCGGTTCGGTGCGGAAGATCGAGCGGATTTCGCGCGGGGCCCCGCCCTTGGGCGTATAGAGCACCGGCCCGCCCAGCACATCGGCCAGCACCCCCGCCATGCCCTCGAAGACCCCCGTCACCGGATCACGCCGTCCAGCAGCACCACACCGACGGCGGACGGATCGACCGTCGCCTCGAGCGCGACCCCCACCAGCGTATTGCCCGAGGCGGTGGTGGTCAGCACATCGCCCTCTGCCGCCAGATAGACCTTGGCCCCTGCCGTCCAGGCCTGCGCCTCCGTCTTGGGCAGCTCGAACACGCCACGGCGGACCAGCGTCACCGGATCGCCCAGAGCGGCATCGTGCTGCGCCACCCCCGTCACCGCGCCGATCTTCACCAGCTGGCCTGCGGTCACCGCAGCCTCTGCCGTCAGGGTGATATGCTCGCCCGGTGCTACATAGTTCTTCATCACAAGCTCCTGTCGCTTAACGTCAAAACGGCGACGGGCACCCGTCATGGATGCCCGTTCGCCCGATCATGGAAACCGGTCTATGCGACCCGCTTATTGGCCCGCATTCTTGTAGACGCCGCGATATTCCACCGCCGCCGCCCCGAAAATGTGGCGGGCATTCATCGTCACCACATCGGGGTTCATGCCATCGAGCGTCTCGACGGTGGGGGCCTCGTAACCTTCGAGATAGGCGTGCTGGATCGGGGGCATATCGCTGGAGACAAGATACCAGGCCGTATCCGAGCCGCCCGCCGCCGCGCCGAGATTGCCCACGGTCGAGGGGGTGAGCGAGTTCGAGAACGGGTTGGCATCGGCATTCTTGGCCGGCGTGATGGCGGCGGCGAACTGCATGGCGGGCAGCTCCAGCGCCGGCGGCACGATCAGCCGGTCGGGCTCGATCGACAGGAAGTCATCGCTATCTTTCGAGCCGAAGGCCCGCTGTTCCCACATCGCCTTGCGCGCGGCGGCCACCGAGGTGACCGAGATCGCCGCCGCCTGCGCCGCGAGGTTGCCGTGATCGGCATGGAACAGCGTCTTGCCGTCGGATTTGAGCTTGGCATTGGTGCGGAACAGCGTCCAGACCATCGACGCCTCCATCAGCCGCGCGGCGGTGGCGAACTCGGTCGGGATGCGCTGGAAGGCCCCCATATCGTCATTGATCACCGCCTCGAAGGTCAGGTTGATGGTGCGGCCCCGACGTTCGACCTTCAGACCTTCGGCCTCATCGACCAGACGGGCCTGTTTATATTCGCCGTTCTCGCCCACGGGCTTGAGCTGGAAATCCCCGCCGAAGCGCACCGCATGCAGCTCGCGGAAATCGGCCGCCGAGATCGGCGCGCCGGTCACCAGCTGCCAGCTGGCCGCGCGGCGGTTATAGGCCTCGATCAGGGTGCGCTTCATCACCTCGGTGGTGATATAGGCGAAATCGCTGACGCCCAATGCGCCGCCCGTCATGGTGGTGGCCATCATGCCGCGCTTGACCTGTGCGGCCTCGTCATAGCCGCGCGAGCTACCCGCGAGATCCATCGCCATGCGCTTGAGGCGCAGCCCGCGATAGTCCGCTGCCGGACCGTCGGTCTTCTTCATCAGCGCGCCGATCATCCCTTCCATGCGGGTGTCGGTCTCGTCGCGGGTGATCTGCGCCGGCGCATGGCTGCGGGTGGGGGCCTCTGCCGCCGCCATCTGCGCCATCAGCCGCAGACCGGCCTCTGCCACCTGCGTGCCGTCATCGACGAGCGCGTCGATATCGGCCTGCATCAACCGGCCCGAGGTCAGAAACGGCGCCGCCATCTCGCGGATGCCCTTCACGCGGGCGCGCTCGGTGGCGACCGGATCGGGGGCCGGTTGCGGCGCGGGTGCCGGTTGCGGCGGGGTCGCCATCACCGGTGCCGGTTGCGGCGCGGGCGGGACCGGCGCGGGCGTCGGGGAAGTGGTTTGTGCGGTGGGGGTGGTCATGGTTGCATCCTTTGCAATGGACAATCGGGGAAGACGGGACAGCAGGCGCTCATAGGTGGCGCCCGCACTCATGAAGGCCGCACGGGCCGCCTCCATCGTTGTAAATCGGGTCAGGCGCGCGGTGGGGCTCTCCTCGCCCGCAACCGCATCGGCAAAGCCCTGCGCCACGGCCTCTTCGGGGCCGTACCAGGTCTCTGCCTTCATGATCTCGCGCGTCTCTTCGGGGGTCTTGCCGGAGGCGCTGGCATAGACGGCGGCATAGGTATTGGCCGAGGCCCCGATCACATCGGCCTCGCGGCGCATATCGGCCTCGGTGCCGAAGACGCATCCCGACGGGTCATGGATCATCAGCTGCGAGCCTGCCGACATCAGGCGCGTGCGTCCGGCCATCAGCAGCAGCGAGGCGGCAGAGGCGGCCAGCCCCTCGACCACGATGGTCACGCCCCCCGGATGGGCGGCAAGGATCGCGCGGATCTGCTCGCCCGCCCAGACATGGCCGCCGCCCGAATTGACGCGCGCCGTCACCGGCCCCTCGCCCAGGATCTGCAGCGCCTCGCGGACCATACGCGGGGCGAAGAACACATCTTCCTCCCACATATACCCCACATAATCGTCCAGCAGCACCGTCCCGCTCAGGATCAGCTCGCCGCCCACAATCAGGTCAGTCGCCTTCATCATCACTCTCCTCTGTCTTTGCGGGTGGCTCGGCCCCTTTGGGCTGGACCGGCGCGAGGCCCGCCGCCCTGTCTTCGGCCTGATCCTGCGCCCGTTCGGCGCGGATCGTATCGGGATCGCGGCCCAGCTCGCGCTGGGTGCGCTGGCGCGAGTTCAGCCCCGCCTCGACCTCGTCGATCATGGCGGGGATCTCTTTGGTGGGGTCGACAAGGATCCGGCGCGGCGGGGTCCAGTCCAACGTGAAGGCAAGGCCCGTCTGGCCCGCCATTGCCAGCCCCTCGCGGAACCAGCGTTCCATGCCGCGACAGAACTGGCCGATCATCAGGTTGCGCTGCCACATGCGCACCAGCCGGTCCATCTCCATCCGGCCCATCCGCCCCGAGGAGAAGTTCACCCCCTTGAGGTCACCGGCCAGCGACTCGTAGCTGATCCCCAGCCCCATCGCGACCATGCCAAGGCCACGGCGCATGAACTCGTCATAGCCATCGACCTTCGGCGGATCGGTGAAGTTGGGCTTGGCCCCTGCGGGGAGGTTCACCACCGCGCCCGGGGCCAGCTCCTCCAGCCCCGCCCCCGCATTGGCGGGCCGCGTGGCCGCATCCTCCCATTCGATCACCACGGCCATCAGTGCCGCCATGCGCTGTTTGAGGATCTGCGCCTCCTGATAATCGCCCAGCTCGCCCAGCGTCATCATGACAGGTGCCAGCCACGGCACCCCGCGCAACTGGCCCGCGCGGTCAAAGCGCCGGATATGCAGGACATCGGACCAATGCACCCGCGTCGAGGACAGCGCCTTGCGGTTCCGCACGGCACCGGGATGCTCGTTATAGAGGTGATAGGCCTCGATCGCGCCGGTGGGGCCGTATTCGATGCCCTCCACCACAAGGTTCTGCCCGTGCGATTGCACCGTCTGGTCGAGGTAATCGGCCTCGATCAGCTCGACCTGATAGGGCAGGCGCAGATGCGGATCATGGCGCGGGTTGCGCATCCGCCTGCGCACCAGCACCTCGCCATCGCCAAAGACCGTCCCCATCACGATGCCCTGCATCTCGTAGAGGTCATATTCGCCGAGACTGTCGATATCGGGGGTCAGCAGATGCTGCAGGGCCTCGGCCACAAGGCCGCGCTCGCGGTCGCTTTGCGCACGGATTGAGGGGGTGATCCCCTCGCCCACCACATTGGCGACCACCACATCGCGCCCACGCGCCGCATAGGGGCGGTTGCGGATCATATCGCGCGAGAGATTACGCAGCCGCGCGCGATGGCCGAAGGCCGCCGCATCCGCCGCAGCCCCCGGCGCTTTCCAGCCATAGGTGCGCCGCCCGCGCGAGGCGGCGTCATAGTTCATCAGCTGCGCCGCCCCCGCACGGGCGCGCATGCGTTTGAGACCCGCTTCAGGACTGAAGAAGGTCACCACACGATCAATGGGGTTCATGGGTCAGAGGCCTCGCAAGGTCTTGGGGTAGCTCACGCTGAAGGCGCCGGGCCGCGCGCCGCGCAGCGCGTCCTTCATCAGCACCAATGTGGCGCGCATCTCGTCGAGCGAGCGGTATTCCACCCGCTCGCCATTGATCTGCACCACCCGCGCGCCGGTGGCGATCGCACGTTCCATGCGGGTGATGTCTGCCTCGGTCCAGGCCATGCTCTAGCGTCCTCGAAGATAGCGGATCCCCATCCGCGCAGGCGGCGGGGGCGCGGATGATGGGGAGGGCACGGGGGCCTCCCCCGCACCGGTGGCCGCGCCTGCGCCGGAAGCCGGATCCGCCGGTGGCGTCCGATCCGGCCCATAGGCCTGCGCGAAGGGATTGACGGCCCCCAGAAGCGCCCAGTCGGGCGGGGCGTCCCAGTTGATCCGGCTGATCCCCTTATGCTCGGCAACCGCCAGCGCCTGCACCGACAGATCGAGCGTCTCGTTACGTTTGACGCCGGTCTTCAGCTCGTAGCCTTTGGGGCCCTTGCGTTCGGCCAGCAGCTCGGCGCGGTGTTCCTCGTCCAGCCAGTCGGGCGTGTGCTGGGCCCCGGGGCCGCGTTCGAACCGCCCCAGCGCTGCCAGAACCGAATCCTTCAGCCGGTCGGTGGCCATGTTCAACAGCCTGATCGCCCGCGCCTTCTTGCCGTTCGAGCCGCGTTCGGGCGAGGCATACCAGACCCTGTCGCTATGCTTGAGACCGCCCCGCCCGATCGAGAGGAACCACAGATCCCCCTCGCCCGCACGCCGGCGCGCGCGCCAGAACCGTTCGGCATGATCGGACCATCCGGCAGGCCCGTTGAAATCCACCACCAGCGCGCAGGGCGCGAGCGCCCAGGGCTGACCCGCCACCGGATAGGTTCGCGCCGCCAGCCCGACCAGCACCCCCGCATCCTCGGCATAGCGACCGGGATCGAGCGCGCGGAACTGGCCATCCTCGTTTTTGGCCTTCGGGGCGTCCTCGGGCGGTTGCGCCAGCGCGAAGCGGTCGATGATCACCCGCTCGCCCTGCGCGCCCCAGGCCATGACCAGCGCCTCGAAACGGTTGCCCTGCACATCGACCGAGGTGGTGATGAAGCGCGTCCAGCCGGGGGCTGTGCGCTGATCGAGGCGCACGGCATGATCGGCCAGCATGGCCGTGGTCAGCTCGCCCTCGACCTGCCCCCCATGCGGCACATAGGACTCGCCGCGTTCGGTAAAGTAGACACGGCTGAGCTCGGTATAATCGCCGAACTGCTCGGCCTGTCGCAGCGCCAGCTCGTAAGAGGTCACGATGCCTTCCCAGCTGGCAAAGGCCGCCGCCGCCCCGTTGAGCGAATAGCTTGCCACATCGGTGGCCCGCAGATCGGGATCGTCGATGGTGACCAGCGCACGTTTGCCATCCTCCCCGACCGTGCCGCCCTCATGCAGCCAGCCGCCCCGCCCCCTGAGGATCTGGCGGTTCATCTCGTTCTTGTGGCGATGGCTGTAAAGCGCGCCGCAATGCGGGCAGCCCATCTCGGCGCGCGCGCCCGCCACGGCAGGCTCGAGTGTCGCGTCATAACGCAGGAGCTTGAAATGCGGCTCGAACAGCTGGCCACAGTCGCGGCATTGCCAGTAGAACCGCCCGCGCGTGCCCTCGTTATAGATCCGCACGATGCCCCCCGAGACGGGCGGCAGCTCATGCGGGTTCTGCGGTCCCGCCTTCCAGGTCTCGTCGGTGACCGGAAAGGCGGGCGTGCTTTCCAGAAGGACACAGCCGCGCGACATGAAGGTGCGGATCCGCTGGCGCGCCATCCCGTAGGGGCTGCCTTCGGGCGCGTCCTTCGGCCCCAGCACCTGCGGCATGTGGTCGTAATCGGTCAGCAGCACCAGCCGCTGCGAGCGCGAGGACAGCTGGCGTGCCACCGGATAGCCGATGGTCAGCCGCATCCCCTTGAAACGCTTGCGCGAGAAGGTGCTGTCATCACGCGCGCGGCCCAGCCGGTCGCGCACCGAACGCGAATTCTCGATCATCGGATCGAGCTTCTCCTCGACCCATGCATCCGCATCGGGCTTCGACATATGGATGATCTGCACCGGCGCGGGCGCGCACATCACCGAATGCACCGCCACCGTGATCAGCATCGTGGTCTTGGCCGATTGCGACGGACCCACGAAACAGACCGATTTGAACTTGCGCGACTGGGTGATATCGGCGGGCTCGACCATATAGGGCGCCACCGCGCGGTCGAAGCGCGACCAGTCCGTGCCGATCGGCACATGCATATAGGCTTCGGCGGCATCGGTGACCGAGATCCGCGAGGGCGGGTCCAGCAGCGGCAGCGCATCGGCCAGGAGCTCGCGCGGCTGGATCCATGCCGGAAGCGGCGGGATGCTCAGCACCGAGGCCCCGCGATCCATCATCTCGACCATATCTCAAAGCCCTATATCCTGCTGTTCGTAATCGGCAAGCTGCGTCACCTGCGCCGTGCCCATGATCGACAGCTCGATCATATTGCGCATCTTCATCACCACCTGATCGCAGCGCGCCTCGACCTTGGCGACCTCTTCGACCCCCAGCCCCAGATCGCGCTCGAGGTGGTCGGGCATGGTGCCCAGGGCCGTGGCCACCACCCCGATCAGATCTTCCAGCAGCTCCGAGACCTTGGCCGCCCGCACCAGCTCGCCGCGCTGCTCGGCCACGCGGTTGCGGTGATATTCGGCCTCCGACCATTCGCGCAGCTGCTTGGCGGTCAGCCCGCCCTCCTCTTCCTCCTGCTCCTCGTCGAGGTTGCGGAAGGCGAGCGACGCCTGCATGGCCAGCGCATCGCCGCGCGCCTTGCTCTCGCGCGACTGCTGTTCGCGGGCGCGCCGCCAGGCATAGCAATGCGACAGCTGGAACTCGTAGCTGACGCCGTTCTGGCCTGCCGTTTCCACCGGCATGCCCTGCCCCACCCATTTGGTCACCGTGTTCTCGGAGACATTGAAGGCCACCGCCAGCTGCGCGCGGTTCATCACGCCATCCGTCAGCCCCTCGGGCAGCGGAAAGCGCGCGACATCGAGCACGCTCCCGTCGGATAGCGTGACAAGGGTATCCATAAACTCTCTCCTGATTAGAGCGCGATCAACGAGGCACCCGCCCCGAAGGTCGCCAGCCGTCGGGCGGCCAGATCGCGCAACACCTGCTCAAGCATCGTGGCGCTCATGGCCCATCCCATCGAAAAGAATAACAACAACAACCCCAACCTCCCCTGCCGGAAGATCCCGAACAGGCGAAAGTCACGGGGTGCGAATTACCCGCATGCGGGCAGGCCCCCGGAAGGACCCGTGACCGATCCGGCGCGGATGGCGGGGCTCAGCCGAACCGCTTGGCGATCATCTTGGCCAGCGTCCGGCCCAGATGTGCGGGCAGCCGCGTCTCGTAGATCCGTTCGGCCTCGGCGAAGAACCCGAGGCGCTTCTGGTAGACCGGCACCTTGTCCGACAGGATCGCCACCCGCTCGGCAATGCCCGACGGCCCGCGCTTGTAGATGTCCTGCGTCAGCCCCGCCTTGGGCACGAAGTAGCGCGCCCGCTTGGGGCGGCGCTTGCGCGAGGCCGTGGTCTCGTTGGCGCTCCGGTCCCGCTGGGCATTCAGCGCCGAGAGCACCTGATTGCGCTCGCCCGTCGACCAGTTGCCATAGGCATCGAGCCGCGCGCCCTCGGCGGGGATCACCGACTGGATGATGCCCTCGAAGGCGAGGTTCTGCGCCAGCAGCTTCTCGAAGCCCGTCTGGCCGCGCGGCCCGCCCTCTTCCTGCACCTTCAGGTAATGGCGCTGGCCAATCACCGCCCGCTCTTCCACCGCCGCTTCCAGATCCGAGGCCCGCGCCTTCTTCACCCGAAAGGCGTTCTGCGTGAACCGCGTGGGCCGGTCGAAGACCACCGTCATCCGGTCCGCCACCTGCGCCCGCGCCTCCTCCACCGTATCATTGAGCGCCCAGGTCGAGGCGATCACCACATCCCGCGTGGCCAGCGTATCAAGCGCGGCGGTGAAGCCCGACACGTCGAGGATGGGCTGGGGCATGAGGGGCACCGATGTCTGGAAACAGAAACGCCCGCTCGGTCAGTTCTGACCTGCGGGCGCAATTCTAGATTATGGTGATATATGTGCCTTGGACGGAGTTAAGCGTCAATCCCCTTTTTACCGCATCCGCTCCAATACCTCTATCAGCGCCCTCCGAAGAGCAATGCGAAGGTTTCCATCATTACCCCACCCAAACTGCGCAAGCACCTGAGACAGCGTCATATCGCTCAGGCAAACGGCATCGACCAAGGCCCGATCCGTGATGGTGCGGGCCGCAACGCCGCGCGTCGAAGGGCGCACCCGACGCACCGCCATCGCCACGCCCACGCCGATCCGCTGGCGCATCCGCTCGATCGCGCGGCCTTCCGCCACATAATCGTCGATGAAGCTGTTGCCAGACCCACCTGCCCCCGCGCCCTGCAGCGTTTCGAGGCTGACACAGCGCACCCCGCCCGCCTCATGGCGTTCGACCAGATCACGGTAATAGCGCCCGACCAGCACATGGCCCTTGGTCAGCGGCATCGGCTTCTGGCGCTTGGCGGCATCGGCAGCCATCCGGTCGAACACATCCGCCACCCGCACCGCCTTGCGCCCCTGATAGCCTTCGGCCTTGGCCTCCCATCTCCCCTTGGCCGTGTCCAGCACCATCCGGTGCGGCGTGAACACCGCGCAACCGCCGCGCGCCGGGGCCGCGATGATCTCCGGCCCGCATTCGTCGGGCACAATCGCCGCACGGCGCATGGCGTCCAACCGGCCCGCCTCCTGCGCCAGCACCGCCGCCCCCGCAGCGCCCACATATACCACCCGCGTCATGCCTGATCTCCCGCCTCTGCCAACCGCGCGATAGTCTCGCATTTGCTTATTGCCGCCCGCCGCCGCTGGCGGAAGCCCAGATCATCATCACTGACCATCCGGTCCGCCGCGAGGTTCTCTTCGATCACCGTCAGACGGCGCAGGTTCGCGCGCGCCTGTTCGCGCAACTGGCTGGCCACAAAGGCATTCGGCCAGCGCCGGTTCTGTTTCAGCCAGAAGCGCAGCTCGGGGGCCCAGCCATCGCGCAGCGCCTCCTGCCCGATCCCGTTGGCAAAAACCGCGCGCAGAAGCGGGCTGCCATCATCGGAGGGCGGCTGGATCTCGGCGGCCCATTCGAGGATCTTCACCGCGATCGGGAACCGGTCCCCCGCCTTGCCGCCCGGATTGGCTGCTACCTGTTCGGCCAGCGCCGAAAGCGACAGCTCGCTCATATAGGCCAGCCGCTCGCGCAGCCCCGCCTGCATCTCCTCGAACCCCGCCTTGGTCAGGGTCGAGGGCTTGGCCAGCCCCTGCCGCAAAAGCGGCTCGATCAGCATCGCCTGCACACGCTTCTCGCCACTGGCCTGTTCTGCACTGTCCATGTCACCGCTCCTTTCTCAGCAATGGCCGCAGCCCGCCGCAAGCAAGAGGCTCAGGGCGGTGCGATCCGGTATTTCTCTTTTCTTTTCATCTCTTCTCTTTTCCTTTCGGCGGTTACAGAAACCGCGCAAAAAAAGGGAAGACAGGCGGATATTCACGGAAAATTCCGTGTCATTTCCGTTTTGATCTGTGATTTTCCGTAACCATTCCGGAATATTCTGTAACCGTAACAGAATATCACTGATTACACAGAAGCCTCGCATCACCCGTGAACCTCCATGAACTCGTTAAGAGCTTGGCGCACCAACGCCTCGCGCCGCTGCTTGCCGGTGTAGCGATCTTCCAGAAACTCGTTGAACCGGTCGAGGAACATCGGGTTATTCAGCAACTGCCCTGCCCCGATCCGATCCTTGATCATCGCCTCGAGATCCTTGAGCTGCTTTGCCACCTTCCGGTTCTCGGCATCCACAGCGTTGCGGCGCTTCGACTTTAGCGCCTCTTCGGCCACCTCGGTCACCACGTTATGGGCATAGCGCACCTCGCCATTATCGCAGCGCACCTTGTACCAGCCATGAAGCGGCGTGATATCGCGCTCGCAAAGCTGCTGCCAACGTTCAAGTGTGATCCCCAGAGCCTTGGCCAGCAGCCGCTCATTCGTGGGCAAAGTGCCGACCGGCGTTTCGTCATGCGCCTCACAGAAAAGCTGGAAGCCATACCAGCCCACATCAGGCTCGGCCAACTGGCGGAACTCGCTCTTGCGCCAGCGCTTGAGGTTCCACTGGATGAAGAAATGGCTATCGAGCCGTTCTTCGGCGGAAATCGGGTAGAGCGGCATGCTATTATCCCCCACCACCGTGAAACTGCGCTCAACCCCCATGACGGACCTCCTGTGCCTCGACCATGACCGGCACCCCATGCGAGGCCGCCCATTGCACATCCGCCCAGATCTGCGGGCAGGCCCGCCAGCCACGGCTGGCCGGAACCCACAAAGCCCCCGCCGCATTGCGGATCGGCGCGACCCAGCGGGCCCAGTGTTTCGGCTCGCGCAGGCTCAGATGCATATCGGCTTCCAGCATGGCCGCGCCCAGCACCACCGGCGAAACCGCCGCCACGCGGAAGCGCGCAAGCTCGGCAGCCGCCCGCGCCGCATCCAGCGCCACGGCCTCCGGCACCTGCCAGCAATCGATCCGCACCGGCGTGGTGACATAGACCATCCGCCCGCCCGAGCGCTGCGCCATCTCGACCGGCCCCACCCCGAAGACAATCGGGGCGGACCAATCCTGCGGCTTGGCGGCGCGGGCGAGATCGGCCCAAAGATCAAAGGGGGCGCTCATGCTTTCGCCGCCTTCGGCCCCACAGCGGCCTTCACCGCATCCACCCGTGCCGAGATCTTTGCATAGACCGTATCGAGCTTCTGACCATCGTCCTGAAGCTTTTTGAGGTCATTAAACAAAGCAGCCTCGCGCGCCGAAAGCGCATGCAGGTCTTTCCGCAAAGACTTCAGCTGTTTCTCGACCGCCGAAACGCGTGCAAAGAAGCTATCCTCGGTGCCCTTCCAGTCTTGGATCTCTTTCGTCAGATCGACCAACTCCTGGTTGCCGCCATCAGGGCCGAATAGATCCTCACGAATCTCCGACACCCACCCCGGCAAGATCCCGTTACGGATTTCTTCTGCCACGCGCTTGTCGGTATACCCGCCATCATACCGCCCAGCCTTGACGTCATACGCCGCGTGCAGCGCATCAATGATGTCGCGCTTCTGTTCACGCGAAGGCTGACGCATCTCTGCCTGTGCCATCTGATCTTCCTTGCTTGTATTAGCTGATGCGGCTCGCTGCCGCGCCGCGCAGGTCGGGCAAAGGTGCTTGCCTTTGCGGACCTGCCATCCTTGTCCCTGCATCTTTCTCAAGACCTGACCCGCGACCGGCCGGTCGCGGGTGTAGTCGCACGGAACGACCTCCGTTCTGCCGCACTGATCGCAGGTGACTGCCGCCTTGGGGGCGCCTCGCCCCTGCATCGACTTGATCGGCATTATTCATCCCCCACGAATTCGAGGATATTGCGCGCGATTAACCGCGCCTGTGGCACGCTCAGGAAGGCGAAGGCTTCTGGCCTTTCGTCCCCTTCGATCACCCGCACCATCAACCCGCGCTGAGACATCGACACTTCGACCTCTGCACCATTGGTATGATTGAAGACTTTGGCGGAAACCGTGGTCTGCACCTCCTGCGGACGGCGCGGCGGGGCGACTGTTCTCTCGACCATCACACATTCCCCTCGCGGGCCGAACGCCCGAAGGCCATAGCGGCGGTGATCGCGGTCACCGCCTCGGGGCCTTCCTTGTCGAGCTTGGTGAAATCGCCGGTGCGCACCGCATCGAGAAGAGCGGGGCCGATATCGCCCACCTCTTTCATCGTCCGCACCGCCAGCTCGTCAAACTGCGCCTTGACCGGATCGCCGGGCACCCGCGCCATCAGCATCGTGCGGATCGGAAACCGCCCCGCGATCTCTTCCAGCTGGAAGGCGAGGTTCCAGTCGAACCGGCCTTCGCCGCTGATGATCTTGCTCAGCGTCCCTTCCGACATCTGCCGCCCCGTGGTCTCGCGGATCGCGGCCACCACGGCAGGGCCTTTTCCGGCATGCTGCACAAGGCTGGCAAACATCGCCCGCAGCGCGGCGCTTTCGTAGCTTTCAATCATGGCGTTACCTCGGAAAACGCATTTCCTTGCCCGCGACACGCCAAAACGGCAAAGTTCGAGCATGGATTGGAAAAGTGAGATTTCAGCGGGGAGGCTCGCATCAGGCAGCCTCCCCATTTTTTGGAGAGACCCACGAACTTGCTTTAACTGCCTCGGCGGTCTCACGCTCAATCGCGAATGCCACTTCGAGGGACGGCACTTTCCGCCCACACACGATTTCGTTGAGGTAAGTGCGCGAGATACCCAGCAAGCGGGCGAAATCGCCCTGTCGGATATTCTTGTCATGAAGAAACTGTCGGAGATCACTCATAAAGCCGATGTCGCATATAGCGACAAATTGGTCAAGTAATCATGTCGCTATTATCGACACCACTTCCAAGCGAAACTGTGCTCTATGGGTGCATGAAGCTACGCATCCGAGAAATCCGTAAAAACAAGGGCCTGACCATTGAGCAACTAGCTGAAATGGCTGGCATTTCTCGATCATACCTCAATGAGCTAGAGCTGGGCGCAAAGACCATAAACGTCACACGACTCGGTCAAGTTGCTCGGGCTCTCGGCGTCGATGCGGAAGACCTGATCGTTCCAACCGCTCATCATACCGCCGTCCCCGGAAAGGTAGGCGCCGGTGCGCCTGTGCATCTGACCGATGACCACGCCAAGGGCGGCGGTCTTTACGAAGTCGTCACCCCGCCGCAGCTGGTTGGCAAACACGCCGTCGCGGTGGAGATTGAAGGCGACAGCATGGAGCCCGTCTATTCCGAGGGTGATCTGCTCTTCTACATCCGCGAGACCCACGAAGGCGTCCCGACCGAAGCAATCAACCGCAAGGTCATCGCCCAAACGGCAGACGGCAAGGTCTGGGTGAAGCTGTTAAAGCACGGAAGCACCGCAGGTAAATTCAACCTGCTGTCTATCAATCCCACCGGCGACAATATGCATGACGTTAAGCTGGTATGGGCAAGCCCCGTCCTGATGCATCTGCCTGCCGATCTTGTTACCCGCGCCAAATAAAAGGCCGGACACCCAAACAGGTATCCGGCGCACTCCCAAGATCAGCTCACCACAAACATCACTCAGGAGATCAGATTTGGCCCAATCTTACACAGAAATATCGGAAACATTCCCCTGCGAAGACCAAGACGGCAATCGATACCTAATGCATAAAATTCAAAGCTACACGGTTGAAAGCTATCTCGCAGGGGGCACCCGCACAATGCCAGGGAGCTTTGACTACAAAACCTCTGACGGGCAGTGGGCAAACTCTAACGACGATATCCATTTCAGCTTAAAATCAGGCATCAAGGTAAAAAGGGTGGATATTGACTAACGGGGCCACCAGCGGATCAGCCATTGATGATGTGTCGAATTGACAGGCGAAGCGTAGCGCACAAGCACGATGCCCTCATAGTAGATCTGTATATGCCGACTTGACCAGGGCAACTTGGTAAACCCTTGCTCTTTCATACTCGGGCCGCGCCAGCGCCGCCAGATATCCCTCAGTCGCCCCGCCCCGTGCGGGGCTTTTTCGTCTGCCATCACCCATCTCCTTTATCAAACACAGCCTGCCTTGCCGCTCACAATGACAGAGGCCGCATAAACGAGTAACTCATTTTGTCGCTGTATGCGACATTTTTTATTTGACGTTGCTGTCGCTATTTGCGACACAAGCTTTACGGCAGCGACATATGAGCCTGCCGCCCCCTCAAGATGGAGCCGCGCAATGCAGACGATGTCACGAACCACCAACTCACGGATGCCCCTCTGGGCCGCCGTCGGCATTGGCGCGGCTCTCCTTGCCCTGATGATCCACCTCGACCCCGTCGCGCAGATTTCCCACGCACATTGGCAGGTCGAGCACCCCGCTTTCTGAGATCGGTTGCCTGATTACTGCTCGCAACCCAACTGCCGGGCGGCGCGCTGCTCGCCGCCGCCCGGCCTTTTCTTCTTTCAGGATGATCCACATGCCCAAATACATCCCCGAGAACACGGTTATGGTCGGTCAGCCGATCCGCGTTTTCTGCAATGAGATCGAGGTAAAGACGCCGTTCGAAGCGGACACCGACGAGGGCTATGTCGTGCAGGCGCGGACCACCCTATGCGGTCAGGGCTACGTCTATTGGCACGAGGAGAAGAGCCGTTATCAGGTCGCAACTCAGCGTATTCACGGCACCGTGCGGGTCGAACTGATCGACCCTGAAAGCATGCATGACCTCACAGACCATGTCCACTAGCCCGCCCATGAACGCCATGCCGACCATCCCGATCACCGAGGACACGCCCGCTTTCCTCGCCAAAGCCGCCCATAGCATCAGCCGTGCAAAGGCTGGCAAGCCGCCGATGAAAGCGGATGCCGACTTCAAGGCCGCCGCCGAGAAGGCCTATCAGGTCACCGCCGACGAGCTGCGCCAGTTCATCGAACAGTTCGAAAGCCTTGCCGCCGAAAAGGCCGATATCGCCGAACAGCAGAAGGACGTGATGGCCGAGGCCAAAGCTCGCGGCTACGACACCAAGGTGATCCGGAAAATCATCGCCCTGCGCAAGCGCGACAAGAACGACGTGGCCGAGGAAGAGGCCATCATGGCGATCTACAAGGAAGCGCTCGGCATGGAATAGCGAGATTTGGCCCCATCCTCCCTGTTTCGGGGGCCAGATATGGGGCGGCGCAAATTCACCCCGCGCCGCCCCGAGACCCGAATTCGTCCGATCCCACTCGGATGATAGGCGGAAGCCGCGCGTAACCCGTACCCTGTTTGTGCATCGCAGCTTCCGCCGCCTTTTCACCAAGAACCAAGGAAGACCCATGTTTGGAAAACTGAAAGAACGCCTCTCGGGCGGCTCCAAAAAGCTGTCTGGAAAAACCGATCTGCTGGAAGGCATCTGCGCGATCAGCGCCCTTGTCGCCTGCGCCGATGGCGAGATCGAGGACTCGGAAGTGACCGGCGCACTGGATGCCCTGCAGAACCACTCCACCCTCTCCGAAGCCTTCAGTGCTACCCAGATCGAGCAGGCGCTTGATAAGCAGCTCAAGCGCGCCAACGGCTCGATGACCGGCAAGCTCGCCCTGAAGCGCGAGATCGAGGAGATGAAGTCCAAAAACGCCAGCGACGAACTTGAAATGGCGCTGATGGTCGGCATCGATATCGCAATGGCCGATGGCGAGCTGGAGCCGGAAGAAAAGATCGTGCTGACCGATCTGGCCAAGCGCCTCGGCTTCAACCTGTCCAATTACCTCTGATGGACTGGCTGAAATCCCACGCCATCAGCTGGACCACGTCCGCCGCACTGACCCTGACGCTGTTGCAGGCAATCACCCCGTCCATCCTCGACTGGATCCTGCGCGCGATGATCGTGGGTCTTGTCTGGCTGGCCGCGCGCCTGTCCCGCCTGCCCTGACCCTGCCAGCCCGCCTCTCGCGCGGGCTGCGCCCTTCACCCGAAGAGGTTGCCATGTTCACATCCCGCCGCAAGTCCAACGCTATCCGCGCCGCGAAGATCACCTATCTCGACCATCTGGCGAAAAACCGGCCCTTCTTCCTGATGGGCCTGCCGAGCCGTGCCGACCGGATCGGCGCGCTGCGCCTCGCCGCCCGCGCGCATAATCTGACGATGGACGATCTCTGCCCACATGTCGGGGCCTGCGCCCCCGGCAAGTGCAAGGGACACAAACCCTCGGGCACCGCCGCCCTGCCCGCCGGCCCCAAGCTTCTGCCACGCGCCTGATCTTCCGGTGCCCGCCCCTGTGCCGGGGCGGCATCCCGAAGAACAGGAATTCGCGCGGCGGTCGCGCGGATGATCTGCGGGGGCAATGCTGTCCGACGCGCCCCCGCAGGTCCAGTCATTCAGGAGGCCACATGCTGATCGCCATCATCACAGGCGCGGCGTTCACCGCCTGCCTCGCAATCCTCTTTTATCACGAATGGACTTTCAGATGACCACGATCACCCTGCTATCCCCCGCCGAGAGCCGTGTCCTGCCGCTGATCGCGCTGCCCTACAAAGAGGCCGCGCACCGCCTGAACCTCTCGGAGCCCTGCATCAAGATGCACATCCGCCAGATCGCCCGGAAGCTCGGCGCGCGCGACCGCTATGGCGCGATCGCACTGGCCACCCGCTTCGGCGTGGAGATCGAGATCCGCCGCCCCAAGCGGCCACCCCCCAGCGCGGGCCACAGGCCCCGCTCAGAACAGTAGAGATAAGGAGGCCGATATGCACCAAGCTGAACACTTCCTGCGCGCCCACCTGACGGGCAAAGCCACGGTCGCCTCAGTGGGCGTCCTTTACGGGCTTCTGATCGCTGCAGACGCCGCAACGAAGCAGATCGACTGGCCAAGCGTTCACGCCGCGATCCGGGCCAATCTCGGCGCTGACGACGAAGCAGCGTGGCGGCGAAAGTTAGATCGCATCAAGACGGCAGGCTGGGAGATGCACGCCGCTGTCACCGCTCGTCTCACGATGCCCCTGACAAGCGAATGAAGGAGAGAGATATGCCGAACCCGATCCCAGAGGACGTGCGTGCGGTCACGGCCCCAAACATCCTTACCGCCGAAGAGTGGATACGCCGGACCGAGGCCGCCAAAAACTTCCTCGTCCAGCGCCACGGCTACAAGGACGAAGACTTTTGCAAGGTATCCGACGACGGCGACGAGCCGTGCCTCGACGGATGGTCTAAATATCGCCCTGAGTGGGTCTCTCAATCAGGCTTTGTTGCGGATCAGGCTATCCCGCGCGGGCTGATCCTGCACTGGCCTCTTGGCCTCGATGTTACCGGCGAGCCTCACGATGCTCACGACCCGATCTATCTGCTGGAGGACGCCGAGCTTTGGGCAAGCATGACAGACGACGAAATTCGAGCGATGTGCGAAGACCCCGCCCCCACCACACAGGACACCACTCCCGCCGAAGCCAACGCCAAAGACGAACAGGCCGAGCGCCAGCGCGCCACCGGCCACCACGAGGACAGCGCACCCGCCAATCGGGTCGAAAGGAAGGAAGGGAACGATGGGTGAGCACGACCATAACTTCGGGCTGAAGCCGCAAAATGATGATCCGACCTTTTCGGTCATATCGGCCTATGGCTCCGACCTTTGGGTGGCCTCCACCCTGGGGCGCAAGATCGCGTGGTTCCGGACTAACCGCGAGAAGCTGGGCCGCGAGGGCTTCCCGAAACGAGACCCGCTGACCGGCCTCACCATCAAGGCCGATGTCATGGCATGGATTGAAAAACGCCGCCGCGTGAGCGACGGCACGGTGGCGCCGGCACAGGCCGAGGCGCAGAACCGTAAGAAGGAAAGAACGAATGCGTTTTAAGGATGCGCTCTGGGACGGGTCAGACCCGCTCTACGCCCCCTGCACTGCCAAATCGAAGGGCCGCGTCTACTGGCGGGCCACAAAGACCGCCCAGACGATGGGCTATGTTGTGGGGCCTGTCGCCCTGCCCGGACAGATCGGCGATAACCGCGACGAGGAACGCGCCAGCCGCGCGCGCGAGCTGACGCGCGACATGGTGCGCTGGATGGAGACCGCCGAGAACGAGAAGCGCCTCGAGCCCGGCACCTTCCACCACCTGATCGCCCGCTATCTGAACGACGAGATCTCGCCCGTGCAGGACGTCAAACAGAACACCCGCGAGCAATATCGCCACTATGGCAACTACTGGCGCGGCGCGATCGGTGACATGCTGGTAACGGATGCCGATTACGCCGCGATCAGGCGCTGGGAAAAGGCGATGAAGGAAAACGGGCGCAGCACCCATTTTATCGCCACCTCCTTCCGGCACCTGCGGATCTTCGTCAATTACGGGGTGCAGATCGAGTTCGAGGGCGCGGCCAAGCTATCCCTGATTCTCTCGAAGACGCGCTTCAAATCGCCCAAGCCCCGCACCATCGCCCCTACGGCGGAACAGATCGCCGCCGTGATCGAGAAGGCGGACGAGCTGGGCTATCGCGCCTTTGCCACCGGCTACATGATGCAGTGGTGGTTCGCCCTGCGCGCCGTTGATGTGCGCGGCCAGTATCTGCGCCCGACCGATGACGACCGGACGGGGATCATGCGCGGCGGGCGGCGCTGGCAGGACGGGCTGACATGGGACATGATCGATGCGGACCTGACGCAGATCCGGAAGACTCCCTCGAAAACCGAGCGCAGCGATAGCGAGGCCATGATCTTCGATCTGACCGCCGTGCCGGAGCTGCGCGCGCGCCTGGACGAGACGCCGGTCAATGATCGCGTCGGGCCGGTGATCATCGACAAGAACGGCATGCCTTACGATCGCCACCACTGGGCGCGGATGTTCCGGCTCGCGGCACGGGCGGCAGGCCTGCCAAAAGAGCTGAAGATGATGGATGCGCGTGCAGGCGCGATCAACGATGCCAAGCGCCACGGCGCCACGCCGATCCAGCTGCAGCATCAGGCGAACCACACCAATATGCGCACGACCGACCGCTATATCCGGGAGAAGAATGACTCGGTGGCCGAGGTCGTAAAACTGCGCCGTTCCACGTGAATCAGGCCCGATTACAACGTTACAACGGTTGGATACAACTCGTTACAACTCGGAACGGCGTTTCAGCTAAGTCATTGAAAAATGGTACCGCTTCCCTGGCTTGAACAGGGGACCTCTGGATCCACAATCCAGCGCTCTAACCAACTGAGCTAAAGCGGCACCGTGAGGCGGGATTTACCGATTGCTGCGGAGGATTGCAAGGGGGGTGTGACAGGTTTTTGGCATTTTCCTTGCCTCAGCCCATAATCACGTCTAGGCAACGCGCAACACCCCAATCGGAGACAGGATATGAGCATCAACAGCGAACATGAAACCGCCGCGAACCTGCAAATCGGTCCGACCGATCGCGGTATGGTGCGAATCTATCTGGAAGGGGACGGGCTCGATCTGCCGATGGATTTCGATCCTGACGAGGCCGAAGAGATCGCCGAAGAACTGCGCGCGGCAGCCGATGCGGCCCGCCAGATCCAAGCCGAAACCGGCAGCGGCAAATCGCCCAAGAAAAAGAAATAATCTCAGCGGGCGGCTTCGGGCAGAACCGGCAAGGACGGGTCACGAAAGCCTTGAAGCCGCGCGGCTGCCACCCGCGCGAAATCCAGCGTCAGCGCCTTGCGACGGGCGGGGGCCAGACGCGCCTCGGGGGCGTCGCGCAGCATTTCAGCCCCATAGCCATCGGCGATAAACAGCCCCGTATCCTCGGGCAGAAGCTCCAGAGGGAATGTAGCATCCACCGCCCAGAAATAGCGGTCGCACCAGTCCAGATAGCCCTGCCATTTACGGTCGGATGTAAAATCCGCACGGCTCGATTTGCATTCGACAATCCAGATCTCGCCCTTACGGGTCAGCCCCATCACATCGGCACGTAGGCGCGGGCGGAGCGGCATCTCCAGCACCGAGGCCAGCCCCAGATCGGCCAGCGCACGCGCCACACCACGGGCCAGCACCTGACCCGGCTGCATATCGGAAAGAGATCGGCTATCGGACATAGCCCGAAAATGAACGAAGGCAGAACATAAGTCCAGCCCCCTTCCCCTCACAAGTTACCCCCGCATGTCATCAAGGGGCTTGCGCAGAGCTGCACGCTTTCCTATCTGTGGATTCGGCGGTTACTGCTCTTCTCGTAACGGGAACGTCTTTCCAGTGGCCTATACCGATTCCGAGGGAGCTGGCTCTGTCAGGGTCTTGGCCTTGTTACCTGGCGCCCACCTGATTTTTCAGGTCCTCGGGAAATTCAACCTCCCAACGGTTGCTGCGGTTTCCGCCACCTCATGAAAAAGGCCCCGAGTTTCCTCGGGGCCTTTTCAATTCTGCAAACCGGTTACAGGTTTTCGGTCCGTTATAGGTTCTCGGTCTGGGGCATGCCCAGCACGTGATAGCCGCAATCGACCATAATCGTCTCGCCGGTGGTGCAGGCGCCGTAATCCGACGACAGCCAGACAGCCGTGCCGCCAATCGATTCCAGCGTCGCGTTCGACCGCAGCGGGCTATTGGCCTCCGTGTGGCGGAAGGTCTTGCGCGCGCCACCGATGGCCGCGCCTGCCAGCGTTTTCATCGGACCGGGCGAGATCGCGTTCACGCGGATGCCCTGCGGACCAAGGTCGTTGGCCAGATAGCGCACCGAGGATTCGAGTGCCGCCTTGGCCACGCCCATCACGTTATAGAAGGGCGTCACGCGGTTGGAACCGGCATAGGTCAGCGTGATAATCGAGCCGCCATTCGGCATCAGCTCTTCGGCACGGCGACCGATATCGATCAGGCTGAAGCAGCTGATCGACAGCGAGTTCTTGAAGTTCTCGCGGGTGGTATTGATGAAACGGCCCGCCAGCTCGTTCTTGTCGGAATAGGCAATCGCATGAACGATGAAATCGAGGCTGCCCCACTCGTCTTTCAGACGGGCAAAGGCCGCATCCATCGAGGCATCATCGGTCACATCCACATCCACAAGGAAGGACGAGCCCAGCGACTCTGCCAGCGGCTGCACGCGCTTGCCGAAGGCCTCGCCCTGATAGGAAAACGCCAGTTCTGCGCCTTCCTCGGCCAGCGCCTTGGCGATCCCCCATGCGATGGAGCGGTCATTGGCCACCCCCATGACAAGCCCGCGCTTGCCCTTCATCAACTCGGCCATTCAGGCGACCCCTTACTCTTGGTACTTGCTCATGACGAGCGATGCGTTGGTGCCGCCAAAGCCGAAGCTGTTG
This sequence comes from Thioclava sp. NS-SX20, assembly GCF_057380695.1. Lineage (NCBI taxonomy): Bacteria > Pseudomonadati > Pseudomonadota > Alphaproteobacteria > Rhodobacterales > Paracoccaceae > Thioclava > Thioclava sp. NS-SX20. The sequence goes on along the minus strand of NZ_CM170816.1, from coordinate 499,977 downwards.
GACAGGACGGAATCATGCTCGACATTGTCGATCAGCCGGGTCGCGATCTCTTCGGGACGCAGCGCCGGATCAAGCTCGGTCACGTTGATCGAGGGCGCAATGAAGCCGCCCTGCAGCATCAGTAGCGAATAGATCGCCTCGTTGACGCCCGCAGCCCCCAGCGCGTGGCCGGTCATCGACTTGGTCGAGGAGATCGGCGCATGGTCTTCGCCCAGCACGCGGCGGACGGCTTCGACCTCGCGCACATCGCCCACGGGGGTCGAGGTGCCATGCGCGTTGATATAGGTAACCTTACGGCCTTCCGGCAGGGTTGCGGTGGCCAGACGCATCGCGCGCTCGCCGCCCTCACCCGAGGGCGCCACCATGTCATACCCATCCGAGGTCGCGCCATAGCCGGTGACTTCGGCATAGATCTTGGCACCACGGGCCTTGGCATGTTCCAGCTCTTCGAGAACCAGAATACCGCCGCCGCCGCCGATGACAAACCCGTCGCGGGTCGCGTCAAACGCACGGGCAGCCGTTTCCGGCGCGTCGTTATATTTCGACGACATCGCGCCCATCGCGTCAAACAGGCACGACAGCGTCCAGTCGACCTCCTCGCCGCCGCCTGCAAAGACGACATCCTGCTTGCCCATCTGGATCAGCTCGGCCGCGTTGCCGATGCAATGTGCCGAGGTCGAGCAGGCCGAGGTGATCGAGTAGTTCACACCCTTGATCTTGAAGGGCGTCGCGAGACAGGCCGAGACGGTCGAGGACATGGCCTTCGTCACCATGAAGGGGCCCATCCGCTTGGGGCTGCCCTTTTCAACGGTGATGCTATGCGCCTGGAACACGCTCGAGGTCGACGGACCACCCGAGCCTGCCACAAGCCCCGTGCGCTCGTTCGAGACCTGATCCTCCGACAGGCCCGAATCCGCGATCGCCTGCTGCATGGCGATATAGGCATAAGCCGCAGTCGGCCCCATGAAGCGCAGTTGGCGCTTGTCGATCAGCGCCTCGAAATCGACCTCCGGCACACCGGCGACCTGGCTACGGAAGCCACGGTCGGCATAGTCTTGCTGGAAGGTGATCCCCGATTTGCCCGCGCGCAGGCTGGCGGTGACTTCTTCGGCGGAGTTGCCGATCGGGCTGACGATGCCCAGACCGGTAATAACGACACGGCGCATAGCTGGCCTCCTCGTAATCTGTCTCGGATCAGCTCTCGGAGAGAGCGACCTTCATATCCTTGACCACATAGATCACCTCGCCATCGGCTTCGACGATCCCGTTGGCCACGCCCATGGTCAGGCGGCGTGTTTGCACGGCTTTGGTGAAATCGACCTTGTAGGTCAGCATCTTGCGTTCGGGGCGCACCATGCCGGTCAGCTTGACCTCACCCACACCCAGCGCATAGCCGCGCCCTTGCCAGCCGCGCCAGCCAAGGTTGAAGCCGGTCAGCTGCCACAGACCGTCAAGGCCCAGACAGCCCGGCATGATCGGGTTGCCGGGGAAGTGGCAATCAAAGAACCAAAGATCCGGCTTGATGTCGAACTCGGCCACAACATGACCCTTGCCGAATTCGCCGCCATCACCGGAAATCTCGGTGATACGGTCCATCATCAGCATGGGCGGTGCGGGCAATTGCGCATTGCCGGGGCCAAACAGCTCGCCGCGTGCGCATTTCAGTAGTTCGTCCCGGTCGAAGCTCGTCGGAAAGCCTGCCATGGAATATTCTTCCCCCCTTGGGTCCAGTTTCGTTCCCTCTAACACCCGTCTAGGCAAAGACGCAAGGCTGCTGACGCTTTGCGACCTGCGTCAAATGCAACTGGGGGTGCCAATTCCGCGCGACATATGCGACATTTTTATGAAGTTTGCACGCAGCCAGATTGAAACTTTCCCGCCCCAAGCGCATATTGGGGTAAGGAGAAACGGATTAAATGGCACCCAACGCACGCGACCGTGGCCAGCAATGGCTTGCCAAAGGGGGATTGCGCCCCACCCGCCAGCGCCTTTCGCTGGCGTCCTTGCTTGTGGGCGATGGCGAGGACCGCCATGTGACCGCCGAGTTGCTGCATACCTCGGCACTGGATGCCGGCGAGCGTGTCTCGCTTGCCACCGTCTACAATACCCTGCGCGCGTTCTGCGATGCGGGCCTCATGCATGAGGTCACGGTAGATGGCACGCGCAGCTATTTCGACACCCGCATGGATGACCACCCGCACTTCTTCTGGGAGGACGAGGCCCGCATTTCCGATGCGCCCAAAGAAGACATGCAGATCACCAAGCTCCCGACCCCGCCAGAGGGATACGAGATTGCCTCGGTCGATGTGGTGGTGCGGCTGCGCAAGCTGTAGCCACGCCCTTCAGCCTTTCACGAAGACCCGCCCCTGCAGATCGCTCTGCCCGCTGTCATGGACCTGCGGAATGGCCCCCTGCCGGACATGGATCAGAAAATCGCGCCCCAGCCTCAGCTTGTCCTCGACAGAAAACGCCGCCCATTGCGGTCCGTAGATGTCATGCAGATGGAACGGCCCCTGCGGATGGCCGGTCAACCGGTTGGTAAAATGATGCAACGTGTCCGTCAGTGTCATGGCGCAACATCTCCCTGTGAGATCCCTTCGACAACGACATAAATCCGTTACAGTTCCGCCTCTTTGATCTGGCGCATTTTGCCATGACGTCCGCATGAAGAAAGGCGCCCCCTGAAGAGCGCCTTTGCAAAGAAGCCGTGGCCCTTTCGGACCCGAAATGCCGGACCCTCAGTCCTTGGCGCGTTCCTGATAGGCCAGATCCTCGGTGTTGATCACGATGCGGGTGCCCACGCCGATATGCGGCGGCACCATCACACGGATACCACCGGTGCAGGTCGAGGGCTTGTAGGACGAGGACGCCGTCTGGCCTTTGACAACCGGCTCGGTCTCTTCGACTTCCACGGTGACCTTCTGCGGCAGTTCGATCGCGATCACGCCATCATTATAGGTTTTCAGCCAGCAGCGGATCCCGTCGCGCAGGAACACTTTCGCATCGCCGATCACGTCCTCGGACACGGCAACCTGCTCGTAGGTGGTGGGTTCCATGAAGTGATAGCCTTCGCCATCTTCATAGAGGAAGTCGAATTCACGCTCTTCGACATGCGCGCGCTCCACACCTTCGGTGGTTTTCCAGCGTTCGGAGACTTTGGTGCCATCCGAGATGCGGCGCATATTGACCTGGGTCACCGGAGTGCCCTTGCCGGGGTGGAAGCTTTCTGCCGTCAGAACGACATAGAGGTGGCTGTCGATTTCGACAACATTGCCCTTGCGCAGCTGCGAGGCGATGACTTTAACCATTGCATTTCCTTTGAACGAGATGCCCGCTTGGGCAAATGAGGCTCAGGCACTGCGTGAAGACTGGCGCCCGGATGCCCCGTCGCCTAAACCATCTGAAGACGGATTTCCAGTTCAAAGCCTGTTCGAAAGCGCAAGAGATGACCGAAACACCCTGGTGGCACCCCCATCGCCACGCCGACCGCCGCCCCCTTTTGCTGGCACGCAACAAAGTTCAGGCCGCGCTCCGGCAATGGTTTGCCGATCAGGACTTCCTCGAAACCGACCCCGCCTGCCTGCAAACCAGCCCCGGCAATGAGGCGCATCTGCATGCTTTCGCCACCGATCTCATCGGCCATGACGGGGTGGCGCATCGGATGTATCTGCACACCTCGCCCGAATTCACGATGAAAAAGATCCTTGCGGCGGGCGAGCCTCGGATCTTCGCCTTCGCCCATGTCTGGCGCAACCGCGAAAACGGCAACCGCCATAGCGCCGAATTCACCATGCTGGAATGGTATCGCGCCGATACCCCCTATGACCGGCTGATCGAGGATGCCCATGCGATGCTGGCCATTGCCGCACGCGCTTGCGGAGCGGATCACCTGCAATATCGCGGCATCACCTGCGACCCTTTCGCGCCGGTCGAACGGATCTCGGTGGCCGAAGCCTTCCAGCGCTATGCGGGCATCGACCTGCTGGCCAGCTGCCGCGCCGATGGCTCGACCGACCGCGCAGCATTGGCCACCGAATGCGCGCGGGTGGGTTTTGCCATTGCCGAAGATGACGGCTGGGCCGATATCCTGTCAAAGGTGCTGGTGGATCGGGTCGAGCCGCATCTGGGCCACGGGCGGATCACCGTGCTGGACCGCTATCCGACCGCCGAGGCCGCCCTCGCCCGCCCCTGCGCCGATGACCCGCGCGAGGCGGAACGCTTCGAACTTTACGCCTGCGGGGTGGAGCTGGCCAATGCCTTCGGAGAGCTCACCGACCCCGCCGAGCAACGCCGCCGTTTCGAGGCCGAGATGGACGAGAAAGAGCGCATCTATGGCGAGCGCTACCCGCTGGACGAGGATTTCCTTGCCGCGCTGGAACTGATGCCGGAGGCCTCCGGCATCGCGCTTGGCTTTGACCGTCTGGTGATGCTGGCCACGGGCGCGCCGCGCATCGACGACATCCTCTGGAGCCCTATCGCACAGCCCAGAAGCCCGCGATAAGATCATCGCAGACCTTGGGGCTGTAGTCGCTGGGCAGCCCCAGCAGATCGGGGGGGCGCTCATCGGTGGTGATGCGCGTTTCCGGCATATCCGGATCGCGGGACACATCGGCTTGGCCCGTCAGAAGATTGACATCGCAGTAGACCGATTCAGCGCTTAATCTGTCCGATTGCACGATAGTCACCCCCGCCACGATATACCGCCCCTCGCGGAAGGCCACATGCCATTGCAAACTGCTCCCGTTGCGCCCGCAGGTATCGCAGCCCGTCGCGATGGTAAAACGGCCCGGCTTTGTTGAGGTAACCGAGTCTAACATAGTGAGATTCGCCATAAGAGGGCCGATCACAACTGGCGGCTCGGCTGTGTCCTTCGAGATAACAAGCAGCCGATCAAGATCGCGCGTGGTGAGATCGGTGATCAGATCCTCTGTGCCATCGCCATCCGCGTCAAAGTGATACTCCTCAACGACCGGCCCCTCGACGATGGGCTGGGACAGGGCGGCTGAAGCGGCAAGGCAGAAGGATGCGGATAGAAAGAAGAACTTCATCAGAAACAGGGTCGAACCCCCTATTGAAAAGGCGACAAATGCCGATGCAGCCGTAGGACCTCGATCGGGACCACATCAAGCGTGCGCTGATGGGTCGCCTCCAGCACGATCTCGGGCGCGCAGCCCTCGTCATGCGCTTCCAGAAACCGCCCCGCGCACAGGCACCAGCGATCTCCGGGTTTGAGGCCCTCGAATCCGTATTCGGGACGCGGGGTCGAGAGGTCATTGCCGATATAGGCCGACCACGCGAGAAACTCTTTGGTCATGATCGCGCAAACCGTATGGGCGCCATGATCCTCGGCGCAGGTATTACAATGGCCATCGCGAAAGAACCCGGTCAGAGGCACCAGCGAACAAGGCTCCAACGGGCCACCCAAGACATTGACCGGCAGATCCTTATCCATCCTATCCCCCCGCATGGCATCCGGATCACGATAATCCGGCAACCGAAGCCTGCCCCCGAACGGGATATCCGTCAAGACAGGCGTGCCCTTAGGCGGACAGGCGGCGGGGCCTTTCCCCAAAAAGGGCAGCGCCCCACGCTGCCCTTTTTCTGAAACTCAGTAGATATACCGGATCTGGTCCATCCAGTAACGTTCCATACGTTTGAGGGTCCGGTTCATTTCGTCCATCTGTTCGAAATCGATCACGCCACGCGTGCCCATCCCGTCAGCATGGCGCTCGAACAGTTCGCGCACCGCATCATGCAGCTTGCGCCCCTTATCCGTCAGCTTGACCCGCACCGAGCGGCGGTCCACATCACAGCGCTGGTGGTGCATATAGCCGTTTTCCACCAGTTTTTTCAGGTTATAGCTGACATTCGAGCCCTGATAATAGCCACGGCTCTTCAATTCGCCTGCCGTGACCTCGTTATCGCCGACATTGAACAGCAAAAGGGCCTGAACCGGATTGATCTCGATGATCGCCAGACGTTCGAATTCGTCCTTGATCACATCCAGCAGCAATCTGTGCAGCCGTTCCACAAGGGCCAGCGTGTCCAGATACCCGGTCATGAGCCCCTGCTGCATGGCGCGGTCCGCGACCACGCCGCCCATCTGGCCCATAGGGGGTTCTATACTCATCTCATTCTCCGCATCATCTATGCCCCGAAAGACACCATGCGGGAAAATGCCAAAATTTCGGTTAAGCGAATTAAATCTATCGCAAATCTGACAATAATTTTCAGACAACATGGCGGAAGCAAGGCAATTTGCCCCTTCCGCCATAATTGAATCATGCAACCGAATGACGTTTTTTCGCAAAGGCCGCAATCACTTGCAGCAGTTGAAGATACTCCGGCGGGCAGGGTTTCGCCCCCGACACCCACAGATAGAGATCCTGATCATATTCTTCCAGCAGCGCGTCATAGAGGTCCAAGGTGGCCGGATCCATCTTTGCCAGCTCGCTATCGGCAAAGGGGCCAAGCACCATGTCCATCTCTTTCATCCCGCGCCGCCAGCTGCGCATCACCATCCGCTTCAGCCGCGCTTCCGGCGTTTCCTGAACCTGTCCGGTCATTGGCTCTCTCCCGCTTTGACCCTGCGCTCCAGCCGTTCCAGCCGCGCATCGAGGTCTTTGATCACCGCACGGGCCTCGCGTATCTCGCGCAAGATCTCCCGCTCTCGTTCTGCCTCATCTACCCCTTGCGGCGGCCCGTCAAGTCCAGCGCCCTCGCCATTGAGCAGCCACATCAGCGAAACATTCAACATACCCGCCACCATCTGCAACTTGTTGGCACGCGGGTCGGCCATATCCTCTTCCCATGACTGCAGCGTCTCCAGCCGCACGCCCAGCTTTGCGGCCAGTTCGGTCTGGCTCAGCCCTGCGGCCTCGCGCGCCCCCTCCAGCCTGTCGCCAAAGGTCGCGGCATCTTCGCCATACCAGTCATCCGCCATGGGGCCTCCTCTTGATCGCCATTTGACCCGAGCGTAAGACATGGCCACGCAAGTTACAAACCCATCCGAACGGAGCCCCTCATGGCCTTTCTCTCCGACAGCCTCGCCCGTGTGAAACCCTCGCCCACCGTGGCCATGACCGGCAAGGCGGCAGAGCTGAAGGCCGCAGGGCGCGACATCATCAGCCTTTCGGCGGGCGAGCCCGATTTCGACACGCCGCAGAACATCAAGGATGCAGGCGCCCGCGCCATCACTGAGGGCCGCACCAAATATACCACCGTTGACGGGATCGCCGAGCTGAAACAGGCGATCTGCGATAAATTCGCCCGCGAGAACGGGCTGAGCTATACGCAAGCGCAGATCAGCGTGTCCTCGGGCGGCAAGCAGGTGCTGTTCAACGCCTTCATGGCCACCCTGAACCCGGGCGACGAGGTCATCATCCCCACGCCCTATTGGGTCAGCTACCCCGATATGGTGCTGATCGGGGGCGGCACGCCGGTCTTCGTGCAGGGCAATCCCGAGATGGGCTACAAGATCACGCCCGAGGCTTTGGAAGCCGCGATCACGCCGCAAACCAAATGGTTCCTGTTCAACTCGCCCTCCAACCCCTCGGGGGCGGGCTATACGCGGGCAGAACTCAAGGCGCTGACCGATGTGCTGATGCGCCACCCCCATGTCTGGGTGATGACCGACGACATGTACGAACACCTCGTCTTTGACGGCTTCGAATTCTGCACCCCCGCCGAGGTGGAACCCGCGCTTTATGACCGCACGCTGACGGTGAACGGCGTGTCGAAAGCCTATGCGATGACCGGCTGGCGGATCGGTTATGCCGGTGGTCCGGTGGAGCTGATCACCGCGATGCGTAAGATGCAGTCGCAATCCACCTCGAACCCCTGCACCATCAGCCAATGGGCCGCTGTCGAGGCGCTGAACGGGCCGCAGGATTATATCCGTGACAGCCGCGAAGCCTTCCACCGCCGCCGCGATCTGGTGGTTGCGGGGCTCAACGCCTGCCCCGGCATCACCTGCCCCACGCCCGAAGGGGCCTTCTATGTCTACCCGTCCATCAAGGACTGCATCGGCAAAACTTCGGCCCAAGGCACCAAGATTACCGATGACGAGACCTTCTGCACGGCGCTTCTGGAAGAAACCGGCGTGGCCACGGTGTTCGGCGCAGCCTTCGGCCTCAGCCCCAACTTCCGCATCAGCTACGCCACCTCGGACACCGTGCTGACGGAGGCTTGCAACCGGATCAAACGCTTCTGCGAAGGCCTCAGGTAAGCCACATCGCGAAGGTCGCACTACCCTGCGGCCAGCCGATCACGACACGTCTGGAACAAAAAGAAAAGCCGCTCGGTCGAGCGGCTTTTCCCGTTTGACTCAGGCCGCTTTCACGCCCGATTTACGACGACGCAGCGCCGCAAAGCCACCCAGCGCGCCAAGCAGCAAAATGCCACCCGCCGGAAGCGGCACGGGGCTGACCTGCTCATCGCCACCACCGTGACCGCCGTGGCCACCATGACCACCCTGCCCGTCATGACCGAAATCGGCCGAGCAGCCACAATGCGGTTTGGTCGCCTCGGCATAATCAGGGGTATCCCCCCACTTATGGTCGTCTTGGTCTTTCCAGTCCTTGTCAGACCCGAACCAATCCCCATGCCCCTCGGATTTGAAGTCGCTGGAATAGCCATAATCCTTGCTATCCATGGACTTGGAGTCCGCTTGGTATGTCGATGCGAATACCGAGCTTCCCCACACGCAAATCGTCGCAACAGTTGCGATTTTCTTAATCATAAAAAAACATCCTTATAGGCTGTCAAAAGCGTGCCCCACCCACCACAGGTCGAGTCACGTAAGGTAAACATGTTTCTCCACCCGAGAATTGCAATGAGGATTTTCTTCAATCGGCGGAAGATCGCATAACATGCCGTTATCAAGCCGGAAGAGCCATATTTTATTGACCCCTCGCGCAAGCGGTCAGTTGATCCCCCACCGCAGTTGTCGTTAAGGATGGTGCATCAACAGTCTGGAAGCTGCCCCATGAGCCTCGATCTGCCCGAATATTACTTCCGAATCCGCGAGAATGGCGCGGCCGTATTTCGGGTAGACACCCAGAACCGCCAGCGCCGGATCGAGATGGATCAGATCGCCGTGGTCAATATCCGTAATGGAGACATCAAACCGCAGGGCGGGCGCGAGCTGACCGATGCGGATATGCGCCAGATCACCCAATGGATGGCCGATCGCAGTGCCCTGCTGGCGCAGCGCGACATCGACGACATCCACCGCGCCGTCGATTACCTGAACCTGACCACGCAATGGGTGCAGTCAAAAGCCACCGATGCACAGCTCGAGCATGTCACAGACGCGCTATTGCTGGCCATGCATGATCTGCGCAGCGTTCTTGTGCGCAAGAAGGCCGAGCGGCTGATGGGACAGCAGGCCGAGACCCGCGACGATTAGGCTATAGGGCGCCGCCCGCCGCCGCGCACGACCCAGAAGCGATACATCAGCAGCGACGAGGCCGTGGCAAGCCCTGCGGCCAGCCCCAGCCAGACCCCGTGCGATTGCAGCCCTACATGGAAGGCCAGCACATAGCCCGTGGGAATCCCGACCAGCCAATAGCTGGCCAGCGCGATCCACATCGGCACGCGCGTATCCTGCAGGCCGCGCAGCAACCCCATTGCCAGCACCTGCATGGCATCGAACAGCTGGAACAGGCCCGCCAGCGCCAGCAGGCCGCTTGCCAGCAGCAGGATCTGCGCGGAATCCCCGCCCGGCTTCAGGAACAGGCTGACAATCTTTTCCGGAATGCCCAGAAATGCGGTCACCGTGACCGCCACGATGACCAGTGACATGCAGATCACCGTGATGGCCCCGCGCCGCAGATGTTCGGGGGCACCGGCCCCATAGGCGCGCCCTGCCCGCACGGTCGCGGCATTGGCCAGCCCCATATGCAGCATGAAGGCCAGAACACTGGTTTCCATGACAATGCCATTGGCCGCCAGCTCGATTGTGCCAAGCCATCCCATCATCAGCGCGGCCATCTGGAACATGGACGCCTCGGCCAGAATGGTCAGCCCGATCGGAATCCCCATCCGCGCCACGGCCCCGAACGCAGACCAGTCAGGGCGCCAGAACCGCTGCCACAGCGCCACATGCGACAGCCCGCGCGCACGATGGGCATAGACCATCAGCACCAGCATCGACACCGTCTGCACCAGCACCGAGGAAAGCGCCGCGCCGCGCACGCCCATTTCGGGAAAGCCCATCTCGCCAAAGATCAGAAGCCAGTTGCAGACGATATTCAGCCCCACCGCAGAAAGCGTGACCCAAAGCACGATCTGTGTCCGCTCGAACGCCGAAAGATAGCTGCGCAGCACCGCCACCACCAGCATGGGCACGATGCCAAGCCCCGCGATGCGCAGGTAGTCCTGTGCCAGCCTCGCGGTTTCGGGGGCCTGCCCCAATGCCTGTAGCACCGCAGCGGAATGCCACATACAGGGAATCGAGACCAGCCCCGTCAGCACCGACAGCCACAGCGCCATACGGGTATCGCGCCGTGCCTGCGTTTCGTCATTGGCCCCCAGCGCCATCGAGACGCGCCCGATGATCGCATTGGCAAAGCCCGTGCCGAAGAGAAAGAAGAAGAACAGGTAATTCGTGCCCAGAACCACGGCGGCCAGTTCAGGCACCCCGTACCAGCCCATCATGATCGTATCGGTCACACCAAGCCCTGCTGCCGCAAGGTTCGACCCTACCAGCGGCAAGCCCAGCGTAAGAATGGCGCGCATATGGCCAAACGCCCCCATCGAGGTGTCGAGGGGTTTGTCGGTCTGGGTCATCACGGGGCTGGCCATTTCGCATTCCTGATCGAGTGGTCAATAATCAGCCCGTGCCACGCCCCCATGAACCCGTCAAGCCTTAGTAAGCATCGCTAGGATTGCGCGCGGCGTTACTTTTGCGTCATCGGGGCGCGCCGGGGAAGGCGGGCGCGGCCTGTAATCATCGGCGTCACAAGGTTCTCGCGCTTCCAGAAGCGATACCAGAAAATCGCCAGCACATGTATGATGACCAGCGCCAGCAGCAGATTGGCGAGGGTCTCGTGCAGATCAACCGCCCGCACGGCGTTCTCGTACCCCACCCAATCCGCAAAGGGGCCGACATTGATATAATCATCCGGATCGGACACCAGACCCGTGCCGACCTGCGCCGCCAAGAGCCCCAAGATCAGCACAACCGATAACGCGCCCACAGGATTATGCCCGCGCGTGTAGGACGGCTTGCGCGACACCAGCGTGCGACCATAGCGCGCAATCGCGCCGGGCCCTTTTACAAAGCTGGCAAACCGCGCCGTTTGCGGGCCGAAAAACCCCCAGAAGACGCGGGCCACGACCAGCGCGCCGATGCCGTAGCCCAGCCAGAAATGCAGGCTCATGTCAACGGGCCCCCATTTTCCAAGCCCCCATGCACCACAGACCAGCACCACCAGCGCCCAATGGAACGCGCGCACGAAAGGATCCCAGACCGGCACTGTCTCGAAGCGGCTGTCGGTGTCGGAGGGATCCGATTGAAATCGATGCGTCATGACAAATCCTTTTTCAAAACCCTGCCCGCCGAGTGTCGCGCAAGGTCGCTCTGATGTCATGCAGTAAATCGGTCAGGACGGGGCAGCGGTCAGGATGGACGCTGCATCACGAAATCGATCAGCGCGGCACGGCCCGAATGCCCCTCTCCCTCGCTCAGATCGGCATCGTAATCGGCCTGATGCAGGATTTTCCAGCGCGGAAACGCCTCGCGCAGCAGATCCAGATCATAAAGCTGTTCCACATTGCTCGGCCCGCCTGTGCCATAGCGCGGCTGACGACGGGCAAAGCCGTGGATCATCACCACCCCTCCCGGCGCGACCGCACGCCGCATACCGTCGAAAATATCCTCTCGGAAGGCCGGATCGGCAAACTGGATGAAACAGGCCAAAAGCGCGTCATATTCGGCCACGGGCCAATCCCAGCCGCGCAGATCCTGCGATAGCATGGTGATCGTCACCCCCCGCGACGCCGCCAGCCGCTGGGCTTTTTCACGCGCCGGAGCCGAAAGCTCGACCCCCGTCACCTCCAGGCCCTGCTCGGCCAGAAACACGGCATTGCGCCCTTCGCCCTCGGCCAGCGACAGCACGCGCATACCCGGTGTCAGCCGCCCTGCCTGACGGCGCACGAACTCTGCCGGAGCAGTTCCGAAAACATAGTCCGAATGGGCATAGCGTTGATCCCACATTCTCCTCCTCCTTTATATCTTTTGACTCAAAATGGCATTCGCATCCTATGTAACAAGATGACGTAGTCTCTTGCCCTCAAAGGGAAAACCCCTCAGGCACAAACCAGCCTGCCAATGGGCCGTTTTCCACCCATGACGCCCGTAAAACAGGCAGGCGGCAAACCGGCGGCCCCGATCCGGCCAACCGGACGTGAAACTTCCTGTGGACGGTTTCGGCAGGGCGCTTGCCGATTTTGCCCCAAATGATGTATGGCTCAAGGCCAACCCCACCAAAGAAAGCGAGCAGATGTCCGACGATCTTCTCTCCACCCAGTCCGAGTCCGAATATGACGCCTCCTCTATCGAGGTGCTGGAAGGGCTGGAACCTGTTCGCAAACGCCCCGGCATGTATATCGGCGGCACCGATGAGCGCGCGCTGCACCATATGCTGGCCGAGATCCTCGACAACTCGATGGACGAAGCCGTGGCAGGCCATGCCAGCCGCATCGAGGTCGAGCTGAACGCGGATTACTCGATCACCGTGCGCGACAATGGCCGCGGCATCCCGATCGACCCGCACCCGAAGTTTCCGGGTAAATCGGCGCTGGAGGTGATCCTGTGCACGCTGCATGCGGGCGGCAAATTCTCGGGCGATGCCTATGCAACCTCGGGCGGCCTTCACGGGGTGGGCGCGTCGGTGGTGAATGCGCTGTCGGATCTGATGGTGGTGCAGGTTGCCAAGAACAAGAAGCTCTACGAACAGCGCTTCTCGCGCGGCATCCCGCAGGGGCCGGTGGCGGAAATCGGTGCCGCCCCCAACCGTCGCGGCACTATGGTCACCTTCCATGCCGACGAGCAGATCTTCGGCCATCACCGCTTCAAACCCGCGCGGCTGATCAAGATGGTGCGCTCGAAGGCCTATCTGTTCTCGGGCGTTGAAATCCGCTGGAAATCCGCGATTGACGATGGCGAGACGCCCACCGAGGCCACCTTCCACTTCCCCGGCGGTCTGGCCGACTACCTGATGGAAACGCTGGGCAAGGCGATGACCTATGCCGACCGCCCCTTCTCGGGCAAGGTCGAGTTCCGCGAGAAATTCAACGTCCCCGGTTCGGTCGAATGGGCGATCAACTGGACCCCCTCGCGTGATGGCTACATCCAGTCCTATTGTAACACCGTTCCCACCCCCGAGGGCGGCACCCATGAAGCGGGCTTCTGGTCAGCGATCCTGAAAGGCATCCGCGCCTATGGCGAGCTGATCAATAACAAGAAGGCGTCGAACATCACCCGCGACGACCTGATCACGGGCGGCTGCGCGCTGGTCTCCTGCTTTATCCGCGAGCCGGAATTCGTGGGCCAGACCAAGGACCGTCTGGCCACCGTCGAGGCGCATCGTCTGGTCGAGGGCGCCGTCCGCGACCATTTCGACAACTGGCTGGCCTCGGATACGAAATCCGCCGGCGCAATCCTCGATTTCCTTGTGCTGCGCGCCGAAGAGCGTCTGCGCCGCCGTCAGGAAAAGGAAACCGCCCGTAAATCGGCCACCAAAAAGCTGCGCCTCCCGGGCAAGCTGACCGATTGCACCGCGAAAAACCGCGCCAATACCGAGCTGTTCATCGTCGAGGGCGACTCGGCAGGTGGCTCGGCCAAAGGCGCGCGCAAACGCGAAACGCAGGCTCTGCTGCCGCTGAAGGGTAAAATCCTGAACGTCCTCGGCGCGGCCTCGTCGAAACTGGGCACCAATGCCGAGATCAGCGATATCTGCGAGGCGTTGGGTGTGGGCCTTGGCACCAAGTTCAACGTCGAAGACCTGCGTTACGACAAGATCATCATCATGACCGATGCCGATGTCGATGGGGCGCATATCGCGTCGCTTCTGATGACCTTCTTCTTCACCCAGATGCGCCCGCTGATCGACCAAGGCCACCTCTACCTTGCCTGCCCGCCGCTCTACCGCCTGACCCAAGGCGCCAAGCGCATGTATGTGGCCTCCGACGCCGAGAAAGAGGAATGGTTAGCCAAGGGATTGGGCGGAAAGGGTAAAATCGACGTGCAGCGCTTCAAGGGTCTGGGCGAGATGGATGCCAAGGACCTGAAAGAAACCACGATGGACCCCGCCACCCGCAAACTGATCCGCGTCACCATCGACGACGATCTGGGCGGAGAGACGGCGGATTTGGTGGAACGCCTGATGGGCAAGAAACCCGAGCTCCGCTTCCAGTATATCACCGAGAACGCCCAGTTCGTTGAGGAGTTGGATGTGTGATTGGCATAATCTAGAAAAAGGTTCCATTAATTGAAAAAAACAAATTTTCTCATTTTCATTCCTGCGGCACTCACTTTCTTACTGGGCGTCGCCGCATCTATCTATATTTATGTCAACTGGACAATCTTTGAAAGCATGCAGCCAAATGCCGTTGGCGACACTCTCGCGGGCATTTGCGGCAGCTTAGCGTTGATTTGGCTTGTCTATGGCTATTCACAGCAAAACAATGCTCTAAAATTGCAGCAAATAGCCCTAAAACATAATATCAATGAACTAAATCAAACGAATAAGAGGTTAGAAGCGGCTATGCTGCCATCCTTTCATCTGATTTACATGGGCATTGATAATCGAGAAGTCGCATACCTTAACTCGTATAAACCTGCCCCGAAACAGCTCGATGTTTATCTATTAAAACTGCTCAACCTAGGGCATACAGCAATTAATGTTAGAATTTTTAGTGAGCATCCTCTGGAAAATGACAACAACCATACTGTTGCGCTTTTCAAACGTGAACATGAGGAGACATACCGCTTGGCCTTTAGACAGGAGGAGAGAACGGGAGATATGCGATTTTCAGTAACCTATACAGACGTTCGCTCAGAAGAGAATAAGGCGACGTTCACGCTTTCTCGCAGTGCTTCCGGGATAGCAATTCGCAGAGCAACTGACCCAACATCATGACCACCATCACCTCCCCCGACCTCACCGTGACCGTCTCCGATATGGGCGCCGAGATGCAGTCGCTTGCTTTCCGTGGGCAGGAATTCCTCTGGAATGGCGATGCCGAATGGTGGACGGGGCGCTCGCCGGTTCTGTTTCCCATCGTGGGCCGTGCGCCCGACGATAAAATCGAGATCCGTGGCGAGAGCTTTGATATGCCCCAGCACGGGATCGCCCGCCGCCTGCCCTTTACGGTGGTGGCGCAGGACGAGGCGCATGTGACCCATGAGCTGGTGCCCTCGGAGGCCACCGCAAGCTACCCCTATAACTTCCGGCTGCAACTGACCCATCGCGTGACCGGCCCGACGCTTGAGGTCGCCGCCACCGTCACCAATGAGGACAGCGTGCCGATGCCCTTCGGTCTGGGCTTTCATCCGGCCTTCCGCTGGCCGCTGCCCAATGCCACCGGCGCGCATAAGGTCGAGCTGGCCAATGGCGCCGAGCCCGCGATGAACCGCGTGGTCGATGGGTTGATCTCGCGCGAAACCGAGGCCTCGCCCTTCCATCAGGGCAGCCTGACGCTCAGCCATGATCTATTCGCCAAAAATGCCGCGATCTTCCCCGAAGGCACGGGCGAGGCGCTCCGGTATCAGGGAGAAACCGGCCCGAGCCTCGATTTCCGCTTTGCCAATCTGCCGAACCTCGCGCTTTGGCAGCCGCCCGGCGCGCCGTTCCTGTGCATCGAGCCGTGGCACGGGATGGCGGCATGGCATGGGGCGGGGGCAAAAATCGAGGACCGCCCCTATACGCTAAGCCTGGGCGCGGGCGAGACTGCCCGCTTTGCATGGTTCGTGACGATCCGCGAGTAAACTGGCAGATACGCCTTTAACAGATGCCCCTTTAGCAGATACGGGGCAGCTGTTCGCCCACCAGCATATCGACGATGCGGGTGCCGCCGAATGCGGTGCGCATCCGCACTTGGCCCGCGTGGTCTGCCACGGCCCGCCCGATGATCGCGGCACTTTTTCCTTCGGGCAGGGTTTGCATGGCGGCAAGCGCGGCCTCCGCTTGTTCTTCTGGCACAAAGAGCACCAGACGCCCCTCATTGGCAAGGTAGAGGGGGTCGAGCCCCAAGATCTCGCACATGCCGACGACCTCGGCGCGGAGCGGAAGGGCCTCTTCCTCGATGACGATGCCACAACCCGCCTCTTCGGCGATTTCATTCAGGGCGGAGGCCAGCCCGCCTCGGGTCAGGTCGCGGGCGGCGCGGGCTTGAGGTGCTGTAGTGAGAGCGGCCTCCATCAGGTGACCGAGGGCGGCGCAATCGCTCTCGATCGCCGAAGACAGCGCCAGATCGCCACGGGCCGCGAGGATGGTTGCGCCGTGGTCGCCCAGCACCCCGTTGACGATAGCCACATCGCCCGCGCGAACATGGGAGGCCGCCATATCGCGGGAGGCGGGGATCACGCCAATGCCAGAGGTGGTGATGAAGACACCATCGCAGGCGCCGCGTTCGACGACCTTGGTATCGCCTGTCACGATGCGCACGCCCGCAGCCTCGGCCTCGCGCGCCATGGTGGCCACGATGCGGCGCAGAAGGGCGAATTCGGTGCCTTCCTCAATGACGAAGGCGGCCGAGAGCCAGAGCGGTTTTGCCCCGCCCACGGCGAGGTCATTGACCGTACCGCAGATGGCGAGCTTGCCGATATCACCGCCCGGAAATTCCATGGGGGTGACGACGAAGCCATCGGTGGTGAAAGCAAGGCGCGCGCCCGGTTCGCGCAGGGCGTCGGTCATCAGGCGGGCCTGATCCTCCATGCCGGGGGGTGCGAAGGCGGAGGTGAAGATTTCCTCGATCAGGTCGCGCATTGCACGGCCACCGCCGCCATGCGCCAAGGTGACGCGTTCGCCTCGTAGTGCCATAAGTCTTGTCCTTTGAGGGGGGCTGCGGCCCAACGGGGCATCGAGCCCCGCTTGCGCCGCCGGAGGCCTTGCCTCCGATGCCGCCTATGATTTCGGTTATTCTGCCGCCGAACGGGCGCCGCCATATTGCCAATAGGCCGCGCAGGCGCCTTCCGAGCTGACCATCAGCGCGCCGAGGGCTGTTTCCGGTGTGCAGCCCTTGCCGAATTGCGGGCATTGGGTCGGTTTGATCCGGCCCGTCATGACCTGACCACAGGCGCAGCCCTCGACTTCCGGCACCTCTCGGCGGCCCACCGCATAGCCGATGCCGAATTTCTCTTCGGCGTCATAGGCGCGATAGGCAGGGCGGATCCGCAGACCCGAGGCGTCGATTTCGCCCAAGCCCCGCCATTCAAACGAGGGGCGCTTTTCATAAACATCCTCGATGGCGGCCAACGAGACCGGATTGCCATTTTCGGGCACCACGCGGCCATATTGGTTTTCCACGCGCGGTTGGCCTTTTTCGATCTGGGTCAGCACCATCAGCACCGATTGCAGAAGATCGGTGGGTTCAAAGCCTGCCACCACGATCGGCTTGCCATAGTCTTGCGCGATAAAATCATAGGGGTGGATGCCGATCACCATCGACACATGGCCCGGCCCGATAAAGCCGTCAAGCATCATATAGGGGTCATCCAGCAGCGCCTTGATGGGTTCGGGCACGGTGATATGGTTGCAGAAGACGGTGAAGTTTTTAAGCCCCTCACGCGCCGCCTGCTGGATCGCCAGCGCGGTGGACGGCGTGGTTGTCTCGAACCCCAGCCCGAAAAACACCACCTCGCGGTCGGGGTTGCGCCGCGCCAGTTCCAGCGCATCAAGGGGGCTATAGACCATGCGGATATCGGCCCCATCGGCCTTGGCCTGAATGAGCGACTTCGTCGACCCGGGCACCCGCATCGCATCGCCGAAGGTGGTGAAGATCACCTCGGGGCGCTCGGCCAGTTCGATACATTCATCGACCCGCGCACGCGGCAGCACGCAAACCGGACAGCCCGGACCATGAATGAACTCGATGCCCTCATGGATCAGCTTATCCAGCCCGTAGCGGAAGATCGAATGCGTATGCCCGCCGCAGATCTCCATGATATGCACAGGCTTTTCGCGGGTGGCACCTATCGCATCGGCCTTCTCGGCAATCGCCGTAAAAAGGGCGCGCGCCAGTTTCGGGTCGCGGAATTCAGAGGCAAATTTCAGCGCCATCTTACACCCGCCCTTCCAGCGCCGCATCGCCTGCGGCCATCTGTTCCAGCGCCTCCTGCGTCTCGCCCAGCTCATGCAGGGCGGCCAAAGTCTGCGCGGCCTCGTCCTCGTCGATCTTCGCCATAGCGAAGCCCACATGGATCAGCGCCCATTCCCCGATCAGCCCCTGCAAAGGCCCATCGGCAATACAGGCCACATTGACCGCGCGCCGCACCCCCGACACCTCGGCCAGCGCCATCATACGCGCCTCATCGGTGATCTCGACGATCTGTCCCGGAATGCCCAGACACATCAGTCTTCCTCCTCATCCATACGGGCTGACGGCCCCATTATTCCGTAACGGTCGAGCTTGGCCCGCAGACCCACACGGCTCAGGCCCAGCTCGGAGGCCGCACGGCTTTTGTTCCAGCGGTGGCGGGTCAGCGTCTCGCGCAGGATCCGCATCTCCATCAATTCGATCCGGTCTTTCAACTGCCCGCTGGCCTGTAGCGCGTCTTCTTCCGCCGCACGATCCGCCCCCTCATCCGAAGGCACAGCCTGCAGGATATGGCGCGAGATCAGCTCGGCCCCCAGCACGTTTTCCTGCGCAAAGATCAGCATACGCGTGACCTCGTTGGTCAGTTCGCGCAGATTCCCCGGCCAGTCGTAGTTTTCCAGAAATTCCAGCGCCGCCGCGTCAAAACCCATGACGGGCTTGGAATGGGTCGAGGCCGCCTCGGCCAGAAGATGCTGCGCCAGCATGGCCACATCGCCACGTCGCGCCCGCAACGGCAAAAGCCCGATCTCGCCTACTGACAGCGCATAGTAAAGATCGGTGCGGAACCCGCCCTCGGCCACACGCGAACGCAGATCCACACCCGCGCCACAGATCAGCCGCAGATTGGTGCCCACCGTTTCCTGCCCGCCCACCGGTGTAATGGACCCTTCGGACAGCACACGCAGCAAGGCCAGTTGCATCGCAGGCGAGGCTTCCTCGATCCCCGAAAGGTAGAGCGTGCCGCGATCCGCTTTCTGCATGAGCCCGATGCGGTTCACCCCGCCCGGCAAGACACCGCGCTTGGCCCCGAAAAGTTCCACCATGGTCAGATCTTCCGGCAGGCCCGCCAGATTGAATTCATAAAACGGCTTTTCCGACCGCAGGCTGCCATAATGCATCGCGCGGGCCAGTTGCGCCTTGCCAGTGCCCGCCTCGCCCGTCAGCAGAACCGGAATGTCGAAACTGGCATATTGGCGCGCAATCGCCACCGCATCATTCATCGCGGAATTGGGGCTGCGCAGGATGGTTTCAAAGCCCATCCCTTCGCGCAGGGCACGGCGACGCTTTTCCAGACGGCTTTCGGATGTGCTGGACAGAAAGCGCATCTCGAGCTGCATCCGCTCGTTGTCACGCGCAAGATGGAACAGCTTCACCGCATTGCGCACCGCCATCAAAAGCTGTTCGGGATGCCACGGTTTGGCAATGAACTGATGCACGCCCGCATCATTGATCGCCGCCACCATCGAATTGCTGTCGGTATAGCCGGTGATCATCATCCGCACGGTTTCGGGCCAACGCTCGCGCACCTCGGTCAGGAAATCCACCCCCGTCCGCCCCGGCATGCGCTGGTCACATAAAATCGCCTGAATCCATTCGTTTTCCAGCACGTCCAGCGCGACCGACGCATCCGGAGCGGTGAAAATCTCGAACTCGTCCTCAAGCGCAAGTTTCATCGCCGTCAGCGAATGCGGCTCGTCATCGACCAGCAGAATGGAGGGCAAAGGGGCGCGCGCCATCAGCGCGCCTTGCGGGCCAATCCCGCCTTCAGCCAGTCCAGCCATGCCGCCATTCCCTCGCCCGTGCGGGCCGAAACGCGCAGAATGATCAGGTCGGGGTTCACACGGCGCAGATTGGCCTCGTAGAGATCCAGATCGACATCACAATGGGGGGCCAGATCCACCTTATTCAGAAGCGCGATCTTGGCAGCTGTGAACATATCGGGGTATTTCAGAGGCTTGTCCTCACCCTCGGTGACCGAAAGAATGGCCACTTTGGCATCCTCGCCCAGATCAAAGGCCGCAGGACAGACCAGATTGCCGACATTCTCGATAAACAGAAGCGCGTTTTCGGCAAGCGCAAGCCGCCCCAGCGCGGTGTCGACCATCTTACCATCCAGATGGCAGCCTTTGCCGGTATTGACCTGAATCGCCTGCGCGCCAGTGGCGCGGATACGGTCGGCATCATTGGTGGTCTGCTGGTCGCCTTCGATCACCGCCAGAGGCTGGTCGCCCAACATCTCGATCGTGCGACACAAAAGCGTGGTTTTCCCCGAACCGGGCGACGAAACCAGATTTGTCGCAAAAATGCCATTCTGCGCCAGATATGCACGGTTTTTTGCGGCAAAATCATTGTTTTTGGACAATATGTCCGTCTCGATTTCAATCAGGCGCGCCTGCGAGAAGCCCGGCACCTCAACGCCCGCGGCACCATGTCCGCAATGGATATCAAGGCCGTCGCTGACCACCTGACGCGCAGCTTGCGGCTGCGCCATAGGTCTGGTGGGCACCCCTTTCGGCAGATCGAAAGGCAGTTGCCCCCTGGCCAGTTGCTGGCCCTGCTTTGCCAGATGCGCCTTGAATTCATCCTCGACCGAATGGCCCCTACAGCCGCACACCGTGCACATCACGCCACCTCCATATCTTTAATCCGCATCTCGTCGCCCCCCTGCGGCATCAACTTGCCGCCCCCGCAGCGCGGGCATGGGTCTAGACGATCCATAATCTCCACCTCTTCCATACAATCGTAGCACATCGCCCGACCGGGAAGATCAATGATTTCAAGTACCGCACCCTCGGCAGGGCTGCCACGCATAACCACGTCGAACGCAAATTCCAGTGCGTGCTTTTCCACACCGGCAAAGCGCCCGATCTCAAGGCGTAGCTTGGTGATCTGTGTCACCCCATTGGCACGGGCGGCGTCTTCCACCACGGAGCGGATTCCTTCGGCAATCGACATCTCATGCATGCGACACCCCCTCGATCTCGACCGCCACGCAAGGGTCCAGAATATCCACAACCAAAGCGGCAAGCCCAGCTTTCCGCCAAGGCAATGTGGCCAGCGACAGCTCGAGCGCACCGCCCGGAGCGAGCAGGTGATCGGTGGGCGTCACACGCTCCACCGCGCTCACCACGCCGCCCGAAAGCTGTCCGCGCAGCGCATAAACCCCGCGCGCGGCCTCGACCAGCGCGGTATTATCGGGGCGCAGCACCGGTGCCGCAGGGCGGGTCACGACCCGCGTCAGATCCACAAGCCGCCCCAGCGCCCGCCACAAAGGACCGCGCCCCCGCGTCTCTTCGGCCTGTTTCATTAGCGGATGGAACGCCACACGACCGGCGGGCGAATTTTCCTGCGCCATCTTCAGCATCGGGTCGAACAGATCGGCCACCCGCGCCTCGGCCTCATGCGGGGCAAATGCCGCATCGATCCCCGCCATCAGGGGCGACACCCCCTGCCCCGAGACAAGCCAAGCCGCCAGATCGGTAATTTCGCCACGGCCCCACAGATGGTGCAGCAATGCAGGCCCGCCCTGTGCCCACCCATCGGGCAGAGCTTGCGGCGCGTGCCCCAATGCCTTGGGCCAGAACAGAAAAAGCTTTGCAAGGTGGTCGCGCAGGATCTCGTGTCGGGTGTCTGACATATCGGCCGGCAGCCCCAAAGACAGCCGCACCGCCTGCGACTGCGCCGCCCCGCACAGATTGAACAGTCGCCCCATCATCTGGGCTGCGGCCTCGGGGTCGCGCCCCCGCATCATGGCCCCCACAGAGATGGGCGCAGGCAGACGCAAACGCGGGGCAATCATCTCGCCGCGTCGCTCCAGACCTATGCCCAAAACCTGTTTCATTCCGTCTCCTTCGCGGGCTCCGATGCAAGCCCCCCCGAGATCAACTGACGCCGCGATGGTGTGGCCAGTTCGGCGACGCCGTCTTCGGAGAGCTGCGCGAATTCCGCGCCGCCGGTCTCGGCTTCTGCCTCTTTCTCTGCCAGCTCGGCCTCGCGGGTCGCGCGGATCTCTGACTTGCGGTCCGTCTCCGCGCGGTTCTCTTCCTTGAACAACTCCGCCATGATGGCCTGTGCCACCTCGCGCGCCTGCATCTGGGTCTGGAATTCCTCCATCGGAGAGAACAGCGAACAGGCTTTATAGCCCCCCGTCAGGTCCCGCTTGTTATGGATGAACTCATAGCAGCCGGACGGAAATTCCACCATTTCTTTGGCCCCGGGAACCAGATCGGACCAATCCTCGCCTGCGCCCGGCAGAAGGATCAGGTTCATGAACCACGGGCTGAACAGCACCCCCAAAGCGCGTCCTTCATAGGGGAGGAACCCCACGGCCTCGACCGAAAGCGCCTTATTCGACAGCGGCACGTCGCGCATGGTCGAATTCCAGATCTCGCGAAAATCGGCTGTCAGATTTCGAACATGCTCGTCGATCCGGCGCTGCTCGATCATCAGCGGCGCGCCGGGATCCTCGCGGACCATGAACTGGGCTTTGGGCGCATCGCAATTCGGACATTTCCAGTCTTCTGGCAGCGCATTGAACGGCGTTCCGGGCAAGACCTGCCGGAAATCATCGCCGATTGCCGGATCATAGGTTGACCAGCAGATCTTGCATTCCATCAACGCCTGATCGGAAATCCGGTCATGCGCGCCCATATAACTGCCTTCAAACCCTGTCACTTGTGCAACATCCGCGCTCATCTGATCGCCTCCAGCACTTCGCGGATACGATCGGCGCTGTCTTCCAGATCTTCCGGTGCGGCAAGAGCCACTTCGGGCATATCGGTCACCTCGAACGTGTCCAGAATAAGCGTGTCCATCGAGTTGAAAAACTGCACACGCCAGACATGGCGCAAGGCCGTGGCGGTAATCCGGCAATTTCCGTAGCCCCGCGACAGAATGGTAACCGCCCCTTCGCCCAGCACCCGATCCAGCCAGAGCAGATCCTCTTCGGTATGCGGCAGCAGCGTCAGATTGACGACATGCGGCAGACCGCCCTTATAGCTTTCGGATTTGTCGTAAAGCTCGGCCACCAGAGCGGGCGCGTTGACCACGCCATTCGGGCGCTGTGCCTGCGGCCCCTGCCCTTCGCGGAACGGCTCGAACGCACGGGTCATCGACACCGACGGCACCGGCCCGATCTCGATCCGGTCCACACCCGATCCGGCCACAGACCAGACCCCCGCAAAGACACTTTCCTGCACCATCAGGGCGGGGATGCCACGGATTTTCATGGCCACTTCCCCCTGCCCCATCGTCTCGGCGATCAGCGCACGGTTGGCCGCATCCAGTCCCGACAGGTCAAAGCTGGCCATCCCCCCCTTGGCGCAGGCCTCGACGGCTGTGGCAATATCGGCCAGCGTCTTCAAGGCAGGGCTCATCGCGGAAGGATCATCGACCTCGGGCATATGCGCGGAATAGGTGCGCATACCCGAGGGCAGCTCCATATATTCCAGCTCCTCGCCGGTTTCCTGTGACCCGGGACCGAAGCCCATCGGCGGCAGATGGAAATTGTTCACCATGAGATCAGCCTTTCAGATCAAGGATATGCGAGGTGCGGGCAATATAGTCATCCCAGTCGCGGATTTTCTCGATAGCCCCCAGATAGACACCATCGCGATAGAACAAAAAGCCCGGCGTCTTCAGCGCGCGGGTCTGTTGGCGCAGCTCGGCCTCGATGGCATCATCGATCACCGCACAGTCGAACAGGTTCTGGAACGCCATACGCAATTCGGGCAGCACAACCGCCGCATCTGGCGTTTCCAGATTGCGCTTGGAATCCCCCGGCACAAAGAGGCAATGCACCCCCTCCTGCGCGGTAAAATCGGCCACCGCTTCCAGAGTGGCCAGACGGGGATAAGAGAACTCGTTACTCAAACGCTGCACCAGAGGATGGATTTCCCCCGAGGGCTTCGCGTCACTAGGCATTACAAAATCGTGCATTATCGGTCCTTCAGGCGGTTTTGCGGCCCTGCGCGGCAGCGGCAGCCAGATGCGGGGGAAGTTCGGGGCTGCGGGCTTCGAGATCGGCAAAAGCCGCGCCCAGATCGCCGCCCGCCATCAAGGCGCGCAACCCCTCGAGCGCTGCGGCGATCTTGGCGGCCTCATCGGCAGAGATCACTTCGCGCGCGGCCCCCAGAAACACCAGCAACCAGTCACCGGGCTGTGCTTCGGGGGTCAGCGACAGGTCGATCACCTGCGGCTGCCCTTCCTCGATCACGTCACCGCGGATGCCTTCGCGCGCGATCAACTGCAGCGGAATACCGACGCACATCAGGCGCGCACCTTGGCCGCCGAGGGAAAGAAGCGGTGATCGCCGATACGGCAGGCCTCGTCCTCATCGGGACGTCCGTTCTCATAGGCACCGCGCTGGATCGAGACATCGGCCAGATCCTCGCTATCGGTCCGGCCGGGCACGACCGCAATATCCCAGCGTTGCAATTCGCGAATGCATTCAGCGATAGCGGGCTGGATCTGGTCGGACACCACCTGCCGCAGACCGCCGCCGTAATCCTCGATCTCTTCGGGCTGACAGCCGATCAGGGTCAGATATGCGGGCGCGTAGCCCATCAGCTCGGCGGTCGCCAGCACATCCTGAAAACCGGTCTGGTGCAGACTCATCTTTTTCGCCCCCATAAAGGCGGGCACGTCCTTGTCGCGCAGGGTCACCATCATGCCGGGTTCCAGCCCGAAATCAACGGCATCAAACACGATCAGCGCATCACATTCCTCAAGGAACGGCAGCAGATACAGCCCCTGCGTTCCGCCATCCATCAAACGGACATTCGCCGGAACGGAATAGGTCTGGGCCATGGTTTCGACGCAGCGCACGCCAAATCCTTCATCCGCCCAGAGCACATTCCCGATGCCCAATACCAGAATATTCTGCGGGACCTTGGTTTTATCGGCTTGCATGGCGTGCTCCTTTCGCCTGCTGGCAAGAGGCCTTTCGCCTCCGGTCATAGAATGACCATAGACAAGCGATGATCAAAAACAGAGCACTTCATGAAAAAAAGTATTCTTATAGCATATGACTGAATTTAATAGATAATATAGAATATAATACAAAAAGGATGCATGAATAATGGAAGCCACCTATCCACTTAAAGCGACAGTAAGGACAGGTGGCTTCCATAGCATAAGAGGTCAATTCACCCGAAAAGAGTCACGCCTCCCAGTCGCGTTCTGTTTGCAGGGCCTCCATGTCACGGTTGCAGGTCAAAAGCGCGCCATGCAGGAAACTGCCGCGAATATGGGCTGCGAAATCTTTCTCGGCCAGATCGCCATCCACCCGCACGCCCTGCGACGGAACCCCATGCCCGACATAGCGCAACTGCGCATCGCCCTGCTTGGTCCAGAAGAACGGGATACGGTCGAAAGGCTGATCGGTCTGGCCCATGAGATAGGCGGCAAGATGCGCGCCCTGATCCGCCGCATGGGCCCAATGCTCGATCCGCAACCGCCCCGACCCATCACATGCCGGATAATTCGCGATGTCACCGATTGCGAAAATGGCCGGATCGGAGCTGCGGAACTGCGCATCCACCAGAACGCCGTTCTCCTTCTCGGCCAGATCCAGCCCTGCTTCTTTGGCAAGCGTCAGATCGGGGGCAACGCCGATGCCCAAAATCACCAGATCAGCCTCGAGCCGATGGCCGTTTTCCAGCGTCACCTGCGCCCCGTCGAAGCCGGTCAGCGTGGTGCCCAGATGAAACGCGACCCCGTCACTCTCATGCTGGCGCTGCACGAAGTGTCCGATTTCGCGCCCCAGCGTTTTTTCCATAGGTACCTGATCCCGGGTCACCACATGGATTTTACGCCCCTCTGCGGCCAGCGCCCCTGCCGCCTCCAACCCGATGAAAGACGAGCCAAGTACCACGACCGAGCGCGCCGTCTCCGCCCGCGCCATGATCGCGCGGGCATCCGACAGGGTGCGCAGCGTGAAGACCGCGCCATGATCCGCCCCCTCGAAATCCGGACGGACAGGCACCGCCCCCGTGGCCAGCACGAGACGGTCATATTCAAGGATCTGACCATCGGACAGATGCACCTGTCTGGCCTGCCTGTCGATCTTGCGGGCGCTGATCCCCCGGAACAGCACGGGTTGCGGATTGTGCGGATGGGCAAAAGGCAGCGCCGCCGCCTCGGGCGCCTTCATTCCTGACAGAACCTGCTTGGACACGAAGGTGCGATCATAAGGGGCCTCGGCATCCTCGGAGATCAGGGTCACCTTTGCCCCCTGCCCCGCCGTCACGAAGCGGTCGGCCAGAGCATGCCCTGCGGCGCCCGCCCCGATAATGACGATCTTCTCTTTCGGAGCCGCGCCCTGAGGCTCTGCGGCGTGCGCACGCTTTCCTGTCACCCGCAGGAGGCCATCAGTAATTTCGACCTGAAAGCAGCCAAGCGGCGTGATCGCCGGAGCACCTGTCGCCTCGCCGGTCCGAAGATCGAAACGGGCATGGTGGAACGGACAGCGGATTTCGCCCTCGGCAACAAGCCCCGTGCCCAGATCGGCCCCAAGATGGGTGCAACGGGCGGAGACGGCATAGGCCTGCTGCCCCTGACGCACCACCGTCACCTCCTGATTACCGAAACTCCCCGTAAGCGGCTGGTTCTCTTCAAGCGTGTCAAAACGGATGCCTGCCTTGAAATCGGGTTGGTCTTCCATGATGCTCCTCCTGAAATACGTTTCTCCCTCAACGCGAAGCGGCCGCCCACGTTCCCGCAGCGGCCCTCACAACAATGAAAGGCGCCGGAGCACCACCTCCAACGCCTTTCAACATAATGAAATTATTTATTTAAATTACTCTACCTCGTCATCCTTGAAGGTCCGGTGCCCCGAAATCATGGTCGAGACCATAGACTGGCGCGACATGATGTCTTCGCGGATCGCGACATAGATATGGATGATCATGAAAATGATGATCGCCCACATGCCAAGGTGATGCAGCGTGTGCAGACGCTGGCTGTTCTGCACAAGGCCAAGCACCCAGCCCATCAGCGTGTCAGGCAGCGACCCCTGACCAGCGCCTTCGGCATAAAGCGCCCAGCCGGTGACCAGCATGAAGGTCAGCCCGATGGTGATGAAGAAAAACATCGCAAGCTGCGCCAAGGGGTTATGGCCCACATATTTCTTCGGCTTGTTTTCAAGGAACAGATACCAGCGGATCTCGAACATGACCTCTTTCCAGAAATGCATGTTGAGGATCGGGACATAGAACATCTGTCTGGCATGGTGATTGCCCACCATTGCCCAGTAGAGCCGTCCGAAAAAGCCGACCGTCACGATCATGGCCGCCGCGAAATGCGCGAAACGGATATAGCCCATGACGAACTGGTTATAGGCCTCGTCGATCTGCATCGAAGGCAGCGGCGCGCCGATGAAATAGCCCGTGACGCAGAGAACGATGATGCAGGCCGCATTGGTCCAGTGCCACAGGCGCACCGGCGCCTCGTAGACATAGACCGAATTCTGCCGACGGATCGATTCAAGATCCGCCGCCGTCGCATCACCGGTCAGCCGTGCGCCGGGCATAATCTCCGACGCATCGACCGCAGGCTGGTGGATATGCTTGTCGGCCATGACTCAGTCCTCCTTGGACTTGCCAAAGACCTTCCGCACAGCTTCCAGCACCAGATAGACCGCCCCTACAGCAACCGCCGCCATCAGAAGATGCGCGATTTCATGCCCGAAGGGGCCGGGGGCCGTCGGGTGGCCCGGATGGGCCAGTGCCGGTGTCGCGGTCGCTGCAAATGCAGCCAGAATTGCCAGACGTTTCATAATGATCCCTCCCTTAGCGCACTTTGACCGTGGTCAGCTCTTGCCCGTCATTCGACATCACATGGGTCGAACAGGCGAGGCAGGGGTCGAAGGAATGCAGCGTGCGCAGCAATTCGACCGGCTCCTCGGGGCGTTCCATCGGGGTGTTCATCAGCGAAGCCTCGAACGCGCCGATATTCCCCTTGCTGTCACGGGGCGAACCGTTCCAGGTGGTGGGCACCACGCATTGATAGTTCTCGATGCGGCCATCCTTGATCTTGATCCAGTGGCCAAGCGCGCCGCGCGGGGCCTCGGTCATGCCCACACCCTTGGCCTCTTTCGGCCAGGTGCTCGGGTCCCATTTCTCGATATTGGCGGTCGACTGGTCGCCCGATTTGATGCGGTTGATCAGCTTGTCATAGAAATGCAGCTGCAAACGCGAGCAATATTCGGATTCCAGCGCCCGTGCCGCAGTCCGGCCCAGCGTCGAGAAGACCGCATCAAACGGCAGATCCATCTTGGACAGCAGGCCATCGACCTGCCCCTTGATGTCCTCATGCCCCTTGGCATAACCGATGATGTAGCGCGCAAGCGGCCCCACCTCCATCGCATGGCCCTTCCAGCGCGGAGCCTTGATCCAGCTGTATTTGGCGCCCTCATCCAGCTCTTCGATATTGGTCTTGGTGCCTTTGGCATTGGGACCGAGTTCGAATTTCGGATTGGTCTCGCCATCCCAAGGATGCAGACCCTTGCCCGGCTCGCCATATTCATACCACGAGTGGTCAACGAATTCCTGCACCTGCTCGGGATCGCGCGGATCGACATCCAGCACTTCGTTCAGATTGCCGTTGATGATCGCGCCGCGCGGCAGATGCAGCTGCTCGGGCGAGAAATCATTCGGATGCTCGGGAATATCGCCATAGGCCAGACAGGATTGCGACGACAGGCCGCCCCCGTAGAGCCAGCTCTTGTAGAACCCGCCAATCGCGATCACATCGGGGATGTAGACATTGCGGTTGAATTCCAGCCCCTTGTCGATGATCGATTTCACAAGGTTGAGGCGTTCCATGTTGATCGCCCCCACCGAGCCCACGCCATCGATATTGATCGGGCACGGCACGCCGCCAACCAGCCAGTTGGGATGCGGGTTCTTGCCACCGAAGATGGTGTGCAGCTTCACCACCTCTTTCTGAAGATCCAGCGCCTCTAGATAGTGGGTGGTCGCCATCAGATCCGCCTCGGGCGGCAGTTTATAGGCGGGATTGTCCCAATAGCCGTTCTTGAACAGCCCAAGCTGTCCGCTTTCGACAAATTTCTTCAGCCGGTTCTGCACGTCACGGAAATAGCCGGGAGATGACAACGGATGGCTGGGAGACACCATCTGCTGCAGCTCCGACGTCGCCTTCGGATCGGCCTTGAGCGCATTGACGGGGTTGACCCAATCCAGCGCATGCAGGTGATAGAAATGCACGATATGGTCGTGGATCTGCAATGCCAGCTGCATCAGGTTGCGGATGGAGTTGGCGTTATCGGGGATCTGGATCCCCAGCGCATCTTCCACCGCGCGGCAGGAGGTCAGCGCATGGGTGCCGGTGCAGACACCACAGATGCGCTCGGTGAAGGCCCATGCATCCCGCGGGTCACGCCCCTTCAGGATCACTTCCAGACCGCGCCACATGGTGCCGGTCGAGACAGCGTTCCGGATGACGCCATTCTCGTCCACGTTCACTTCGCAGCGCATATGGCCTTCGATACGGGTGACGGGGTCCACAACAATCCGTTTGCCCGAATTGTCCATGGCATAGCCGTTGGGAGTATTGAGAACGCTCATGCTCAGACTTCCTCGTTTTTCTTCTGGGCGCGCTTGAGCGCGGAGACGGCGGCATGCACGGCCACGCTGGCACCGACAACGCCTGCGGCCACACCACCGACCTTATCGGCATTGGCCTCGATCCCGAATTGCTTGATATTGGTCAGCCGGTCATAGAAAGACCCCTGATCCCAGAACCCGTCTTCCGAACAGCCGATACAGCCGTGGCCCGACTGGATCGGGAAGCTCACGCCATCATTCCAGCGCACGGTGGAACAGGCGTTATAGGTCGTCGGGCCCTTACAGCCCATCTTGTAGAGGCAATAGCCTTTGCGGGCGTTCTCGTCGTCCCAATGTTCGACGAACTGCCCTGCGTCAAAATGCGGCCGGCGATAGCACTTGTCATGGATACGCTGCGAATAAAACATCGCCGGCCGCCCCTGACGATCCAGCTCGGGGAGCCGGTCGAAAGTAAGCATATAGGTGATAACACCGGTCATGACCTCGGCGATGGGCGGGCAGCCCGGAACCTTGATAATCGGCTTGTCGGTGATGACCTTGTGCACGGGGGTCGCACGGGTCGGGTTGGGGGCGGCGGCCTGCACACAGCCATAGGAGGCACAGGCCCCCCAGCTGATGATCGCCTTGGCATGCTGGGCGGCATGTTTGAGCTGCTCGGTGAAGGGCTTGCCGCCGATGATGCAATACATCCCGTCTTCATTCAGCGGCGGGTTCCCCTCGACCGCGAGGATGTAGTTGCCTTTGTATTTCTCGATCGTGTCCTGCAGGGCGGCTTCGGCGGCATGACCTGCGGCCGCCATCAGCGTGTCGTCATAATCGAGCGAGATCATCGACAGCACGACATCCTTGGCCAGCGGGTGCGCCGAGCGGATGAAGCTCTCCGAACAGCAGGTGCATTCCAGCCCGTGCACCCAGATCACCGGCGTCCGCGGTTTGGTTTCCATCGCATGGGCGATCTTGGGCACGAAAGACGGCCCCAGCCCCAAAGCCGCTGCGGTGAGCGAGCAGTATTTCATGAAACTGCGCCGGGTGATCCCCTGACGGCGCATAACGTCGTAGAATGTCTCGATCGAGGACAAGACCTTCCCTCCCTGGTGCCTGGCTGCGGGATGGGGCCAAAGCCCGCACCGCGCGTGGTATGCCATTGGATGCCACAGGCGGACGGGCCAAGGCCCGCGGAAAATGACAAAATGTCACAGGTCCGTTTTATGATTTATTTTCATACAGTTGGTCAAAAATATCCATATAGGACGCAGGATTGATCGGTCACTTGGCTACCAACTCCCCGCCTATCTGGCAGCTTGGCTTTCACCCATTGCCCGCGCCATGCCAATCACCGCCTGCCCCAAGGCCAATCCGCCGTCATTGGCCGGAACCTTATGATGCAGCAAAACCGGCACGCCCGCCAAGGCGGCCACAAGCTCGTCCTGCAACACGGTGTTTTGCAAACAGCCCCCCGACAGCGCGACCGCCTGCGCCCGTCCCGCGCGCACCAGATCGCCGGCCCGCTGCGCGAAGGCCTGCGCCAATCCGCGATGGAACCGGAGCGCCATGATCTCGGGCGGCACGGCACGGGCGCGGTCTTGGGCCCATGCCTGCCAGAGAGGGCGCGTATCTATCTCTTCGCCCGCCCCGAACGGATAGCCGTCGCAGGCCCCTCCGTCCTGCAGCGCCTTGCGCGCCAAAGCCTCCAGCCCCATCGCGGCCTCGCCTTCAAAGCTCTGCGAGCCCGCAAATCCCAAAGCGGCCGCGAACGCATCGAACAGCCGTCCGGCAGACGAGCAGGACGGCGCATTCAGCCCTTTCGCCATCGCCTGCCGCAACAGGGCCAAAGGCTGCCCCGACAGCAGCAGATCCGTCAGCGCGCCCAGCCCCGCATGGTCCAGCTGGGCCAGAAGATTGCGCCAAGGGTCGCGGCTGGCCCGATCCCCACCGGGCAGCGGCACCTGCGACAGATGTGCCACCCGCTGACAGGTGGCATACTCGCCCAGCAAAAGCTCGCCGCCCCAGATATGGCCATCCTCGCCCAGCCCCAACCCGTCAAGCACGATCCCCGCCACAGGCCCCGCCAGCCGCGCCCAGCCGTTTTCCGCCAGACAGGCCGCCAGATGCGCATGATGATGCTGCACGCGGACCAGCCCCGCCCCCTCCGCCTGCGCCCGCGCCTCGCCATACCGTGTCGCACGAAACTCCGGATGCAGATCGACCGCCACCAGATCGGGGGAATGCTCGAACAAGGCGCGATAATCCCGATCCGCCGCTTCGAACGCCGCGATATTGAGGGCATTGTCCAGATCTCCCAGATGGTGCCCCAAAAGCGCCTGCCCCTCGCGCACCAGACAGATCGCGCCTTTCATCTGCCCGCCATAGGCAATCACCTGCGGCCCCTCTCGGAACCCTTCGGGCAGATCCAGCACATCGGGCACCCGCCCGCGCGCCCGACGCAGCACCATCCGCCCCTGCGGGGTCATCCGCTCGACAGAATCATCCAGACGGCGCGCAATGGCACGGTCATGCAGCACAAAACCATCCACAATCCCGCCCAGCTTGGCCAAAGCCTCTTCATTGCCAATCACCTGCGGCTCTCCCGAAGGATTGCCCGAGGTCATCACCAAAGGACGACCGGTTGCCGCCACCAGCAGATGATGAAGCGGCGTATAGGGCAACATCCAGCCCAGACAGCCCTGCCCCGGCGCCAGTTCGCGGGCCGCCACACCCGTAGCCCTGGCCCGCAGGGACAACACCACAATCGGCGCGGCAGGATCGCGCAACAAGGCGCGCTCGGGGTCTCTCACATGACAGGCCGCCTCGATCATGGCCGGATCCCCCATCACGGCCAGAGGCTTGGCAGGCCGGTGCTTGCGGGCCCGCAACCGTGCAATCGCCTGCGGATTGCCCGCATCACACGCAATATGGAACCCGCCCAACCCCTTGATCGCCAGAATCTCGCCCGCGCGCAACCGCGCCGCCGCCGCCGCCAGCCAGTCTCCGGCTTCGGGCACACACCAGACCTTGGGGCCGCAGATAGGGCAGGCGATCGGCTGCGCATGGAAGCGCCGGTCGGCAGGGTCGCGATATTCCTCCGCGCAATCGGCACAAAGCGCGAAAGCTGCCATGGTCGTCTGCGCCCGATCATAGGGCAGCCCCGTCACAATCGAGAATCGCGGGCCACAATGGGTGCAATTGGTAAAAGCATAGCCCGCCCGACGCCCCGTTCCGGCCACCTCCGCCAGACAGTCCGGACAGCTGGCCGCATCGGGGGTCACCCGCGTCCGCACAGCCCCCGCCTCCGAAGCCAGAATAACGAACCCCTCGGCCAACGCACCCAGCCAGCGCGAAACCTCCACCTGATCGACCCGCGCCAGCACAGGAGCCTCGCCCCGCAACCGTGCAACCAGAGCCTCCACCGCCGCGCCACGCACACGGATCACCACCCCGCTCGCATCATTCAGAACATGCCCCGACAGCCCCAGCTCTTGTGCAAGACGCCAGACAAAGGGCCGGAACCCGACACCCTGAACCTGCCCCCGCACGCGAATCTCGACTGTTTCCATGTTCCAGCTGCCCTAAATATCCCGGGGTGAATTGGGGCCGCCAAGGCCCCAAGAGGGGCAGAGCCCCTTGCGATGCTCAATGCACGGTGCAGGCCATACAGGGGTCGAAACTGCGCACGATATGCTGCACCGAAACCGGCACCTCCTCGCCCTCCTGCACCGGCGCCCCGACCAGCGCCGCCTCCAGCGCACCGGGCACCCCCTGCACATCGCGCGGGCTGAAATTCCATGTCGTCGGCGCAATGATCTGATAGCTGGCAATGACACCACGTTCGATGCGCAGCCAATGCCCGAGCGCCCCACGCGCCGCCTCGACCAGACCGACGCCCACGCCCTCTCTCGGCATCTTGCCCTGCTGCATGAACTGCGCTGCAGGATCAATCGCCTCGGCCCAGCGCTCCATCAGCATCTGGGTCCGTGCAAGCTCCAGCAACCGCCCGCCGATCCGGCCCAGAACACCGGCCCCACGCATCGCATGGGCCAGCGGATGGCCACCCAGGACCTGCCGCGCCAAAGCGCCGGTTTCAAACACGCGCCCGTCCAGACGCGGGGCCTTGCACCAGCTATAGGCGCTCTCGCGCATCATCTCGTCGGGACGGGTCTCGCCATATGCGGGATGTCTGGCCTCGCCCAGCATCCACGCATGCGACGGATCTTCCACCAGCCCCCGCAAATCCAGCGGCCGCGCCTCCCCTTCCCAGATGCCGGCGGCAAAGCCATAAGCGGGCGCCCCCCCATCAGAATGCAGCGGATAGGCACCGAAGCTCAGATACCGGTCCCCCCCCTGCCCCAGCTGGGCCAGACCGAGCGTCTCGGCGATCTCGAAAAACAGTCCGGCATCGCCACTGCGCCACGCCAGAAGATCCCCAAGGCCCGCCAGCGCGACAAACTCTTCCAGCGGTGCCCCGAAGACCACTTCTTCCAGATAGCGCCGGAACCCGCGCAGAACCGAACGTATCCGCAGCCGCTCGCTTGGCCCCGGCGCCCGCGTCACTCCCCCCGGCTGGAGTGCCAGAGTATGCGGCCATTTCCCCGCCATCAGGCCCAGAATATGCATCAATTCCGCGCGGGCTGCGACGCAGGCACGCTGCGCCGAGCCCTCCATCGGGGTAAACCGCTGTAGCGCGCGGCCATGCCACGACCGTCCCGCATAGACCGGTCGTGTGAAATCGGGCATGAAGAACAGATTGAAATGCGTCAGATGGTCGGACACATTCTCGACCGCATGGATCAACGCGGCCATCATCGCACCTTGCGGCGTGGGGGAAAGCCCCATTGCCGCCCCCAAGGCCCGCGCTGCAGCCGCCGACTGGCTGATCGAACAGATCCCGCAGATACGCGGCGTGATGGTCAGCGCATCGCGCGGATCCTTGCCCACCAGCATGCGTTCGAACCCGCGATAAAGCGGCGCATTCACATGGGCCTGCGCGACTGCGCCCCCTGCAATCTCCAGCCGCACCTCCAGATCCCCTTCGACCCGATTGAACGGCCCGACCACCAGCTTTGTCATTTGCGCCCCTTCGTCTGCGCCGCACTCGCGGTTTTGCCCCGCAGGCTTGGCGGCACATCCACACGGTCGGCCACGGCATTCCGGGCCAGACGCTCGGGGGTGGCCGCCTTGGACAGCGATGCCAGCGCCATGAACCATGCTTTCGGCATATCGGTGGGCAGCCCCACCGGAATGCCCGCGATTTTCGGGGTCTCGGTAAAACTGTGACGCGGTTCCTCGAATTCGGGAGCGGTGCAGTTGATACAGGGGTAATTGCCGCGCGTGCACGACCCCGACCCGTTCCACGGGCGGATATTGCAATCCCCCATCGCCTGCGTCCCGATACAGCCCAGGTTTTCCATCATGCAGCCGATATCGGACAGTTTCACAGCCGAGGCCTTGTATTCGTAGAACTCATTTTTCGGACAGCCGTGATGCACAAGATGGCGGGTATAGAAAAGCGGTCGCGCCAGCGCATCCAGATCCTGGGCACCCAGCCGGTCTTCCGCCAGCAGCATCAGGGTCTCGCTGACCCAATCGGGATGGGTCGGACACCCCGCCACATTGATCACCGGCAAACCACCCGCCGCACGGAAACTGGCGGGAAAGATGCCGCCACTATGCGCGCCCTCATATTGCAGCCCGCACGCATCCGAGGGATTCTCGCCCGCAGAGGTTACCCCGCCAAAGGCGGCACAAGTGCCCACCGCCACCACATGGCGCGCCTTGGCGGCAAGGCTTCTGACCCAGTCCAGCATGGACCGGCCCGTGCCGCCCAGCATCTGGAACCGCCCCGTGCCGCGCGGGCCACGCGCGATTGCGCCCTCGACACATAACACATCAAGCGCGATCTCTCCGGCCTCGACCCGTGCCAGAAGGGCGCGGGCCTCGGCCCCTGTCTCGAGGCTCAGGGAAGGATGCCAGAGCAGGTTGATCCCCGCATCGGCCAGCCGGTCGAACAGGATCGGCCCTTCGGCGCATAACAGCGACATCGTACAACCGCCGCAGCCCGAGGATTGCAGCCAGAGAACATTCATTAAACCTTGGACCCCATCTGTTTAGTCTGTGGCAATTCCAGCAGGAAACAGGCCCCGCCCGCCGCATTGGCCCGATAGGATAGCCGCCCGCCATGATCGGTGGCAATGCGGTGGCTGATGGCCAGCCCCAGCCCCGTGCCCTGCCCCACTTCCTTGGTGGTGAAAAACGGATCGAAAATCGAGCGCGCCACTTCTTCGGAAATACCCGGCCCGTTATCGCAGATCACAAGGCGGGCCATACCGGCCTCTTCGGATGCCGTGATCGTCAGATGCGGCGCAGGCTCTGCCACCATTGCATCCAGCGCGTTCTGCACAAGATTCATGATGATCTGCTGGATATGGCCTGCGCGCCCCATCGCCTGCAGCACAGCCAGCCCGTCAAACACAATAGCGACCTCCCGATCCGACCCGCGCGCGACCCAATGTGCCGCAGTCCGCGCCACTGTCACCAGATCGAAAGCGACGCTCTCGCCGGAACCATCCGAGGACAGGCGACGCAGATCCTCGACAATATCCCGTACCCGCTCGGCCCCGTCCCTTGCACCGGCAATGGCTTCGCGCAGGTTGCGCACCTCGCGATCCAGCCGCAATTCCTCGCGCAGAGCCATCAGCTTTTCCCGCGAAGCACCGTCTTGCACCTCGTTGAAATAGGTTTCGAATTTGGTCGCATAGCGCTCCATAGCATGGGTATTGGCATAGACGAAGCTAATCGGATTGTTCAGCTCATGCGCGACACCGGCCAGAAGCCGCCCCAGCGAGGCCAGCTTTTCATTCTGCACCAGAAGGGATTGCGCGGATTTCAAGGCGTCATGGCTGGCCGCCAGTTCGGAATAGGCGCGCCGCAATTCCCCCACAGGCCGCCCTGTCAGCACATGCCCGCTCAGCCGCCCGCGTTCGTCAAAGCGCGCATTGATCGACATCTCCAGCAAGATCTCCCCCTCCGGCCCGCTCAGGCTAAGCTCGCAGGTCACAGTGGCGCGGCGGTCGGTGCATTCGGAAAGCGCCGCAATCAGGTGGTCGCGGCTGGAGGGGGCGACAATATCGAGGATATCCAGACCCGACAGATCCCCTGCCGAACAGCCGGTCATCTGCGCCACAGAGCTGGAGGTCTCTTCCACACGCCCCTGACGCGAGACAACGATCAATGCATCCGACACCGAAGACATGATCGAGTTCAGATAGGAGCGCATATCCTCAAGCGCATGATTCTGGTCTTCCAGCTGCGCCTGATAATCGACGAGATTCGCATAGGTCTTGTCCATCGCGGACAAAACATCGACCCAAGCGGCCTCCTCTACCGCCAGAGGCGGGGCAGCAGCAGGGCTGTCATAGGGCGTGTGATCGTGTTCCATGCTCATATATCAACCCTAATCGCTTGCGCCGGCTTTGTCTGCATTGCTTTGTGGCAGGATCTTGCAGAAATAATACCTGACTATAATAATCAGACTTTACAAGCCTGATTTTTTCACTCAGATTAAGCCCCACGATGCCAGTTGATCTCGACCAGCCGCTTGCCGAAAGGATGATGGATATGCGCCTACGCCCCGCCCACCGGCCTGCAAAACAGGCAAAATCGGGCTCGACCACACCGATTACACTCGCAGACCTTGTACAAGCCCTGTGCGACGGCTTCAGCCCGCGCACGAATGCAATCGACACCATGCTAGACAGAATTGAGAGAACCAGATGACCATTTCCCCTAGCTTCACCCAAGCCCTTCCCGCGCATGATGCAGAAGATCTGACCAATGGCGGCAATCAGGCCAATATCCTTCTCAACGGTCAGGTCTATACGCTGCGCATCACCCGCGCCGGCAAGCTGATCCTGACCAAGTGAAGCGTATTCCGCAGGGTCCAGATTTCATTTTTATCATTATCCCAAGGGAGCGCCTCACGAGCCGCTCCCTTTTTTGTGCCCCACAGGCCGGAGGCTTCGGAACAGGCCGCGCCCACCTGTGTCACACGCAGCCACCGCCCCCGCCTTCCAGTCCGGCCCAAAGCCATAGGACGCTAAATCCGGTTCGGGTATTCCGTCGCCGCGCATGACCCTTTAGACTGCCCGCATCGCCCGCCCCCCTGAATGGAAGCTTTCCCGTGACGACCAAACCCATGTTGCATCCCCGAAACCAGCATCGGGAAGGGTATGATTTTGCGCGTCTGGTGGCGCAGACCCCCGAGCTTGAGGCCTTCACCCTGAAAAATCCTCTGGGCGGGACGACAATAGATTTCAAGGAAGCCGCGGCTGTCCGGATGCTGAACCGTGCGCTTCTGAAGACCCATTACGGCATCGGGTTCTGGGATATTCCGGCCCGCTATCTCTGCCCGCCGATTCCCGGACGGGTCGATTACATCCATTATCTGGCCGATCTTCTGGCAGAAAGTAACCACCGTGCCATTCCGCGCGGCCCGCAGATCAGGGCACTGGATATCGGCACCGGCGCGAATCTGGTCTATCCGCTGACAGGTCAAAGCGAATATGGCTGGAGCTTCACCGGCGTCGATATCGACCCCGATGCGATCCGGTCGGCGCAGGATATCTGCTGCGCCAACGCGCTTGACATCACGCTCAGATACCAGCCCCGGCGCGAGGATATCTTCAAAGGGGTGATCACGCCCGATGATCTGTTCCATGTCACCTTATGCAACCCGCCCTTCCATGCCTCGCCCGAACAGGCGCAAAAAGGCACCCGACGCAAATGGCGCAACCTTGGCAAGACGCCTTCCACGCAACTCAATTTCGGTGGACAGAATGCCGAGCTGTGGTGCCCCGGTGGCGAAATCGGCTTCATCGCGACCATGATCGAACAAAGCATGGATGTCGCCGAGCAATGTTTGTGGTTCAGCTGTCTGGTCTCGAAAAAAGACAATCTCGATCCGCTATACCGGCTGTTGAAACGGGCAAGGGTCGCCGAATACCGGACCGTTGACATGGCACAGGGGCAGAAAACCAGCCGTTTTCTTGCCTGGACCTACTACCCCGAAAGACAGCGCAGCCTGTAACGGAGCCCCACGCGCCCTGCGGCCCCCACCGATCCGGCCTGACCGGATGACGCTATGCACATATGACCCACGGCCCGGTTGAACACGGGACGAAACAGTCGCAACCGTTTGCAGATACAGGATGATGTCGGGGAGTTTGGAGCGGGCGGCGGGCTACTGGTACCGCCGCTTTTTCCTGCATTATCAATCAGCTCATGTCCACCAAGACGCGCAATACCACCCGAATAAAAACAATAGGTTGAAAAGCACCTGTCCCACGAATCATTGCCTAAACACCACCGACAGTTTGGGCGGTAAGCTGACCTTCGATGAGCGCCGCATGAATAACCGGGATACTGAGTTGCTGGACGTAAGAGCAATGCTCTGAGCTTGTAGGATAGCGGATTTTTTTGCCGCCCAGAACTAGGTAAACAGCACTCAAGGGGAGATCCCCCCGCTGCCACTCCTCCCGCTGCGCCTATGGAGCTCATAGCGGCAGCCCAAGTCCTGTCGACGCGTGAGGCATGCATTTTCAGTGTAAGAAGAAATGACATTTGTATCCAGTGTAGCAATCGCTATAATCGCTATAAAGAGGCGCAATGCGCTCGGACCAGAGAGGCAGGATGTGGCTATGGGCCATGTAAGCAGCAAATTCGCTTGGCTGACGCAGCCGGGAGGGCATGATCGCCCTGAATTTGACGTGGTGCTCTTCGAGGGTAAGTATTTTGTTGCCATGCCCTCCGTGGGCGCCTTGGTAGACAACTGGATACTGCTCGTCCCTAAGCGTCCTTTGGTCACCTTCTCTGAGCTCAACTTTAAAGAGCGCGAGGAGCTCTCAGAACTGCGTTTCAGGATTTGTGGACTGCTCCGGAAAAAACGTCCCTCTGAACAGATTGCCATCTTCGAGCATGGTGGCGCGATGGGTAGCGTGGTTTCATGCGGGGTTGACCAAGCGCATCTTCATATTGTTGGATGTGATTTCGACTTCGGTAGCGCGGTCCGTAATCGAGCTGCGATGGAGGGGCTCGATTGGACTTCGGCTCCGACGGTCGAGGATTTAACGACTAACCACGCTGG
This sequence comes from Thioclava sp. NS-SX20, assembly GCF_057380695.1. Lineage (NCBI taxonomy): Bacteria > Pseudomonadati > Pseudomonadota > Alphaproteobacteria > Rhodobacterales > Paracoccaceae > Thioclava > Thioclava sp. NS-SX20. Next base: position 459,933 of record NZ_CM170816.1, on the reverse strand, counting down.
CGGGGCGGAATATCTTTATTACGACTTTGGCGGTGTTAGATCTCTGGCTAAGCCGAGAAAACCCGTATCTCAGTGGTTCAGGCAGGTTATCGCGCAACAACTGGGCGTGTCGGATTGGGACTACAAGTCATCTCCGAGACTTGAAAAAATCCAGATTATGGCAAGTTCGCTCGTTTGAGTTCTTCGGACGTGTGATTGGGCAACGGTGGCGGATTTAGATGAAAGACGAAAGGACTGCTCAAGCCACACCTAACGCTTCGGCAGATTGTGACCCCAAGAAGCCCCATTTAGATGATGGGCGCAAAATCGGAGATTGGAAAACTCGCTTTGAGTGGGGCGCTTGGATTCAAATCGTCCTTGAACTCGTGTTTTTAATTGCTCTGCTCGCCCTCGGAACGACTGCGCTGTTTGATGGAGTAAGGCCGCAACCCTCGGGCCTTTCTGAGGGCGTGTACAGGTTTCAGCTAGTCGGTATCGATATACGGCAGGAAACTGTTAAGTGGCCCCTACTTTGGGTTTGTGGAATGATTGGAGGGACAGTTTTTAGCTTGAAGTGGCTCTATCATTCTGTGGCAAAGGGAGCTTGGAGCAGAGATAGACTTCTATGGCGCGTAATTGTCCCTTTCAATTCTGGAACGGTAGCCTTCTTCACCGGCGCGTTGTTTGCATCCGGAGTGATTCCTTTTTTGAACGGCGTAGCCTTTGATAACAACCTCACCATTCTTGGATTTGGTTTTGTCTTTGGGTATTTTTCGGACAATATTCTTGCTTCGATGCAGAACCTAGCTCAAAGAGTATTTGGTACACTCCGTCAGGGGGAATAAGCATGGCGGGTGTTCTCGTTGAGCCTAAATGGACTTCAGGCCTATCCTACGAAGCCTTTTGTGAAGCCTCGTCTATAGTTGGAGCAAAGGCTGCAGGACTTTTTTTGATCCCTCCTGCATGGACCCCAGAGTTCATCATTGTACCTACCTCAGTTTACTCTGCTTGGCGTAATAGTTCAGAACTTCCTGCTGATTTAATTTCAGATATTCAGTTGTGGAGCCGCTCGCGTGATTTCGATCAGTTGATGATTAGATCGAGCTGTGACCGGGAAACTCTTGAAGATAGGGGAAAGTATATTTCTCTTTCTTGCGCCGCAACCGATGGTGCTGGAATAACCTCTGCGATTTTAGAAATATTCACACAGTGCGCAGCTCTGGATTCAGAGGCCAATATGGCGTTGATTGTGCAAAGAAAGATCGACGGGATAAGCCAAGGTCATCTATCGAATGAATCAAGGCTAAGTCCGACGCGCAACCAATGGAAATATGAAGTGGAGGACCCTTGGGAGCCTCAGCGCGGAATAAACAGCGTACGAAGCATTTCCCCTGACCCTACGGCGTCTATCAGCTTTTCTGCTTCTGTTCATCAAATTCTACGCTCGTTGGCAAAGTACTTTTCGGAGCGAGTATCCACTAGGTGCCACTTAGAATGGGTTGCTGATAAAGAGTTTTTCTATGCAGTGCAGCTTGATTTAGAGTGGAGACAGCAGGACTCCGGGGTCGACCCGGGTGACTTTGTATTTAGAGCCCCAAACGAATTGCCTCAGCCAGATGCGGCCTCTGAGCTAAAGTTGTATGAGATTGGGAAAAAGGTTCGCTGGGCGAAATTAAACAACCTTTCTGATTTTGATTTTTCGGCCGGGAAGGCATCTCCTCGCGTATATGAGTTGTCGAATGAGCAAGTTGAGAAAGCATCTCTCGATAAAAGTTACTTCGACGCTCTTATCGGCGAGGTCGCGCTCGTCACTGGCGGTGCGCTCGTCGTTCGGACGGATGTCGATCAGAAAGACTTCGCTAAATTCAATCTTCCGAGAACTGATACTGTCTCGCCGGAGAGTGCGATTCATTGGTGTTTGAACGCCAGAAAAGAGCTTATGGTCAGAGGAGCGGAAGCTCATAATATCGTTTTCTTGTTGCACGGGTTCATTCCCTCAAGGTCCTCCGCGTGGGCTTACGCTTCGCCTGAGAGCTCTGAGGTCACGATTGATGCTTTGTGGGGGCTTCCAGATGGCATTCAGGTTCTGGCGGTTGACACATATCAAGTGATACCCGCCCACGGAAGTATTGTTGAAACTAAATCAGCCTATAAGCCGATGTTTCTCGCGGAAGGAGATGATGGAACCTGGCGATATGAAAAAGTTCTCAGGTCAAAGGCTAGGTCCCGGGTTCTAAATAAAGCTGACGTGATGGAGATCGCCCGTCGCACCAAAGGTATTGCCGAGAACTTAGGTGTGCCCGCTCAAGTGATGTGGTTCTGTGAAATACCCTCTGAGTATGGTGTAGGTCGTAATCTTCCTTGGTTCAGGTCTAGGGAACTTCTTGAACAAGCCCCAAGAGTTGAAGATAAATATAAAGCTTTTAGAGTACGGCGTCTTGACGATTTTGATCTGATCCCCGAGGGGCCGGTCGCTTTACATGTTGCGCCAGATCCCGATCTAATTCGGGATGAGAGATTTCTTAAAAGATTAATTGAGGTCGCATTGGCGAGAGGCGTTCCAGTCAAGTTGGAAGGTTCGGTCCTCGGTCACTTCTACTACAAGCTGCAGGAGGCAAAGATCGCTGTCATCTTGCCGAATGCTGCAAAGTATCGGAGGGCGCGCCAGCAGCAAGCTTTCGGGAAAATAGTACGCGACAAAGTTCCCAATAACATCAGGAGGCGTGGTGAGGAGGTCGTCGAGGCTCGTCTGCAGGAAACCGACGCACTTCATGGCTTAGCTTCTAAAATGTTTGAGGAGATTGAGGAAGTCATTAAAGCTCAAGATCTAGCGGCACGCACTTTGGAACTAGCGGACGTCTACGAGGTTCTTAGGGGTTTTTGTAAACACGCCGGTGTAAGCATTGATGACGTCGTTGCTGAGGCAAATAAGAAGGCAGAGATTGCTGGTGGCTTTGAGCAGCTTAGGGTGCTTCTGGAAACGCGATTTCCACATACGAACCCAAAGGGCGATCCCGCTACGAACGTAACGCTTTCAATTCTCAGTGCTCCGCTTTTGAGGGGAGGGCGCCTAGATATCCCGTTTACAAGGCTGGCGGGAACGATGGAACGGCGACCGCTGGAGGTTGATGTAGAGGACAAGGGTGTAAGGCTAAAAATTTCGGTGAGTGGGGGGCAACTTGTCGTTCGCCTTGAAGATCATCCGTCCGAGTCTCGTGCGGTTGAAAGCATCCAAAAGAACCTCTTTGATGATTAAATACACGTTTGAAATACTTCGTACACGCCGATTTTTCGCGCTGTTTTTCTGTCTGTTCCTGCCGAAGTGATCCACTATAAGTATTAGTTTAAAGGTTCGGATAACGACTGCACCCTGCCTGATGCGGGTGTTTGGAGCCCGCAGGAAAAGACAGTCTCGCCCGCACGGGTGGCATTCAGTCTTCAAAAAATGCAGTATAAGCGATGAACGGTAGTTTTGGTTACGCTGCGGGTCAAATCGACGGGCGCATCGAACGGCCGCTTCGGGCCGAAACCTACCCCACGAATTAGCCAGCCCTTAACTTGCCCGCGCTAACAAGATGGGGTTCACATGTCCTAAGGCGTGCAGAGTGCGGGGAGCCAACCGGCTCCCCTTTTCTGTTGCATTAATCGAAATCCAGTGCCCACGATGTCTGATAGGCATAGTTCGACCCCGCGCTCGGCGTGATCTTCACATCCAGAACCCCGTCATCACCAATCTCGAAGGGGATATTGGCCAGCTCGTTCGATGTTGCGTTAGTCGCAGCATCCAGCACCCCGACCGTTGCACCGTTCACTACCACATCCCCACGCCGGTCGGTGCCAGTGGCCGCACGCGACGCGGCCAGCGTCAGCCGACCGGTCGCGCCAGTCGGCAAGCCCATATGCCGTGTCTGCACGAAAGCCTGCCGCGTGATGCTCTCCGCCGCAGAGGCATAGGTGTAATGCGTATTCATCGCCGCCCCTTGCAGCCGTGCGTCGGAGATAATCGCCGCATCGCCACCACCTTGGTTCGACGGGATAGACCCGCCGATGATATCCACCGCGAAATGCGGACAGACCGCCCCCGTCTGATCGGTGATATAGCTGCGGAACTTCGGGATGACATTGACCGCCCCGCCATAGGTGACCGCATCGACCGCCGCCGCTGCGGTATCATCACCCGCCGCACAGCGAAACACAAAGGACTTGCCCGCCACATCAGCCCTCGCGTCGTTGTCGTGCTGACGCTTGAGCTGGTACAGCAACCACTCGGGGAAGATATGCTCGACCGATGCCACCAGATGGGTTTTGTCGCCATAGGTCACAATCCAGCGCGACTCGTTCACCCATTCATACGCATCGATTTTGGCCACCCCATCCGAAGCGTAACGCGGCATTTCCTTTTCGATCCACGGGATAACATAGGCCTCGTTATAGGGCAGCGAGCCATTCACATCAGTGGCAGGGTCATTATACAGCACCGCCGGATCTGCCGTGTAGAACCGCTTCGTCACACTGGCCGCGGCAAACCCGCCAAAGCCAATCCGCTTCAGCCGGTCGGTGATGCCAGACAGGCCGGTGCGGATGAAATCCCCCTGCGTGTCATCCAGAGGCCGCATCGCCGTGATGTCATTGCCAGGGCGGTGCATCATGGCAAACGCCCGGCGCGCCGTGCTGGCATAATCCACAGCCACATCATCCAGCCGCGTCTGCGTCTGGGCCATCCGGTCCCCGCGCACGGCACGGTTATCGAGGACACCCCGATAGCCGAGGTTCCGGAACGCGGCCTGAATATACGCGGCCTGTTCGGTGCTATCGTCGCCATAATCCATCAGACTCGCCCCGATCAGCACAATGGCATCAGCCTTCAAAGGATCGAGGAAATGCCCCGGAATACTTGGGCGCGGGATGGGACGCGGATAGCCAAACGGCGGGCGCGGGCCGCCACGTGAGGGGAAACGTGCCATGATATTATGCTCCTATTCAGGGGTTTATTGGCGTGTGCGTCATTGCGCACGGTCATAGGTTTCAACGGCCACACGGCGGCGGCCATCGCAGGCGATCAGCTCGTCACCGAGGCGGGTGATGCTCACCGCGTCATCAGCCAGCGTCCCGCCTGTCGCCAGCAGGGACGCCGGAGACGCGCACGGAATACGAGCGGCAGCGGGCAGTTGGACTTGCGGGCGCGGCGGGTCATCGGCCACCACCGGCCCAGTGCTGCTGGATTGACTGCAGGCGGTCAGCAGGGATGCCAGCGCCAGACAGGCCAGCGTCGGTTTCGAGTTCATCGATCAGCCTCCTTTGGGCGGTGTCGCGTTCGCCCTGCGCGACCAGCAGGGCGCGTTCGGCCTCGGCCAGCGCGGCGTTGGCGGCGTTGGTGCGGGCGGTTGCGGCATCCCTCTGCGCGAGGGCTGCGGCCAGATCATCGGCTTGGGTTTCTGCGGCCTCGGCCCGTGCCGCCTCGATGCGGGCAGACATGCGCCAGCCCTGCACCGTCCCGCCGATCAGCAGGCCGGTCACGGCTACAGCGATCAGGCGATACACAGCGGGTATTCGCCCTTCTCGCGGCGGTTCACGAGGCCCGCCACCACGCGCTGCCCCGCGCGGTTCCACCACGTCATTGCCTTACAGCTGCCGAGAATGTCGCCCGCGTTCAACCGGCGCATGGCGGTCGATCCACCTGCCGACGCAATGCCAACGTTGATCGCGAAGCTGGTCCACGCCACCCCGCGCGATGTGGTGATCCGGGTGGCCAGCGTGTCACGGGTCATAAAACGTGCCGTTCCGCGCCAGTATTCCAACGCCTCGGCCCGCAGGATCTGTGCACACTCGGCCCGCGTCTTGCGCATTCCGGCCACCACCCCGCGCGTGGTGCCGCTGCAGATGGTCCAGACACCCACGATATCGCGATAGGCGACCAGTTCGACGCCCTCCCAGACCTCCAGAAACGGCACCGCCTGATCGAGGATCTGCACCTCCGAGGTCTGCGCCCCCGCCACCAAAGGCCGCGAAGATGCTGCCGCCCACGTCGTCTGCACCGCGAAGATGATGATCAGCGCGGCCACAGCCATCGGCTCGCCACCGGTCAGCTGCTTGATCAGAGCCTCCTGCAGCCGCATCCCCTCCTCGGGCTCGCTGGCCCGCACAAAGCGCGCGCCGATCAGCGGCATCAGGTCGGGCGTCGCATCACCACCACCGCGCCGGTTCGATCCGGTCAATGTCTCGATCTTCGCACTGGCCGAATAATCGCCCATGATCCGTGCGACCAGATCCATCAACACCGATTTACCGTTGGCACCCGATCCGTAGAAGAAGGCAAACTTCTGCTCGCCCGTGAGCGCCGTCATCGACAGCCCGAGCCAGCGCCGCAGGAAGTTGCGCATTTCGGGTATGGGCTGGATCCGCTCGATAAACTTGTCGAACTCCGGGCAAGTGGCCTCCGGATCATAGTCCACGGGCATGATCTTGCTCAGAAGCTGGGCGCGATCATGAACCATCGGAGAGACACTGGCATATTTGCGGGGCGTATCGCCCTCGGCCTCCTCTTCCTCAACCACGAATTTGAGCATGTAATTGTCGGTATTGATCATCAGCGGATCGGCATCGAGCTTCTCCAGATCAACCGTCCGCTCCACGCTCGCTTCGGTCAGCATATTCTTGATCGCGTTGGTATTTCCCGCATTTTTGGCATGGGTCAGCCGCCGTCCGATCGCGGTTTTGCTACTGTCCTTGACCTCTTCGGCCTTGGCCACCGCCTCTTCGGCCTCGCGCAGCCTGGCGATCTGGTCGTCGGTGCGGTCTTTCTTGGCGATGCTCAGGATCTCGTCGATAACGGGCTTGGCCTGCTCGCCCGCGTAGATCTTTTCCTGCTGGGCCTCGGTGAAGCCCATATATCGGGTCTCTTTGGCAATCAGGTCCGAGATCAGATGTGCACGGCGGCGCACACGGATATCGTCGGGGTCGAGCACCCATTGCTTGCCCGACCATTCGTGCCAGCCGACGCGAGGGATATTGAATACATCCTCCCCGAAATGGGTCAGGTAGCGTTTGCCGTTGCCTACATCATTCAACGGCAGGTCGGCACAGGCCTGCACGAACGCGGCAGAGGGGTCGTCCTCGTCATGGGGTGCGGGGCGATCGTCGAAATCATAACCGTGATTCTCATAATCGCCCGCCTCTGCCGCAACCGGCGTTGCCTGGGCAAATGGGTCATTCGTTTGCGTCATTTCCGCCCCACAAATTTTCCGTTGGGATCGACACGCGTCAGGAAGTTCCGGCGATCCGCATCGCTGAAGCTTTCCCAGTTGGTCATGAAGATCCGTTTCCGCGCGACCTCGGCAAAGGCCGTGCGCTCTATCTTGCGAAGCCCCGCCGCAACGAAGGCTTCCAGCTCCTGCGGGGTGGCGATATCGGCCCAGAAGTCCGCATCCGCCCGCAGGTTGCCCATGAAAAGATCCATGCTCGGCGTCCCTGCCCCGATATCTTCCAGCGCCGCGCACATGATCTGCGCAGCGTCTTCCGGCTCACAGGCGCGGATCGCGGCAATCAGAAAGTCGGCGGCGACCTTGCGCCGCTCCGCCTTCAGCATCGCGTCGATATCCAGCCGGTCCGGTTGCTTGCCCTGCCCGCCCATCGGATCACCGCGCCCCGCCCGTGGCATAGAAAGCCACCGGCACATTGCGCGAGATCGCATTCAGCACCGTGCACCTGATCCCGTCCGACCGCTGCCATCCAGGCAGATCAGGCACCAGCACCAGCCCGGACACGCGCGCCAGCATATCGGCACGTCCCTGCCAGAACCCATGATCCATCGGATCAATCTTGCGCCCCGAAATGGTCATGCCTGCATGGCAAATCTCTGCCCGATCCAGCGATGGGCACAGCGCCGTCACCCCCAGCCGCGCCAGAAGATGCACTTCCCGAGCCGCCAGAAGCGAGGCCTCTACCGAACGCGCATAATCCCATTTTCCCGCCTTGATCACCTCGCGACGATAAGGCGTTGCCAGCAGCACCAGCCCCGCCCCGCATTGCCCGACCTGATCACGCACAAGCCCCGTCTTGACCAAAGGCGCGCATGCAGCATCAGGGGCCATAATCGGACCCCAATCCAAGGTTTCGATAATCGACATGAGTGCCTCTCTTATTCGGCGGTTTTGGCGTGGCGCTGCGCCTTGGTGACCAGCAGCCGGGCGAGATCCCCGATCGAGCGGAAACCCGTTTTGAAATCAGGCGGCACAGGCGGTTGACGAAGGCCCGTCATGGGTGCACCTCCCCCTGAGACCGGATGAACGATTGCAGCGTCTCAAGAACCGCCATCGCCTCCGGCGTTTCCTTGGACAGCAACCCGTAATCACCGGTCGTGGCCGCATGGAACAAGGCGGGCGCGATATCGCCCAGCTCTTTCATCGTGCGCTCAGCCAACTCGGCAAACTTCGTGCGTTCGCACTCTCCCGACCGCCGCGCATCCAGCATCGCGGTAATCGGATATTCGCCCGCGATATCCTCGATCTGGAAGGCAAGGTTCCAGTCGAACCTGTTCTCGCCACTGACGATCTTCGTCAGCGTGGCGGGCGACATCTGGCGGCCCGTGGTCTCTTTGATCGCGGCCACAACCGCCGGACCTTTCCCCGCCTTTTGCACAAGGCTGGCGAACATCGAACGCAGCGCAGGGGTTTCATAGCTTTCCGTCATGCTCACACCTTGGAAAACGCATTTCCTTGCCCCAGCGCGCATTCGCGCACATCAATAGGGCATGGATTGGAAAAATCAGATTTCAGCGGGGAGGCTCGCATCACGCAGCCTCCCCTTTTTTTTCGGGAGGGTTTTGGGCGATGAACTCGCGAATACGATCCACCGTATCCATACGCGGAAAGCACTGCCCGGATTTCCACTTTTCCCACCGGCCCCAACTGGTGCCAGCGACTTTCTTAAGGAGCGCCTGCGGCAAGATACCGGCTTGGGCACAGTAGTTTTCGACATCGCGGATGAATTGTTCCATGCTTGGCAAGCTAGAGTATAATTACCCTATTCGACAAGGGCATATTTACGCCATTTCGAGAAATTCGACTTGGGGTATATTGTCCCTCATGGAAACAACCTTCAAAGAAGCCTTAGAAAGCGCTCTATCGGAGACCGGACGGTCCGCACGCAGCGTTGCCATTGAGGCAGGCGTTTCCTACGACCTGTTGAAAAACCTACTTCAAGGAAAATCGCAGAAAACTAACGCGGATGATGCACGCAAGATCGCCCGCGCTTTCGGGGTAACCCTCGACGACTTCTATGAGGGCCGCCTCGCTCCAAACCAACCCCATACCACCGCCGTTCCCGGCAAAGTCGGCGCCGGCGCACCAGTGCATTTAACCGATGACCATGCCGAGGGCGGCGGCCTGTACGAAGTCGTCACCCCGCCTCCGCTGGCCGGCAAACACGCCGTCGCGGTCGAGGTCGAAGGCGACAGTATGGAACCCGTCTATTCCGAGGGCGATCTGCTGTTCTACATTCGCGAGACCCATGAAGGCGTCCCCACCGAAGCCATCAACCGCAAGGTCATCGCCCAAACGGCAGACGGCAAAGTTTGGGTAAAACTTCTTAAGGTGGGCACAAAGCCTAGCACATACAGCCTACTTTCCATCAACCCCACCGGCGACAATATGCATGACGTGCAACTGAAGTGGGCCAGCCCCGTCCTGATGCACCTCCCCGCCGAATTTGTGACGCGGGCCAAATAAAACGCCGGACACCTGAACAGGCATCCGGCGTATCCCTAAGATCATTTCACCACAAACAACACTCAGGAGATTAGTTATGAAAATGAAGACAAACGAAGAGCAGGTATCCTTTCACGACAACACTGGCATCCTCTCGCTCAGCAACAGTGAAAATGCCAAGGAATTTGTGAACATTCGCATCCAGATGGAAGATGAGGAAGGGAAAAGCTCGGAGGCGCTTAAACAGATGATGCGCGACCGCGCAAAGCTTCTTCTGCAAGCTGCTCTAGACGCTCTTTGAGATCAGCCAGATCTGCGCAATCATTTGCCGCATCGTTTTCTAAAGATGACAGATGATTTCGAATAGATGTGATTTCACATTGTAGGCATGATTGCCGCGCTTCCAGCATAGCCACCCGCTCTTCCAGCCCCGCCCCCTGCGGGGCTTTTTCATTTCCATCAACCATTCTCAAATCCTTTCCCATCGCGTCCACAGCGTCAGGCCAAACACTCGCAACCGCATGACGCAATAACGGCAGCCGAACCCGTCTTTGACCTCACAAACCCAACCCATGCAGACCCCCTGCCTCAATGTATCGCGGGGCTCACCATGACAGAGGCCGACTCCGCGCGCAATAAATTTTAGGGTATTTATACTCTTTATCTTGACTAGGGTAATTTTACCCCATAACGTCCATCCCATCGGCAGCGACACATGAGCCTGCCGCCCCCTCAGGATGGAGCCGCGCAATGCAGACGATGTCACGAACCACCAACTCACGGATGCCCCTCTGGGCCGCCGTCGGCATTGGCGCGGCTCTCCTTGCCCTGATGATCCACCTCGACCCCGTCGCGCAGATTTCCCACGCACATTGGCAGGTCGAGCACCCCGCTTTCTGAGATCGGTCCGATGAAACTGCTCTGACCGCAACTGCCTGAGCGGCGCGACGACATCAGTCGCTCAGGCCTTTTATTCACCATCCGGCCCCATCCTCCCTGTTTCGGGGGCCAGATATGGGGCGGCGCAAATTCACCCCGCGCCGCCCCGAGACCCGAATTCGTCCGATCCCACTCGGATGATAGGCGGAAGCCGCGCGCAACCCGTGCCCTGTTTGTGCATCGCAGCTTCCGCCGCCCTTTCACCAAGAACCAAGGAAGACCCATGTTTGGAAAACTGAAAGAACGCCTCTCGGGCGGCTCCAAAAAGCTGTCCGGAAAAACCGATCTGCTGGAAGGCATCTGCGCGATCAGCGCCCTTGTCGCCTGCGCCGATGGCGAGATCGAGGACTCGGAAGTGACCGGCGCGCTGGAGGCGTTGCAGAACCACCCGACGCTGGCCGCAGCCTTCAGCGGGACGCAGATCGAACAGGCGCTTGATAAGCAGCTCAAGCGCGCCAACGGCTCGATGACCGGCAAACTCGCCCTGAAGCGCGAGATCGAGGAGATGAAGTCCAAAAACGCCAGCGACGAGCTTGAAATGGCGCTGATGGTCGGCATCGATATCGCGAGGGCCGATGGCGAGCTGGAGCCGGAAGAGAAGATTGTGCTGACCGATCTGGCCAAGCGCCTCGGCTTCAACCTGTCCAATTACCTCTGATGGACTGGCTGAAATCTCACGTCATCAGCTGGACCACGTCCGCTGCGCTGACCCTGACGCTGTTGCAGGCAATCACCCCGTCCATCCTCGACTGGATCCTGCGCGCGATGATCGTGGGTCTTGTCTGGCTGGCCGCGCGCCTGTCCCGCCTGCCCTGACCCTGCCAGCCCGCCTCTCGCGCGGGCTGCGCCCTTCACCCGAAGAGGTTGCCATGTTCACATCCCGCCGCAAGTCCAATGCCATCCGTGCCGCGAAGATCACCTATCTCGACCATCTGGCGAAAAACCAGCCGTTCTTCCTGATGGGCCTGCCGAGCCGTGCCGACCGGATCGGCGCGCTGCGCCTCGCCGCCCGCGCGCATAATCTGACGATGGACGATCTCTGCCCGCATGTCGGGGCCTGCACCCCTGGCAAGTGCAATGGGCACAAACCCTCGGGCACCGCTGCCCTGCCCGTCGGCCCCAAGCTTCTGCCAAGCGCCTGATCTTCCGGTGCCCGCCCCCGTGCCGGGGCGGCATCCCGAAGAACAGGAATTCGCGCGGCGGTCGCGCGGATGATCTGCGGGGGCAATGCTGTCCGATGCACCCCCGCAGATCCAGTCATTCAGGAGGCCACATGCTGATCGCCATCATCGCAGGCGCGGCGTTCACCGCCTGCCTCGCAATCCTCTTTTATCACGAATGGACTTTCAGATGACCACGATCACCCTGCTATCCCCCGCCGAGAGCCGTGTCCTGCCACTGATCGCGCTGCCCTACAAAGAGGCCGCGCACCGCCTGAACCTCTCGGAGCCCTGCATCAAGATGCACATCCGCCAGATCGCCCGGAAGCTCGGCGCGCGCGACCGCTGTGGCGCCATCGCACTGGCCACCCGCTTCGGCGTGGAGGTCGAGATCCGCCGCCCCAAGCGGCTAGCCCCCAGCGCGGGCCACCGGCCCCGCTCAGAACAGCAGAGATAAGGAGGCCGATATGACCCCAGATCAAGGAAAGGCTGCTAATGCACTTCTCGCCGTGCTGCGCAAAGTCCGCGATGCCCAGATGAGCCTCTACGTTTATGATGGCGCAGTCTACGTCTGCCCGTCTGAGGTGGATGTGCAGGCGAGCGACGACGCCATAGAGAAACTTGAAACCAGCGGCATCGAATGCACGCCCATCGGTCTCCATGCTGATGGCGGTGCTGGCGTCTGAACCGATGCCAGTGAAGACGGGATCAAAGCACTGCTCGCGGACATGTCCAACGTTAGCCGAGACCCGGTCAAACGCCGCGCGATCGACGTCATTCGCGCTCTGTCCGGCGAGATAGAGGCTTTGAGTAGCAAGCAAAAAACCGAAAAGGACAATTGAATGTACCTACTTCTAACAGTCGTTCTTTTGGGCGGAGCAACCGCCAGCGATAGCAAGATCGGGTTTTGGCGTTCGATGATCTGGCCGTGGTATCTGGGCAAAAAACTCGCGGACTGGGCGCTGAAAGACTGAGAAAAGACAGCGATAAACAAGGAGGTATCCATGAAAGCAGCACGACCGACCAAAACCGCCATCCAGCGCGCCATCTCTGCATGCCGAGAGGAAGGTATGGCCGCCGATGTGGTCGAGATCCTGCCAGATGGCACGATCCGCATCAGCCAAGCCGCAGCGCGCCCGGCGGCAACCCGGCAGCAAGACGACAATCGCAAACCTCTACAGTGGTGAAATGAAGATCAATCTGCCCGGTCTCCTGATCGAGAAACTACCCTCCGGAAACCTCCGATACCGCGTTCGCGTCGAAAAACAGGCGTCAAAACGGATCATCCTCACGGTCACCCCGGAACACCCCCAGTTTATGGAGGTCTATCTCGCCGCGCGCGTGGGCATCAAGATCGAGCCGGAAGCCACTGCCGAAGAACGCGCCATCCGTGGTTCTGTGGGGTGGCTAGCGGCAAAGCACATCGCCGCCTTGGAGCAAGACGTGAAGTCTGGCGCGGCCTCGCCGCTTACATTGAAGAAACGCAAGCAGGTGATGAAAGTCCTGACCGAGCGCTACGCAGATTATTCTCTCGCGATGCCGACCTCCAAGGTCATCGAGCTGCGCGACGAGTTCTCCGCGACACCGGCATGGGCTGACAGCATCGTCGAGGGCATCCGCTCGATGTATCGATGGGCGGCAGAACGCGAACTGTCTGACGTAAACCCCGCCGCTGGCATTCGACGGATCGATCGAGGCAAAGGGGGCGCGGTGCCGTGGACCGCCGATGACTTGCGCAAGTATCGCAACAAGTTCCCCGCTGGCACAACCCAGCACCTTGCGCTCACCCTCTTCATGTTCACCGCCTGTCGGATCGGCGATGCCATCCTTCTCGGCCGACAGCATGAAACAATGATCGAAGGCGTCAGGGCAATCAGCTGGAAGCCGAGAAAGAAAGGATCAGCACCGGTCACAATCCCGATGTTGCCGCCGCTTTACAAAGCAACCCGCGCCGTCGAGCACACGAGCAAGACTTACCTAGCCAACAGCAAAGGCGAGCCCTTCGCGACACCCGATTCCCTTGGCCAAATGTTCCGGCGCTGGTGCCGTGACGCCGGGCTGGAGAACCGCAGCGCGCACGGCATCCGCAAGGCCGCAGGCCATCTCTTGGCGCAGGAAGGATGCTCACAATACCAGATCATGACTATCCACGGCCACACGAGCGCGAAGACATCCGAGATCTACACCAAAGGCGTCGAGCGATGGAAAATGGCCCGCGATGCAATGGCCATGCTCGAGGAAATGGAGTGGTGAGAGTTCATTTCTCAATAAAAACACAAAACTTCGAATTCGTGGCAAGATCCTATGCGCAGTTTGGCGCAATAGCCCTATAGAAATAGAGAGCCTTCCCTCAATGCTCAAAATCAATCTAAAGCCAACGTAGGATTTTCTGTAAGTAGAATATTGTATAAATAAATACTATCCGTCTCAAAAATTGACGGCTTATGGCTTTGTATAAATACTGATCCTGCTTGCCCTTAAATACGGACACCACGAATGCTCACCGAAAGCGATGTAGAACAAAAGTTTATTTATCAGCTCCTTACCAAGAATTCTCCAGACGGGCTGAGCTTTTATCCCGACGATATTTCAACGAAACGAGACATTCGGAAAATTGTTATAGGGAAAGGTTCGAGTAGCAAATTATACTACCCAGATTACGTCATTGTAATTGACGGTCTGCCTTCGCTCATAATCGAAGCCAAAGAGCCTAATAATGACGCTATTGACGAGGCTTACCGTGAAGCTCGGCTTTACGCCAATGAACTAAATGCTCTGTACCCTAACCGAATTGCACCATGTAGCAAAGTCATCGCGACTAATGGCAAACAACTTCTGGCTGGATATTGCGACACGCAACAACCAGTGCTGGACTTGAAAATTGATAACTGGTCTGTCGCGAGCGCTGATTTTGTAAAGCTTTTGGAATTTGCTGAGCGAAGCGTTGTGCAAAGCGACGCGCAAAAAATACGCTCTGATCTCAAGGGAGCAACGCGTTTTGTAAAGCCTGTGTTTCAGCTGGGCGGTAAATCCGTGATTAATGAAACTGTTGGTGAAAACGATTTCGGTGCAAACGTTTCGTTTGAGTATAAAGCGCTATTCAATCCAGAGACCCTATCTGAAAAAGCAAGCATTGTAGAAAACGCGTATATCAGCTCGAAGCGAAGAGAGTCACATATCGCGCCTATCGATCGAGTATTACGCGCAACAATTCCACGCCATCAAAGAGATGCACGCATTCTCGATGATAGTGAACGTCCCCTAGAAATACTTGAAGCCTTCGGCGATCGAGACCATCATAGCAAGCTAAAGAACGAAATATGTCTCCTCGTAGGTGGCGTGGGAGCAGGAAAATCCACGTTTACCGAGTTCTTACGCCTAAAAGCATTGCCTCGGCCCATCGTCGAGTCCACTCAATGGCTAAATATCGACCTTAACAATGTACCGTTGTCTAAGGAACGTATCTATGGCTGGATTGTCGATCGCCTAATTGGCGAAATTCGTAAGTCACGGGCTGATATTGATTTCGATCATCTTGATTTTCTTCGAGAGATCTACGCCGAAGAGATAGCCGCCGCCTCCAAGGGCAGAGCCGCGCTTTTCCCAAAAGACTCAGAGCAGTTCCTATTAATAGTTTCTGAAGCCCTTAGGCAGGCGCAAGAGGATAAGATCGGAACCCTGCAAAAGATAATTGACCACGTTTTTGAAAAAAACGGCATTCTGCTCGTGGTAGTACTGGACAATTGTGACAAGCGGACTCGAGATGATCAGTTACTGATGTTCGAGGTTGCTGCGTGGATGAAAAACACGTTCCGTTGCCTTATTTTTCTGCCGCTTAGGGATACTACTTATGATCTCTACGCCGACCTGCCGCCGTTGGATACTGTCATTAAGGATTTAGTTTTCCGAATTGAACCACCACTTCTCGAACGAGTTCTCCAAAAAAGAATGGATTACTTAATGCGTTCAATAGGAGATAACGAAACTGACTTCAGGTTTACAACGACAAACGGAATGATGATCAGCTGCGCTCGCGATGAAGTCGCGAACTTCATGCGATG
Source organism: Thioclava sp. NS-SX20 (assembly GCF_057380695.1). Classification (NCBI taxonomy): domain Bacteria; kingdom Pseudomonadati; phylum Pseudomonadota; class Alphaproteobacteria; order Rhodobacterales; family Paracoccaceae; genus Thioclava; species Thioclava sp. NS-SX20. The sequence goes on along the minus strand of NZ_CM170816.1, from coordinate 444,090 downwards.
CATCATCACAACACTTTTCCAAGACAGAAATGTCAAATCTATTATTAAAGGCCTAGCTGGGAGAAATATTCGTCGCGGATTAGAGATTGTCCTGGATTTTTGCAAATCAGGTCACCTCACCAGTGATCAAATTACGACCATGCGCTTTACAAATGGCGAGTACAAATTACCCACGCACCTCGCCTATCGTGTCCTTTTGAAAGGAAACCGAAAATACTTCAGCGATGATCATTCAAGGTTAATAAACTTATTTCATTCCGTGGGACACGACGACTTACCGGACCCGTTTGTTCGATTGGATATCTTGCAATGGCTCAAAGCTCATTTCTCCACAGTCGGTCCAAATAATGTTAAAGGATATCACAAGGTAGAGACCCTAACACAGGCAATGCAAAGCATTGGACATGCTAGGGATAGAACGCTGAAAGAATTACAGTCCCTGGTTAAGAAAAAACTAGTAATGCCAGAAGGCTTAACAGACGACGCCGGATCTGATGATCTCGTGATCCTTACTGCGTCAGGCTTTACACACATAGAAATGCTAAGAAATATCAACTACCTTACGATGGTCTCGGAAGACACGTTCTTCAGAGACAGCTCTACCGCGAAAAAAATTGCCGATAATTTAGTCGGTGCAGGGGCTGTACGCAAAGATACCAAGGAAGCAGCGCTGGCCAACAGCTCCATCTTTGTTGACTACTTAGTAGCCTTCAGCCGTGATTATTTCTTGCGCAATCAGGCTTTGCAAGAAACTCCCACATGGTCACACCAAAGCAAACTTAATGAGCTACACGACTTTGTTCACTCAAAAGAAGAGAAAAACGAAGTCCTTTCTGAAATTAACAAACTCAACACTGTGTATGCACCAGGAACACTTCATAAGGGTCAGGTCGTTTCAATACAGAACTACGGGATCTTCATCGAAATAACCCCGGAACTATCGTGCCTAATACACCACTCTGAATTTGGCCGAAACAAAAATGAAGTTTTCGATCAAATTGAAGAAGGAGATGAAGTTACTGTGCAGATCATCAGATACCACTCTGAAAATCGCCGCCTCAATGGTTCATTAATCGATTTTTAATTTCCACTGAGTTAAAAAAACGCTATGCACAAAGTGCAGTAACAGGCGACACAAGCAAACTAATACCAAGCGGCAATTGTTGAACACACAACAATTGCCGCTTTTTAATTTTCAACTATCCAAAAACATATTTAAAACAAATGGATAAAACACTGGCGCCCAACCATTTTCTTAAAATTATTGGTACGCGATGCTTTCTTTGAACAAAGCAAAGGAAAATTAGCTCGAATCATCAGGATGTATCGCTACCATTTTGCCTGCTCAACTCGCGAAGGAAATGATGAGCCATCCTATCGTCGGCCAATTCCGCCTAATGGCCCCATTTGCACTCTTGGATGACACCATCGTAAATAATGACTGTAGCCGTCATTAGTAGCGCAACCAACTTCGCATGCTTGATCAACCTGACGCCGAAACTGCGCTAAACGCTTTAGAATAAAAGAAGGGCATTCCTCTGTGAAAAAATCCGCTGCTGACCATTCTAAAGTCTAAACATACTATAAAAAATACTGTCCCACGGCCCGTTTCAGCGTGGGACATATCAGGAGCAAAGCCCTGTAAAACAAACGGTATTTCAGGAGGATTGGAGCGGGCGGCGGGAATCGAACCCGCGTCATTAGCTTGGAAGGCTAAGGTCTTACCACTACACAACGCCCGCGTAGTGGGGGAGTGGATATAGAAGCGACAGCCGCGATGCAAGCCCCTTTCCGATCTGCGTCGGGGGAAGTTTTGTATCTCTCTCGCGGCCTCTTGCCAGAGCGCGATGAACTCATTAGCTGGCATGTTCCGCCGCTTTGAACAGTGGCGCGCACCTGCCTGAAAGAGACGCCCATGCCCTGCCTTGCCATCGACTTCGGAACCTCCAATAGCGCCCTTGCCGTCTTGGAGACTGACGGCATCCGCCGCCTGACCGTGGAAGACGGGCAGGACACCCTGCCCACGGCGGTGTTCTTTCCCGAAGACGGCAGCGAGATGCGGATCGGGCGCGCGGCAGGCGAGGCGCTGATCGAAGGCGATGCCGGACGCTATATGCGGGCGCTCAAAAGCGTTCTGGGCACGGAGCTTCTGCACGAGGAACGGCGCATTGGCCGCAAACGGCAAAGCCTTGCCCAGATCATCACGATTTTCCTGATCCGCCTGCGCGAGGAGGCAGAAGCCCAGACGGGGGTGCGTTTCACCGAGGTTCTCTCGGGCCGCCCCGTGGCCTTCCACGACGACCCCCAACGCCATGCCCGCGCCGAAGCCGATCTGCGCGCCTGCTATCTGGCGGCGGGTTTCGAGACGGTGCGGTTCCTGCCCGAGCCCGAAGCGGCCGCCTTGGCGGCAGGCCATTCCGAACGCGCCAGCGAGACCGGACTGATCATCGATATCGGCGGCGGCACCTCGGATTTCTCGGTCTACCGTCGCGAGGGAAAAGAGATCCGCATCCTCGCCAGCCACGGCATCCGGCTGGGCGGCACCGATTTCGACCATGCGCTTTCGCTGGCCCGCGCGATGCCCGAACTCGGTCTGGGCGGCACGTTGAAACGCGAGATGGGCGACGGCACCCTGCCCGTACCGCGCGGGATCTATGTCGATCTGTCGCGCTGGGAAAAGATCCCCTTTGTCTACACGCCGGAAACCCGTCGCCTCGTGGCCGATATGGCGCGCAACGCGCTGGACCCGCTGCGCATCGGGCGTCTGGCGCGGGTGGTGGACGAACAGCTTGGCCATGAACTGGCCTTTGCCGTTGAAAGCGGCAAGATCGCGGCAAATTCGAACGCCGCACAGGCCGCCATCCGAATGGGCATGATCGAGCCCAAGCTCGAGGTCCGCCTGACCCGTGGCATGCTCAACGCCGCGCTCAGCCAGCATCAGGAAGCACTGCGCAATGCGATCTACCAGACGCTGATGCAGGCACAACTGGCCCCGCAAATGCTGGATGCGGTGGTGCTGGTAGGCGGCTCCAGCCTGATGGCGCTTGTCGCCGAAGAGGCACAATCGATCTGCCCCAACGCCCAATTACGCAAGGCCGAAGCGTTCACTGCCGTGATCGACGGGCTGGCGCTGGCCACGGCCAACTTCACACCCTGACCATTTTTGCAGCATTGTGCCTTGCGCGCGCAATGCGTCTGCATAAGTGCACCGTTTTTCCCGAAGTTTGGCATTGGAAAAACACGCAAAAGATATACACCTTCCTTAAATAAGCTTGCTAATAGTTAGAGTGCTAACCCAGAGGAGCGCCATGACCCGCCTTGATGACCGTATGGTCTTGAACAGTATGGTTTTTTTAAACCGCCGCTTGCGTAAGGCCTTTGACGCCCGTGCCAGCGCGTTGGGTCTGACCTTTGCCCGCGCACAAGCATTGCTACAAATCGCCCGTAATGAGGGCAGCAGCCAGACCGAGCTTGCCGAGGCCCTGCGCATCGAAACCCCGACCCTGAACCGCACGCTGGACAGTCTGGAACAGACCGGTTTCATCGAACGGCGCGCTGTCGAGGGCGACCGGCGTGTGCGGCGCGTGTTCCTGACCGATCTGTCGAAAGATAAGGCCGCCGATATCCTGCAATACACGAATACGCTGCGGCACGACCTGTTCCACAACCTGTCCGACGAGGAATTCGCCCAGCTTTACGAGCTGGTGCAACGTCTGCACGTCAATCTGGACGATATGGCAAAAAATGTCTGAGACACCGCATCTACATATCCCGGGTGTGAACCCGAACCCGCGCGACCCCTCGCCCAAAGAGCAGCGCCCGCCGCCGCCCTTCGAGCCGAAGCCGCGCCTGCATGTTCTGGGATATGTGACGGCGTCCATCTGCGTGGCCATCGCCATGTCGCTCAGCCAGGGGTTCGTAACGGCCAATTCGCAACGCATTGCCGGTGACCTCGGAGCCAGCCAGACCGAGGCCCTATGGCTGACGGCGGCCTATATGATCCCCCGCGCCTCGCTGTCGCTGATGCTGGTCAAACTGCGCACCCAATACGGCCTGCGCAATTTCGCCATTCTATCGGTGGCCTGTTTTGCGCTGATCAACTTCGCGACCCTCTGGGTGGACGGGTTGCATAGCGCCATCGTGGTCGAATTCTTCGCAGGCTGCGCCTCGGCCCCGCTGGCCTCGGTTGCGGTGCTCTACATGCTGGAGATCATGCCCCTGCCCAAGAAAACCACCTTGGGCCTGCCACTGGTCATGACCTTCATTCTGGTCGGCACTCCGCTGGCCTATGCAATTTCGCCCAGCCTCTATCACCATTTCAACTTCCTCTCGCTCCGGCAGATGGAATTCGGACTTTCGCTGCTGATGATCGCGCTGATCTACATCCTGCCGCTGTCCCCCATGCCGCGCGCACCGGTTATTTCGGTGATGGATGTGCTGACCTTCGGGTTGCTGGCCATCGGCTTCGGGTCGATCGTGGTGCTGTTTTTCTGGGGCACCACCGTATGGTGGACCGATGCGACATGGCTGGGCGGCGTCGCCGCGCTGGCTGTCACCTGCCTCACCGCCTTCGTGGCGATAGAGCTCAAACGCGAGCGCCCGCTGATCGATCTGCGCTGGCTGGCCTCCTGGCCGATCCTGCGGCTTGCTGCGGCACTGTTTCTGATGCGGATGCTGCTGAGCGAACAGACCGTTGGCATTCCACGCCTTTTGAACACGCTGGGCTACAGCAATGACCAGGAGCAGCTTCTGTTCCTGATCGTGACCATCGCCACCATCTCGGGGGGGATCGTCTGCGCCCTGACCTTCAAGATGGAGCGCATGCCCGAAATGCACATGGCCGCGCTGGCGATGATGGCGGTCGGGCTGGCAATGGATACACGCGTGACAGCACAATACGGCCCGCAGCAGTTCTTCCTCAGTCAGGCCATGCTGGGCTTTGCCTCGACGATCTTCCTACCGACGGCTATGGCCAACGGGGTGATGAGCGCCTTCAAGCGCAGCCCGAACTACCTGCTCAGTTTCATTGCCGTCTTTCTGGCCAGCCAGAGCCTTGGCGCGGTGATCGGATCGGGGGTCTTCCGCTCGATGGTCCAGCTGCGCACCAATCTGCATACGCAACTGCTGAACGAGCAACTGAGGGATGGTGCCCCCATCGTCACCAGCACGATGACCCAGCTCAAGGCCCTTTACGCCACCACCTCGGCGGACCCCACCATCATCAAGGCCGAGGCCCTGACGGCCCTGTCCAACAGTGTCAGCGTGCAAGCCAGTGTGCTGGCCTATGCCGATGCGTTCCGCGCCCTCAATTATCTGGCTCTGGCCACGCTGGCCTGCCTGATCCTCCACTATCTCTGGACCAAACGCCAAGAGCGTCTCCAGACGCAAACCGCATGAGTCCCCAATGTCCGTAAAACGTTACCTTCCCTCGCTTATCGCTCTTGCTTTCGGACTGATCGGCCTGTCGATCATCCTCTATGCATGGCAGATCCCCCCCTTCCGCAGTTCTGTCGCACAGACGAATGATGCCTATATCCGCGGTCGCCTGACCTCGATCGCCCCGCAGCTTTCGGGCTTCATCACCGACGTTCCGGTGCAGGATTTCCAAGTGGTGAAAAAAGGCGATGTGCTGGCCAAGATCGATGACCGGCAATATGTGCAGGCCCTCAATCAGGCGCAGGCCAATCTGGATTCCGCCAAAGCCGCGCTGGCCAACAACACCCAAGACATCCGTTCGGCCGAGGCCACGATTGAATCCCGCAAGGCCTCGCAGGATTCCGCGCAGGCCTCGGTGGCCACCACCGAGCGCGAATGGCAGCGCGCCTCGCGCCTGAAAGACAAGAGCTACCTCTCGCAATCGGATGCCGATGACGCGCAGCTTGCCCTGCAACAGGCCAAAGCCTCGCTGGAAGAGGCCATTGCCGCCCGCCATGTTGCGGAAGAGGATCTGAAATCGGTCAAGATGGACACCCAGACCCTGCAAGCCAGCGTCGAAAGCGCACAAGCCGCCTTGGAACTGGCGCGGATCAACCTTGAACACACCACCATCACCGCCCCGATAGACGGTCGGCTGGGCCAGATCGGGGTGCGCGGCGGGCAATATGTGGCGGCAGGCACCACGTTGATGAGCCTCGTGGGCACGGATGTCTGGGTCATTGCCAACTTCAAGGAAACCAAGCTGCAGGGCATGGCGCTGGGGCAGCCGGTGCGTTTCACGGTCGATGCGCTTGGCGGCAAAGCCTTTACCGGCCATCTGGAAGGGTTCTCGCCCGCCACCGGATCGGAATTCTCGGTCCTTTCAAGCTCGAACGCCACCGGCAATTTCACCAAGATCGCCCAACGCGTGCCCGTGCGGATCACGATTGATGCGGGACAGGACGGGGCCGAAAAGCTGGTGCCCGGTCTGTCGGTGGTGGTCGATATCTCCCGCGAGTAAGACCGCCCGCCAAGCCGCGCCCTCACATGGCGGTGAGGGTTTGTGAGCTTTTTGCGGAACCCAACCTGCCCCCGTTTGTTGCCCTGTCTGGAGCGCCGCGTCCCGAGCGGCGCGCAGACACGCCAAAACAACAAGCGAAAACAAAGGGACAGGCCAGATATGGCAGATAATCTCCAGCAGGAACGCCTGCTGTTCTTTCCAAAGGTTCATAAACGCGTCTTTTCGGTCTCGGCGATTCTGATCGTCGGCTTCATCATCTATGGCGCGCTGTTTAACGATCAGGCAAATGCCCTTTTCGGCGGTTTGCAGACATGGTTCGCCACCAATCTCGGCTGGACGATCATTATCGAGATGAATCTCTTCGTCATCGCCGCGATCTATCTGGCGTTTGGCCGCTTCGGCGATATCCGGCTTGGACGGATGAATGAAAAACCTGCCTACGGGCTGTTCAGCTGGACCGCCATGCTGTTTTCGGCAGGCATCGGCATCGGGCTGATCTACTGGGGGGTTGCAGAGCCGCTTTACCACTATTTCGCACCGCCGGTCGGCACGCCCGAAACCGAAGAGGCCGCCAAACAGGCGATGGTCATCTCGTTCCTGCATTGGGGCATCCACGGCTGGGCGATTTATGCCGTGATCGGGCTTGCACTGGCCTATTTCCATTTCCGCAAGGGGCTGCCACTGACCATCCGCTCGGCACTCTATCCCATTCTGGGCGAGCGCATCTTCGGCAAATGGGGCGATGCGGTGGATATCCTTGCCGTTTTCGGCACCATGTTCGGCATCGTGACCTCGCTGGGCCTCGGGGCAATGCAGATCAATTCAGGTCTGGGCGATCTGTTCGGCTGGGAACAGTCGATCCTGACACAGGTCATCATCATCGCCCTGATCACGCTTGCGGCGACCATCTCAGTCGTGGCGGGGCTTGATGCGGGGATCAAACGGCTCTCGAACCTCAATATCGGCCTCTCGATGGTCTTCTTGCTGTTCATGCTGATCGTCGGCCCCACCATCTTCATCTTTGATCTCTATGTGCAGAGCTATGGCGATTACATCTCGCACTTCATCAGCTGGGCCACGTGGACCGAAGCCTATAATGAAAAAAGCACATGGCAGAACAGCTGGACGATCTTCTACTGGGCATGGTGGGTCAGCTGGTCGCCCTTCGTGGGGGTTTTCATCGCACGGATCTCGCGCGGGCGCACCATCCGCGAATTCGTGCTGGGGGTGATGCTGTTGCCGAGCTCGATCATGTTCTTCTGGTTCTGCGCCTTTGGCGGCACCGCGCTGAATATCTCGCTGGGCGGGGATAACACGCTGGTCGAGGCCACCAGACAGGCTTACGGGCAGGCCATGTTCGCCCTTCTGGACTATTTCCCGATGTCGAACCTCACCTCCGGTTTCGCGATGATCCTGATCGTGATGTGGTTCGTCACCTCCTCGGATTCGGGCTCCTTCGTGATCGACATGCTGACCGCAGGCGGCGACCCGAACCCGCCCAAGATCCAGCGGATCTTCTGGGCCGTGACCGAAGGCTGCGTGGCGGCGGTGCTCCTGATCGCGGGCGGGCTGAACGCGCTACAGGCGGCGGCCGTGGTCGCGGGCTTCCCCTTCGCGGTGGTGTGCTTCCTGATCCTGATCGGGCTTCTGAAGGCGCTGCGTTGGGACACGCTGATGATCTACCGCCACAACCAGATCTATCGCAATGACGACGAGGCCGACCATGCCATGCCGCCCGAACTGCCCGGCGATCTTTACGGCGCGGACCCGACCCCACCGCCCGAGATGGCACCGGCAAAAGACTGACCGACGCAGGGGGCAGGTCCGCAGACCTGCCCTTTGACCTTTCTGCGCTCGGCCATGCTTTATTCGGGCCACCTCTTACTCGGGCCGCCTCTTACTCGGGCCACCTCTTACTCGGGCCTGTCTGTGCACAAGGCGGGAGGGCTGGACTTCACAGGAAAGCTGGCTCACAAATCGGGGCAGATTTCTCTGGCAGATCCGGTCCGCACCGATCAGCTCTGCCGACAGCCGAAAGTGCCGCTATGACCTCCGATCCGCTGACCCTCGCCCGCGCCCGTGCCAAAGCGCCCGATTTCACTCAGGTCTTCACAGGCCCCGTGCCCGGGCCATCGGACGGGCCGCTGGACGGTCTGACCGTGGCAGTCAAGGACCTCTTTGATGTGCAGGGTTACCAGACGCGCGCGGGTTCCAAAGCCCGTGACACCCGCCCGCTGGCGACAAAAGATGCCCTTGCCGTCGCGCGGATGCGTGCGGCAGGCGCGGGGCTTGTCGGCCACACCAATATGACAGAATTCGCCTATTCCGGCCTCGGGCAGAACCCGCATTACGGCACCCCTTTGACACCGTTGATCGCGGGTGCGATTGCCGGAGGGTCGACCTCGGGCGGGGCGTCCGCTGTGGCGCGGGGCGTGGCCGATATCGCGCTTGGCACGGATACGGGCGGCTCGCTGCGCATTCCTGCGGCGTTTTGCGGGATTATCGGCTTCAAACCCACCGCTGACGATGTGCCCCGCGACGGTGCCGTAGCGCTGTCACATACACTGGATAGCGTTGGGGTGATGGCACGCGATGCGCTGACCCTCCATGCCGCGATGGAAGTGCTGCGCGATGCCCCCTATGATGAGGCCGAACTGCCGCAAGAACTGATCCTGCCGCGCAGCTTTGGCCGCGATGCGCTGGACCCGCAGGTGGCAGAGGCCTTCGAGGATGCGCGGGAGGTGCTGACGGAGGCGGGCTACCGCATCATCGAAATGGACCTACCGTTCCTCGACCTCTATCGCCAGCTCGAGATCTGGCATTTCTCGGCGGTCGAATCGCGGCTCCATCACGCAAGCGAATATGCCGAACTCCACGACCGTATTGATTCACGTGTCACAAAACGCATGGCGCGCGCCGATGAGGTCACCGCACCCGATTACGCCCGTAGCCTGCTCTTGCGCGAAACGATCGCCCGCAGCGCCAAGCGCGAGCTTCTGGGCCGCGCGATCGTGCTGCCGACCACGCCGATCCTGCCGCCGCAGCTTTCGGCGCTGGAGGACGAAGAGGCGTTCAACCGCCTCAACCAGCTGGCGCTGCGCAACACGTCGCTGGCCAATGTGATCGACGGTTGTGCGATATCCCTGCCGCTGCCCCATGCCGGCGTCGGGCTGATGCTGGTGGCGGCACGGCACGAGGATGCCAAGCTGATCCATGCCGCGCATGAGCTGGCTCCCTTGCTGGCCGCCTGCGCCGTGCCGGAGGAAGGCACGATAGATAAAAGCTATCAAAACTAGCAGAACAATCAATTTCATATAATCTGCGGAACGTGACAATGTGCGTCCAAGGGTTAAATCCCGAACCGGATCGTAAAGAACCGGCCTCCCAAACCAAAAGACGAGGACACGACAATGGCTCTCATCAATACCAAGATCAAACCGTTCGCCGCCAAAGCCTTCAAGCAAGGCAAATTCATCGACGTGACCGACGCCGATATCGCGGGCAAATGGGCAGTGTTCTTCTTCTACCCTGCCGATTTCACCTTCGTTTGCCCGACCGAACTGGGCGACGTGGCCGACCATTATGCCGAGCTGCAGAAAATGGGCGTGGAAGTGTTCTCGGTCTCGACCGACACCCACTTCACCCATAAAGCATGGCACGAATCCTCCGATACCATCGTGAAGATCCAATATGCGATGATCGGCGACCCGACCGGCGCGATCACCCGCAATTTCGAAGTGATGCGCGAAGATGAAGGTCTGGCAGATCGTGGCACCTTCATCGTGGACCCCGATGGTGTGATCCAGGCGATGGAAATCACCGCAGAAGGGATCGGCCGTGATGCCTCCGACCTCGTGCGCAAGATCAAGGCTGCACAATATGTGCGCGCGCATCCGGGCGAAGTCTGCCCCGCCAAATGGAAAGAAGGCGAGAAAACCCTCGCACCGTCGCTCGAACTCGTCGGCAAAATCTGATCCGTCAGGATCACAAACATCGCCTCTGCGCTCCTTGCGCAGAGGTTCCCCCGCCAAAGCTCGATGCCGATCGCTGCGCCGCAAGGACGCAGAGCGCACGTTTTGGTCCTCCCCCAGACATTCGGAGTTCTCCCATGCTCGACAGCACGCTCAAGACCCAACTTTCCGCCTATCTCGAACGGCTGGTGCGTCCGGTCGTTCTGACCGCCTCGACCAATGACACGGCCCGCTCTGCCGAAATGGTCGAGCTGCTGACCGAGATCGCGGAACTCAATGACAAAGTGTCGGTCGCCGTTGATGGCACCGATACCCGCAAGCCCTCCTTCAGCCTGACCTCGCCGGGGGTCGATATTTCGCTGACTTTCGCAGGCCTGCCGATGGGCCATGAATTCACCTCGCTGGTGCTGGCGCTTTTGCAGGTGGGGGGCTATCCGCCGAAAGTCGAACAGGAGCTGATCGACCAGATCAAAGAGATCGACGGCCAGTTCACCTTCGAAACCTATTTCTCGCAAAGCTGCCAGAACTGCCCCGATGTGGTGCAGGCGCTGAACCTGATGGCCGTGCTGAACCCCAATGTAAAACATGTGGCCATTGACGGTTCGGACTTTCAGGACGAGGTCAACGCCCGCGAGGTGATGAGCGTGCCGACCGTCTACCTGAACGGCGAGGTCTTCGGACAGGGCCGGATGGAACTGGGCGAGATCGTCGCGAAAATCGATACCGGATCGGCAGACAAGGCCGCCGCCAGGATCAATGCCAAGGATGCGTTCGACGTGCTCGTGGTCGGTGGTGGCCCCGCCGGTGCCGCTGCCGCCGTCTATGCCGCCCGCAAAGGTATCCGCACCGGTGTGGCCGCCCAGCGTTTCGGCGGTCAGGTGCTGGATACCATGTCCATCGAGAACCTGATTTCGGTGCCGCATACCGAAGGCCCGAAACTGGCCACGGCGCTGGAACAGCACGTCAAGGAATATGACGTGGACATCATGAACCTGCAAACCGCAACCGGTCTTGCCCGCAAGGGGGATCTGGTTGAGGTCACGCTGGAAAGCGGCGCCGTTCTGAAGTCCAAATCGGTGATCCTCTCGACCGGTGCCCGCTGGCGTCAGATGAATGTGCCCGGCGAGAACGAATACAAGAACAAGGGCGTGGCCTATTGCCCCCATTGTGACGGCCCGCTGTTCAAGGGCAAGCGCACGGCAGTGATCGGCGGCGGCAATTCGGGCGTCGAGGCGGCAATCGACCTTGCGGGCATCGTGGCGCATGTGACGCTGATCGAGTTCGACACCAAGCTGCGTGCCGATCAGGTGCTGCAGGACAAACTGCGCAGCCTGCCGAACGTCACGATCATCATGAACGCCCTGACCACCGAAGTCACCGGTGACGGCACCAAAGTGAACGGTCTGGCCTATCGCGACCGCACCACCGGCGAAGACCACCATGTCGCGCTCGAAGGCATCTTCGTGCAGATCGGCCTGCTGCCGAATACCGACTTCCTCAAAGGCACCGTCGATCTGAGCCCGCGTGGCGAGATTATCATCGATGCGCATGGCGCAACCTCGATGGATGGCGTCTTTGCTGCCGGTGACTGCACCACCACGCCCTATAAGCAGATCGTCATCGCGATGGGGCTCGGGGCAACGGCGGCCTTGGGCGCCTTCGACCACCTGATCCGCACGTCTGTTCCGGCAGAAACCGCCGCGAAAAAAGAAGAGGTCGCCGCGTAATCGTGCACCACTCACGGTAAAGGCCGCGGTTCTGCCCGTCAGGACCGCGGTTTTTTATGCGCCTTGTTCTGGCCTCTTTACTTGCGCCGGTAAATGTCACAGGTCTTTGCCCATGACATTGCGCGAACTCCAATATCTGGTCGAACTGGCCCGCCTGCGGAATTTCCGTCGTGCGGCAGAGATGTGCAATGTCAGCCAGCCCACTCTCTCGACCCAGCTGCGCAAGCTCGAAGAAAGCCTTGGCGTCCAGTTGATCGAGCGGAGCAAACGGCAGGTGTTGCTGACCCCGGTGGGCGAGGAAATCGTGGCCCGTGCGCAGAAGATGCTGGACGAGGCCCGCGATATCCGCGCCATCGCCGAACGCAACCGCGCCCCCGATACGGGCCGCCTGCGGCTTGGGGCATTCCCGACGCTTGGCCCCTATCTTCTTCCGGCCCTGCTGCCCGAAATCGCGCGCAAATTCCCCAAGCTGCAGTTGCAGCTCTTTGAAGAGAAAAGCGAAACGCTTCTGGGGCTATTGCGCAGTGGTGATCTGGATGCCGCCCTTCTGGCACTGCCGATCGAGGATCCGACCCTCCAGACCCAGCCACTTTTCGAGGAACCCTTCCTGCTGGCTGTGCCGCAAGGCCATCGGCTGGCGCATAGCGGGCCGCTATATCTCGCCGATCTGGGGGCCGAGGAAATGATGCTGCTGGAAGATGGCCACTGCCTGCGCGATCAGGCGGTCAGCCTGTGCAACCGCTGGGGCCTTGACGAGATCGAGGGCTTCCGCGCCACCAGCCTCGAGACCCTGCGCCAGATGGTAGCAGCGGGCATGGGAATTACACTGCTACCCAAGCTCGCCACTGAAGGCCCGATGGCGGCCAGCGCCGTCATGAGCCTGATCCCCCTCGCCGACACCCCCGAACCGGGACGGCAGATCGGTATGATCTGGCGGCGCAGCTCCTATATGGTACCGCTTCTCCGCCAGATCGCGAAGATCACCGCACAGGTCGCCAAGACACGGCTTGGCCAGCAAAGCAAAAGCACCACATAAACAGCGATATCAAACGCCGTGCAAAGCTGACCTCTCAAGACCGTTTTGCCGGAACCTTCCGAAAGGCCAGCGCCGCGCACGATCGCCCTCTGCGCCCGACAGACGGCCGCGATCAATGCCTCTGTGCAAACCGCCTTGGCGCTCGCCAAACGCAGCAGCGCAACGATTCAGGCTGTAGCGCGACACGGACTTTTTCAGTCTGGGACACGGATAATTGCAGCAAACGATTTTCTTTAACGTAGGTGTTCATGCCCGCTTTAATGGCCGGTGGACGACGTGGAATTCTTTTGTTCCCTTAGTTCTATCGGCCCCTATGATTTGCCGATTTTCTATAAGTAAATTGACGGCCACGCTTTCGACGGTGAAATTACAAATGTTGATCTTCGGCATGGAAAATTAGTGATGCGTCTCCTAAGGGCAGTGATCGCTGCGGCACTTTTGGTAACACACAGTGCAAGCTTGCAAGCACAAGAGGCCGTTGAACGGCCGATCGATGGCACAATGCGTTCGGAAGAACTTCCCCCGCACGTTCCGATCTTAGTGTTGGAGGATCGTGAAGCTAAAGCTCGTGAAGAACGAGCTGAAGAACGAGCCGAGCAGAACCTAATACTTGCCACTTATTCACTATGGGTCGCTGTCGGCGGGAGTTTTCTCTCCTTGATAGGGACCTTACTGGTGGTGCGCACATATATACTGACAAACAGAACATTCAAATGGACACGGCGAACAGGGATGGATCAACTTCGTGCCTATGTAGGCATTGAGGAACCCGCCATGGACACAGGGGGAGCGCTATCGTTTCAAGTCAAGAATTATGGCAGCACTCCGGCGTCATTAGTCACAGTCGAAACCTCCGTGTTCCCAGGCAGCTACGACGACGTCGCCGGCTTCTCTTGGGTCAATCACAGTTTCTCCATCTTAAACCCAACTGCTAGTCGTCAGGGCAATTGCCATCATTCATGTAAAATGGCGTCCGATGAGACACTTCGTATAGATTTTCGAACAAGTTGGATCGATGTCTTTGGCAGAAAAACAGTTCGTTATTCGCGATATTTTCGGCCTAAATCGGAAGCTCGTAAGTTGTATATCAAGCCCAGTGGGGAGCAAGAAGCCCATCAAGATCCCGGGAACAAGGCGAATGGGCAGCTCACAAAGCTGCAAGGTATAGGCGTGGCCATACCCTGATTTCACACAACAATGCCGTCTTGTGACAGCGCGATCTGGATGCGCCCATACATCAGAACCAGCTCGTCATCGGTCATCCAGCGCGATGCGGCCATAGCTGCAGCGATCTCGACGGGCGTAGAGCTTGCCGACGATGGGTAGTTTGAGCCGATACGCAGGTTTTTCGTGGTTGCAATTATCGCACCGGTTGGTGTCTCGCTGTCGATAGCCATTGTGGCGAGGTTGATGGCCTGCATCTGGCTTGCCGTTGCCCTCAACGCAACGACCTTCCACGCATTGAGCGATGAGATCGCAGCTGTTGCATTCACGCCGGAATAAACGCCCCCGTTCACCTGCGTGACGCTGCAGGTAATGCTGCCACTGCCATTCATATAAAGAGCATCCCCGCGATTAGGCAGATCAGACTCGCCAGCATAAGACCCCATCATCATCGGGCTTCCAGACGGCACGCTTGCCGCGAGGATATAGGTCCGCTCGACTTGACCGACGAGCGCGGTCTCTATGAAATTGGCTCCAGCCTTGAAGATGCCATACCCTGTGCCAGCCGCAGGTGACCCAACGACTTTCGCACCGGCCTTATTCCGGATCAGATTGCGCCCAAAGTTCCGAACCCCGCCAGAGAAGAAGTTCAGATACTCGATACCATCAGCGGAGATGGGAAGAACATAATCGCGCGATGCGGAGAAACGCGCGGTGGGCAGGATAATGCTACTGTTCATTGGGTGCCTCAGATATTTTGAAGGAAGGAGGCGTAGGCAATCGCCTTGTCGCCTTGGCCATAGAAGTTAGGGTGCGCGGGATCCGTCATGAATGCTGCGGGATCATTGCCAAAGCGCTCGGCCATATCGATCACCGGAAGCTGGAACTCTGCAGCCAGCCGGTGAATGACCTCACGAAATCCGGGCCACGCAGGGCCCTCACCCTGAGTCGGATCCTTTATCGAAGAGACAAGAACTACATCGCCAGAGTTCAGGCAGGCAGTGATGATCGAGCGCATCTGCGTCTCATATGTGCTGTAAGACACATTGCCCGCATCATTCACGCCAAGCTCGATGAAGTAGAGATCCGCATCATAGAACGGCAGCGCATAGATCGGGCTGAAGAATGAAGCCCCCCCTGCCCATGACGAAGATCGCGCCCCATTTCGTCCGCCATTGGCAACAAGAATGCGCGGTATCTCGCTATCGTAAAGCTGGACGCTCACAATCTGGACGGCGCCCGAAACTCGCGCGAAGAAAAGAGGATCCGAGGTCCGCGATACGCTGACGGTAATCCGCTGCAATGCACCTACCGTCGGCGTAAACTCTTGGCCCGCGATACTGATCACGCCCGCTGCTTCACAGGCCGTGATGACTTCGACAGTGTCATAGGCGTTGGAGGGGTTTATAACGACAGGATCAGTGGTGGTGGAGTTCATCCACATGGGCCCTAGGGCAAAGCTTCCGAATGCCCACCCTGCGCCGACACTCACGTCAGGCCAGTAGGTTTCATAGTCATCGCCATCGTCATACCCGTTACTACCGACAATAGCATCAGCGGTCGCTGTGACACCTGTCAGATATTTGGCCATGAGGTAGGAAGCGCTGTACTTGCGACGAGAGCCGGACACCCCGCTACCATTCGTTGCATACCCCCGCGCGGGCGCACCACGCTTTCAGCGCGTCGATGACCATGGCGATCTGGGCATGGTCGGTCATCGCGTCGATGTCGATCGGGGCCGCGCCCCAGGTCTTGGCGAAGCGCTTGCGGATGAAGGCATTGAGGCCCGCCGATCCCGCCACGCGGGTTTCGCCCGCCTCATGGAGGAGCCGCCAGAGTACATGGGCAAAGCGGATATCGCCGCGCTTGGCCATCGGGCGTTTTCCAGCGCGGACCCGGAAGCCCTTGCTCCGCAGCTCGGACAGAACGGCCGTCTTCTCGGCATCGGTCATATCCGAGAGCGAGGCCTTGCCCGTGACCCGCAGCTGCAGGTCACGCCGGCTATCCTCGTCGAGGCCAAGCTCGCGGCACCCCGCGAAGATGGAACGTTGCAGCTGATGGGTCATGGCTCAGGCCTTTGCCAGATCGATGGTGATGGCTTCCCACGCCGCCTCGGGCGTGGCGCGTTGGTAGCAGCGCACATAGGTTTTCGAGCCCACGACCCGCATGGCATCGCGGATCGCCGTCATGGCCCGCTGCCAGCGGTCATCCTTGATGTCGAGGCGCAGGAGCATGAAGATCTCGGTGCGGTTGATCTGGCCTTCCTTGTCGGTATTGAAGGCGCGGGTCACGATGGTGCGGATCTCGTCACGGGCATCTGCGGCCCATTCGTTCAGGCATTCGTCCATCAGATCCTTGGCGATCTGCAGCTGCGGCCCGAAATCGATCCGGTCGGCGACCGAGACCTGCACCTTCATCAGACCGTCAAAGGACATGAAAGTCTTGTTGCCCTTCGCACCGCCCTTGGTGACCTTATATTCCTGCTGGAGGAGAGCTTCGAAACCGCCCAGATCATCGAAGGTATGGGCCTTGAAGCGGGAAACTTGGGCAGACAGATCAGAGGCATAACCTGCAATCTTGCGCACGACCTCGTCCTCGAGGAGGTTCTCGGGCTTGATCAGCGAGACGGGCACGAGTGCGCCCTTGGTGTCAGCCATATATTCGGTGCCGTTGATCGTCTGACGGCCGGTCGGGATGGTGGAATGCTCAGTCATGGTCGATGTCCTTCAGGGGGGCGATGGGGGTGAATGCGGTCCAGTCTGTGCCGGAACAGGGATCAAGGAATTGCCATTCGGGTCTGGCGGGCGGCGGGTGATCGGTCAGCCGCCGGATCAGTTTGGCGGGCGTGAACACGGTGTCAGGCATGCGGGCCTCCATGGGGCAGAAGAGCGTCGATGCCGTGGCCGAAGATGACGGCTTCGAGGATCCGACTGGCCAGCTCGCTCTCGGTCAGGCCACGGGCGGCGCTATGGGCCCCGAGACCCTCCAAGAGCTTGCGGCTGACGGTGATCCGCTCGCGGCCCGGGCGCGGCTTGCGGGCGACCTTGTGGGGCACCGGCAGGCCCAGCTTGCCTGCGGCCACCATACGGCGGACATGGCGGTCGGTGATGCCGAACTTTTCCGCGGTACTTTGGCAAAAGGACATAATGTCCGTTTGCCAACCGCCGGTGTGCTGGTTGCCCCGAATGCCCCCATGTTTCGCTTCGGGATGCAGCTTCTCATAGACGCGCTGACGCTCGGCAAGGAAGACCGCCGTATCAAGCGGGTCCATCTCTGCACCGGCCAGATTGTCGTCGATCTCCATCAGGCGCGACCAATCGTCGGTGACATCCGTCCAGATCTTGGCCTCGATTTCCTCCCAGCCCAGACGCTTGGCGGCTTCGAGGCGGTGACCGCCTGCGATCAGCACCAGCGCGCCGCCCTTCTTCTGGCGGACATGGATCGGGTCTTTCATGACGGTCAGCTCCTCGATCGAGGCGATCAGACTGGCAACACCAGCCTCCGTCACGGGCCGCAGCCGGTTCGAGGTATCGACCTCGGCAACAGCGACCATAGTCTTTTGCATAAGGTGGGGTTTCGGCATGGTGTGGACCTTTCCGTACCGATCAGTTGAAAACGAGGGGCAGGAAAAGCGCCCCGAACAGGATGACGAAGAGGCACACAACCCCCACGACATCGGAAATCAGGCTGCCTTCAAAGCGCCCCCAGACCGCACGCGTCAGGGACAGGAACCCGCGCAGCCTGGAGGACATCGACGCGCCGGCAGGTTGCGCGTCGAATTGGAAACGGAGGCTCGCGCGCCCCACGAGCGGATCATAGTTCACGCTCCGACGGACGGGGGTTGCTTGGGCGAGCATGTAAGGGACGTGTTCGGTGCTGTTCACGACCTCCTCGATTTCATGGCTCATACGAGCCGGAAGGATCGGCATCCGAGGAAGCCTTTGCGCCTGTGCGCGAAGCTCTCTGCGCAAGATATCGGCTGCGAAATCATCTTGATCCGAACTCTCGGGATCATCCGTGGATCCAGCCTCGCTGTCAGGGTCTTCAAGCAGCCAGAGGCCTGCGTCTCGCAGCCAACATTGCAGACGTGAAGGGGCCGAAATGCCGGAAAGCCGTGCAACTTTCGGCTCAAGAAACTTTGCAAGCTCCGGGCCTGCCAGGACCACAGGATATAGCGCTGCTTCGACTGCCCGACTGATCAAAACGCCAGGGATGCAGATACGGCTGATCTGCCGGATGGGCATGTGCGTCATACGGTGACCTCCTCGTTGCTGATGGCTACTTTGCCAAGATTTGAATTCGCGCTCCGACGGCCGGGCGTTGCCGCCTTCTTGCCGTCGGAGCGGCCCTGATCCTTCGGAGGTCCACCGACCGAAGGGAGGGAGACACAGACCGCCATCACAGCACCTCAAGGGCGTGGAACAGGGCGATCCAGATAAGAATGGCTACAAGGCAGCCCAGAAGGATGATGCAGTCCGTCATCAGGCTGCGTCCTTTTTGCTGACGGGAAGGCGCGGGATATCCGCAGGCCAATCGAGATCCTCGGGCCAGTTATCGGAAAACCATTGCGCAACGTTATCAGCAGTTTGGACAGTACAGCCCTTGCCGGCTTCCAGACGTTTGAAGAATTGGCCGTCGCCTCGGGCGAGGTACGACACCCGCCAGTGGCTGATATTTTTATGGCGCGACAGTTGCGCGCAGAGTTCCATGAGTTGCTCGGTGATGTTTTTTGCCATGTAGATAAGATGCCGGATAATCTTATCCCATTCAAGATAAAAATATCGCTTTTAATCCAGACAAGATAAACTTATCTTGGCGCAATGTTGTGGAGCGAACTTAACAAAGAGGATTTCCTGCCGAGCCTCGTTAAGAGGCTCGAAGGATACCTGCACGATCGCAGCGAATCTGAGACCCAGTTCGCCAGGCGTATCGGCAGCAGTGATGCCCTTATGAAAAACTTGCGAAAAGGAAGCTTCCCTTCGCTTGAAAGGCTACATGCAATCCTTAACGCCCTTGGCGAGAGTCTAACCATTGGCGCTGATGCTATCGCGCCATCCGACAGCGATAATCTGGTAAATATCCCACTACACGCTGCAGAGCTGGCAGCAGGGAACGGGATAGTAAACGGTGAGGCATCCATTGTTGATTACCTCGCGTTTAAAAGAGAGTGGCTGCGCGGGATGGGGATCTCGCCGAATAATGCTGTACTGGCTCGCGTCAGAGGCAACAGCATGGCTCCGACCATCTCAGAGAAAGACCTAGTGTTGATAGACACGGGGCGGCGCGAGATCGGTCCGAGACCTAAAGACTACAGAACAGCGCGACCGCCCGTATTCGCCCTAATGGTTGGAGATGAAGCGCGTATTAAGCGCGTTAGCTACGTTGATAGAGGCTTGGTCGCCATTCTATCAGATAATCCAGAGTTCAGCCCGGAATTCAGAAGCTCCAGTGACCCTGACGATCTGCGGATCATCGGCCGTGTTTGTTGGTGGGGGCACTCGGAGCGCATCAGCTGACCCAATAAAAAAGAGCTGGGAGCGCATGCTCGACCAGCTCGGAAGTGACAGTTTTTAGACGGAGAGGAGTAAGAGATGAGCGAAAGTGGCACATCAGATGATACTAAAACTTCGAATGCGGAAATTAGTTCGACCATGCTGGTTGATGAAGAAGATTTCCTGCTCCAACGGCTAGTGGAATACACCGACTATGGATTGCAAATCCCTGTTGTTTTAACAATAGGAGGTGGCATCGTGTCTGGGGTAATTATTAATGTTAGTACCTATTACGACGCATTAGCAAATTCGCTTTCATCTGCGAAATCGGGGCCGAATAGTCATGAAGTAATTGCGCATTTAGCCGAAGAATGCCGAGGCATGGCCAAGATTTACATGGAAGAAACAGCTACCGAAGACGAAAGGGAGCGGCCGCGTGTCACGTATATACATCTAAGAGACGCGCGGCACTTTGCGCCGGATGGATCACGGCTGCCCAGTGAAGGTGCCAGTTTATGGCGGGGCAAGATTAGTTCTGTGGATGGTTTCTCGCTCGGCGGTTTTTCCCCCGTTTAAGGAGCCTCTCCGTGTTTGAAAAAATTACAGATTCTGCGCCCCCATCTTCACTCATCTTGGGTCAAATGAGTGCAATTCACGCAAAGGGAGATACCTCGATATGTTGACAGAGAAATATCTGGAAAAGGCGCTCAAAGAATTAGAGCGCGATTTAACTCATAAGATGATCGCAGAAATTGGAGCAGTTCAACGTGGCCTACTTTATAAAATGGCCGCGCATTGGGTAATACTTCAAGCAGCTCTAGAAGAACTTGATACGGAGCAACACCAGAGGATCGAAGAAAAGGCGAAGGCATATGATGGGCCCTCTGAGGTGAAGATCTATATCGATAACCTGCTGAGAGATACGAACAGGTCCTGAATTGGAAATTTGCGGCTATGTGCGACGCCAATCGCACATAGCTACCCGTAATTCACGATATAGCTGACGCAAGAAGGATCATATTGCCGATATATCGCTCGCGGTCTTCTGGTAGTTTCCAGCCCTTAGCACGGCTTTCTTTAAGCCAGATGATCGCCTCATCAAACGCACTCGGCGCAAAGAAAATTCGATGTTCGAGCTCGTATAGCTCTCTGATAGAGAGGTCTCCTGGCTTGGCAAAGAACTCCTCCCAGGATCGCCGTGCTGTCGCATCTAGCTGCGGCTTTAGGCGAACGTGGACAGTATCCTCCTGGACTTGGACTTCAATTTGTTCCTGCCGGTGGTTTACAACTGCCACAGGAAGCTTCTCGTGGGCGAGATCGGGGCAAATAAACAAGGCAATCTTGCGCCGCAAGCTGCCCACTGCGTTTACGAGACACTGCAAATACTTGTTCGCCATATTGGATTTTCCGACTGGTGTTGCATTTGGAGACAGGTGATCTCGGACGTGGCGGCATGGTCGGCCATTCTCTGCGCGCTTTTCTTCACACATCACGGGGCCTCGGCCTGTTCGGAGGCTTTTTCGGCCAATTTTTTCGGGTCGAACGGGTGCATCACCCGGATCTCGGCGACTTCACTGGCCGGAATGTAGATCAGGTTGATCCCCCAGGCCGCATGTTCTTCAGTGGGCAGAGGCAGAAGATCCCATTCGTCCTCGAAGTTGGCCTTGCGATGCGTTGCATACATCAGGATAGACCCGTCTTCGCCAAGGATTGCAGGACCTAGATCCATATTGCTGAACAGGTGCAGCTCTTCGCAAAGAAGGCAGGTGCCGCTTTTCGTCCGGACGTACAGCTGTGTGTAGTTTTCCTTGGGAGGGCGGGCCAAGTAGGTCTGCCATGCGGTCTCGTAACCATCAAATTCTTCCGGGTTGGCAAACGCGAGGCCAAACTCCTTCAGAGACCGCCTCTTTTTTTCGACCGATCTTTTATTATTCTCCAGCTGGAGCACAGCTCGCGCACGGTCACCCGTAAAGTTCACCGTGAACGGAGATGCAGGATTGACGGCCGACGCCGTGTTCGAGGGCTCAGCTTTCTTGACGGGAGATGCCGGACGCGGCGGCATGACCATCCAGTCACTGCCAGATTCGTCAGAGGCAGCATGCGCCTTTTGGCTCTGGTTCATGTACTTTTCGCGTTCTTCATGGCGGATGCGCTCTTCATGGGCGATCAGCGCCATCTTAGCCGCTTCAGGAATAAGCGCACGAATAGCTTCGGCACGGCCGCTGGCGGTAGGGATGCGATCACACGCCATAAGCTCCGACGCGGCGAGATAGGCCCCTGCAACGGTCACTGCCGGATCGGCTTCGCGCTTTACGCCGATCTGCGAAATCCAGTAAATAGCCGAATGCAGGACCCGCCAATCCGGGGCTTTTCCGGAACTTCTGGCTTTCTTCAATGCAGTGATCAGTCCTTCGATTTCAGCGTTAGTCACCTTAGTTATGGTCATCGCTGCTACCTTTCGTCTTTTCTTTCGGTTCTCCACTGACCGTGACGCGGGCGATCACCTGATAGCCAAGCGCTCGATCGATTGCCTCAATGGTCCGCTCAAGAGCGCGGCGGGCGCGCTCCAGCTCCTCGGGCTTGTAGGTCTTGGCATTTGCACGGGTGCCGCTCGCGACCAGAGCGGCGTCAAAGATTGGCATCAGATCACTCATGTGGCGCATCCTTCGATACCGACACGGTGACGGCATAGCGCACGTCATCCATCTCGAAATGCCAGCTTGCTTCAACGCCGGGCACAGCCATGTCCATGCGCTTACATCTATCGGCCATCTCGATGACCTTGATGCCGATGTTCTCGGCGTCTTCAGGGTCGATGTAACGATCGCCGTTAAGTTCGTGATCAGCCATTATGCGGTGACCTCCAAGGGCGATCTGGACACATTATCGAAGGAGTTTAGGGCGTCACGCACAGCTTCGGCGCTCGCCTTATCGGCGCAAACACAAATTGCGCCGGGACTGATGCCAGACAACCGCCCTTGCTTAGTTGTCGGACGAGCTACTTGCCAGCTATCGTCATCGTTTGCATATCCCGGCCATTCCGGGCGGATCTCAAACGGACCTTCGGCTTCGTACTCATCGGGTATGTTCGCCAGTACGGGGTGCTTCATGGTATCTCCAGTGGTATTTACTAGCCCATAAATACCAGCCCAAACGCCCCAGTTTCCCCCTGAACTGGTTGAAAATCATTTGCATGTTCGGAGGGTGAAGATCAGGGCCGAAAACTCGGAGAAAATCAATAAAAAAAGGGGCTTATCTCGAACATGCAACAGAATTTCGAACTCGCGGCCAGATTTGCATGTTCCCGACTGCGCGAGAGGCTACAAAACTTGCCGTCATTCGAGGTCTGAAAGGCCGTCATATGCCCGACGCAGATCGTCAGATAGCGCTCAGGTCAGCAGATCGACGAAAGATAGAGGATAGGCCCTGATCTGCGCCCATTGGCGCTAAATCCTTTAAAAATAAGGCTACAGGACAAGCTTACGGCGACTATCGGAAGCACTCGGCCAGATTTCCCTGCTATGTGCCACCCGATTTCGGTTGGTCGCCGTGGGGATCCTTATCCTGTAAAAGTTACAGCGCACGGCTACTGAAAAACTCTGTGTCGCACTCGCTCGTTAAACGGCCATTTTCGGTCTTACTGAAAGACACCCTGTCGCGTGGCCTCAATGGGGCCTCGACGGCATTAAACGCCTTATTTTACTGGCCCTTCCGGCTTCTTCCGGGGTGTTCTGGCCTCTTCCGGTATCACTGAAGATATCTGTGTCTCTCTACACAGGCCTATCAAGAAGCGATCGAGCGCAGGACCAGCACTGCCAGACTCCGATAAAGCATCAGGCCTTACAGAACGTAGCATCCAACAATTTCATGGTGAAAAAGTGGTGCCCGGAGGCGGATTCGAACCACCGACACGCGGATTTTCAAGCCGACGCCAAACCTTCAAAATCAATTAGTTACCAAGAAGAGACGCGTCAAACGCACGACGGAACATCAATAGCTTATCCGCCAAATGTCAAACTCAGCGATAAGAACAAAAACGAAGAAAAGAAAAATCCCGGAGCGCGGGCAGACGCTACCGGGATACAGAAAAACAGTTCTTTCGTTAGTGGAACATATCATAAACGCGCAAAAGCGGCAATGGTTTTGGGGCTCGCAATTGCCGAATGCCATCCCGCTGATGCCTGCAAAGTCATGGAGGCGGCACTTGCCGATCTTCGACAGGGCGCGCTCGGTCCTGCCCTCTTTGGCATCATGGACGAAGCCAAGTTCTGGGCGGGCTATGCGACCCGCGAAGAACTGAAGGCCTATGCCCTTGTCTCCTTCCGTGCGCTGAGTCGAGCCGATCAGCAAGCATTCCTCAAACATGTGCGGGGTGCATGATGGGCTACAGTTTCCGAGACATGGACGGCATGGCCGACCCGCGCGACATGCCTGAACCCGCCCCGAAGGCTCGCGCCCGCGCCCTGACTATCTGCAATGCGATGCAGCCCTTTTGCGCGATCCAGCCGGTTCTCACATCTCGATACATGGTAAAGGGCTGGCTCGACCGTGAGGCCCTTTCGGTGGTCTATGGCGAAAGTAACGTGGGCAAGACCTTCTTTGCGCTCGATATGGCCCTGCATGTGGCCGCCGGTGAGCCGTGGTATGGCGCCAAGGTCCAAGAGGGCCTTGTGGTCTATATCGCCGCCGAAGGCGGATCTGGCCTTGCCTCCCGTATCGAGGCATTCAAGCGCAAGAGGTCCGACCTTGCCAAGCGCATCGTGGAAGAGGGTAACTTTCAGCTCCTGTCCCTGACAATGGACTTCTGCGCCCCCGGTGATGGTGAAGCCTTGGTCGATGTGATCTCAAGCCTTCGGCCCCGTCTCATCGTCGTGGACACACTGGCCCGATCGATGGGCAACGGCGACGAGAACACCGCGCAGGATATGGGCCGGTTCGTGAAGAACATGGACTTCATAAGGGCAGAGACTGGCGCTCATGTCATGGTGATCCACCACAGCGGCAAAGACACCTCTAAGGGCGCGCGGGGCAGTGGGGCCTTGCGGGCTGCGGTCGATACCGAGATCGAGCTGACGCGCGACGAGATGATCATCACCGCCGAAGCCAAGAAGCAGCGGGACATGGCGACAGGGCAGACCTTTAGTTATATGCTAGAGCCGGTTTTCCTCGGGAAGGACGAAGACGGGGATGCCGTCACATCCTGCGTTGTGACGCCGTGTGACGCGCCGGTGAAGAGTCGGAAGCCCAAGCTCGCAGGCAAAAAGAAGATCGCTATGCAGGCGCTTCAGGACGCAATGTCTCAGCACGGCGAGGTGAAGCAGGGCGATATGTTCCCCGCCTCCCGCACATGCGTCTCGGTGGACCTCTGGCGCGATTACTGCCAGCGGCACAGTCTCAGCGACGGCGGCGCACCGAGCGCCTTTAGAACGGCGTTCATGCGGGCCAAGGACGGCCTACATGACAAGGAACTAATCCGGATCGTAGACAACTTCGTTTGGATCTGCGGCGAAGAAGACCGTCACAATGCGTCACATGTTACGCCCTGTGACGGACGTGACGGCGGTCAATCCAGCGTCACAAGCGTCACACACCCCTATAAGGGGTGTGACGTTGTGACGGTGACCCAACCCGTAACGCCATTTCCGACGGGATGATCTGGGCGCAGCGCGGCAAGACCGGCAATCAGGCACCGATGCCCATGCCTGAGCGACTGAAGGCCGTCCTGGACGCACAGCCACCCCACGATGCGATCACGATCCTAGCCACTTCGCGCGGCCGCCCTTGGACATATGACGGCTTTTCGACGGTGTGGCACCGCTACAAGGCAACCCAAGTTGCCGCCGAGACGCTGCCTGCGGACCTGACCCTTAAAGGCCTGCGGCACACTATGGCGACCATCCTGCGCGAAAGCGGCATGGACCTACGGTCGATTGCTGACCTCTTGGGCCAAAAGACCGAGAGCATGGCGAACTGGTATTCACGGGACGCGGAACTGGCCGAGCGCAACCGAGAAACGATGCAGGCCTACCAAGACGAGATCGAGCGCAGAACCAAAACTGTCAAACCCTTCCCAAAAACTGTCAAACCCCAATAAAGGAGCGGGCCTTGAAACAGGAAAAAACCAACAATTTCAGTGTGAAAAAGTGGTGCCCGGAGGCGGATTCGAACCACCGACACGCGGATTTTCAATCCGCTGCTCTACCAACTGAGCTATCCGGGCACTTTCGGCTTCGGGCGCTGCCCTCTGCTTCGGTAGGGCGGTATTTAGAGAAGCTCGGGGGTGGTGTCCAGAGGGAATTTGAAGTTTTTTCAAATTTCCTTCCAGCCCCCCTCAAAATTCCGAATTCTCCAGTATTTTCAGATCAGTGAGGTTTCTGATCGGGGGCCCATTCCTCCGGTGCGCGCTCTTCTTCCTCGGCAATATCGCCCGGAATCACATAGGACCCGTTAAGCCACTTCGCCAGATCCACATCGGCGCATCGTCTGGAGCAGAACGGCTGGTATTTGGCATCGGCTTTCTTGCCGCAGACGGGGCAGCTCATACTGCCCCCTTCCCGACCAGCGCCTCCAGCGAGACGCGATCGCGTTTGCGTTGCAGCTCGTAATTGCCCAAGGGCGTCCAGCCCGCAAGCGATGCCTCGGCCTCGCCCTTGAAGGCGGTCTTCATCTGCTGCTCCAGTGGCTGGCGGTCACGTTTGGGCATCGGCGCGAAATCGACAACGATCTGCCCACCCAAGCCCCGCAGACGCAGCTGACGCGGCAGCTCGCGCGCGGCGGCGATATTGGCCTTCAGGCTGGCCGCAGGCGAGGTGTCATTGCCGGTATTCACATCCACGGCGATCAGCGCGCGCGTCGGCTCGATCATCATATGCGCGCCCCCCGGCAACTCGACCCGCGCGCGCAAAAGCGCGTCGAGCTGCTCGAGCACCCCGTGCTCCTCGAAGGAGCCCTCGATCACCTCTTCGGGTTCCGGCTCGGCCCAGTCGCGCCATGCCTCCTCATGCGGGTCCGGCACATCAACCAGCAGCTCCGGCTCGCCCGAGAGATCCGCCATCACCGCCTCGGCCAGCTCGCGCATGGCGTTGATATCCTCGGCCAGCTCGCCCTCCTCGGCCAACGGCGCGGCAGAGCGCAGGATCAACCCCATATCCGAGCCGTCCATCACCACATCCGCCAGCGACTTCAGACCATCGCGGGTGTCCTCGTCGCGGATACGGCGCGAGATATTGATGCCGGGCGCACCGGGCGTCACGATGCAGTAGCGCGATTTGAACAGCACCCGCAGCGAGACCGGAACGGCCTTGCCCGCCTCGGTGCCGCCAGTGACCATGCAGATCACAGTCTGACCGGGCGCAAGGCCCTTGACCTCGCGCAGGAAGCCGCGCTGGCCTTCGGGCAGGTCCACGAAAACCCCGCCCTGCCCCTTCATCTGGCGGCCCACCTTGCCGCGCAGGATCGCACCCGGCGCAAGCGGCTGCACTTCGGAGGCATCAATCAGGAAATCTTCCAGTTGACCATCCACCATCAAAGCGGCGGCCTCGCGTTCTTTGTAGCTGCCCAGAACGATAGTACGCCCCTTCATACGGCCTCCTTGGCGGTCACGCCCGCCGATGTCAGTAGGGTTGCGGTCTCGGCGAGGGGAAGCCCCACGACGCCGGTGTAAGACCCTTGGATCCACGGAATGAAGGCCCCGCCCAAGCCTTGGATGGCATAGCCACCCGCCTTGCCCTGCCATTCGCCCGAGGCAAGATAGGCGTTCACATCCTCATTCGACAGCGGGCGGAATTTCACCACCGTATCGACCAGACGTTCACGGATACCAAAGGCCCCACGCACGGCCACAGCCGTCAGCACATGGTGACGACGGCCCGACAGCATAAAAAGGAATTCGGCGGCCTCGGCGGCATCTTCGGGTTTGCCCAAGATGCGGCGGCCACAGGTGACGGTGGTATCGGCACAAAGAATGACCTCATCGGCCGCAAGATCCAGCGCCATTGCTTTCTCGCGGGCCATCCGCGCGACATAATCGCGGGGGCCTTCATTCTTGCGGGGGGTCTCGTCGATATCGGGTGCCCGCACGGCGTCGGGCACCAGACCTAGCTGGTCCAGTAGCTCGCGTCGCCTCGGGCTCGCGGAGCCTAGGATCAGTTTCATGGGCTTACTTGAAGCGGTAGTTGATGCGACCTTTCGAAAGGTCGTAGGTGTTCATTTCGACTTGAACTTTGTCGCCGGCGAGAACGCGGATGCGGTTTTTGCGCATCTTCCCTGCCATATGTGCGATGATTTCATGGCCGTTCTCAAGCTCGACCCGAAACGTCGCATTTGGCAGGAGTTCCTTCACGACGCCGGGGAATTCGAGCATTTCTTCCTTGGCCATGGTCACTCCATAATTGCGTAAAGGCGCTTGAAACGCGCCATCGTGGCGCTTAAATGCGCCCGCCCGCTTTAAAATTCAAGCTTAATGTCAAGGCTGGGGAGCAGTTTCACGCACAATCGCGACCGTTTCGGCCTGATCGGCGCTTTCGGGCCAATGCTGAAACAGCAAAACCCCGCCATCATGGCGCGATTGCCGCACCTGATCCAGATCGACCTGCGCATGGACCCAGCCCGGAGAATCAAGCCCGCCTTCGGCCAGCACCCCCGTTTCCGGCCAGCCGGTATCGGGCGGGCCGAAGACCCCCGCAGCCCCGCGGTTCGTATCGACCGCAGGACACCAATCGACATCTCCCACGGTGGGCGATTGCACTGTGACACATTGGTTTTCCAGCGCCCGCGCCTGCGCCCCGATCCGCACCCGCGAGTAGCCCGCCACCGTATCGGTGCAGGACGGCACAAGAAGGATCTCGGCGCCCTTCTCGCACAGCGCCCGCGCCAGCAGCGGAAATTCGCTATCGTAGCAGATGGTGATGCCGATGCGCCCGAGGGCGGTGTCAAAGACCTGCAGCCCCTCGCCCGCGCCAATCTGCCAGTCCTCGCGTTCAAAGCGCGTCATCACCGCCTTGTCCTGATGGCCGATCAGACCGGCAGGCCCCACAAGGGTCGCGCGGTTGGTGCGGATATCGGCCCCTGTATGATTTTCGATTACCGGCCCCGAGGGCACAAGGATATGCACGCGATGCCGGAAGGCCAGATCGATAAACAGCGTCTCCATTTCAGGGCGATAACGCGCCACAACCTGCAGTGCGGCCTCCAAGTCGCGCGCAGCCTCGGCCCCGCCCAGTGACGCCAGCTCCATCGCGCCATATTCGGGAAAGACCAGAAGCTGGGCCTCCTCGGCCACGGCTGCTTCGACCCATTGCGTCACTTTGGCCTCATAGGCATCCCAACTGTCATGCCAGTCCAGCGGATAGGCAGCGGTAGCGATATGGAGTGTCATAGGGCACGCCCCCAGAATTGCAGATATTTCACCGTTTCAGCCGTCTCGCCCAGATCCGTCCAGCGGAAATCGGCGATCACCCCCTCCAGCGGCTGATAGCCCCGTTTATGCCAGAACTGATCCAGCGGGCGATAGGCCGCGGGCTTCAAAGGATGGTGACCCTCGCGGATTACCGCGCAGAAGACGCTGTGGCTGCGCCCGAGCGCCCGTGCATGTGTTTCACGGGCCTCAAAGAAGGCATGGCCCAAACCCTGCCCGCGATAGTCCGGCAGAAGAACCGATTCCGCACAATAGAACACATCCCCCAGCGCCAGACCGGTGCGGCCAAAGGGGGCCGCGAAATCTGAGGCATGGTCTTCCAGCGGCGTGCCGGTGGCCGCCCCCACAAGCCGCGCGCCGTCAAAAGCGCCAACCACGACCGCGCCATCGGAGGAACGGTAGCGTTCCAGATAGCGCCGCTCGTACTCCAGCGAGCCGTCATAGATATAGGGCCAGTCGCGGAACACGCGGATGCGCAGCGCCGCCACATCGTCCAAGGCGGCATCCAGCGCCGCCCCCGTAAGCACACGCACCTCCATCAGGAGACCTGCTTGATCCAGTCCGAGAGGTTGTAATAGGTGGTCACCCGCGCGATCTTGCCATCCTTGAGGTCAAAGAAGGTGCCCGCAGGCAGGCGGTAGTTCTGGCCCTTGGCGTCGGGCAGGCCTTCATCCGTCTTCAGATAGGTGCCGTTGACGATAAATTCCGCCGCAGCCCGCGTGCCCGCCTCATTGGCCATCACGCAGAGATCAGTCAGCGTCTCGCGGTAGCACTGCGTCATATGGGCATTGAATTCGCGGAAGGCCTCGGCCCCACGGCGGATATTGCCCTCATTCACATGATGTTCGAAATCATCCGCCAGAAGCGCCTCCATCGCAGCGGTATCTCCGGCGTTGAAAGCATCGTAATAGGTCTTCAGGGTCTCAAGAGCCTCAAGGCGTGACATGGTTCCATCCTGCTGGTTTTGTTATTCATTATGGGTGGGTGGCCCGAAGCGCGACACCATCCGGTCGCGGATCTGGTCGCGGGTCTGGCGATAGGCGGCCAGCTTGGCCTCGCGCCCCTCGCCGATGCCCGTGGGGTCCATGATCGGCCAATATTCGATATCCAGATGATAGAAGCGGGTCAGCTCCAGCGCCTGACGCTGGCTGGCGGGTGACAAGGCGACGATCAGATCGAAGGTCGAGATATCATCGCCCCATTCCTGCATATCCTCGAAGCTGCGCACGCGGTGGCGTTCCAGATCCACGCCCACCTCATGCATGACGGCAATCGTGAACCCGTCGATATCCAGTTCCGATTTGACGCCTGCCGATTGCACATACACGCCAGGGCCATAGAAGCGCTTCATCATCCCCTCGGCCATCGGAGAGCGCGTGGCATTGTAGTCACAACAAAACAGCACCGATTGCGGCAAGCCTGACATTATTTCACCGGCGATAGGACACAAACAAGGGTGAACAGCCGCCGGGCGGTATCAAGATCCAGCTCGGCCTTGCCTTCCAGACGTTCCTCAAGGATCCGCGCGCCCTCGTTATGGATGCCGCGCCGCGCCATATCGATCGCCTCGATCTGGCTGGGCGGCATGGTTTTCACAGCCTCGAAATAGCTTTCGCAGATCTGGAAGTAATCCTTGATCACCTGCCGGAAGGGGCCGAAAGACAGGTGGAACTCGGCCAGCGGATCATCGCTCTCGCTGCGGGTATCAAAGACCAGCCGCCCGTCGCGCACCGACAGCAGCAGGTTGAACGGCCCTTCCGGCGCGGCCAGATCGCCTTTCCCCGGCAGGGTGAAGCTATTGTCTTCCAGAAGGTCGAAAATGGCCACACGACGTTCCTGCTCGATCTCCGCGCTCGGCGCGGGCAGACCGGAATCATCGACTTCCAACTTGGCAATATGGGCCATTACTCTTCTCTCCCTGTGGCCGACGACACGGCTTTAGGAAAGGCTAGACCGAGTAATGGCCACGCGCAACCGCGTCCCGCGACAGAGGCGGGCGCGATTGCGACGATCAGGTTATTTATTCAGCGCATCCAGACGCGCGCGGACCGAAAGACCATGCGCTTCAAGGCTTTCGGATTTCGCCAGCACCTCGGCCCCCGGCCCGATCTGACGCAGCGCCTCGGGCGTCATCATCGACAGCGTGGTGCGTTTAACGAAATCGAACACCGACAGCCCCGAAGAGAAACGCGCCGAACGTGCCGTCGGCAGAACATGGTTCGGCCCGCCGATGTAATCGCCAATCGCCTCGGGCGTCCAGGCACCCATGAAGATCGCGCCCGCATGGGTGATCTCTTGCGCCAGAGCCTCGGGGTCAGCCACGCAAAGCTCAAGGTGCTCGGGCGCCACGCGGTTCGACAGCTCTGCCGCCTCGGCCAGATCGCGGGTGAGGATCACCGCGCCAAAGTCACGCCAGCTTGCCCCCGCGATTTCGCGGCGTTCCAGCGTCTCAAGGCGTTTTTCCACGGCCTCGACGACCTTATTGGCAAAGCCCTCATCAGGGGTGATCAGGATCGATTGCGCCGAGGCGTCATGTTCGGCCTGAGACAGCAGGTCCAAAGCGATCCAGTCGGCGTCATTCTGCCCATCGGCAATCACCAGAATTTCGGACGGCCCCGCGATCATATCGATGCCCACCTTGCCAAAGACCCGACGCTTGGCCGCCGCCACAAAGGCATTGCCCGGACCGGTGATCTTATCCACAGGGCGGATGGTCTCCGTGCCATAGGCCAGTGCCGCCACCGCCTGCGCACCACCGATACGGTAGATCTCGTCCACACCGGCAATCCGGGCTGCCAGCAGAACAAGCGGGTTCACCTTGCCGTCGGGCGTGGGGCAGACCACCACCAGACGACCGACACCGGCCACTTTGGCAGGGATCGCATTCATCAACACCGAGGACGGGTAGCTCGCCAGACCGCCCGGAACATAAAGCCCCGCCGCCGAAACAGGCGTGAAGCGCCAGCCCAGTTTCGCGCCGCTTTCCTCTTCCCACATCGCGTTGGGCGGCATCTGGCGGGCGTGATAGATGCGGATACGCTCGGCGGCCAGTTCCAGCGCCTCGCGTTCTGCCTGTGGCACGCGGGCGATCTCGGCCTCTATCTCGGCGTCCGAGAAGCGCATGGTCTCGGGCGTCAGCTCCAGCCGGTCGAATTTCGCAGTCAGCTCCAGCACGGCGACATCGCCCCGCGCCCGCACATCCGCGATGATCTGGCCGACGGCCGCATCCACATCGGGGCTATCCTCGCGCTTCATGCCCAAAAGCGCGGTGAAACGGGTCTCGAAATCGGCAGCAAGCGTGGTCAGGAAATGCGGCATGGGAGTCTCCTTGAGGTCGCCACGGAAATAGTCCAGCAGGCAGGCATGGGCAAGCATTACTGCGTAGACCCTACTGTTCGGACACTACTGCGCGGATAGGCGCCCCGCCATAAGCGCCGACAGCCCCACCATCACCGTGGCCACCCCCAGCATCAGGGGCAGCCCTCCCAGCTGATAGCTCAGCCCCGAGGCCAGCGTCCCCAGAAGGCGCCCGCCCGCATTGGCCATATAGTAAAACCCCACATCCATTGTGACGCGCTCGGATTTGGTGAAGGCGAGGATCAGATAGGAATGCAGCGAGGAATTCACCGCAAAGACCGCGCCAAAGACCAGCAGCCCGATGACCAGCGCCACGGTCAGCCCCTGCCCGCCCAAGCCCAGCGCGGCAATGGTCAGACCCGCGGGGATCACACAGAGCCCCCAAGCCCAAAGCTTCGCATCCGCCACCAGCGCCTCTGGGGCGCGGGTCTTGGCGCGCAGGATCTTTGGGGCAAAGCCCTGCACCAGCCCGTAAAGGATGATCCACCCCGCCATGAAGCTGCCGATCAGGAAGAAGGCCGCGCGGTCACCCGCCTCGGTGCCGTCCGACAGGATTGCGGTGAAATAGATCGGGATGCCCACCACAAACCACACATCCCGCGCACCAAACAGAAACACCCGCGCCGCCGACAGCCGGTTCACATTGGCCGACTTCGAGAAGACCTCGGAGAATTTCGCGCCCTTGCGCCCCTGCGGCAGTCCCTTCGGCATGGCGATCACGAGGGCCATCAGGATCACCGCCAGCACCAGCGCCATGGCAAGGATCGACCCCGTAAAGCCCACCAGCGCCAGAAGCCCCGCGCCCAGCAGAAAGCCAAAGCCCTTCACCGCGTTCTTCGACCCCGTCAGCACCGCAACCCAAGCAAACAGCCCGCCCTGTGCAGAAGGGGCCAAGAGCTTCACCGCCGATTTCGACGACATCTTCGCCAGATCCTTGGCCACGCCCGAGGCGCCCTGCACCGCCATCACATAGAAAACCGAGGCCGTCACCCCCCATGCAGGGTCCAGCCCCGCCAGCGCCAGAAGCGCCACCACCTGCAGCCCCAGCCCCGCATAAAGCGTAGAGGCCAGCCCGAAGCGCGCCGCAATCCAGCCCGCGCAAAGATTGGTGACCATGCCCGCCACCTCATAGAGGAGGAACAGATAGGCCAGCTGCACAGGCGAAAACCCGAGGCTGTGGAAATGCAACAGCACCAGCATCCTCAGCGCGCCATCGCTGAGCATAAATGCCCAATAGGCCGCCGTGACCGCGATATAGGCGGAAAGCCCCTCGGGCTTCTGCCCACCGGAGGTCACAGCGACTGCCCGACCATCAAAGCCACATCCACCAGACGATGGGCATAGCCATATTCGTTATCATACCACGCATAGATCTTTACCTGCGTGCCATTGATGACCATCGTCGAGGGCGCATCAATGATCGACGAACGCACATCATTGACGTAATCGGCCGACACCAGAGGCCGCGTTTCATAGCCCAGAATGCCCTTCAACACCCCTTCCGAGGCCGCCTTGAACAAGGCGTTGACCTCTTCGGCAGAGGTCGCGCGTTCGACCTCGAAGACGCAATCTGTCAGTGACCCGTTCAGCAGGGGCACCCGCACCGCATGACCGTTCAGACGGCCCTTCAGCTCGGGGTAGATCAGCGTGATCGCCGTGGCCGAGCCGGTTGTCGTGGGGATCAGCGAATTCAGCGCCGAGCGCGCGCGCCGCAGGTCCTTGGCGGGGCGGTCCACGAGGGTCTGGGTGTTGGTGACATTATGCAGCGTGGTGATCGAGCCATGTTTGATGCCCAGCCCCTCATGGATCACCTTCACCACCGGAGCCAGACAGTTGGTCGTGCAGCTGGCTGCCGTCACGATGTGATGGCGGGCGGGGTCATAGCTGTCGTTATTCACGCCATAAACGATATTCGCCGTCGGCCCGTCCTTCACCGGCGCCGAAACCACCACCTTCTTCACTCCCGCTGCGAAATAGGGCGCCAGATCGGCCTCGGTCTTGAATTTGCCGGTGCAGTCGATCACCACATCCACACCCTCCAGCGGCAGATCGGCCAGCGCAGGGGTGCCCACGAAAGGCAGGCGCACCCCGTCGATGCTGACCGATGTCGCATCATGCGCAAACAGCGAATCCCAGCGCCCGTGCACGCTATCGAATTCCAGCAGGTGGGCGTGAAGCTCGGGCGTACCAATCGCGTCATTGATCCATGCAATCTCGGCCCCCGCATCCAGAAGCGGGCGCAGCGCCAGCTTTCCCATCCGGCCCAGACCATTCAGCGCATAGCGTACCATTCTAATGTCCCTCCCTTCGGGCAATATCGTCCACGGCGCGCTGCACGGCGAGGCGATCCAGACTTTCGAGAGGCAGCGCGATAAACGCCTCGATCCGGCGGCGCAAAGCTCCGTAAGCCTCGCGGAAGGCCAAGGCCGCCTCGGCGGGGCTGCGTGCCTGCGCGGCCCGCGCCACCGGATCAGGCACGCCCCAATGGCCGCTGACAGGCCGTCCGGGCAAGGCCGGGCAATCCTCGTTGGCGGCCAGATCACAGACCGTAAACACAAAATCGAAAGGCGGCTCATCGGCCAAGGAGCCGAGATCCTTGGAAAACAGCCCGCCCACATCATGGCATTGCTGCTGCAACAGCGTCACCGTCTGCGGGTTGATCGTACTTCCGGGATGGGTGCCCGCAGAATGCACCTCGAAACGATCTGCCCCCAGCTCGCGCAACAGGGCTTCGGCAAAGATCGAGCGCGCGGAATTGCCGGTGCAGACAAACAGCACCCGATACCGGCGCGCAGGCTTGCGGGGGGCCAAAGACAGACAGTCCGACACCCGCCCGCGACAGCAGTCATCCAGCAGAAATCCGAAAGTGGTCTGCACGACCTCCATCTCGATGCGGTAAAGAAGCGACGTCCCCACCCGCTCTTTCGCCAAAAGCCCCGTCTGCATCAGCGCGGCAAGATAGGCCGAAAGCGTGCTGGGCCGCAGCCCGAGGATCTGCCCGATCTCGCCTGCGGGCAACTGATCGGGATAGCGGCGCGTCAGAAGCCGGAACACCGCAAGCCGCTGCGGGTGGCCCAAAACGGCCAGAATTTCTGCAATCTCTTTTTCCATATTTCGTGGATATGCGAAATATGGACCTGCAACCAGTGAAACTTTTGTAACGACGCAGGAAGACGGCCCGGACGCTCCTACTGTGGCGGGAAAGGATCTTTGATCGTCCTCCAGAAGAGCCGCGCAATGGTCAAGGCCAGCGCGAGCGCGATATAATGCCGTTCACGCAGTCAGATGCCGCCCGTCAGATGCACAGCCAACGTGACATCCCCCGCAGATCCCCGACCGCCGAACAGCCCTTACATGCTATCGTCACGGTGCTGCGGCACCTTCCCCGAGACAGCCTTGTAAGGCTTGGTCACATCGCGCAAATCCACGGCCAATGCCTCGACAGAAACCGCAATCGCGCCATCCCCTGCCAAGGTCAGCACCAGCTCGCCCGCGCCATCCTCCGCAGGGGTCCAGACCAGATCGAGGATCGAGAGCACCAGATCTTTCTCGGCCCGGTCCACCCCTTGCGAACGCACGGCCAGCACTTCGGACACCACCAGAAGCGATTGCACCCGCTCATAGGCGCGCCCTTCGGCTTCGGCGGCGGCACGATCTTCCCAGCGGAAACGATTGACCAGCAGCGCCAGTTGGCGACGGGCGCGATCATAGCGGATCTCGGTCACCGGCAAGACACAATCCTGCACCAGCGCGGAAATCACCGGCAGGTCTTCAGCCGTCTCCGCCCGCAAAGCCAAGGCGCGTTCCGCCCCGTCCTCGAATCTTGCATCCGCCATAGTCGCCTCCGTCCATTGATCTGCTGCCGCAAAGATAGACGGGCAGGTCTGCCCATCCAGAAAGTCTGTCCAGAAAGTCCGGCCAAAAAGTCCGGCCAGAAGGTCTATCCCCTTCCGGATCGGTGCCTATTCGGACACGCGCTCGATATCGGCACCGACGGCCTTCAGCTTGCGCACCAGACGTTCATAGCCACGGTCAAGGTGATAGACACGGTTGACGATGGTCTCGCCCTCGGCGGCAAGACCCGCCAAAATCAG
Source organism: Thioclava sp. NS-SX20 (assembly GCF_057380695.1). Classification (NCBI taxonomy): domain Bacteria; kingdom Pseudomonadati; phylum Pseudomonadota; class Alphaproteobacteria; order Rhodobacterales; family Paracoccaceae; genus Thioclava; species Thioclava sp. NS-SX20. The sequence continues at coordinate 407,398 of NZ_CM170816.1, read as the reverse complement.
CGACACCGAGGCCCGCAGGTCGGTCGCCATCACCGGCGCCCCCTTCAGCTTCTTGACGCCATGCACGGTGGCATGCCCGCCATGCACCTCGATATTGGCCCCCATCCGCACCAGTTCGGGCGCATGCATGAAGCGGTTCTCGAAGATCTTCTCTTCCAGAACCGAAGTCCCTTCGGCGGTACACAAAAGTGCCATCATCTGCGCCTGCAGGTCGGTCGGGAAGCCCGGATAGGGTTCGGTGACCACATCCACCGCATTCACCACATCCCCGCGACGCTTGACCTTGATCCCGTCTCTGGTCTCTTCGACATGAATGCCCGCCGCATTGAGCTTCTCGCAGAAGGATTCGACCAGCGCGATCTTGCCGCCCAGACATTCAACCTCGCCGCCACAGATCGCAGGGGCCAGCATATAGGTGCCCAGCTCGATCCGGTCGGCCACAACGGGATGGGTCGCGCCATGCAGACGGTCCACACCCTGAATTTCGATGGTCGACGTGCCATCGCCCGAAATCTGCGCGCCCATCGCCCGCAGGCAATCCGCCAGATCGACGATCTCGGGTTCGCGCGCGGCATTCTTCAACACCGAGGTGCCTTTGGCCAGCGCCGCCGCCATCAGGAAGTTCTCGGTGGCCCCCACAGAGGCAAAGCGCATCTCGTGCACCGCCCCTTTCAGGCGGCCACCGGCAACCTTGGCATGCAGATAGCCTTCCTTCAGCTCGATCTCGGCGCCCAAAGCGGTGAGCGCATCAATATGGATATCCATCGGGCGCGCGCCGATCGCACAGCCACCGGGCAGCGAGACGACCGCATGGCCCAGACGCGCCAGCAGCGGCCCCAGCACGAGGTTCGAGGCCCGCATCTTGCGCACGATGTCATAATCGGCGACCGGATTGATCTCGCCATGACAGGCCGAGGCCAGCACCTTGCCCTCCTGCAACTGGGTGACCTCGGCCCCGAGGCTGGCCAGAAGATCGGTCATGGTGCGGATGTCAGACAGACGCGGCGCATTGGTCAGCGTCAGCGGTTCCTCCGACAGAAGCGTGGCCGGCATCAGCGCCAGACAGGCGTTTTTCGCGCCCGCGATTGGGATCTGCCCCGAAAGCGGCCCGTTGCCGCGCACGATAATGCGGTCCATCAGCTGTCCTTTTCGTTCTGCTCGTGTGGCGGCGTGCCGTGAGAGGCTGCACCATCCCTATCTGTTTCTATCTGCTCGGCCTTACGACCGCGTGCCTGCGCCTTACGGCGGGAAAGATTCGCACGCAAGGCCGCGCGCAAACGATCTTCTCGCGCCGATTTGGGGTCTTTCGACCCGTTCTTGGGGTTCTTCGGATCCTGTGCCATGCGCCTTCTGTAGCGTCAGGAGAAAAATCTGTCGAGAGATGTCATTTTTTCTCTTGCACCCGTCGGCGACCTCCTCTAAATCCCCGCTCACGGTCGAAGGGCGGCACTGAAAAGCACCGCCACCGACACAGGATGCTGCCGTAGCTCAGGGGTAGAGCACTCCCTTGGTAAGGGAGAGGTCGAGAGTTCAAATCTCTCCGGCAGCACCACTTAAATCACCGAAAATATATAACAACCTCTCGCTCAAGCTAGGTTCCTTATGTTTAAGATGGATCTTGAGGCCAGACGTTAGCACGCGACGCTTTCGGCAAAGCGCCTGCCTGTCCGGCAATAAAAAGGGCGCGCGGGAATTCAGCGGCTGCGTTTATCCGCCGCCATACCGGCCGGGGTACCCGCAGCCGCGTTAGCCATCGCAGGCGCAACCTACGCCTTTATGACACTGCTTGCTGCGGCTGATGCAGCTATTTCCACAGGCTTTCCCCTTATGGCAGGTCTTGCAGCAGCCCGCATAGACTGCCGCCCTCGGGCCGTCGAGCGCGTGCAGGCGCTCCAGAAAGCTTTGCGCCGGAGAGGAAAGCGCGGGAACCGCCGCCTCCTGCGCCCGACCCGCACCGGACAGGGCTGCCATCACCCCGATCGCCATCACAAAAATCTTCAACAAAACCACAAACCCATCAGTCAGACGCTCAATAGCGGCCCCTTACTGATCTCTCTTGCCGCGAAAGAGAAGCTTGCCCTACGCATTTTATCCACTTTCTCCGGTGGATCGCTTCGCATTTCGCCGCTTTTTTACACATGGGCCCACCCCACACGCTCAAAATGCTCTCGCAAGACGGGTAACGCAGCATTTTGCAGCGCGAAACTGAAAGAAATCCCACGAATCGCCGGTTTTCTGGCAAGAAGGTCTTGTCGCTTGGCAACGGTGCCGCGACACGGAATTTCTCCCCGATGATCGGGGAATGAGCAAAGCCGCTCGATGTATTGGACCTAACAGGGCCCGATCATCGGCGGCTTTTTTGTTTTTCGACTTTGCTGCATGGCAGCCCGCAAAGGACGTGACATGAAGAAACTTCTCCTTGGCCTCGCAGCCAGCACGCTTCTGGCCAGCCCGACCTTCGCCGAGATGCTGGATCTCGAGAAGGACCAGCTGACCTTCGGCTTCATCAAGCTGACCGATATGGCGCCGCTGGCCGTGGCCTATGAAAAAGGCTATTTCGACGATGAGGGCCTGTTTGTGACCCTTGAGGCGCAGGCCAACTGGAAAGTGCTGCTGGATGGCGTGATCTCGGGCACGCTGGATGGCGCGCATATGCTGGCAGGCCAGCCGCTGGCGGCGACCATCGGCTATGGCACCAAAGCGCATATCGTCACCCCCTTCTCGATGGACCTCAATGGCAACGGCATCACCGTTTCGAACGAGGCCTGGGAAGAGATGAAGGCCAATCTGGAAACCGATGCGGATGGCAAGATCAAGCACCCGATCTCGGCCGAAGCGCTGAAGCCGGTGGTCGACCGCTTAAAATCCGAAGGTAAGCCCTTCAATATGGGCATGGTTTTCCCCGTCTCGACCCATAACTACGAGCTGCGCTACTGGCTGGCGGCGGGTGGTCTGAACCCCGGTTACTATTCGCCCGAAGATGTGAAGGGCCAGATTGATGCGGATGTCTTCCTGTCGGTGACCCCTCCGCCGCAAATGCCCGCAACCCTCGAGGCAGGCACCATCATGGGCTATTGCGTGGGCGAGCCGTGGAACCAGCAGGCCGTGTTCAAAGGCATCGGCGTGCCGGTGGTGACCGATTACGAGATCTGGAAGAACAACCCCGAGAAAGTCTTCGGCCTGACCGCAGACTTCATCGACCAGAACCCCAATACCACGCTGGCCATCACCAAAGCGCTGATCCGCGCCGCCATCTGGCTGGATGAGAACGACAACGCCAACCGTCCCGAGGCGGTGGAGATCCTGTCGCGCCCCGAATATGTCGGCGCCGATGCGGAAGTGATCGCCAATTCGATGACCGGCACCTTCGAGTATGAAAAAGGCGACAAGCGCGACGTGCCGGATTTCAACACCTTCTTCCGTCACAACGCGACCTACCCCTTCTATTCGGATGCGGTGTGGTATCTGACGCAGATGCGCCGCTGGGGCCAGATCCCCGAAGCCAAGCCCGACAGCTGGTATGACGAAGTGGCGAAATCGGTCTATAAGCCCGAGATCTACCTCAAAGCCGCGCGGATGCTGGTCGAGGAAGGCAAGGCGAACGAGGCCGACTTCCCGTGGGATAGCGATGGCTACAAAGCCCCGACCCCCGCAGCCGATGTGATCGACGGGATCGGCTATGACGGCAAACACCCCAACGCCTATATCGACAGCCTGCCCATCGGCCTGAAAGACGCGCAGACCGTCGAAGGCGCGGAAGTCAAAGGCTAAGCGCACCGTCCGGCGGCCCGCCCGCCGGACCTCCCCCCATTCCTCCGGCATCCAGACGCCATATCGCCCCAAAGGATCCGATCATGACCGCCATCGACCCGCAATCGCTTGAGACAAATGATAGCAAGGCCCGCGAAGAACGCCGCGCCCGCGCGTTCACCCGCATCAACCGTGCCGATGGCTGGTTCAAAGTGCTGGGTCTGGCATGGATCACCCCGATCCTGAAGATCATGGCGGGCGACAATCCCCGCACCCAAGGGCGCGAAATCTGGAAGCTTCTGGGTGTGCCGGTTCTGGCCATCGTGGCCTTCCTTGTGGCGTGGGGCACGCTTGCGCCCAAGGTGCAGACCTCGCTTGGCGCGATCCCCGGCCCCGTCGCCGTCTGGGATGAGGCCGTATCGCTGAATAACGATGCCCTCGCCAAGGCGGCCAAAGAGCACCAGCACAACGAGCGCGTTGCCGCCCGCAACGAGAAGCTGATCGCCGCCGGCAAGGCCGATCAAGTCAAGGATATCCCCTATACCGGCGCGCCGTCCTATTATGACCAGATCTGGACCTCGATCAAAACCGTCTTCTTCGGCTTCCTGATCGGGTCGGTCATCGCCATTCCGCTTGGCATCTTTGCGGGCCTCTCGCCCTATGCCAATGCCGCGATCAACCCGCTGGTGCAGATCTTCAAACCCGTCTCGCCGCTGGCATGGCTGCCGATTGTGACCATGGTTGTCTCGGCGCTTTATGCCACCAATGACGGGCTGTTTGCCAAATCCTTCCTTGTGTCGGCCATCACCGTGACACTGTGTTCGCTCTGGCCCACCCTCATCAACACCGCGCTTGGTGTGGCCTCGATCGACAAAGACCTGATCTCGGTTTCCAAGGTGCTGAAAATGAACACCTATACCAAGATCACCAAACTGGTTCTGCCCTCGGCCCTGCCGCTGATCTTCACCGGCCTGCGTCTGTCGCTTGGTGTGGGCTGGATGGTGCTGATCGCCGCCGAGATGCTGGCCCAGAACCCCGGTCTTGGCAAATTCGTCTGGGACGAGTTCCAGAACGGCTCCTCGCAATCGCTGGCGCGCATCATCGTGGCCGTGCTGACCATCGGCATCATCGGCTTCCTGCTTGACCGTGTGATGTTCGCCCTGCAGTCGCTCTTCACCTTCTCGAACAACCGGTGATCTCTATGGGTATCATTGACTTCAAGAACGTCTCGAAAAGCCACGGCGATGGCACCAATGCCACCCATGTCCTGCGCAACATCAACCTCGAGGTAGAAGAGGGCGAGTTCCTCGTGCTCTTGGGCTTCTCCGGCACCGGCAAGACGACGCTGATCAACCTGATGGCGGGGCTGGATACGCCCTCGCGCGGCGAGGTCACCTTCCGCGGCCAGAAGATCCAAGGCCCCGGCCCAGAGCGTGGCGTGATCTTCCAGAACTACTCGCTGATGCCGTGGCTGACGGTGGATGGCAATGTGATGCTGGCGGTGGATGCGGTTTTCCCCCAGCTGTCGAAGGCCGAGAAACAGGCCAAGGTGGATCACTTCATCAAGATGGTGGGGCTTGCCCATGCCAAGACCCGCCGCCCTGCGGAGCTGTCGGGCGGGATGCGCCAGCGGGTGAATGTGGCCCGTGCGCTGGCGATGAACCCCGAGGTGCTGCTGCTGGACGAGCCGCTTTCGGCGCTGGATGCGCTGACCCGCGCCAATCTGGCCGATGAGATCGAAGCGATCTGGGATGCCGACAAGAAGACCTGCGTGCTGATCACCAATGACGTGGATGAGGCGATCCTGCTGGCTGACCGTATCATCGCGCTCAACCCCGATGGCACCTTGGGTCAGGAATTCCGCGTGGCGATCCCCCGCCCGCGTGACCGCTCGGCCATGAACCATGACGCGGGCTTCCATGCCCTGCGCGGTGAGGTGACGAAATACCTGATGGATGCGGGCATCGAGGCCGCCGCCGAAGGGTCGCGTACGCTGCCCAATGTCACGCCGCTTCATGCCCTGCCCAAAGCCTATGAGGAAGCGGGCCGCAGCCTGAATGACGAGAAATACCTGCAATTCTCGCAGCTTCACAAAATCTACCCCACGCCGAAAGGCCCGCTGACCGTTGTGGAAGACTTCAACCTTGATGTGCAGAAGGGCGAGTTCATCAGCCTGATCGGCCATTCGGGTTGCGGCAAATCCACCGTGCTGACGATGTGCGCGGGTCTGAACGGCATCTCGAAAGGGGCGATCAAGCTGGATGGTATCCACGTCGAGGGCGCCGACCCCGAGCGTGCCGTGGTGTTCCAGTCACCCAACCTCTTCCCGTGGCTGACCGCCAAGGAAAACGTGGCGATTGGAGTCGACAAGGTCTACCCCAATGCCAGCCGCGCCGAGCGTCAGGATGTGGTGGAATATTACCTTGAGCGCGTGGGCCTTGCCGATGCGATGGATAAATCCGCCTCCGACATGTCGAACGGCATGAAGCAGCGTGTGGGGATTGCCCGCGCCTTCGCTCTGTCGCCGAAACTTCTGCTGCTGGATGAACCCTTTGGCATGCTTGACAGCCTCACCCGCTGGGAGCTGCAAGAGGTTCTTATGGAGGTCTGGTCGCGCACCAAGGTCACCGCGATCTGCGTGACCCATGATGTGGACGAGGCGATCCTTCTGGCCGACCGTGTGGTGATGATGACCAATGGCCCGCAGGCAACCATCGGCAAGATCACCGATGTGAAACTGCCGCGCCCGCGCACCCGTAAGGCGCTGCTCGACCACCCCGATTACTATAACTACCGTCAGGAAGTGCTCGATTTCCTTGAGGAATACGAGCATGGCGCAAAACCCAAGCGCGCCGCAAAGATCGCGGCGGAGTAAAGGCCATGAAGACGCGTCTGGTCATCATCGGTGCGGGAATGGCCTCGGGGCGGATGCTGGAGCATCTGGTGAAAACCGCCCCCGATGCCTTCGAGATCACCCTGTTCAACGCGGAAAACCGCGGGAACTACAATCGGCTGATGCTGTCGCCCGTTCTGGCGGGCGAGAAAACCTACGAAGAGATCGTGACCCATGATGCCGAATGGTACGCCCGTCACGGCATCACAACCCGCTTTGGCGAGCGTGTCACCATGATTGACCGCGCGTCGAAGACTGTCATAGGCGAGCATGGCCCAGTGCCCTATGACAGGCTGGTGATCGCGACGGGGTCCAACCCCTTCGTGATCCCCATGCCCGGCCATGATCTGCCCGGCGTTATTTCGTGGCGCGACTGGGATGATACGCAGGTGATGATCGGCCAGCAGCAAGGCACCCGCGCTGTGGTGCTGGGCGGCGGCGTCTTGGGTCTTGAGGCCGCGGCTGGCATGGCCGCACGCGGTATGGATGTGACCGTGGTCCATCTGGAGAGCCACCTGATGAACCGCCAGCTTGACGCTGAGGCAGGCGCGATGCTGGCGCGCACCTTGGAAGCGCGCGGGCTGAAGATCCGTTGCAGCACGGCGTCAGACGCGATTGTCGCGGGCCCCGATGGCCATGTGGCGGGGCTGCGTTTGAAAGATGGCTCGACCCTGCCCTGCGACCTGCTGGTGATGGCGGTGGGCATCCGCCCCTCGACCACGCTGGCGCAAGCGGCGGGGCTTGCGGTCGGGCGCGGCATCACGGTGGACGACCACCTGCGCACCTCCGATCCGTCGATCTTCGCGCTTGGCGAATGTGTCGAGCTGAACGGGGCGCTGTTCGGGCTGGTTGCGCCCCTTTACGATCAGGCCGAGGTGCTGGCCGCCAATCTGACCGGAGCGGACCAGAGCTATATCCCGAAAGAGACCTCGACCAAGCTGAAGGTCACCGGCTGCGATCTGTTCTCGGCGGGCTGTTTTGCCGAAGGGCCGGACCGCGAGGAAATCCTGCTGAGCGCGCCGGAAGATGGCATCTACAAGCGCCTTGTCATCGCAGACCAGAAGCTGGTGGGCGCGGTGATCTATGGCGACACCCAACACGGCGGTTTCTATTACGGGCTGATCCGTGATGGCGCCGATATTTCCGATCTGCGCGAGGCGCTGATTTTCGGGCCTGCCTCGGCCAATGCCGCAGCCCAGCCAAGCCGGTGCTCTCTCGCCGGTTAAGCCCCCTTGGAGAAGGATCAAGGTCATGAAAGACACCAATCTGGCCCTGAATGACGCCCCTTGGACCCGCTCGACCTGCGCCTATTGTGGCGTGGGCTGCGGGGTGCTTTTGCGCAATACCGCCCATGGGCTAGAGGTGAAGGGCGACCCTGATCACCCCGCCAATAAGGGGCGGCTGTGTTCCAAGGGCTCCGCCTTGGGTGAAACCGTGGGGCTTGAGGGCCGCCTGCTTGCGCCCGAGATCCATGGCCGCCCTGCCGATTGGGATCAGGCGCTGGATCTGGTGGCGCAGCGGTTCAAAGAGACCATTGCCGAACATGGGCCGGATTCAGTGGCCTTCTATGTCTCGGGGCAGCTTTTGACCGAGGATTATTACCTCGTCAACAAGCTGGCGAAGGGCTTTATCGGCACCGCCAATATCGACACGAATTCAAGGCTTTGCATGGCCTCGACCGTCGCAGGGCATAAACGGGCCTTCGGTACCGATACCGTGCCCGGCACCTATGAGGACTTGGAAGAGGCCGATCTCATCGTGCTGACGGGGTCGAACCTCGCATGGTGCCATCCGGTGCTCTACCAGCGCATCATGGCCGCCAAAGCCGCACGCCCCGAGATGAAGATCATCGTGATCGACCCGCGCCGCACGGCAAGCTGCGATCAGGCGGAGCTGCATCTCGCGCTGAAACCCGGCACGGATGTGGCGCTGTTCAACTCGCTTCTGGCCGAGATCGCGCGGCGCAATGCCGTGGACCCTGCCTTTGCGCATAATATTGCGGGGCTGGAAGAGGCCTTCGGCAATGCCGAGATGGATGATCCTGCTGTCACCGGCCTCAGTTCGGAAGATATCGCGCACTTCCATGATCTGTGGATCGGCACGCAGAAGGTGGTCACCATCTTCAGCCAAGGCGTGAACCAATCGTCTTCGGGCGCCGATAAGGTGAATGCGATCCTCAACTGCCATCTGGCGACGGGGCGCATCGGCCTGCCCGGCTGTGGGCCGTTTTCCGTCACCGGTCAGCCCAATGCCATGGGCGGGCGCGAGGTAGGGGGGCTCGCCAATATGCTTGCCTGCCATCTGGATCTGGAGAATGCCGACCACCGCTCTGCCGTGCGCAGCTTCTGGGATGCGCCCGAGATGCCCGTGGCACCGGGTCTGAAGGCTGTGGATATGTTCCGCGCCATCGGCGAGGGCAAGATCAAGGCGGTCTGGATCATCCACACCAATCCGGTCGTCTCAATGCCCGATGCCGACCGCGTGGCCGAGGCGCTGAAGGGCTGTGACTTTGTGGTGGTGTCGGATGTGACCCGCGCCACCGATACCGCGCGTCTGGCGCATGTGCTGCTGCCCGCCGCTGGCTGGGGCGAGAAAAACGGCACGGTCACCAATTCCGACCGTACGATCTCGCGGCAGCGCCCTGCCCTGCCGATCCCCGGAGAGGCGCGCGAAGACTGGCGCCAGATTGCCGAGGTAGGCCGCCACATGGGCTGGCCCCGCGCCTTTGATTACGAACATCCCGCCGAGATCTTCCGCGAATATGCCGCTCTGTCGCATGTGGCCGCCCGCTTTGGCCGCGATTTCGATATTTCCGGCTTCGAGAGCCTGTCGCTGAGTGATTATGACGCGCTGGTCCCCACCCGCTGGCCGGTCAATGAAACCCGTCAGGGCGGTCGTTTCTTTGCCGATGGCAAGTTCTTCACCCCCGATGGCCGCGCCCGAGCGTTGGCGGTGACCTATCGCCCGCCGGTGGCGAAAACCGAGAAACGCTATCCCCTGCGGCTGAACACGGGCCGTATCCGCGACCAGTGGCATACGATGACGCGCACCGGCAAAACCGCGCGGCTCTCGGCGCATCTGGGCGAGCCCTTCGTCGAGATCCACCCCGAGGATGCGGCAGCCAAGGGTATCAAAGCCGCCGATCTGGTGCGGCTGACCTCGCCCACAGGCCAAGGCATCTTCCGTGCGCTGATCACCGAGGCCACTCGTAAGGGCGATGTCTTTGCGCCGATCCATTGGACGGGCGAGACCGCGCCCTCGGCCCGTGTGGATGCGCTGGTGGCTCCGGTCGTTGACCCCGTCTCGGGCCAGCCCGAAAGCAAGGCCGCCGTTGTGCGGGCGGATCGTTTCGAAGCCGATTGGTACGGGTTTGCCATTTCGGCCAAACCGATGCAGGCCGATTGCGACTATCAGGCCTATGCGCCGACGCAGGCGGGTTTCCGCGCCGAACTGGCCGGATCGCGCCGCCCTGCGGATTGGGAGGCATGGGCCCGTGCACTCTTTGACCTGCCCGACGGCCCCGTGCAGATCCTGCGCGACGAGGCGCGCGGCATGATCCGTATGGCTTTCCACCACGATGGCAAGCTGCAGGCGGCGCTGTTTGTCTCGCGCGAGCCGGTGGCCGTGATGCGCGACTATCTGACCACCCTGCCCGGCCAAGCCGCCCCTCAGGCGCTTTCGGGACGCGCTCCCGAAGACCGCCCCGATCCGGGGCCGATCATCTGCGCCTGTTTCAACGTCGGCATGAACACCATCCTCAGTGCCATCACCTCGCAGAACCTGATGAGCGTCGATGCGATAGGGGCGGCGCTGCAGGCAGGCACCAACTGCGGGTCCTGCCGGTCCGAGTTGGCGGGGCTGCTGGCACGAACTGAGGTGCCAAAGCTGAAGGCCTGAACGACCAGATTTTCACCTCTTGGGCGGCCCGCCGAAAGTCGCATCACGCCCGAGACAGGCAGCGCTTGCGTGGCCCGCGAAACTGGCCCAGATTGCGGTTATGAAAGACGAACTCTCCATCCTGCTGGTCGAATCCGACCGTGATCGCGCGATGCAAATCGTGGATCTTCTGTCGCAAGACCAAAGCGTAAAAATTGCCGTTATCTCCGAATCTGCGGGGCTGGCGCGTCATATTGCCGAGCGCAATCCCGATGTGGTGCTGATCAATCTGGCCAGCCCCTCGCGCGATATTCTCGAAGACCTTGCGGCAACCTCCGGCCCGCTGGAACGTCCGGTGGCGATTTTCGTCGATAAATCCGATGACAGCCTGACACGGGCGGCGATCGAGGCGGGCGTTTCCGCCTATGTCGTGGACGGGCTGCAGGCCCATCGGGTGCGCCCCGTGCTGGATGCGGCGATCACGCGGTTCAATATGTTCAACCGTATGCGGCGCGAATTGGAAACCACCAAGCGCGCGCTGGAAGAGCGCAAGCTGATCGACCGCGCCAAGGGGATCCTGATGAAGGCCCGCGGCCTGTCCGAAGACGAGGCCTATGCCCTTCTGCGCAAGACGGCGATGGACCGGGGCCGCAAGGTCTCCGAGGTCGCCGAGGCTCTAGTGACGACGGCAGGGCTTTTGGCATGACTTTGACACTCAAGGCAGGTTTTCTACCGCTAACCGATGCCGCCCCGCTGATTGTTGCCCGCGAGATGGGCTTTGCCGCCGAGGAAGATCTGGAACTCGATCTGGTCAAACTGCCCTCTTGGTCGGTGATGCGCGATTACCTGATGCTGGGGATGATCGATGCGGCCCATCTTCTGTCGCCGGTGCCGGTCGCCAAGGCGCTGGGGCTGTCGGGCCCGGAGGGCCGGATCGATGCGATTGCGGCGATGAATACGGGCGGCAATGTGATCGGCGTCAGTTCCGCGATTGCCGAAGAGATGCGCGCCGCTGGGCACCGTTTCGATTTTGCCGATGCGCGGGCAGCGGGCGAGGCTCTGCTGGCGCTGGGGCGGCCTTTGCGGGTGGGCGTGCCCTTCCCCTTCTCGATGCATGCCGAGCTGCTGTATTACTGGCTTGAACGCTGCGGGCTAAGCGATCCGGCGATGCTGGCGGTCAATACGGTGCCGCCGCCGCTGATGGCCGATGCGTTGGCCGCGGGCGAGATTGACGCCTTCTGCGTGGGCGAGCCTTGGGGGTCGCTTTCGGTCGAAAATGGCGTAGGAACGCTTTTGCTGCCCACAAGCGCGATTAGGCGTTCGGCAATCGAAAAGGTGCTGGCGGTGCGCGGCGGCTGGGCCGATGACAATAGCGATCTGGCGGGGCGGCTGTTGCGGGCCCTTTGGCGGGCGGGCACTTGGCTGGACCGTCCACTCAAACGCGCCACCGCCGCCGAGATCATGTCCCGCCCCGAATATCTGGACCTGCCCGTCAATCTGATCGAGCGCGGTCTGAATGGTAGTTTCGTAATTTCTGAAATGGGTGAAGTCCGGCAAGACCCGCATTTCCTGACCTTTCAGGAAGGCGCTGTGGGCTTTCCGTGGCGGTCTCAGGCAGGCTGGATCGCCATGCGCATTGCCAAACGTCTGGGGCTGGAAGAGGCAAGCGCCATCAAGACCGGCAAAAGCTGCTTCCGCACCGATATCTACCGCAAGCATCTGCGTGACCTTGGTGCGGATCTTCCCGGAGCTTCAGAAAAGCTTGAAGGTGCGATCTCGCAGCCCACGGCGGTGCCTTCGGAACGCGGTCGCGTGATCCTGTCTCCCGATCACTTCTTTGACGGGCAAGTCTTTGATCCCGAAAGTTAAAAAAGGGTCCAGAGGATGCTCTGGACCCAGTCTGGGGTAATATCGGCGGAGCTTACCAGCAATTATATTGCAGGTATTTGCCCGACATCTCGACCTTCACACGGTCGCCTTTTTCATGCGGCACCTTCTCGACCTTCATGTCGAAATCGATGGCCGACATGATGCCATCACCGAATTTCTCGTGGATCAGCGCCTTGAGCGTCGGACCATAGACGCCAACGATCTCGTAAAAGCGGTAGATGCAGGGGTCGGTCGGTACGGTCTGATCCCAGATCTTGGTCGGGCTTTCGGTCAGCGCCTCCAGCGCCTCTTCGGGCAGATCCAAGAGGTCGATGATCGCGCGGGCCTTGGCTTCGGGGAAAGCATTCATTCCCATCGCTGCCGAATGGGTCCAGACGGGCGACATAGCGATCCCTTCGGCAATGCCTTCCCACGTCAGGGACTTGCGCTTTTTCGCCTGCAGGATCAGGGCGGTGGCGTCTTCTTTGGTCAGGCTTTCGGTCAGAAGGTCTTTCATGGTCGTTCTCCCTGATTGGCCGTCACGTGACAGCAAGATAAAGGCAAAGCACTGCCAGAACGGCACAGAGGCTTTGCCAGAGTAAAACCGGATTACGCTCGACCAGCGGGCGGTGGTGGCCTGATTGCCACTCCGGGCTGGGGCGTGTCATATCGGCCAGAAACTCCGACAGCGCATCATAGCGGCGGCTGGGATCGGGATGGCAGGCCCGTTTCAGTGCCTGATCCATCCAGTCGGGCACGCCGCTTAGGTCATCGCGGGCCGAGGCATAGCGAAGGGCTGCCTGATCCTTGCGCGAGCGGATGCGCGCCACCTTGGCGCCATAGGGCAGACGGCCCGTCAGCATCTCATAGGTGATCACCGCCAGCGCATATTGATCCGACCGCCAGCTGACCTGATCGCCCGACAGATATTCCGGCGCGGTATATTGGTAAGTCCCCGCCTGAGCGCCAAATCCACCCGCGGTCGTGCGTTCAACGCCCGTCACCGCAACCGAGCCAAGGTCGATGATCTTCACCGTACCCTGACGGTCGATCATGATATTTTCGGGGCGCAGGTCCTGATGGATCATATTGCGCCTATGCAGCGCACGCAGACCCTGAATGATCTGGCCCAATATGGCACGCACCTGCGGCAGTTCGGGCTGCGGATGATCGGTCATCCATTGACGCAGGCTCTGGCCCTCGATCCATTCCGACACGGCAAACAGATGCCTGCGCGGCCCCGCCTCGGGCACCCGCAGCACATGATCCGAGCGGACCCTGCGCGCGGCCCATTCCTCGGCCAGAAAGCCCGCGCGGAAGGTTGGATCCTCGGCCATCTCGGCAGAGGGGATCTTTAGCGCGACGCGCAGACCATCGGGGGCTTCGGCCATATAGATATGGCTTCGGGCGGTCGACTGGATCTGGCGGATGATGCGAAACCCGTCCAGCATCTCGCCCGCGCGCGGCAGCGCAGGAAGGATAAGATCCTGCGGCAAGGGCGCATCGGACGCGGGCAGCTGATCCAGCCGCAAGATCTGAACGCTAAGGTTATCGGCACTACCCGCCAGAAGCGCCTGATCCACCAGCATCTGCGCGGTCTCCTGTGGGTCGGGCAGCAGAAAGGCCATGCTCAGCGCCTCGGACGACAGATGCTCATGCAGACCATCGGTCGAAAGCATCAGGATATCGCCCTCTTCGAGGGGCAGGCTGCGATAGGTTATCTCGGGCTGGGGGCCGATCCCCAAAGCGGCATCCAGCGTGGTGCCCGTGCGGTGATCTTCAGTCAGCGCCTGCAAGTGCCCCCCGCGCCACAGGCTGATCCGGCTATCCCCGAGATGCAGGCAATGGGCGGTCTGATCCTTGACCACAAGCGCCGCCAAGGTCGCCACATGGCCCTTCTCGATATCGGTCAGCGCCTCATTCGCGGCCCAAAGCGCTGCATTGATCGCAGAGACCACCCCCATGGCAGAGGTCTTCACCGGCCATGAGGCAGGCGTGGCGTAGTAATCGTTGAGAAAGGAGGTCACCGCGAATTCCGCCGCCTCCGCTCCGAATTCCGAGGTGGAAATCCCGTCGGCCAGCACAAGGCTGATCCCATGGCCCGCGCTATCGGTCAGCATCGCCCCCGAGCGGTCCTGATTTTCGGGCTTTACCCCCGCAACCGACAGCTGACCAAGAGAGACCCGAAGGCTATTGCGCATTGGCTTCATGGAAATTTCCTTCGGGCTTCAATAATAAGGCCCCGCCAATGGCAGGGCCTTCCTCCGAGAGTGGATTACTCTGCGGCCACGCCGCTTGCGTCGTTATTGCGCGAGATCTGCGCGTTACGCTTGGGGGATTCCTTGAAGTGGGTCATGTAGATCATGCCGCCCACAAAGGTCAGACCGCCAACGAGGTTACCCAGAACAACGGGAATTTCGTTGAACAGCAGGTAGTCGGACCAAGTGAACTGGCCACCCAGCATGATGCCCGAGGGGAACAGGAACATGTTGACGATCGAGTGCTCGAAGCCGAGGTAGAAGAAGACGAGGATCGGCATCCACATTGCCATGATCTTACCCGAAACCGAGTTCGACATCATCGCCGCAACCACACCGGTCGAGACCATCCAGTTACACATCACAGCGCGGATGAAGACGGTCAGCATGCCCGAAGCACCTGCTGCGGCATAGCCCAGCGTGCGGGCCTCACCGATCTTACCAATCTTCTGGCCCACGGCATTGGGTTCGGTCGAGAAGCCCATGGTGAAGATGATCGCCATGAATACGGCCACGGTCATCGCGCCACCGAAGTTGCCCAGAGCCACCAGACCCCAGTTGCGGAACACACCGCCCCAGGTACAGCCCGGACGTTTGGCAACGACGGCCAGCGGCGCAAGGGTGAACACGCCGGTCAGCAAGTCAAAGCCCAGCAGGTAAAGCATACAAAAGCCCACGGGGAACAGCAGCGAAGCAACAAGGAAGTTGCCCGTCTGCACCGCGATGGTGACCGCAAAAGCCGCCGCAAGCGCCAGAATGGCCCCCGCCATATAGGCACGGATCAGCGTGTCTTTGGTGGACATGAAGATCTTGCCTTCACCGGCATCGACCATCTTGGCCGCGAATTCCTTTGGTTGGATATACGACATGAGTTTAGGTCCCTATTGGTTGATTTTTATAGGTCTTATCTTCGGTCACACACCAAGATAGACGGTGTCGCCGTCCAGCTTGACGGGGAAAGTGGTGGTCTGGCCCTCATCGGCGCCCTGAGCGGCACCGGTTTCAAGCGAGATCACCCAGTTGCAGATCGGGCATGTGACAAGGCCGTCATGCACGATCCCTTGGCTCAACGGCCCGTTATCATTCGGGCAGCGGTCTTCCAGCGCGTAAAGCCTGTCGTCGCTGGTACGAAAGACGGCAATGCTGGTATCGCCCTTGATGACGCAGCGTGCGCCAAGGCGGGGGATTGCGGAAAGGGGGCCGATTGCCACCCAATGCAGGCTGGTTGCGGTGGCGTTCATTCTGCGGCCTCCAGTTTGATTTCTGCCATCGGTTCGATTTCGGCCGCACCATTACCGGCGACGAATTCGGCCCACGGGTCGATCTGAGCGAATTTCTGGGAATAGACGAAGCGGTCGTAATAGGCGCGACGCTGTTCGGGGTCGGTGGTCAGCACTTCTTGGATATGGTCATAGCCAAGACGGTTGGCCCATTTGTAGATGCGTTCAAGGTAGAAGCCCGTCTCGCGGTACCATTGGGTCAGCGCACCGGTATATTCGATGACCTCGTCCTCGGTCGCGACATTCACCAGCTTCGTGGTGCCTTGAATATGCAGACCCGCCGCGCCGCCATAGACGATCTCATAGCCGCTATCGACGCAGATCACCCCGATATCCTTGCAGGTGGCCTCTGCGCAGTTGCGCGGGCAGCCCGTCACCGCCAGTTTCAGCTTGGCCGGAGACCATGCCCCCCAAAGGAACTTTTCAAGCTTGATCCCCAGCCCCGTGCTGTCTTGCGTGCCAAAGCGGCACCATTCCTTGCCAACACAGGTCTTCACCGTGCGCAGACCCTTTGCATAGGCCGCACCCGAGACCATGCCCGCCTTGTTCAGATCGGCCCAGACGGGGATCAGGTCTTCTTTCTTCACGCCCAAGAGGTCGATCCGCTGGCCACCCGTCACCTTCACGGTGGGGATGTTGTATTTATCGGCGACATCGGCAATCGCGCGCAGCTCGTCCGGCGTGGTCATGCCGCCAAACATCCGCGGGACCACCGAATAGGTGCCGTCCTTCTGGATATTGGCATGCAGACGCTCGTTGACGAAGCGCGAGCGCTGGTCGTCCTCATATTCGCCCGGCCATTCCGACAGCAGGTAGTAGTTGATCGCCGGACGGCATTTCGCGCAGCCCTCCGAGGTCTTCCATTCCAGCGTCTGATAGACGGCCTGAATGGATTTCAGACCGGCCTTCTTGATGGTCGCGCGGACGATCTCATGGCCGTGCTCGGTACAGCCGCAGACGGGTTCCACCGCCTTCTGCACGAACCCGTCCCCCAGAACGGATTTCATCACACAGGCCACGAGGTTCGAGCAGCTCCCGCAGGAGGCCGAGGCCTTGGTATGGGCGCGCACATCCGCCAGCGTCGTCAGGCCCTGTTCATTGATGGCCTTAACGATGGTGCCCTTGGAGATCCCGTTACAGCCGCAGATCTCGGCATCATCGGACATGGCCGCCGCAGCCTCGACCGGATCGAAATTGCCGCCGCCCTGATGGGCCTGACCGAAGATGATGGTCTGGCGCATGTCCTCGATGCAGGTGCCCGCCTTGAGCATCTCGTTATACCAGCCGCCATCGGCCACATCGCCGTAAAGCACCGCGCCGACGATCTTATTGTCCTGCACGATCAGGCGCTTATACGACCCGCGCGAGGCGTCGCGCAGCACGATCTCCTCATAGCCTTCACCGAACTGGCCAACCGAATACAGGTCGCAGCCCGTCACCTTCAGCTTGGTGGGCGTATCGACATGTTTGAAACCCGCAATCGGCGCGCCAGCCAGATCAGCGGCGGCGATCTTCGCCATATCGTAAAGCGGCGCGACAAGCCCGTAGACCATACCGCCCACTTCGACACATTCGCCCACCGAATAGATCGAGGCATCCGAGGTGCGCATCTGACCGTCGGTGACGATGCCGCGATTGACCTCAAGCCCCGCCTCTTTCGCCAAACCGGTATTGGGGCGGATACCTACGGCCATCACCACCAGATCGGCGTCCAGAATGGTGCCATCTTCCAGCTCGACCCCTTCCACGCGGTCGGTGCCAAGGATCTGCTTGGTGTTCGATTTGCAACGCACCTCGATCCCGCGCGCCTCAAGCGCCTGCTGCAGCAGATGACCGGCTGCGGGGTCCAGCTGACGCTCCATCAGCGAGGGCATCAGGTGCAGAACGGTCACCTCCATGCCACGGTTCTTCAGACCAGCGGCTGCCTCAAGCCCAAGTAGACCACCGCCAATCACCACCGCACGGCCACCACGGGCCGCCGCCGCGATCATATTCTGCGTGTCGTCAAGGTCGCGATACGCCAGCACGCCGTCCAGCTTATGGCCCGGAACGGGGATGATGAAAGGGTTGGAGCCGGTGGCAATGACCAGCTTGTCATAATGCACAACGCGGTCTTTGGCCGAGGTCACGGTCTTCGCGTCACGGTCGATGCCGATGATCCGCTCGCCCATATGCAGCGTCACGCCATGGGAGGCATACCAGTCCTCGGAATGGATGATGATGTCTTCATAGGTCTTGTCGCCCGCCAGAACCGGCGACAGCATGATACGGTCATAATTGACGCGCGGCTCGGCGTTGAAGATGGTCACGTCGTAAAGATCCGGCGCGGTCTCGAACAGATGCTCCAGCATCCGGCCCGGAGCCATACCATTTCCAACGATTACGAGTTTCTGCTTGGTCATAACGAACCCCTAATGGCATGCGACACGATGGTCGCGGCGAGTGAGTTCGGGAGTGAAGCTGCATGAACGGGCAGGCATCATCCCGCATTCTGAAGAAGATCAGTGCGAAATGCAGCGCCATTGCCGCAGGCCCCTAGGGGCATTTTCGGAAGATACCGCGCCTTTGCGGCAGCTGGCCTTTCAGCAGGCCTTGAACAGATATTTACGAAATCATCCCGATTCCGCCAAAAGATTTCTCGTTGCTCGCTGGATGAAAGCCAAAAAACAAGGAGATGCCCGCTTTGAATGCATAAATTTGATGTATCTTCGGCGGATAAGATTACTTTCTTGGCAGAATAAAAAAGCCGGACCATTGGTCCGGCGTATTTTCAGATGGAACAGGGTTTATCCGGCGATGGCTTTGCGGGCGGCTTTTCTGGAAAGCGCGGCTTTGGCCTGTTTCGGATAGCGGATCAAGATCACCGCCGGACTTTGCAGGCCCTGCGCTGCGATGTCTTCCGACAACCGCCCCAGCGTCATATGGCCTTGGCGCTCATGGGCGGTGCTCACCGACCCAACGACATCCACCGCGCACTCGGGCGGTACGCCCGCTTTCAGCAGATCCCGCTGGATTTCGGCAGCGCGTTCGACCGCCATATAAAAGGCCATCGACGTGCCGGGCCGTGCGAAACGGGTCCTGTCCGAAGGCGCATCCCCCGGACGGCAGGTGCCGGTGGTCAGCACGAATGTATCCGTCTCGCCGCGTTCCGTAAGCGGTCGGGTCAGGCTGGCGGCAGCCGCCGAAGCGGCTGTAATACCGGGTATGATCTCGACGGGAATATCTGCGGCGCGGGCCGCATCGATCTCTTCGCTGGCCCGGCCGAAAATCGACGGATCACCGGATTTCAGTCGCACGACACGCCGCCCCTTGCGGGCTTCTTCAACGATCAACCGGTCGATCTTGTCCTGCGGCCACGTACAGGCCCCCACGGCTTTGCCGACATAAACGGTTTCGACGCCCTGCGGAATGATATCAAGCACCTCGTCAGAGATCAGCCGGTCATAAAGCACGATATCGGCCTGACGGATACGGTCGATGGCGCGCATGGTCAGCAGATCCACCGCCCCCGGCCCGGCCCCGACCAAAGCGATATGCCCCGTCTTGCCACGGGCCTTGCGGCGCTGCGCCAGAAGCCGCTGCGGGCTTTTGGCCCCTGCATCGATATTGACCAACCCAAGCCCGATGCCGAACCACCGAACGCGATCACGCAGGGCCAACGGAATGCTCATCATAGTCACGGTCCCTCAAAAAGAAAAAAGCCGACCGATCGCGATGCCTTGGCACCCGATCAGGCAGCTTTGCCCGGATTTTACTGGAGATCAGCGCGACGCCATTGCCGCTTTCCTTCCCTTACGAAAGACACAGCCCTGCCGCAACGATCTTGCGGCAGGGCGCGTGGCAAACAGGTTTGCGGTGCTCGTTTTGCCTGCAAAATAGGCGATCAGTCCCGATTTTTCAGCTCTTGCCGAAGCACGACGCCCCAGCCCACCAGACTGAGAAGCGCCATCGCGAACCATGTAATGGCATAGCTGAGATGGGAATTGCGGAATTTCACCACCGTCTGCCCGCCGCGCGGGAAGCCTTCGGGATCGGTCAGATCCTGATCGATGAAATAGGGGGCGGCATTTTCCAGCCCCTTGGTCTGGGTGATCGATGCAATATCGCGACGATACCAGACACCATCCTGCGGGCGATCCTTCTGGCTGAAGAGCCAGCCGTGATCCTCGCTCAGCCGCAAAAGGCCGGTGATATGCTGCACGCCCTCGGGGGCCACACGGCTTGCGGGGGATTTCTTTTCCTCGGGCACGACGCCGCGGTTGATCATGACGATCGTGCCGTCATCGCGCTTGAGTGGCGTCAGCACCCAATATCCCGGTCCGAACATGGAGGGGGTATAGATCTGCACTTCCTGATCATTCAGGAAGGTGCCGGTGACCGCGACATGGCTATATTCATCCCCTTCGCGGGTCAATCCGGCCCAAGCGTTCGGTCCGGGGGCGGGCACGGGCGCGGCGGCCACGCGGCTATCCACCCGCGCGATCAGATCAAGCTTCCAATGCAGACGATGCACCTGCCAGATCCCCAATGACATGAAAACTGCCACAAACCCTGCGGCGAGGATGGTCGCAATACTCAAACGGACCCAGCGAATATTCCTGCTCATGGTGGTCATCCTCAAATGGAAGCGAGCTGCAGATAGCAAAACGGGGCCAGTTTCCCGGCCCCGTCTTTTGGGAGATGCGCCTCGGATCAGCCTTGCTGGTTCTGGAGGTTCATCATTTCCAGCATCTGTTCCTGGCTGGGCATCGGCATCATGTTTTCGTTCATGTTGTGCATGACCCAGAGCGAGCCTGCCAGAACGATACACAAGATGATGATCGCCAGAACGCTGGCTGCCAGCGTCCAGCCCTCTTCAACCGAGCGGTTGACATGGAGGAAGTAGACGAGGTGCACGATGATCTGCACCGCGCCCAGACCCATGATGATCCCGATGATCGTGGTCCGCGACATCTCGACGTCGGCCATCACCAGATAGAAGGGGATGATCGACAGGATGACCGCCAGAACGAAGCCGATCATCAGCTGCCCCATGGTGCCATGCGAATGCGAGCTATGTTCAGCCATTAGACGAGCCTCACGAGATAGACAAAGGAGAAGACGCCGATCCAGATCAGGTCGAGGAAGTGCCAGAACATCGACAGGGTCGACAGACGGCGCATATTCGCCTCGATCAGGCCGTGCTTACGAAGCTGGAAGACCAGAGTGATCAGCCAGATCGACCCGAAGGTCACGTGCAGACCGTGGGTCCCGACCAGCAGGAAGAACGCCGACAGGAAAGCGGAACGGTCCGGCCCTGCACCGATATGGATCAGGTGGTGGAATTCGTAAAGTTCGATGGCAAGGAAGCCTGCACCGAACAGAACGGTGATGATCAGCCACATGATCGTGCTGCCCAGCTTATGGGCAGTCGCGTTCAGCATGGCCACGCCGAAGGTGATCGACGAGATCAGCAGCAGCGCGGTTTCCCACGCCACCAGACCCGGCTCGAACAGATCTTTCGGGCCCGGACCACCGGCATAGTTGCCACCAAGAACGGCATAGGTCGCGAACAGCGTGCCGAAAATGATGCAGTCCGACATCAGGTAGATCCAGAAGCCGATCGGCGTCGGGCTCACATGATGATGGTCCTGATGATGGTCCGGACCTTCCGGCCCCTCGATGGGGCCGGTGATGGGGGTATCAAGCATCGTCATGCGATATTTCCCTTTGCTTCGGTTTCCGCGATTTCTTCTACGGGGATGTAGTAATCACGGTTGTAGTTGAAGGTGTGGTAGATCGTGTAGCCAACGAGGCCGACGAAGCTGAGAACAGCCAGCCACCACATGTACCAGATCATTGCGAAGCCGAAGATGAAGGCCAGCACCGAGATCACAAACCCTGCGGGCGTGTAATGCGGCATGTGGATCGGCTGGTAGTCGGTCGACCACTTGAAGCCTTCCTGCTTCATGCGCCAGAACTCGTCGATGCCGTGGACATGGATGTCCTGCGGGAAGTTGTACTTCGCGGGCGGGGACGAGGTTGCCCAGTCAAGGGTGCGGGCATTCCACGGGTCCGAACCGCATGCCAGTTCTTTGCGCTTGTAGATCGAGTAGGCGAAGTTCGCGAAGGTGAACAGGATGCCTGCCAGAATGAACAGCGCGCCGATGGCTGCGATCACGAAATATGGCTGCCACGAGGGATCCGAATATTCGTTGATCCGGCGGGTCACACCAATGAGGCCAAGCGCGTAAAGCGGCATGAACGCAAGGTAGAAGCCCACGAACCAGCACCAGAAGGAGGCTTTGCCCAGACCGTCATGCAGCTTGAAGCCGAAGGCTTTCGGCCACCAGTAGTAGACGGCTGCATAGATCGCCCAGACAACGCCACCGATGATCACGTTATGGAAGTGCGCGATCAGGAACAGCGAGTTATGGAGCTGGAAGTCAACCGGCGGAATTGCCAGCATAACGCCGGTCATACCACCGATGGTGAAGGTCACGATGCCGCCGATCACCCAGTACATCGGGGTCTCGAACCGCACGCGGCCTTTGTACATGGTGAAAATCCAGTTGAAGATCTTCACACCGGTCGGCACGGCGATAACCATCGTCGTGATCCCGAAGAAGGTGTTCACGGCTGCGCCCGAACCCATCGTGAAGAAGTGGTGCAGCCACACGATGAAGGACAGAACCATGATGCAGCAGGTTGCCCAGACCATGGTCTTGTAACCGAAGAGCGGCTTGCCGGAGAAGGTCGAAACCACTTCCGAGAAGATACCGAAGCAGGGCAGGATCAGGATGTAGACTTCCGGGTGACCCCAGATCCAGATCAGGTTGATATACATCATCGCGTTCCCACCAAGGTCGTTGGTGAAGAAATGCGTGCCAAGATAGCGGTCAAGCGTCAGCATAACGAGGGTCGCGGTCAGGACCGGGAAGGCCGCCACGATCAGAACGTTGGTGCACAGCGCGGTCCAGGTGAAGACCGGCATGCGGAACAGCGACATGCCCGGCGCACGCATCTTGAAGATGGTGGCGCACATGTTCACACCCGAAAGCGTTGTCCCGATACCCGCGATGTTCAGCGCCCAGAGATAGTAATCCATCCCCGGCCCGGTCGAATAGGCAGCGCCCGACAGCGGCGGGAAAGCCAGCCAGCCGACGCGTGCGAATTCACCGATGAACAGCGAGATATTGACCAGAAGCGCACCGGCCACCGTCATCCAGAACGAGAAGTTGTTCAGGAAGGGGAAGGCCACGTCGCGCGCACCGATCTGCACGGGCATGACGAAGTTCATCACACCGGTGATGAAGGCCATAGCCACGAAGAAGATCATGATCACGCCGTGTGCGGTGAAGACCTGATCGTAGTGGTGCGGCGGAAGGTAGCCCTCTGCCCCGCCCGCAGCCATTGCCTGCTGCGCACGCATCATCAGCGCATCGGCAAAGCCGCGCACGAACATGATGAACCCGAGCACCATATACATGATGCCGATCTTTTTGTGGTCGATGGTGGTGACCCAGTCGGTCCACAGCGGCTTCCATGCCTTGAAATAGGTCATGAGCGCCAAGAAGATAATCCCGGCCACGGCCACACCCGCGAAGGTCGCGATGAGGATCGGCTCGTGATAGGGGATCGACGAAAGACTTAGCCGCCCGAAAATCGGCGAAATCGTCTCATGCGTCGTTTGAGCGACTTCAGTTGACATTAGTTTTGTACTCCTGGTTCGGGAGGCAGAGGCCATCGGCGCTAAGTGCGACCTGAGCCATCAGCTTGCGCGCGTCCAAAGCAGACATATGCTCTTCGGACGTGTCGGCCGGAAGGCTGATCAGGTTACCATGACCGTCGATCGAACGCTCCATGTCATATTCGAACAGCTGCTTCGGCAGACCGATCTGACCATGCTCGCCTTCGGAAGATTTATCGTCCTCTTCGGCTTTCGGCATCATGTCGCGATGCATGTCGAGCATCATCATCTCGTTCATGCAAACTTTGTTCTCTTCGACACAAAGCCCGACAATGCGATTGAAGAGATTGTCTTCGACCGAATTGTAATAGCTGATCGGGGCGGCGATCGAGGGCTGCTCAAGCTGCAAGTAAGATGCGCGGGTCAGAGGCTGACCTTGTGCTTTTGCTTTTTCGACCCAAGCATCGAAATCGGCGTCGGTCACGGAATGCGTGGTGAACGTCATTTTCGAGAAACCGGGGCCCGAATAATGGGCAGAACGCGACTGGAAGTCACCGGTGGTATCGGCGATGAAGTGCAGTTGCGTCTCCATACCGGCCATCGAGTAAACCATCCCCGTCAGCGCCGGAACCCAGAACGTGTTCATCACGGTCGAGCCGGACAGCTTCATGTTGATCGGGCGCCCTTCCGGGATCACCAGTTCATTGACAGAAGCCACACCTTGTTCGGGATAGATAAAGAGCCATTTCCAGTCGAGCGATACCGCTTCGACTTCCACCGGCGCACCCATGTTTTCGGTGTGGTCCAGCGGACGATAGGGGTCCAGACGATAGGTATAGATCGCCAGGAAGACGCCAAGGATAGCGACGATAATGATGGGCGCACCCCATACGATCACCTCGAGCTTGGTCGAGTGTGCCCATTCGGGTTCGTAATCGGAGGTGTCATCACGGTCATGACGGTATTTCCACGGGAAATAGACGGTCATGACGATCACGGGAACGATGATCAGCAGCATCAAAACTGTCGAGATGAGCAGCAGATTTCGTTCTTGCACAGCGACCCAGCCGCTCGGTGCGAGAACTTCGTACTGACATCCCGCCAGAGACGCTGCCGCCAACAGCATCAGGGGGAGTTTGAAGTGTTTCAACAATGCGTGCCTCTTGCAGCTTTGCAGCTTCGGGCATGCAATGCAGCACCCTCGCCGCAATTGGTAGTAAAAGTCGTGACCACATGCCATGAGCATGTCGCCAAGACAAGACTATTGCCCGCATTATGCATCACGGCGCCATTTCGCGATGCGACATTCCGACGCGCTGCATTAGGGCATGCTTTGGACTAGCCGATTCTCTTTTTCGAAAACCGGCGGCGCGAATCATGTATCACAAAAGTGTAACGAAGCGTGAATTTTGCTAAGCAAGCGAATGTAAAATATAACAATTTTGAAAAATCACCCTGTTTTTGTTCATAAAATTTTTCTTGATCGCAACGATATCTCCACCTCTCCTAGATGTGGGTTGACAGAATTGATCTGGCGCAAATCAAGCCGATTATCTGCCCCTACCCCGCGCCGGAGATACGGTTTTCAACTCACAGTTTTTTGATAAAATTGCATATCCGATATGCACTGAACTCATAGCAATTCCCGCTCTACGTCCGAGATTTGCGCAAATCAGCCCGTGACGGCTTCCCGTCTCACTCAACAGTGAAAATTTGCACAGACCATTCTGCATCGGGGCGGCTTGACGAAACCTCAATCTCGATCTTTTTTATCAAGAAATAACAGGCCGCGCTCCGCTGACCCCATATGCACATCATACGCACCGGCCTTCCGTCTTTAGTAAGGATTATAATGACCGACCTCGATAGCTTGCCCCGCATTGAACGCCAGCGCCACGAACTTGTCCGCCGGACCCTCACCGTCTCGGAAGCCCGCGCCCTGACCCCGCATATGATCCGCATCGTGCTGACCGGCCCCGAGCTGGAGGGGTTCACCTCGACCGCGCCGGATGACCATTTCAAACTGATGATCCCCGATGCGAATGGCGAGAAAGCGATGCGCGATTATACCCCGCGCCATTTCGACCCCGAAACCCTGTCGCTGACCGTCGATTTCGCCCTGCATGAAGCGGGACCGGCCACGCTTTGGGCGAAATCCGCCAAAGTCGGTGATACCGTGATGATGGGCGGGCCGCGCGGCTCGCAAAACATCACCGGCCCGATCCAGCGCTGGGTTCTTATCGGGGACGAAACCGCCCTGCCCGCCATCGCGCGGCGCCTCTTCGAGATGGAGGCCGGAACGCCGGTGACCACGCTGGTCGGCGTGCCGGAAGCCGCAGACGAACAGGACATGCCGACCAAGGCAAACCACCTGCCGCTCTGGGTCCATCGCACCGATGCCACCGACCCCGCGCCGCTTCTGGAACAGCTCAAGCAGATTCCGCTGGGCGAAGGCACATTTGTCTGGATCGCCGCCGAGGCGTCCGTGGCCCGCGCGCTGCGCGACCACCTGCAACAAAACGGCCATCCCCTGCCCTGGATGAAGGCCGCAGGCTATTGGGTGGCCGGACAGGCCGATGCCAGCGACAAATCGCTTTAAAGCTTCAGCTTTACATCAGGTTCATATTGAAGGATTCCAGAGAACGCGTTTACCGCTTTTCTGGAGTCCATCATGCGCAGCTTTTTCTTTCGTTACGCCACGCCCCTGATCACCGGGCTATTTCTGGTATCCCTCGTTTCCGGCGTTGCCCTGTTTTTCCATTGGCAGATGGGCTGGTTCCACAGCATGCACGAATGGCTGTCGATGGTGCTGATCGTGCCCTTCGTCCTGCATCTGTGGCGCAACTGGCGCCCATTGATGAATTACATGAAGAAGGCCCCTATGGCGCTGGCGCTGGCCGCGTCTTTGGTGGCCGCTCTGGCCTTTGCCATTCCGGCCACTTCGGGGACCGGCACCGCCAAAGGTGGCCGTCCGCCGCAATTCGCGCTGGCACAGAAGCTTCTGGAGGCGCCGCTATCGGAAGTGGCACCGGTGCTTGACACCACCCCTGAAGACATTCTGGCCCGTCTGACGTCGGCAGGCTACCAAGGCACCGCAGACCAGTCCGCCACCCAGATCGCCGAAGCGTCGGGCACCAGCGCCGACACTGTCGCGCGCCTGCTGATGCCATAAGCCCCTTGATGCCCCCGCCCTGTGCTTTGGGCAGGGGCCGCCTCCCTCGCCGCGAAGGACATGCCCCATGCGTATTCTGCTGATCGAAGACGACAAGAGCCTTGGCAGCGCCGTAAGCGACCAGATCCGCGCCGACGGCCATTCCCTCGACTGGGCGCAAACGCTTGAAGAAGCGCGTGATCTTACGAGGATTTCGCGCTTCGACCTGCTCTTGCTGGACCTGATGCTGCCGGACGGGCGGGGCATCACCTTCCTCAAGGACCAACGCAATGCCGGCAATAGCGTGCCGGTGATCATTCTGACCGCGCTCGATCAGGTCAGCGACAGGATTGCCGGACTGAATGCCGGTGCCGATGACTATCTGGTCAAGCCGTTCGATCTGGACGAACTGTCCGCGCGTATCGGCTCTGTGGCGCGACGTTATAGCGGCAATCCGAATCCGATGATCGAGCTTGCCGATCTGAGCATCGATCTGCCCGCGAAATCGGTGAGCCGTAACGGGCAGCCTGTCACGCTGACCGGTCGCGAATGGGCGCTGTTCGAAGCTTTTCTTGGCCGCCCCGGCCAGCTTCTGTCCAAGGCCCAGCTTGAAGAGGCGCTTTACAGCTTTGATGACGAGATCGGCTCGAACACGATCGAGGTCCATGTCAGCCATCTGCGCAAAAAGCTGGGGCGTGACCGTATCCAGACCGAACGCGGTCTGGGCTACCGGCTGGTAACGCAATGACCCTGCCGCATTCTCTGGGGCTGCGCATTGCCCTGCTGATCGGTGCGGGCATCACCGTGCTCTGGCTGGTCGCGGCCATCGTCACGGCGGGGCTGATGAGCCACGAGATGAACAGCGTCTTTGACCGCGAACTCAGCGCGACGGCGCAGCGTATCCTGCCTTTCGCGCTGCGCGAACAGCGCCTGCGCGCCCGCAATGACGGCACCGAGACCGACGAGCCCTCCCGTCAGAAAGGCACCCGAGACGAGGCCCTGACACCCCCCAATGGCCGTCTCTGGCCACCGCCACCGCCCGAGAGCCGTGCCATTGCGCGGCTGGATGAACGCCCCGATACGGTCGAATTTGTCGTGCGCAATCAGGCGGGCGAGGTGCTTTTGCAAACTGATGGCAGCAAGACGATCACGCTGCCCGCCCGCATTGGTGCGGGATATGTCACGGTGCCCGGCTACCGGCTTTACACCGATATCTCGCGGCGGGCGGGGCTGTCGATCACCGTGGCCGAGCCATTGGACCATCGGCAGTCGGTGCGGCGCAATATGATCGTTCTGCTGTCCCTGCCGCTGCTGATCGCCTTGCCCTTCGGCCTCTCCGGCATTTTTCTGGCGGTGCGGCGCGCGCTTAATCCGGTGCGCAGTCTGGAGCGCGCTCTGGCCAGACGCGGCCCGCAAAATCTGGACCCACTGGCCAGCGATGGCATGGTCACCGAATTGCGCCCGATTGCGGCGGGCATCAACGGATTGATCAACCGGCTCAGATCGGCCTTCGAGTCAGAGCGCAGCTTTGCCTCGAACGCGGCGCATGAAATGCGCACCCCTGTGGCCGGAGCGATCGCGCAGGCCCAGAGATTACGTGCCGAAAGCAAGGATCCTGTGGCGATCGCCCGCGCCCTCGAGATCGAGAGCGGGTTGAAGCGGCTCTCGCGCCTGTCCGAGAAGCTGATGCAGATGGCACGGGCCGAAGGCGCAAGGCTGCGGGTGGAGGAGAAAACCGATCTGCGCATGATTCTGGATATCCTTCTGGACGACATGCGTCGCGCCGATCCGCAATTTGCCGCAGCGATTACGGTAGAGCGTCCCGCCACGCCGGTGATGAGCGACCTTGACCCCGATGCCTTTGCCATTCTGGCCCGCAATCTTATTGAAAATGCACACAAACATGGTCAGGGCGAGATCGGTATCGCGCTGCAGCCGGATGGCCGTTTCTCGGTGCAGAATGATTGTGCGCCCCTGCCCGCCGACCAGCTTGCCCGCATGTCGGACCGTTTCGCACGCGGCGACGGAGCAGGCGACGGCACAGGGCTGGGCCTTGCGATCGCCCATGTCATCGCCGAGCGCGCAGGGGCCGATTTGTCACTTTACAGCCCCATACCTGATCAAAAACGCGGTTTTATGGCCGTTTTTTCCGGTTAGATCACCCGTTATGAGCATTTTAGCCAATTAGCTAAACATTTTTTAGGGTCCGCCCCTTACCCAAGGAAATCAAGCCGACGGGAATCATCCCCTTGGTCTGTTTTGCTTGAAAGGTGTGTCATGACGTTCGGTGCAATGCTTTTCTACGGCGCAGATTCTGCGCCCTGCCCATATATGCCCCGCCCATATACGTCCCGTCCGTGCACGGCCCGCCCCCGCTCGGGCACAGCGGCGCGCGGCCTGCCACCCGACGCAGATCAACGGCAAAACACGCGCAGAGCGACGACAGGCAATGCGCGCCCCGATGGTGTTCCCTTCGCACAGACCGCCGTCCAGAACTAAGAGGCCAAGGACCATATGAAACCCTTCTCCAATATCCGACGCTTTCTGGGGGGCATTGGCCCCCGTCTGGCCTTTAGCCAACTGGTTCTTGTAGGCATTCTGGGAAGTGCCATCGGTATGGCCTGGATGAACTTCCAGCACTTCTCGCTCAGCATGGACAGGCTCAGCGAAAATCGCGTGCCGGATCTGCGCAATACAAACGATATCATGGTGGCCACCAACCGGTTGCCCGAAATCATCACCGCCTTGCTTCTGGCCGACACACCCGCTGACATAGAGCAGGTGCTGAGCACGTCGGACCAGCAATTCAAGGCCTTCATTGCCCTGACCCAACAGCTGTCGCAAGACGATGCCGCCCTGCTGGGCCGGCAGGTGGCCGCCTTCCAAGACAATATCGACACCCTGTCGACCGCCCGCGAGAATGCAGCGCAGGCACATGCCACCATGCGCGACAAACTTGCCAAGCTGGAACTGCTGGTATCGCAACTCGAACTGATGGGCACCCCGCAAGCCCGTGCCGATGCCCAGGCGCTCCTGCGCCAGATTGTGAGCATTTCCTTCGAAGGCGAACTGATCGGATTGGACCGTCATAAAGCGGCGATTGAAGGGCAGACGAAGCTGCTGATCTTCAGCCTCGGGCGCGGTTATGAGGATGATGTCGCCACCCTGAACACGATAATCGACCCTGACACCGGGGTGATCGCCCAACGCGGTCTGGAACTCTCGGCGCTGCAAGAGGCCTCGGATGCGGCGACTGCGGCACTCAAGACGGTTTCCCAACTCAGCGAAACGGCCGAAACCGTCAGCGATAGGGCTTTGGACGAGGTGAGCGAAAGCGCGAACACTCTCAATAGCGCGACGGATCGTGCCACGCGGATGATGGAAATGGCCACCCTTGCCGCGATCGTCGTGCTGGTGCTGACCATCGGCTTCTTGCAGTTTGTGCTGGTTCGCCCGCTGCGGGATCTGACCTCGCGGACCCGCAAACTGGCTGAAGGTGACACCGATGCGCTAGAGGGGGCGAAGCGTCGCGCAGGCGAATTGGGCGCGATGCGCGAGGCGCTTGAAACCTTCCGTCAGAACATCGTGGCCAACCGCGCCCTGGAAGAGCAGCAACGCGAAGCTCGGGCACGAGAAGCTGCCGAACGTGAGGCCGAAGCCCAGCGCAAACTGGATGCCGAACGCGCCGAGATGGAGCGTCAGACCCGCGAGACGCAGGAACGGATGGAGCGCGAACAAAGCGCCGCTGCCGAAAAACAGCGCCTTGCCGCACAGGCCGAGGCCGAGACTGCGGCCCGTAATGCGGAACAGGCGCATGTGGTCCGGACATTGGCAGAGGCTTTGGGCCGCCTGTCGCATGGCGACCTCACACGCCGCATCGACACCGCCTTCCCCGACAGCTATGAGGCGCTGCGCACCGATTACAATCGCACCATCGACTCTCTGAGCCATCTGGTCGGGTCGATCCAGACCAGCGTGAGCCACATCCTGAACAACTCGGCCGAGGTCAGTCAGGCATCCTCGGACCTGTCCCACCGCACCGAAAGCGCGGCGGCCACTCTGGAGGAAACCGCCGCCGCAGTCGAAGAACTGGCCGCCAACACCGCTTCAGCCGCCGAAAACAGCCGCCGCACGGAAAAGATCGTGGACAGTTCGAAATCCGAGACCCTTGCCTCGCGGGAGATCATGGCACAGGCCGTTGCCGCCATGAACTCGATTGCGGAAAGCTCGAACCGGATCACACGGATCATCGGGGTCATCGACGACATCGCCTTCCAGACCAACCTTCTTGCGCTGAATGCGGGGGTCGAGGCCGCAAGGGCGGGTGATGCCGGACGTGGCTTTGCCGTTGTCGCCTCGGAAGTACGGGCTCTGGCGCAGCGGTCCTCGGAAGCGGCCAGCGAAATTGGCGGGCTGATTTCGGAAAGCTCGCAAAGTGTCACGGTCGGGGTGGATCTGGTAGGCCAGACAGACACGGCCCTGCAACGCATCGCCGATTCCATTGCGGCAATCGCAACCAATGTCTCCAGTGTCGCGAATTCGGTGGAAGAGCAGTCGCATGCCGTGCGCGAGATCAATTCGGCCACCGCCCAGCTTGACCAGATGACGCAGCAGAATGCCGCCATGTTCGAGGAGACATCCGCCGCGAGTCTGGCTTTGTCCCAAGAAGCACAGACGCTGAACGAGGCCATCACCCAGTTCCGTGTAAGCACGGCGCAGGACACGCGGTCTCACGCGGCCTGAATGGCGATGAACTGGTGGGGCACGCCCCACCAGTCCCGTCAGGCGCGGCGGTGGGGTGCGTTCTGATCCTGCCGCCACGGGCAGTCTTTCGGCTCTTCCAGCTCGGTCTTGATCTGCGCCCATGTCAGCACAGTAAAAAACACCGAACCGCCCAGAACATTGCCGATAAGTGTGGGCAGGGTAAAACCCGACAACGCCTCCATGATGCCCATCTTGCCCGCCAGAATGACAATCGTCGCCTCGGTCGATCCCGCCACCACATGGGTAAACTCGGCGGTGGCGATGATCCAGGTCACCAACACGATCATCAGAAGCTTCGATTGACGCGCATTCGGCAGCATCCAGACCAAAGCGGCAATCAACCAGCCCGCACCGATGCCGCGCAACATGGTTTCCATCCACGGGAAATGGGTGGCCTCTTCGGAGAGGTCCAGCACCGCCTGCCAGAGTGCGGGGTCGTAGCCGCGCGTCAGATACATCACCGACCCGAACAGCATGGCCCCTATCAGGTTGAACAGAAACACAATCCCCCAAAGGCGCGCCAGGCGTTTGAACACATCGGCACAGGGTTCGTCCAGGGCCGGACAGACCGCCGTGATCGTATTCTCGGTAAACAGCTGCATCTGCCCCATGATCACGATCACAAAGCCGACCGTATAGCCGAAATTCTCGATCAGGGGACGCCAGTCCGTTTCCGGCAGATGCGCGCGCAGCAGGCCTTCGGTGAAGACCGAAAACCCGATCGCAATCCCAGCAATCAGTGCCGACATCACCAGGGCCGAGGCCGGACGCATCAGCTCCTCGATACCCGACCGCCGGATCGATTCAAATATCGCGGGCGGGCTCATCGCCCCTGTCTGCTCGATCGCGCGTAATTCGTGCTCGTCGAAAGAGCCTTCATGTTTCTTCTCCGCCTGCGTCTGCGCCTGATCTGCCGCCGCCTGTCCATCTTCCGCCACGTCCTGTTCCCCTTGAACCCGCTGCACTCACGCAGAATTTCACTCGGGTGAGGAACGTTAGCCGGTGCAAAATCGTTCCGGCTGTCGCGATGCGTGCTATAGATTGTCGCATACAGGCTTGTGTCATATCGCCCGTCGCGGCACAAAATCCAAAGCCTTGCGCGCAGGGAGATCGCATTATGAAGCCAGAAGATTACAGCCATTCGCCCATTTCTGCCGATTCCGGCACGCCCGCCTACAAGCGGCCCGCAGGCGGCTGGGGGTCTTTGGAAGGGGTCGCGCGGATCATGAAAAAAGAGCCGCCAACCCCTTTGGCGCTACAGATCCTTGCCAAGCTGAACAAGCAAGGCGGGGCCATGTGCTCGTCTTGCGCATGGGCAAAACCCGCCAATCCCGGCACATTCGAATTTTGTGAAAACGGGGCGAAAGCCACGCTATGGGAGCTGACCACCAAGAAAGTCGGTCCGGCATTCTTCGACCAGCATAAGGTGGCCGATCTGCGCAAATGGTCGGACCACGATCTGGAATATGCCGGACGCCTGACCCATCCGATGCGCTATGATGCCGCAAGCGACACCTATAAACCCGTCGCCTGGGATCAGGCCTTTGCCGAGATCGGGCAGGAACTCAAGGCCATCGCCCCCGACGAGGCGGTATTCTATTCCTCGGGGCATGCGGCGCTGGAGCCGTCCTATCTTTATGCGTTGATGGCGCGGATCTATGGCACCAACAACCTGCCGCAATCCTCGAACATGTGCCACGAGACGACCTCGGTCAATCTCAACACCTATCTCGGCGTGCCGGTGGGCACCTGCACCTTGGAAGATTTCGACCATTGCGATGCGCTGTTCTTCTTTGGCCAGAATACCGGCACAAATAGCCCACGGCTTCTGCATACGCTCAAGCTGGCGGTCGAGCGCGGCTGCAAAGTGGTCACGTTCAATCCGATCCGCGAGAAAGGGCTGCTGGAATTTACCGACCCGCAAAGCCCGAAACAGATGGTCATGGGCAAAGCGACCAAAATCTCGGACCATTATTATCAGGTGCGCCCGGGCGGTGATATCGCCGTATTGGCGGGCATGATCAAATATGTTCTGGCCTGCGAGGACGCCGCCCCCGGCACCGTGCTGGACCATGCCTTCCTTAAAGACCATACACAGGGCGTGGACGAGGCACTGGCCGAGATCCGCATGATGGACTGGGCCGAAATCGAGCGCCACTCGGGCCTGAGCCGCGCGATGATCGAGGAAGCGGCCCAGATCTATGTCAGCGCCAAACGGGTGATCGGTGTCTATGGCATGGGGCTGACCCAGCATGTGAATGGCTGGCTGAACCTTGGGATGCTAGTCAACCTACTGCTTTTGCGTGGGAATATGGGGCGCTTGGGGGCGGGGATCTCGCCTGTGCGGGGGCATTCGAATGTGCAGGGCCAGCGCACCGTAGGCATTGGCGAAAACCCCGCCCTCTTCCCGCTTGACCGACAGGAGGAGATGTTCGGCGTCACCCTGCCCCGCGAACGCGGCATGAATATCGTCAAGGCAGGCAAGGCGGTGATCGAGGGCCGTGTAAAGGCCACCATCGCGCTTGGCGGCAACCTCTTGCGCGCCATGCCCGATATCGAACGGCTGGAAGAGGCATGGGGCAGCCAGAACCTCACGGTCTCGATCGCGATCAAGCTCAACCGGTCGCATCTCAATCCGGGCAAGGTGTCCTATATCCTGCCCTGTCTGGGCCGCACCGACGAGGACCTGCAAAATGGCGTGCCGCAGGTGCAGACGGTCGAGGACACCATGAGCCATATCTTCGCCTCTCTGGGCCGCGCCAAACCGCCAAGCGACCAGCTGAAGTCAGAACTGGCGATCATCACCGGCATCGCCAAGGCCATCTTGCCTGAAAACCCCACCCTGAAATGGGATGACTGGACCGCAAATTACGACCATGTGCGCGATCTCATCGCCGCCACATGGCCCGCGCAATTCCACGATATGAATGCGCGGATGAGCCAGGCGGGCGGCTTCTATCGGGGGAATGCGGCACGGGAACGGCGCTGGAACAACGCCGCCGGAAAGGCGCTGTTCACCACGCCGACCACCTTGTCGGCATTGGGGCAAGAACCCGGAGAAACCGCGCGCGGTCAAAGCTATACGCTCAATACGATGCGCTCGAACGATCAGTTCAACACCACGATTTACGGCCATTCCGACCGGCTGCGGGGCCTGTCCGGCTCGCGTATGGTGGTATTGATCAATCGCGGCGAGATGGCACGCGCCAGCCTGACAGAGGGCCAGAAGGTCACGCTGGTCTGTGATATTGACGACGGGCGCGACCGCCGCGTGTCGGGGCTCAGCGTCACCGCATTCGATCTGCCTGATGGGTGCATCGCGGGCTATTACCCCGAGCTGAACCCGTTGATTCCGCTGGAACATCACGAGATCCGCTCCGGCACACCCGCCTATAAGGGCACCCCTGTGCGCATCATCCCCGAAGCGCCAGCCTCCTAAATATCGGGCGCTGGTCCAAGCGGATCAGGACGCGGTCGCGCGGCTTCAGCCCCCGCGCGACCTTGAACAGCCTAGACCGCCGTCATCATCCCTTGCGCAATCACCGGCCCTGTCGCCACGCCCGCAGGTGCGCCCCCCAAAGGCTCGTCGGTAATCGCGAAAGTGGCCCCTGCCAGCATCGGGCGCAGGTTTTCGGGCATCGGCATCTGCGCCTCGCGATTTTCAGGCATCAGCCCCAACGAGATCGGCGCCTGCCCGCGCGGGATCAGCCAAAGCTCCATCGAACGATCTGCCGCATGTCTGACGCCGTCCATCTGCACCAGACGGACATCTCCGGTGCCGGTATCATATTGCACCTGCACCAGAAGGCGGTCATCCGCCCCCATCAGCTCGGCCTGCATTCCGGCGGTAAAGCCATGCAGCGCCGGTGCCGTCAGAATGCGCAGGATATTGGGCACGAAGAAAGTCGCCGTAATCCCCAGCGCCACCACGCCACTGGCCAGCCAGCCCCAGAGCAGAACGGATTTCCGGCTGGTCCTGCCGCCGATCTGTCCCATCAGCCTGCGCTTGAGCGCGGCAGGGGGAGCCGCTTCGGGAAAGCTGTCGGACAGCGCGGAAAGCCGCGTCTCCCATGCGCGCAAGGCGGTGCGCAGCGCGGGATCATCTTGCGCGCGCTTGGCAAAGGCGGCCTGTTCCTCGGGGGAAAGCAGGCGCAGCGCCTGTTCGGCGGCCAGCAGATCGTCATCGGAATCGGGCGCGGCACTCATTGGCTCATGCAGTCCTTCAGCTTCATCAGGCTCCGGCGCAGCCATGTTCGCATCGTGTTCAGCGGCACGCCATGCCGCTCGGCCAGATCGGCATAGCTATCGCCGCGCAGATAGGCCCCGCGCACCGCATCGGCACGACCATCTTCCAGCCGCTCAAGGCAGGAGCCGATCCGTCGGGCCTCCGAATGTGCAACCAGCACCGCTTCGGGATCGGGGCGGCCATCGGAAAGATCGGGCATCTCGTCAAGGTCGGTGCGCCCCTTCTGGCGCTTGCGCAACCGGTCAATGGCCAGATTACGTGCCAGCGTGATCAGCCATGTCATCGGGCTATGCCCTGTGGCGCTATAACGGTCGGCCTTGCGCCAGATCCGCAGGAACACGTCCTGCAAAGCGTCTTCGGCCTCGGCGCGGTTGTCGAGGATGTTCAGGCAGACGCCGAACAGCTTGGCGCTTGTGGCATCATAAAGCGCCGAAAACGCCGCGCGGTCGCGCAGGACAATACGGGCAATCAGCCCCTCGATCTCTTCGGGCGTCGAGATCCTGCCCCCGACCGCTCCTGTGGTCTTGCGCGGGGCAGTCCCGCTGATCGTCTGCATGGACCTCATCCTCCCTGAGCGGTCGGGCCATTATCTAAGACCCTGCGCCCTTATGTCCATGAAAACCTTACAGGTCATCCAGCCCGATATCGACGCAGGGCGCGCTTTGGGTAATACGTCCGACCGAGATGAAATCGACGCCGGTTTCCGCCTTGGCGCGGATCGTGTCCAGCCGCACCCCGCCCGAACATTCCAGCGGCACGCGCCCGCCCACCAGCCTGACCGCCGCGCGCATCTCGTCATTGCTCATATTATCCAGCATGATGACATCGGCCCCCGCCGCCAGCGCCTCGTCAACCTGCTCCAGACGGTCGCATTCGACCTCGATCTTGGTCAGAACGGGTGCTGCCGCCTTGGCGCGTGCCACCGCCAAAGTGATCGATCCGGCCACCGCGATATGGTTGTCTTTCAACATGATGCCGCCATCAAGGCTGAGGCGGTGGTTGCGCCCGCCGCCACAGGTGACCGCATATTTCTCAAGCCCGCGCAGCCCCGGCGTGGTCTTGCGCGTATCCACCAGAAAGGCCCCCGTGCCCTTGATCTCGGCCACATAGGCGGCGGTCAGCGTGGCAATGCCGCACATCCGCTGCATCAGGTTCAGCGCGACACGCTCGCCCGTCAGGATCGCCTGCGCATTGCCCTGAATAATGGCGAAAGTGGTGCCCGCCTCGATCCGCTCGCCTTCCTCGGCCAAAGCCTCCAGCTTCAGCTTCGGATCCAGATGGCGGAACACCCGCGCGGCCATCGGCAGCCCTGCCAGCACCATATCCTCGCGCGCGTTAAAGGCGAACCGCCCCTGCGCGTCCTCCTCCACCATGATCTTCGCGGTCAGATCGAACTGGCCACAATCCTCATCGAGCCAGAGCGCGATCTGGGCGTCAAGCTTGCGCATATCGTAAAGCATCGGGGTCCTCCTCCGGTTTGCCGGTTTCTACCCTGTCATGCGCCCAAGCAAAAGAGGCCGAAAGGCCAAAGAAAAAGGGGGCGCTATCGCCCCCTCTTATGGATCATTCTGCCGCATAGGCCTCGGGCGGCGGGCAGATGCAGATCAGGTTGCGGTCGCCATGCACGTTGTCCACACGCCCCACCGGCGGCCAGTATTTATCCTCGCGGAACGACCCGGGCGGGAAGCAGCCCGCCTCGCGCGTATAGGCGCGGTCCCATTCGGCCACGAGGTCTTCAACCGTATGCGGGGCATGGCGCAGCGGGCTGTCTTCCGCCGAGATCTCGCCATTTTCCACCGCCCGCACTTCCTCGCGGATCGCCAGCAGCGCCGTGATGAAGCGGTCGATTTCCGCCTTGGTTTCTGACTCGGTCGGCTCCACCATCAGCGTGCCCGCCACGGGGAAGGACATGGTCGGCGCGTGGAAACCGTTATCCACCAGACGCTTGGCCAGATCATCCACCGTGACCCCCACATCGGCAAAGCCGCGTGTATCAAGGATGCACTCATGCGCCACACGGCCACGATTGCCCATGAACAGGATCGGGTAATCGCCTTTCAGGCGCGAGGCGATGTAATTGGCGTTCAGGATCGCCACACGGGTCGCCTGCGCCAGACCCTCGCCGCCCATCATCAGGCAATAGGCCCATGAGATCAGCAGGATAGAGGCCGAGCCATAGGGCGCCGCCGAGACCGTGCCCTCGCTGCCTTCTTCGGGGTGACCGGGCAGATAGGGTGCCAGATGTGCCTTCACGCCAATCGGCCCCATGCCCGGACCGCCGCCGCCATGCGGGATGGCGAAGGTTTTATGCAGGTTGAGGTGACTGACATCCGAGCCGACCTCACCCGGTTTCACCAGACCCACCATCGCGTTCATATTGGCCCCGTCCAGATAGACCTGACCGCCGTGCTTATGGGTGATCTCGCAGATCGTGCGGACGGTTTCCTCGAAGACGCCGTGGGTCGAGGGATAGGTGATCATGCAGGCCGCCAGATTGGCCCCTGCCTCCAGAGCCTTGGCCTCGAAATCCTCGATATCCACATCGCCATTGGGCGCGGATTTCACCACCACGACCTTCATACCCGCCATCTGCGCCGAGGCCGGATTGGTGCCATGCGCCGAGACGGGGATCAGGCAGATATTGCGGTGCTCTTCACCGCGTGCCTTGTGATAGGCGGCAATAGTCAGAAGCCCCGCATATTCACCCTGCGCACCCGAGTTCGGCTGCATGGAGAACGCGTCATAGCCGGTGATTTCGCACAGCTTTTCCGTCAGATCGGCAATCGCCTCGTGATAGCCCTCGGCCTGATTGCGCGGCGCAAAAGGATGCAGCGAGCCGAATTCCGGCCAGGTGATCGGCATCATCTCGGCGGCGGCATTGAGCTTCATCGTGCAGGACCCAAGCGGGATCATCGCACGATCCAGCGCCAGATCGCGGTCCGACAGGCGACGCATATAGCGCATCATCTCGGATTCGGCGCGGTTCATCTGGAAGACCGGATGGGTGAGGTAATCGCTTTCGCGCAGCAGCGCCTCGGGGAAGCCACGCTCGACCTCTGTGGGCGCGGGTTCGGTGATGCCGAAGGCGTCCAGCAGGCGGGTCAGCACACCCTCATCGGTGAGCTCATCGACCGAAATCCCCACGCGGTCGGTGCCGACCTTGCGCAGGTTCAGCCCACGGTGACGGGCGGCGGCCATAATGCCCTGCTGACCCACACCCACGCGCACGGTCAGCGTGTCAAAAAAGGCTGCGGGCTGCACATCGGCCCCTGCCGCCACCAGCGCATCGCGCAGGCGCACCGCATGGTAATGCACGCTCTCGGCTATCGCCTTCAGGCCCATCGGACCGTGGAAGACAGCATAGAAAGAGGCCATCACTGCCAGCAGAGCCTGCGCGGTACAGACATTCGAGGTGGCCTTCTCGCGGCGGATATGCTGCTCGCGCGTTTGAAGGGCAAGGCGGTAGGCCTTGTTGCCATTGGCGTCGATCGACACACCGACAATCCGCCCCGGCATCGACCGTTTGAATTCATCGCGGCAGGACATGAAGGCGGCATGCGGGCCACCATAGCCCATCGGCACGCCAAAGCGCTGCGCGGAACCCACGGCAATATCGGCCCCCATCGCGCCCGGCTCTTTCAGCACGCAGAGCGCCAGAAGATCGGTTGCGACCACGGCCACGGCCTTAGCCTCATGCAACGCCTCGCATTGGGCGGTGAAATCACGCACATGGCCCAGAGTGCCCGGATATTGGAAGATCGCGCCGAAGACCTGATCGGCCACCAGCTCTTCCGGCTCGCCCTTGAGGATCTCGATGCCCAATGGCTGCGCACGGGTCTCGATCACGGCAATCGTCTGCGGGTGGCAGTTGATATCCACAAAGAACGCCTTGGCCTTCGACTTGGCCGAACGCTGCGCCATGGCCATCGCCTCGGCCGCCGCAGTTGCCTCATCCAGCAAGGACGCATTGGCCACCGGCAGGCCGGTCAGGTCCGACACCATCGTCTGGTAGTTCAGCAGCGCCTCAAGACGGCCCTGCGCGATCTCGGGCTGATAGGGCGTATAGGCCGTATACCAAGCGGGGTTCTCAAGGATATTGCGCTGGATCGCGGGGGGGGTGACGGTGCCGTAATAGCCCTGCCCGATCAGCGAGGTCATCACGCGGTTCTTGCCCGCCACCTCGCGCATTTTCTCAAGCAGGCGGTATTCCGACAGGGGCGCCCAAGACAGCGCGTCCTTCTGGCGGATACCCGCAGGCACGGTCTCGTCGATCAGCTGGTCGAGCGTCTGCACGCCCACCACCTTCAGCATCTCGGCCATTTCCGAGGGGCTGGGGCCGATGTGGCGACGATTGGCGAAGTCATAGGTATTATAGGCGGAAGGGGTAAAGGGCATAGCGCAGCACCTGTTCCAATAGGGGAGACGTCCGGCCCGCAACATGCGGACCGATAGAGGCGGACCCGTGAAGAAAGGCCCGAGAAGGAACGGGCCCGAAAAGGGCCCGTCCGACCGGCCAATCAGCCGATGAAGTCTTTATATTCGTCTTCGTCCATGAAGGCCTCGAGCTGGTCCATGTCTTCCAGCTTCATCTTGAAGAACCATGCGCCTTCCAGCGGGTCTTCGTTGACCAGCGCGGGGTTATCGGCCAGCGCGTCATTGACCTCGACGACCTCGCCATCAACGGGAGCGCTGATGTCCGACGCCGCTTTGACCGACTCGATCACACAGATCTCGTCGCCTTTGGCCACTTGCGTGCCGGGCTCGGGCAGTTCGACAAAAACCACATCGCCAAGCTGCTCGGAGGCATGCTCGGTGATGCCGACAACAACCAGATCGCCCTCGACGCGGAGCCATTCATGCTCTTCGGTGAATTTCATCATGCGTTCCCCTGTATGATGATGCCTATGTGATGATGCTTGTGCCTAGGGCACGAAGGTAGGTTTAACGTTTGTAGGTTTGGGTTTGGAAGGGCATCGCCGCCACCTTGGCAGGCAGGCGCTTGCCGCGGACCTCGCCCCAGACGGTATCGCCTTCGGTCAGGGTGGAGGGCAGATAGGCCATCGCGATGGGCGCGCCGACCGAGGGGCCGAAACCGCCCGAGGTGATCGTGCCGATCTTGGCTCCGCCTTCGGGCGCGTCAAAGACCTCGACGCCTTCGCGCATGGGAGCGCGGCCTTCGGGGCGCAAGCCCATGCGGCGGCGGGAGGCACCTGTTTCCAGCTCGGCCAGAATGCGATCTGCCCCGGGGAAGCCGCCTTCACGGGCGCCCCCCTTGCGGCGGACCTTCTGGATGGCCCAAGCGATATTGCCTTCGACAGGCGTGGTATCGGGGTCAAGATCATGGCCGTAAAGGCACAGACCCGCCTCGAGGCGCAGGCTGTCGCGCGCGCCCAGACCGATAGGAGCAACCTCGTCCATCTCCAGCAGCGCCTGCGTGAAGGCCACGGCTACCGCAGAGGGCACCGAAATCTCGTAGCCATCCTCGCCGGTATAGCCCGAGCGCGAGATCCACAGCAGCTGCCCGTTCCATTCGGCCTCTGCCACATCCATGAAGCGCATCTCGGCCACGGAGGGCATCAGGCGGGCCAAAGCGGCCTCGGCCTTGGGGCCTTGCAGCGCGATCAAGGCGCGGTCGCGGACAACCGTGACCTCGGGCAGATGGGCCTGAAGATGGGCGATATCGGCCTCGGCACAGGCGGCATTGACCACCAGAAACAGATGGTCGGATTTACGTGCGATCATCAGATCGTCCAGAATGCCGCCCGCCGCATTGGTGAAGATGCCATAGCGCTGGCGGCCTTCCTTCAGCCCCGCGATATCGACAGGGATCAGGGCTTCCAGCGCGTCAATCGCCGACAAGGGCACGATCACCTGCCCCATATGCGAGACATCGAACAGACCGGCCTCGGCGCGGGTGTGAAGATGTTCCTTCATTACGCCCATAGGGTATTGCACGGGCATTTCCCAGCCAGCGAAAGGCACCATCTTGGCACCCAAAGACACATGCAGATCATACAGATCCGTGCGCAAGAGCTCCGTCATCGGGATCTCCTTATATAAAGCCGGATCCCCGGCATCGATGTGTTTCGTCGCAGGAAAGCCCTGCAACCGCTCGATGCCCCATCTGTCCCTGCCCGACCCCATACGGGTCTCAGGCGCCTGAGAATGTTATTCCTTCGGCGGGCGCAGTTTCCCACGCCTCTCTCCAGAGTCTTTAGCCGTTCGGTCCTTTTGCCTGAGAGTTTCCCGGGGCGGTTGCTCCTTCGGCACCGGCGTATTGGCCGGATTCTCCCGTAGCGGCTGTTGGCTGAGGGATGCCCGATCCTCTGCGACAGAGCAAGCGATTTTTACGCAAAACCGACGCTTGCGCGATAAATTGCGACTTTAGGCGACAGGTGCCGCCTGCGCCGGAAGCCCGTCCAGAAGGCTTAGCGCGCAGGGCAGATCCAGCTTTTCACGCAAGGCAGGCGCCATATCGGGGGCGGCATAAACGGTCATGCCCGCGGCCCGTCCGGCCTGCACGCCCGTCGGGCTGTCCTCGACCACCGCGCAGGTGGTCGGGTCCAGTTCAAGCAACCATGCCGCACGCAGGTAAGGCTCGGGGGCGGGTTTGCCTGCACGCACATCATTGCGGCTGACCAGCTTCATCCGCGGACGGCTCAGACCGAGCACATCCAGATTGGCCATCACCAGCCTGCGGTCGGAATTGGAGACCGGCATCTGGGCGATTCCGGCCGCCTCCAGCCCGGCCCAGATCTGCAGCGCCCTGGGAAAGGGGGCCACCTCGCCCAGCATCCCCATATAGATCGCATGGCGACGATGGGTCCAGTCGGCCAGATCCATCCGCAGACCGCAGTGATCGACCAGAAACGCGTGGCAGACCTCCTCGCTCAGCCCCAGAATGCGGTCATGCAGATCGTCGGGCAGGCTGAGCCCCAAACCTTTGATGGCCTGATGGAACGAACGCTCATGCACCGGCTCGCTATCGGCAAGTGTGCCATCGATATCCCAGAAGATGGCCTGATGGGGAAAGCTCATGGTCGGCTCCTGTGTGGTCTGCGCATCGGTCTCACGCACGGGTCGTGCCAGGGGGCGGCAGCGTCACCCGATCCGGCCGGATGACGCAGGGAACAGGGGCCTATTCGGCCACGCAATCCGCGAAATACTGGATCTGGCCGTCGGGGCCGGTCTCCTGCACCAGACCGTGGATATCGGTCTCGAAACCCGGGCATTCGCGGGCAAATTCACGGTTGAACTTGAGGTAATCCACGATGCGCTTGTTGAAGACCTCGCCGGGGATCAGCAGCGGAATTCCCGGCGGATAAGGCGTCACAAGCGAGGTGGTGATGCGGCCTTCCAGATCATCGATCGGCACCCGCTGCGTGGTGCGCCGCGCGATATGCGAGAACGCATCGGCTGGCGTCATCGAGGGCGTCAGATCCGACAGATAGATCTCGGTCGAGAGCTTCGCCACATCGTATTTTGCGTAAAGCTTATGGACATGATCGCACAGGTCGCGCAGCCCCATCCGTTCATAACGCGGCTGCTTGTGGCAGAACTCGGGCATCGCCCGCCAGAGCGGCTGGTTCTTGTCGAAATCATCCTTGAACTGCTGGAGCGCCGTCAGAAGCGTGTTCCAGCGGCCCTTGGTGATGCCGATGGTGAATAGGATAAAGAAGGAATAAAGGCCCGTTTTCTCGACCACCACGCCATGTTCGGCCAGATATTTGGTCACGATAGAGGCCGGAATCCCCCAGTCGTCAAAGCGCCCGTCAAGGTTCAGACCCGGCGTCACGATGGTCGCCTTGATCGGGTCCAGCATGTTGAAACCGGGCGCCATATCGCCAAAGCCGTGCCAGCTGTCGCCACCGCCGGTTTCCACACCCTCGGCATCGGTTTTCTTCAGGACCCAGTCGCGGGCCTGCCCCATACCATCGGAATTATGGTCGAAATCTTCCGGCCCCCAGACCTTGAACCACCAGTCCGCGGCATATTCCTCATCGACCTTGGCCATCGCACGGCGGAAGTTGAGGCTCTCGACGATGCTCTCTTCCACCAGCGCGGTGCCGCCCGGCGGCTCCATCATCGCCGCCGCCACATCGCAGGACGCGATGATCGAATATTGCGGCGAGGTCGAGGTATGCATCAGATAGGCCTCGTTGAAGAGGCTCCGGTCCAGCTTGATCTCCTCGCTATCCTGCACCAGCACATGGCTTGCCTGAGAAATTCCCGCCAAGAGCTTATGCACCGATTGCGTCGCATAGGTGACCGATTTCTTGGTGCGCCCGCGCTTGCGGCCCATCGCATGGAAGCGGCCATAGAACGGGTGGAAGGCCGCATGCGGCAGCCATGCCTCGTCAAAATGCAGGTTCTCGATATGGCCGTCGAGCATCTCCTTGATGTCTTCGGTATTGTAGAGCACGCCATCATAGGTCGATTGCGTCAGGGTCAGGATGCGAGGCGTGGCCTCTTCCTTGTCCTTGCCGGCCAGCAGAGGGTTGGCGGCAATTTTCGCGCGGATCGACTCCATCGTGAATTCGGATTTCGGGATCGGGCCGATGATGCCGAAATGGTTGCGCGTGGGCTTCAGGAAAACCGGAATAGCCCCCGTCATGATGATCGAATGCAGGATCGATTTGTGGCAGTTGCGGTCCACCACCACCACATCGCCCGGTGCCACCGTGTGGTGCCAGACGATCTTGTTGGAGGTCGAGGTGCCATTGGTCACGAAGAAACAATGGTCCGAATTGAAGATCCGCGCGGCATTGCGCT
Source organism: Thioclava sp. NS-SX20 (assembly GCF_057380695.1). Classification (NCBI taxonomy): domain Bacteria; kingdom Pseudomonadati; phylum Pseudomonadota; class Alphaproteobacteria; order Rhodobacterales; family Paracoccaceae; genus Thioclava; species Thioclava sp. NS-SX20. Next base: position 362,870 of record NZ_CM170816.1, on the reverse strand, counting down.
CGGAGGCGCCAATCGCGCCGTTATGGTCCAGAAGCTGGCCCAATTCTTCCACCGCATTGCAGACATCGGCGCGCAGCATGTTCTCGCCATAGAACTGGTGATACATCTGGCCGATGGGCGATTTCAGGAAGGCCACGCCGCCTGAATGCCCCGGACAATGCCATGAATAGGACCCGTCCTCGGCATAATCCAGAAGCGCCTTGAAGAAGGGCGGCTGGATGCTTTCCAAATAGGATTTCGCCTCGCGCACGATATGGCGGGCGACAAATTCCGGCGTATCCTCGAACATATGGATAAAGCCGTGCAGCTCGCGCAGGATGTCATTGGGCAGATGGCGCGAGGTCTTGGTCTCGCCATAGACATAGATCGGCACATCGGGATTTTTCCAACGCACCTCCTCGATGAAATTGCGCAGGTTCATCACCGCAGGGTCCAGATCGGGACCGGGGGTGAATTCCTCGTCGTCAATCGACAGCACAAAAGCCGAGGCGCGCGATTGTTGCTGGGCGAATTGCGACAGATCACCATAGCTCGTGGCGCCCAGCACCTCGAACCCTTCGGTTTCAATGGCTTCGGCCAAGGCGCGAATGCCGAGGCCTGACGAATTCTCCGAACGGAAATCCTCGTCGATGATGACAATGGGGAAACGGAACTTCATCACACTCTCCTTGAGGGATGGCGTCTGCAAAGGGCCAGAAGGGTCATCCGCTGACCCTGCTGGCAAAACGAGCGGTTGCCTGTTTGTCACTGCTCATAAGACGAGCGTCAAGCCATCACTCAGGATAACCCGACCATAGCAGATCACGAAGCCGAGGATCACGAAACATCCAAACTTGGCAAGACGCTATTTGCAGGAAACGCGGCCAAAGCCCGATTTCCGACAAAATATCCACAGCTTTGCACCGCAAGCCCCGTGGCGTTCGCACCGCCCGACCGCCCCCGAAGGGCGCGCGGGGACAGGCCACCTGACAGAGGCCCGCCCCAAGACGCGCTTATAGCCGCGCGCCACTTTGGGGTTCGAAGAAGGTCACCTTGTCCAGATCGAATTCCAGATCCAGCAACTCGCCCGCATGGGCCAGCGTTTCGGCGTGCAGACGCGCGGTGATCATGCGCCCCCCCATCTGGGTGGTCACATAGGTATCGGCCCCCGCAGGTTCGACCATATCCACACGGATCTGCGCGCGCTGGACGGAACTGCCCGCGCGATAGCCCGCCTCGGCAAGGTCTTCGGGGCGCACGCCCATCAGCACCTCGGCAGGCAGATCGCTGCGCGGCACATTCAGCACAATCGGGTCCATGCCGTCGCGATCGATCCGAACCTGCGCCCCAGCGCCTGCGGCTTGGGTTTTCACGGGGATCAGGTTCATCGGCGGGCTGCCCATGAAATCGGCGACAAAGGTATTGGCGGGATGGTTGTAGATCTCGGCAGGGGTGCCGATCTGCTGGATCACGCCGCCCTTCATCACCACGATCTTGGTGGCCAGCGTCATCGCCTCGATCTGGTCATGGGTCACATAGACCATCGACGCCCCAAGCCGGTGATGCAGCTTCTTGATTTCCGACCGCATTTCGACCCGCAGCTTGGCGTCAAGGTTCGACAGCGGCTCGTCGAACAGGAACAGCGCCGGATCGCGCACCAGCGCCCGACCCATCGCAACCCGCTGGCGCTGACCACCCGAAAGCTGCCCCGGACGGCGCTTCAGAAGCGCCTCGATCTGCAACTGTTTCGCCACTTCGGCCAGTTTGCGGTCCTGTTCGTCCTGCGGCACACCGCGCACCTTCATGCCGAAGGTGATATTCTTGGCCACCGACATGGTGGGGTAAAGTGCATAGCTTTGGAACACCATCGCGATGTCACGGTCTTTCGGGCTGACATGGGTCATATCGCGCCCGTCAATCTCGACCGTGCCGCCCGAGATCTCCTCGAGCCCCGCGATACAGTTCAATAGGGTCGACTTGCCGCAGCCCGACGGCCCGACCAGCACAAGGAAATCGCCCTTCTCGATAGAGACGTTGATATCCTTCAGGATTTCGGTCGCGCCGTAGCTTTTACGCAGATGTTTGATGTCAAGGATAGGAGCCATGAGATCAGCCTTTCACGGAACCGGCGGTCAGCCCGCGGATGAAATATTTGCCGGCGACGATATAGACGAGGAGCGTCGGCAGGCCCGCGATGATCGCAGCCGCCATATCCACGTTATATTCCTTCACGCCGGTGGTGGAGTTGACGATATTGTTGAGCGCCACGGTGATCGGCTGGCTGCCCGCCGAGCTGAAGGACACCCCGAACAGGAAGTCATTCCAGATCTGGGTGAACTGCCAGATGATCGTCACCACGCAGATCGGCAGCGAGAGCGGCAGGAAGATCGACCAGAAGATACGGAAGAAGCCCGCCCCGTCGATCTTTGCGGCCCTCACCAGCTCATGCGGGATGGTGACGTAATAGTTGCGGAAAAACAGCGTGGTAAAGCCCAGACCATAGATCGTATGCACGAAGATCAGCCCCGGAATGGTGCCGGCCATGCCGAAGATCCCCAGCATCCGCGCCATCGGCAGCAGCACCACCTGAAACGGGATGAAGCAGCCAAACAGCAGGAAGGCGAAGAAGAGGTTTGTCCCCTTGAAGCGCCATTGGGCAAAGACATAGCCGTTCATCGCGCCAATGATGGTCGAGATCAGCACGCCGGGCACCGAGATCAGGATGGAGTTCCAGAAAAAGGGCTTCAGCCCCTCGCATTGGATGCCCGTGCAGGCACCCGACCAAGCTTTGGACCATGCGTCAAAGGTGATCTCGCGCGGCAGGGCCACCAAGGATCCGGTGCGGATTTCCTCGAGGCTTTTGAGCGAGGTGGTCAGCATCACGAACAGCGGCAGCAGATAATAGAGCGCAAAGACGCAGAGCATCGCATAAAGGCCCCAGCGCAGGAGACGGCGCCCCAGAAGCGAGCCCTGAGAGCGGGTGACAGGAATATCAGTCATGTTTCGCCCTCAATTCCGAATAGAGATAGGGAACCACGATGGCAAAAACGACGCCCATCATGATCATGGCGCTTGAAGCCGCCTGCCCCAGATCGCCACGCGAAAACGCCATCGCATACATATAGGTGGCCGGAAGATCGGTCGCATAGCCCGGCCCGCCGCCGGTCAGCGCGATGACCAGATCGAAGCTCTTGATCGCCAGATGCGCCAGCACGATGAAGGCCGACAGGAAGATCGGCGCCATCGAGGGGATGATGATCGCGGTATAGACGCGCCATGTCGGGATGCCATCCACTTGGGCGGCCTTGATGATCTCGCCATCGACCGAGCGCAGACCGGCCAGAAACAGCGCCATCACAAAGCCCGAGGCCTGCCAGATCGCGGCCAGCACGATGGTATAAAGCGCCATCTTGGGGTTGATCAGCCAGTCGAACTTGAAATTCGGGAAGCCCCAGCCCTGCACCATCGCCTGAATGCCCAGACCGGGGTTCAGGATCCATTTCCATGCGGTGCCGGTGACAATCATCGACAGCGCCATCGGGTAAAGGTAGATCGTGCGCAACGCGCCTTCGATGCGGATCTTCTGGTCAAGGAAAATCGCCAGAAGCAGCCCCAGCACCATCGAGATCACGATGAACAGCGCGCCGAAGACGAAGAGATTGTTCAGCGCCGTATCCCAGCGCGGGTTGGAAAACAGCCTGTCATACTGGATCAGCCCGTCGATGTCATAGCGCGGCATCAGCTTCGAGCGGGTAAACGACACCCACGCGGTCCACGCGATAAAACCATAGACGAACAGCAGCACCGCAAAGAAGGTCGGCGCAAGCACGATCTTTGGGACATGGCGGGAAAGCCAGTCGGTCATAGGAATGTCCTGAAAGTTGGAGGGCCGCCCGACGCGATGCATCGGACGGCAAAGGTGTAATCGGCAGATTACATCGAGTTGGCGACAGCATCCGCCAGCATTTTCACGGCATCATCCGACGACATGTCCGAGTTGAAATGCGCGGTGACCACATCCATGATCGCGCCCGATTGCGCACCATGCAGCGCCATACCATGCGCCATCGACGGCAGAAGCGAGCCCGCCGCACCATCGGCCTTCATATCGGCGGCGGATTTCTTGGCGCAATCGTCGAACTTGTCCAGAGACACGTCGGTCCGCACCGGAATCGAACCCTTATTGAGGTTGAAGGTTTCCTGGAAGGAGGGGCCGACGATCAGCTCGGCCAGCAGCTTCTGGCCATCCTGCTTGTCTTTGCCATCCACCTTGAACATCGCGAAGCTGTCGACGTTATAAAGGAAACCCGCATCCCCCGGGGTCGGCGCACAGACGAAATCCACGCCCGGCTCTTTGCCTGCGGCAAGGAACTCGCCCTTCGCCCAGTCGCCCATGATCTGGAACGCCGCCTCGCCATTCATGACCATCGCGGTGGCAAGGTTCCAGTCGCGACCCGAGAAGTTGTCATCGACATAGCCGCGCAGTTTGCGCATCTCGTCAAAGACCGATTTCATCGTGTCCGAAGTCAGCGCATCGGGGTCCAGATCAACGAGCGCCTTCTGGTAGAAATCGGGGCCGCCAATGCCAAGCACGACGGTTTCGAAGATGGTCGCATCCTGCCATGCCTGACCGCCATGCGCCAAAGGCGTGATCCCTGCAGCCTTCAGCTTGTCGGCAGCGGCGTTGAACTCCTCCCAAGTGGTGGGCATCTCGATGCCATTGGCCTCGAGGATCGACTTATTGGCCCAGACCCAGTTCACGCGGTGCACATTGACCGGCGCGGCACACCAGTGGCCGTCGCATTTCATATGCTCGGCGATCTGTGCGGGCAGCACATCATCCCAATGCTGCGCCTCGGCCACATCCGAGATATCGGCCAGCACGCCCTCGTCATACCATTCCTGAATCGCGGGGCCCTTGAGTTGCACGGCGGTCGGCGCATTGCCCGACAGCACACGCGCCCGCAGCGCGCTCATCGCGGCATCGCCACCGCCACCGGCGACCGGCATATCGGTCCAGACACCGCCACGGTCGCTGAATTGCTTTTGCAGCACGGCCACGGCCTTGGCCTCGCCGCCCGATGTCCACCAGTGCAGGACTTCCGCCTGCGGCTCGGCCATGGCGACAGTCGCGGTCAGGGTTGCCGCCGACAGGGCTGCAAATGCAGTCATATGTTTCATTCGAAATCCTCCCAAATACCTGCGCCACTCCCCAGCGCATGGTCCCCGACAGTATAGCGCCACCTCAAGCTTTTCTCGCAATGGTGTTACCGCCGGACTTCTGCGCTGCGGCGTGGGTTTCTTGCCCGCTTTGTTACATCTTGTTACCAAAGGAAGCATATCTGGTGGCCAAGACCGCCAGATATGGGCGATTTGCACCGTCATGCCGGTTTGGCCAGGACAGACACCCGGCCATGCGGCGACAGGGCAGGCGACAGGGGGGAGGAGAACCGATGGCGATACCGCATCTGCTGGTTGTCGATGACGATGCCGATATGCGACAGATGATGGTGACATTCCTGCAACGCAATGGCTTTGCCGCCCATCCTGCCGCGAACGAGGCCGAAATCCGCGCCCATATGGACGGGCATCGGGTGGATCTGATCCTGCTGGATGTGATGCTGGCCGACGAGAATGGCGTGGAAATCTGCGCCCGCCTGCGGGCCGAGCAGGACCTGCCGATCATTCTGGTCTCGGCGCTCTCTGCCGATCACCAGCGCATGGCGGGCTATGAAGTGGGGGCCGATGACTATATCGCCAAGCCCTTCAACCCCGATCTGCTGATCGCGCGGGTGAAGGCGGTGCTGCGGCGGATACGGCGCACGCCCTCGCTCAGCTACCGCCGGTCCACCGGCATCTGGCATTTCGACGGCTGGCGCTATGACGGGCGGCGCGACGAGGTCCATGCCCCTGACGGCTATCAGGTGATCCTGTCCACCCGCGAGACGGCGCTGCTGAAGACGCTTCTGGCCAATCCGCGCATCCCGCTTTCGCGCGAGGAGATTGCCGCCGCCCTCACCGATCAGGCCGAGGCCGATCCGACAGGGCGGGCCATTGATGTGCTGGTGGGGCGGCTACGTTCGAAGATCGAGCGCAATCCGAAAGCACCTGTCCTGTTGCGGACCGAACGCGGGATCGGCTACGTGCTGGCCTGCGATGTCACCCACGAGGCCGAATGACGCCCCTGTCCCATCCCAGCCTGAAGGCAATGGCGGTTTTCTGGGTGCTGGCGGCATTCGCGGCAGGGGCGCTGGCGACCGGATTGTGGATCAGCAGCCAGCGGGCATGGCAGGCACATCTGGACCGGGCCGAGCTGACCGGAGAGCTGCTGTTTGCCGCAACCGAAAGCGGAGCACCGATGCCCAAGGCCCTGCAGGCCCATCCGCTTTCCGCAACCGAGGCCGCCCATGCCGAGGCCGGTCAGTTCCTTTTGCTGCCCGAAGCCCCCCGCCCCGCCCGCATCACCCATATCCCCGTGACGGGCCTGCACCCCAGCGGCACCAATGCGCCGCAGGCTCTGGTCAGGGTGCTCTCGCCCAGCCTCACCTATCCCGTGGCACGGTTCAATAGCGGCCCCGATGTCACCGCGCAGGAGATGTTCGGGCAGATCACCCGCCTGCTCTCTACCTATTGCGGCACACCACTGGTGGTGATGCGCAACTCGCAAGGACAATGGTTCCGGCTGTCAGGCGCGGACCTGTGGAGCTGCCACGCCACCCCGCCCGATCTGCGGCTGCAGGCTGTCATTCTGGGCGGATTCGCTCTGCTCGCGCTGCTGATCGCCTCGGCCCGTGTGGCACAGCGTTTCCGCGATTTCGGCACCCGGCTCGGCCAGCGCCAGATGCAGGGCGGCCCCGATATATACGAGGATGAGGGCCCCGCCGAGCTTGCGACCATAGTCGCCGCCGTCAACCAGCATCTGACCACCGAAAAACAGCGCTTGGCCAAAAGGTTGATGGTGCTCTCGGGGGTCAGCCACGATCTGGGATCGCCAGCAACACGGCTGCGCCTGCGGGCCGCCTTGATCGAGGATGACGCCCTGCGCGAGAAGCTGACCGCCGATATCGAGCGGATGAGCGAGATGATCGATGGCGTCTTGGCCTATACACGCTCGGAACTTGATGTCGAAACCCCGCGGCAACTGAGCCTTGGCGCGCTGGTCGAGGCCCTGGTGGATAATTACCACGATTCCGGCCAGCCGGTCGAGATGCAGCCCGTGGCCGATATCGAAAGCACCGGCGGCCAGAGCCTGTTTTCCAGCCGCACGGGGCATGGCCATCTGGGCGCGCGCCAGATCCTTGTCACGGCCCGCCCGATGGCGCTGCAACGCGCGATTTCCAATCTGGTGGATAACGCGCTGAAATACGGTCGCCGCGCGACATTGCGGCTGGAGGCCAGCTCGCGCGAGGCGATGATCGTGATCGAGGACGAAGGCGGCACGGCCCAGCCCGAGCTGATCGCCGCCCTGGTGGCCCCTTTCGAGCGCGGCGGACAGGAGGCGCAGGTTTCGGGGCATGGTCTGGGGCTGACCATTGCCGCAACCGTCGCCGAAAGCCATAACGGCCATCTGCGCTTTGCGCAGGGCGCGCAGGGGCTTCGGGTCACGCTGACCATCGCGCGCAGCCTCTAGCGCGGTTGTCGGCCCAGCCTGTAGCGCCTATATGGGCCTTACCAGAGACGGTCAGATTGATTGCCCATGCCCCAACATCTTATCAAACTTTGCGTCGGTGCCGAAAAGGTCGAGGATCTTGCCACTTGGCAGGAGGCCCGTTTCGGCACATCGCCCGCCGAACATGTCACCCGCATGTGGCCCAAACGCGCCGAAGAGGTGCTGGATGGCGGCTCGCTTTACTGGGTCTTCAAAGGCGCGGTGCTGGCGCGGCAGAAAATCATCGGGCTGGAAGAGCGCATGGGCGAAGACGGGATCGCGCGCTGTGCCATCGTGCTGGACCGCAAGATCATCCGCACCGAGGCCCTGCCCCGCCGCCCGTTTCAGGGCTGGCGCTATCTGAGCCCCGAGGATGCACCGAAAGACCTGCCCGCAGGCCGGACCCGCGAAGAGCCGCTACCGCGCGAGTTGCTGAGTGCGCTTTCGGAACTGGGGCTGCGCTGAACCGGCTGTCAATCTGCATATTGCCAGCTTGGCAAACTCCCGCTAGCGTTCGATAAAACGCAGGAGAGAAGATGCCGAAAGCCTTTGGTGCGCCGCTTGGCGATTGGACTGCCCCGCCACCTCCGGGACCGGAGCGGATCGAAGGCCGTTACATGCATCTGGAACGCCTGTCATCCGTGCATACCCACGCGCTCTATCAGGCACTGGCGGATAATCATGATGCCTTGTGGGATTATATGGTTGTCGGGCCCTTCCATGCCGAAACCGCCTTCATCCGCTGGATCAACGAACAGATCGCCGCGAAAGATCCGCTGTTCTATGCCGTCATCGACCCTGTGACAGGGCAGGCAGCCGGTTTGCAAAGCTATCTCCGTATCGCGCCCGAAATCGGCACGATCGAACTGGGTTCCATTGTGCTGGGCGCGCAGCTTCAGCGCAGCCGCGCCGCCAGCGAAGGTTTCATCCGGATGATCGAATGGGCTTTCGAGGCAGGCTATCGCCGGTTCGAATGGAAATGCGATGCCTGCAACCTGCCCTCCCGGCGGGCTGCTGAACGGCTGGGCCTGAGCTATGAGGGAACCTTCCGGCAGGCGCTCCATTACAAGGGACGCAATCGCGACACGGCATGGTTTGCAGCCACCGACAAGGACTGGCCTGCCTTGCGCGAAGCGTATTACGCCTGGCTCGATCCGTCGAATTTCGATGCAAGTGGCACGCAGATCGAACGGCTTTCCGATCTGACGCGACTTGTGCGGGTATCGTCTGATCCGGCACTGGCGGACCACCGCGGATAGCCTTGCGTCAGAACGCGCTGCCCGCCGCAAGACGGTCCTGTACCATCCCCGACAGGCGCGTGATATCGGCATCCGACGGCCCGCCCTCGCGTCCTAGTGCCACGGCGGCATCCTCAAGAGCATCATCACGCGCCGAGCGCGCCACACCCGAAAGGAATTGCGCGACATAGCCCAGAGAGGCCGGATCCTGCGCCCCCGAAAGGACTTCGGCCATATGGTTCAGATCGTCGCGCAAAGCGATGGGATCGGGGCTGATCGTGGCATCATTCAGCAGGATCGGCATCTTCGGGCGCTCGCTGGGCGGCAGGACAGACAGCACGGCCTGCTGGAACAGGGCAAGGCTTTCAACCGGCTTGGGCAGGAAACCATCGGCCCCCGCGCTAAAGGCCTTCGCCTCCATACCGGTATCGCCAGACGTGCCCAACACCACCGGCAGAGCCTGATCGGCATTCTTGATCTCGCGGATCAGCTCGTCCCCGCAGCCATCAGGCAGCCCGAGATCGACGATCACCACCGACGGGCGGTAGGTGCGCAAGTGACGATGCGCCGAACGCAGGCAATCCGCACGACGGATACGCGCCCCCGACCGTAGACACAGTAGCCGCATCGCCTCGGAGGCATAGCGGCTATCTTCCACGACCAGAATCGTCAGGCCCAGAAGCGGGCGGGCGGCATTTACGGGGCGCTGGCCGATAAGGCCGGCAAGGTCATCACTCATCTCGGTCTCCACAGTCAGGTGAATCGGCGTATATAGAGAGTTAAGCCGAGATAGAGTGAATAGACGGTTAACGCATACCTGCTTCCTGCATTTTTGGTCGTGATTGACCTCGGGGCCAAAGGGGTGCAACGTCCCGCGCAGGAGAAAGCGCCAGATTTCCCGGCGCATAGGAGGAAAAATGATTGGTCGTCTTAACCATGTTGCAATCGCTGTTCCGGACCTCAAGGCAGCGGCGGCGCAATATGAGAACACGCTCGGGGCCAAGGTCGGCGCACCGCAGGACGAGCCCGATCACGGCGTGACCGTGGTCTTCATCGAGTTGCCCAATACGAAAATCGAACTGCTCTACCCGCTGGGCGCGAACAGCCCGATCAACGGCTTTCTGGAAAAGAACCCTTCGGGCGGCATTCACCATATGTGCTTCGAAGTCGATGACATTCTGGCGGCGCGGGACAAGCTGCAAGCCGAGGGTGCGCGTGTTCTGGGCACCGGCGAGCCGAAAATCGGAGCGCATGGCAAGCCTGTTTTGTTCTTGCATCCCAAGGACTTCAACGGCTGCCTGATCGAGCTGGAACAGGTCTGACCCATGAGCGAGGAGATCGCTGCTTTATTTGCCAACGGGGCCGAGGTGGCGCTGCGCGTGACCCCCAAAGCCTCGCGCAATGCGATCCTCCTCGCCGAGGACGGGCTGCGGGCCTATGTGACCACCGTGCCCGAAGACGGCAAGGCCAATGCCGCCGTCACCAAGCTTCTGGCCAAGACGCTGGGCGTGGCGAAATCGCGCCTTACGCTGCTGCGTGGCCAGACCAGCCGCCAGAAAGTGTTCCGCCTCGATTGAGGGAACCTTTTCCCACGCCCGTCGTTTTCCTTTCAAATCACAGGAGGAAACGACATGGACCTCATTCGCATCATCGTGGCGATCATCCTGCCGCCTTTGGGTGTGTTCCTGCAAGTGGGACTGGGTAAACAGTTCTGGATCAATATCTTGCTGACCATTCTGGGCTACATTCCCGGCATCGTCCATGCGGTCTGGGTGATCGCGCGCACTCCCAGCCACGCCTGAGACCCCGCAAGACGACAGGATCAACGATTGTGAAAAAGGGCCCCAAGGGGCCCTTTTCTGATGTCGTGATAGAGGGCGGGATTACGCCGGAGCTCAGTCCTGCGGGATCACGCGCAGGTTCAACTCGCGCAGCTGCTCGTTCATCGGCTCCGAGGGGGCCCCCATCATCAGATCTTCGGCGCGCTGGTTCATCGGGAACATGATGACTTCGCGAATGTTCTGCTCTTCGGCCAGCAGCATCACGATCCGGTCGATCCCTGCCGCGCAACCACCGTGGGGCGGAGCGCCATATTTGAACGCTTTGACCATACCGCCGAAACGCTTCTCGACCTCGGAATGCGGATAGCCCGCGATCTCGAAGGCCTTATACATGATCGCCAGATCGTGGTTCCGGATCGCGCCCGAGATCAGCTCGTAGCCGTTGCAGGCAAGGTCATACTGATAGCCCAGCACATCCAGCGGGTCGCCATCCAGCGCTTCCAACCCGCCCTGCGGCATCGAGAAGGGGTTGTGGCTGAAGTCGATCTTGCCCTCGTCGTCTTTCTCATACATCGGGAAATCGACGATCCATGCGAATTTGAAGCAGTCCTTCTCGGTCAGGCCCAGCTCTTCACCAATGACATTGCGCGCACGGCCCGCCACGCCCTCGAAGCTTTCGGGCTTGCCGCCAAGGAAGAAGGCCGCATCACCCTCGCCCAGACCCAGCTGGCTGCGGATCGCCTCGGTACGCTCGGGGCCGATGTTCTTGGCCAGCGGACCTGCGGCTTCCATCGAGCCATCTTCGGCTTTACGCCAGAAGATATAGCCCATGCCCGGCAGACCCTGCTCTTGCGCGAATTTATTCATCCGGTCGCAGAACTTGCGCGAGCCGCCTTTGGGCGCGGGGATCGCGCGGATCTCGGTGCCTTCCTGTTCCAGCAGCTTGGCGAAGATCGCAAAACCGGAGCCAGCGAAATGCTCGGAAACCACCTGCATCTCGATCGGGTTGCGCAGGTCGGGCTTATCCGAGCCGTATTTCAGCAGCGATTCCTTATAGGGGATCAGCGGCCATTCGCTATCGACGCGCTTGCCTTTGCCGAATTCCTCGAAGACGCCCTGAATAACGGGCTGCACGGCGGCAAACACGTCTTCTTGGTTGACGAAGGACATCTCGACATCGAGCTGGTAGAAGTCGGTGGGCGAACGGTCGGCGCGCGGGTCCTCGTCACGGAAGCAGGGCGCGATCTGGAAGTAACGGTCGAAGCCCGCGACCATGATCAGCTGTTTGAACTGCTGCGGCGCCTGCGGCAGCGCGTAGAATTTGCCCGGATGCAGACGCGAGGGCACAAGGAAGTCACGCGCGCCTTCGGGGCTGGAGGCGGTGATGATCGGCGTCTGGAATTCGTTGAACTTCGCATCCCACATGCGGTTGCGCAGGCTGCGCACCACGTTGGAACGCAGCATCATGTTGTTATGCAGGTTCTCGCGGCGCAGGTCGAGGAAGCGATAGGTCAGGCGCGTCTCTTCGGGATAGTCCTGTTCGCCAAAGACCGGCAGCGGCAGCTCGGCGGCCTCGCCCAGCACTTCGATATCGCGGACATAGACCTCGATCTCGCCGGTCGGGATCTTGGGGTTCACAAGCGAGGCATCGCGCAGCTTCACCGACCCGTCGATGCGGATCACCCATTCCGAGCGCACTTTTTCCAGCGCCTTGAAGGCGGGGCTGTCGCCATCGCACAGCACTTGCGTCATGCCGTAATGGTCGCGCAGGTCGATGAACAGCACGCCACCGTGGTCTCGCACCCGATGCACCCAGCCCGACAGGCGGACGGTTTCACCGGCATTGGCCGCGCTCAGATCGGCGCAGGTATGGGAACGATAGGCGTGCATGTGACTTCCCTCAGTGTTTAGGCTCGCGAAATCGGCCCATGAAACATGGGCGTTCGGCTCTGCGCCGATACACATTCTGGGGGCAGGAAAGTCAAGGCCGGAAGAGATTTCAAAGCCTGCCTGCGGTGCTTTCTGTGCACGGCAGGCCCATGCAGCGCGGCGGACAGGCGCTGTTACATGCCTATTTAGCGGGCAAGGAGGCAAAACACATGCATCCTGTGCCAGACCGCCCGCCCTGTCCGGCAGGGATTCACACGGCCACTTCTCGATTCCTCTCTTGACGGCGCGAACACTTGCAACAGGGCCGACGCCGCGCCCCCGTGCAAGCGCTCCACCCTGCAAGACAGCACGCCTGGGCCGGTTTTACCAAGGCCCGGTGGTTCCGACAGTGACGAAGGAGAGAGATGATGCCTTGGGACCATCTTATGGACCGCATTCTCCGCCACATGATGCAGCGTGGCGTTCTGGACATTACCTATTGCGACGGCACGGCACGCCCGTAAAGATCACCATAAAAGGCCCCGAACTGTCGCGCCGCATCGTGCTCAACCCCGATCTTGGCGTGGTCGTGGACGCGCCTCCGACCCGTGATGACTTCTACAATCCGCCGCTCAAGCCGATGCGCGCCGTGCCCCCCCTTGCACGGCGGCAGCCATACAGAACACCCAAGCTGCACGGGCTGAAATCCGCAAGGCACAGCCCGAAGGCGCAGAATAATCGGGCCGACCGATCCAACCTTCAGATCAAACCCTGCACCCTGCCGGTTTCCGGAACGGGGCTTTTGCGGATTCCCCTTGCAAGAGGGCAGATCAGGACTTGCGCCGAGGCGCAGGCTGACTATAACCCCCACCAATTTGCGTGAGGCCATCTAGGCCCGCGCCCTTTGTTATGCGCCGAATCGAAGGAACCGCACCATGCCGAAGAGAACTGACATCAAGTCCATCCTCATTATCGGTGCAGGGCCTATCATTATCGGGCAAGCCTGCGAATTCGACTATTCGGGCGCTCAGGCCTGTAAGGCTCTGCGCGAAGAGGGTTACCGCGTCATTCTGGTGAACTCGAACCCCGCCACGATCATGACCGACCCCCATATGGCCGATGCCACCTATATCGAGCCGATCACCCCCGAGGTCGTCGCCAAGATCGTCGAGAAGGAACGCCCCGATGCGATCCTGCCGACCATGGGCGGCCAGACCGGCCTGAACACCGCGCTGGCCTTGGCCGATATGGGCGTGCTGGAGAAATTCAACGTCGAGCTGATCGGCGCCAACCGCGAAGCCATCGAGATGGCCGAAGACCGCAAGCTGTTCCGTGAGGCAATGGACCGCCTCGGCATCGAGAACCCCAAGGCAACCATCGTCACCGCGCCGAAGAAAGCCGATGGCAAATTCGACGTGAACGCAGGCGTGCAACAGGCGCTGACCGAGCTGGATCACATCGGCCTTCCGGCGATTATCCGCCCCGCCTTCACTATGGGTGGCACCGGCGGCGGTGTGGCCTATAACCGCGACGATTACGAGCGCATCTGCCGCTCGGGTCTGGATGCCTCGCCCGTGGCGCAGATCCTTGTCGATGAAAGCCTGCTGGGCTGGAAAGAATTCGAGATGGAAGTGGTCCGCGACAAGGCGGATAACGCGATCATCGTCTGCGCCATCGAGAATATCGACCCGATGGGCGTGCATACCGGCGACTCGATCACCATTGCCCCTGCCCTGACGCTGACCGATAAAGAATACCAGCTGATGCGCACCCATTCGATCAACGTGCTGCGCGAGATCGGCGTGGAAACCGGTGGTTCCAACGTGCAATGGGCGGTCAACCCCGCCGATGGCCGTATGGTCGTGATCGAGATGAACCCCCGCGTGTCGCGCTCCTCGGCGCTGGCGTCCAAGGCCACCGGCTTCCCGATCGCGAAAGTCGCAGCGAAACTGGCCGTGGGCTATACGCTTGACGAGCTGGACAATGACATCACCAAGGTCACGCCGGCGTCGTTCGAGCCGACCATCGACTATGTCGTCACCAAGATCCCGCGTTTCGCCTTTGAAAAATTCCCGGGCTCCGAGCCGTCGCTGACCACCGCGATGAAATCCGTGGGCGAGGCGATGGCCATCGGCCGTACCTTCCACGAGTCGCTGCAAAAGGCGCTGGCCTCGCTGGAAACCGGTCTGTCGGGCTTTGACGAGATTGAAATCGCAGGCGCGCCTGACAAGGCCGCTGTGGTCAAGGAAATCTCCAAACAGACCCCCGACCGCCTGCGTCTGATCGCGCAAGCCATGCGCCACGGGCTGACCAATGACGAAATCATCGCCGCGACCTCCTTCGACCCATGGTTCCTTGACCGTATCCGCGAGATCATCGACGCCGAGGCCGATATCCGCAAGAACGGCCTGCCGATGGACGAGAAAGGTCTGCGCAAGATCAAGATGATGGGCTTCACCGATGCCCGCCTTGCGCAACTGACCGGTCGCACCGAAGGTCAGGTCCGCCGCGCGCGCCGCAACCTTGGCGTTGTGGCCTCGTTCAAGCGTATCGACACCTGCGCCGCCGAATTCGAAGCACAGACCCCCTATATGTATTCCACCTATGAAGCCCCCGCGATGGGCGATGTGGAATGCGAGGCGCGCCCCTCGGACCGCAAGAAAGTGGTCATTCTGGGTGGCGGTCCGAACCGGATCGGTCAGGGCATCGAGTTCGATTATTGCTGCTGCCATGCATGTTTCGCGCTGTCGGATGCGGGCTACGAGACCATCATGGTCAACTGCAACCCCGAGACCGTCTCGACCGATTATGACACCTCGGACCGTCTCTATTTCGAGCCGCTGACGCTGGAACATGTGCTGGAAATCCTGCGCGTGGAGCAGGATAAAGGCACGCTACACGGCGTGATCGTGCAGTTCGGTGGCCAGACGCCGCTGAAACTGGCAAATGCGCTGGAAGCGGAAGGTATTCCGATCCTTGGCACCACGCCCGATGCGATCGACCTTGCCGAAGACCGCGAGCGTTTCCAGGCGCTGCTCAATGATCTGGGCCTGAAGCAGCCGGTCAACGGCATCGCGCATTCCGAAGCCGAAGCCTATGAGATCGCGGGCCGTGTTGGCTATCCGCTGGTGATCCGCCCGTCCTATGTTCTGGGTGGCCGCGCGATGGAGATCGTGCGCGATCTGGATCAGCTCAAGCGCTATATCAACACCGCTGTTGTGGTGTCGGGCGACAGCCCCGTACTGCTCGACAGCTACCTGACCGGCGCCATCGAGATCGACGTGGACGCGCTGTCGGATGGCGAGACCGTCCATGTGGCGGGCATCATGCAGCATATCGAGGAAGCGGGCGTCCACTCGGGCGACTCGGCCTGCTCGCTGCCGCCCTACTCGCTGTCGAAAGAGATGATCGCCGAGCTGAAAGAGCAGACGGTGAAACTGGCGCTGGGTCTCAACGTCAAGGGTCTGATGAACGTGCAATTCGCGATCAAGGACGGCGTGATCTATGTGCTCGAGGTCAACCCGCGTGCCTCGCGTACCGTGCCCTTCGTGGCCAAGGCGACCGACTCGGCGATTGCGTCGATTGCCGCGCGCCTGATGGCGGGCGAGCCGATGTCGGCCTTCCCCGAGCGCGCGCCCTATCCGGCGGATGCGGGCCCCGAAGACGACCTGCCCTTCGCAGACGAGATGACGCTGGCCGACCCGATCACCCCTTGGTATTCGGTAAAAGAAGCCGTGCTGCCCTTCGCCCGCTTCCCGGGTGTGGACACGCTGCTTGGTCCGGAAATGCGCTCGACCGGCGAGGTCATGGGCTGGGACCGCAACTTCCCGCGCGCCTTCCTGAAAGCGCAGATGGGCGCAGGCACCCAACTGCCGACCGAGGGCCGTGTGTTCATGTCGATCAAGGATGCCGACAAGTCGGAAGATCTGGCCTCGGCTGCGAAAGACCTGATTTCGATGGGCTTTGCGATCACCGCCACCCGCGGCACCGCCAAATGGCTGGCCGAGAAAGGCGTCGAAGCAGAGCTGATCAACAAGGTCTATGAAGGCCGCCCGAATATCGTGGACCGTATGAAAGACAGCCAGATCGCGCTCGTGTTCAACACGACCGAGGGCACGCAGTCGATCTCTGATTCACGTGAAATCCGCTCGGTCGCGCTTTATGACCATATCCCCTACTTCACCACGGCCGCCGGTTCCATCGCAGCCGTCGCCGCGATGAAGAGCCGCGCCGAAGGGGATGTGATCGTGCGTTCGCTGCAAGCCTAAGCAGCCCTGCATCCAGAAACGGGCGGCACTCCGGTGCCGCCTTTTTTATGACCTACTGCCTGTTCAACGCTTCACGATGTCCGGCCAAGGAGGGCGCGAAAACGGCCTTGGTACACGCTGCGACCTCTTCCCCGAGCCCCTGCCCGAGCGCCGCGAAATCCGCCGTCTCCGCCTCGGCCAGACGCGCCTTCCACGGGTTGGCCACGTGGTCGAAATAGGGGCGCATTTCGGTGTCGGAATGGTCCTGCGCCAATTCGGCCAGCAACAGATACCGCCCGTTATCGACCCGCGCCAATTCGCGCGCGGGGCTGCCGTAAAATCCGCTGATCACCCCCGGAAGGCGCATGGCCTCGATCTGTTCAAGCCATGCCCCATAGGCCGACAGCGCCTCCAGACAGGTGGCGATCTGCTGGGCGCGCGGCTCAGCCCGCGACGGCCCGCCCAAGGCAAGCCCCGCCATCAGCATCAAGGCGCCATATCGTAAAAACATCTCTCCCTCCCGTCGTTTCGTGCCTCTCTCCCTGCCCGTCAGCATGCGCCGAAATGATGGACAAAAAATTGATAAACTCGGGTTTGTTTCCAAAATCAAAAAAGTGGGTTTGATCTGCATCAATGCGGCCCGTTGGACTTCGGCCTCATATTCACACCATTAAATATGAGGACCATTATGAGCTATTCAGACAAGATCTCCTCCATGCGCGGCGAGTTGCGGACAATGGCGCAGGCCATTCCGGACACAATGAAGGGGTTCCGCACCCTATCGGAGAATGTCGAGACAGGCGGCGTGCTTGATAAAAAGCAAAAAGAGATGCTCGCCTTGGGAATGGCGCTGGTACAAAGATGCGAGCCCTGCATCCTGTTCCATGTGGAAGCGTTCCGCAAAGCCGGTGGCACGCGCGAGGAACTGGGCGACGTGCTGGGCATGGCCATCCAGATGAGCGGCGGCCCGGGGGTCATGTATGCGGGCCACGCGCTGGCCGCATGGGACGAACTCGCAGGATAACGCGCATTCCGGATATATCATTGTCATTCCCCTTCACGGGGGGATGACATTTCCACAAAAATACGAGATTTTGGCCCCATCCCTTATGGAGATGGTCATGACCTCGATCCGAAAGCTGGTGGCCACGCTTGGCCTCGCTCTTTCTCTTGCAAGCTGTGGCAGCGGCCCGATGGTGGGCAAACTTGTCAACCCGAGCCCGCTCAACCCCGCCGATTACACAGCGCCCGGCATTCCGTTACAATTCGGCGACCGTTCCCCCCATCCGTGGGACGATCTCGCGCCTGCCAGCTATTCGGTCCACGGGATTGATGCGGCGCGCTATCAGGGGCTGGTCGACTGGCGGCGTGCCCGCAGCTCGGGCATCCGGTTCGCATGGCTCAAGGCCACCGAGGGCGGCGATTATATCGATCCGGGTTACGGGCTGAACGCCAAATCCGCCCGCTCGGCAGGCGTGGCCGTCGGGGCCTATCACTTCTATTATTTCTGCCGCACCCCGCAAGAGCAGGCGCGCTGGTATATCAGCCGCGTCAAACGGGTTTCGGGCGATCTGCCCCCCGTTCTGGATATCGAGTGGAACCATCAGTCGAAGACCTGCCGCCGCTTCCCCAATCCCGAAACCGTGCGTGCCGAAATGCGCACGTTCCTCGATATCGTGACCGCCCATTACGGCACCCGTCCGGTGATCTATACCACGGTCGATTTCTGGCATGACAATGATCTGGAGCAGCTGGGCAATTATGATTTCTGGCTGCGCTCGGTCGCCGATCACCCGCGTGACCGCTATCCGGGCGTGCGCTGGACCTTCTGGCAATATACCGGCACCGGCATTGTGCCGGGCATCGGCGGCACGGTGGACCTGAACGCATTCGCAGGGTCTCCCACCGGCTGGGCCAACTGGTACACCGCCCGCCAGCAACCCTGATGTGAAAGGCCGCCCCGAGGGGCGGCCTTTTCCTTAGCCGTTCACGCGGATACGCACGTTTTCAGGGTCATGCGGGCTGTCGACGGTGACTTCCGCCGGATAGTCCTGCCCCAAGATACGCACGCTTAGCTTGGTACCCGGCTCGGCCAGATCGGGGCGCACATAGCCCATGCCGATCTGCTTGCCGAAGGCCACCGAATAGCCGCCCGAGGTCAGACGCCCGACTTTCTCGCCATCCAGCTTGATCGCTTCACGGCCCCAGGTATCGGCATCCTCCGGCCCGTCGATCAGCAGGGTGACGCACATCGCGCGGATCCCCTTGTCCAGCATCGCCTGCTTGCCGGTGAAGTCTTTCTCCAGATCGACAAAGCGGTTCAGACCGGCTTCAAGCGGAGTGGCATCGCGGCCCAGCTCGTTGCCGAAGGCGCGGTAGGATTTCTCCTGACGCAGCCAGTTCTGGGCGCGCGCACCGACCAGCTTCATGCCGTGCTTCGCACCAGCCTCGTTGAGCGCCTTCCACAGGTAGCGCGAGAATTCGATGGGGAAGTGCAATTCCCAACCCAATTCGCCGGTATAGGCCACGCGGACCGCCCGCACGGGGCACATGCCCAGCTCGATATTGCGCATCGACAGCCACGGGAAGCGCTTGTTCGACAGCACGGTTTCAGGCTCGGCATCCACGACAAGCTCGTTGAGGATCGCACGGGCATTGGGTCCTGCCAGCGCGAAGACACCCCATTGCGTGGTGATGTCGTGGATGTCGAGGTAATCACCGCCCGCTGCGCGGAAATCCTCGGCCGATTTCTTGAGGTAGTCGGCGTCGTAATCCGTCCATGCACCGGCGGAGATCAGGTAATATTCCTCCTCGGCCAGACGCACGATGGTATATTCGGTGCGGGTCGTGCCTGCGGGGGTCAGCGCATAGGTCAGGTTGATGCGGCCCACTTTCGGCAGCTTGTTGCAAGTGAACATATCAAGGAAGGCCGTCGCACCGGGGCCACGCACCAGATGTTTGGTGAAGGCGGAGGCGTCGATCAGACCAGCCGTATTGCGGATCGCCTCGGCTTCTTCCTTGGCATATTGCCACCATGCCCCACGGCGGAAAGACCGCGACTCATGGTCGAAATTCGAGGGCGCATCTTTCGGACCGTAGTAGTTGGGACGTTCCCAACCGTTGACCTGACCCATCTGCGCGCCTTCCGCGATCTGGGCGTCATAATTGGGCGTGGTGCGCAGCGGGCGCGCGGCTTCGCGCTCTTCATCGGGGTGGTGTAGGATGAAGACGTGCTCATAGCATTCCTCGTTCTTCTTCACCGCCCATTCATTGGTCATCCACTGGCCATAACGTTTGGGATCGAGCGAGGCCATGTCGATCTCGGCTTCGCCTTCCACCATCATCTGCGCCAGATAATAGCCGGTGCCGCCAGCGGCGGTGATCCCGAAGCTGAAGCCCTCGGCCAACCACATATTGCGCAGACCCGGCGCCGGACCCACCAGCGGGTTGCCATCGGGGGTATAGCAGATCGGGCCGTTGAAATCGTCTTTCAGGCCAGCGGTCTCGGTGGTCGGGATCCGGTGGATCATCGACATATATTCTTCCTCGATCCGCTCCAGATCCAGCGGGAAGAGATCGGCGCGGAAGGTATCGGGCACGCCATGGCGGAAGCAGGCCGGTGCGCCACGCTCATAGGGGCCAAGGATCCAGCCGCCGCGCTCTTCACGCACATACCACTTGCTGTCGGAATCGCGCAGAACGGGGTGCTCGGGGTTGCCTGCCTCGCGGTAGGCCAGCAGCGCCGGATCGGGCTCGGTCACGATGAACTGGTGCTCCACCGGAATTGCGGGGATCTTGATGCCCAGAAGCTGCGCGGTGCGTTGTGCGTGGTTGCCGGTGGCAGTGACGACATGCTCGGCATGGATATCGACCATCTCGCCCGAGCCCACAAGGTTGCCGCCCTTATCGACCATCTTCTCAAGCGTCACGATCCATTCCGAACCGGTCCACTTATAGGCATTGACCTGCAGCTTGCGCACGATCTCGACGCCGCGCTGGCGCGCACCCTTGGCCATGGCCTGCGTCACATCGGCGGGGTTGATATAGCCGTCCTGCGGGTGGAAGAGCGCGCCGATCAGATCATCGGTGTTCAAAAGCGGCCAGCGGTCCTTCATCTCCTTGGGGGTCAGGAACTCGTGATAGACGCCCGCAGTCTCGGCGATCGAGCTATAGAGCAGATATTCGTCCATCCGCTCCTGCGTCTGCGCCATACGCAGGTTACCGCAGATCGAGAAGCCCGCATTCAGACCGGTCTCGGCCTCAAGCG
Organism: Thioclava sp. NS-SX20; assembly: GCF_057380695.1. NCBI lineage: Bacteria > Pseudomonadati > Pseudomonadota > Alphaproteobacteria > Rhodobacterales > Paracoccaceae > Thioclava > Thioclava sp. NS-SX20. The sequence goes on along the minus strand of NZ_CM170816.1, from coordinate 341,841 downwards.
TCTTGTAGAAATCCACCGAGTATTTGTGGATATGGGTCGTCGCATAGCCCATGTTGAACAGCGGCAAGAGGCCCGCCGCGTGCCAGGTGGAGCCTGCGGTCAGCTCGTCGCGCTCGACAAGCATCACATCCTTCCAGCCCGCCTTGGCAAGGTGGTAGGCGATCGAACAGCCGACGGCGCCGCCACCGACGACCAAAGCTTTGACATGGGTTTTCATGGGGGCATCTCCTGTTGGCCTTTCACCCATTTCTGGCAGAAGCCCAAATCTACGGAGCGCCGCGCCCGACCTTTGGCGGCAAAAAACGACACGGCGCCCTGTCGCGGGCGGCGATATATGGCACGGATCGCGTTTACCAATGGTTCATGAATCTGTCGCGCGGAAGGTAGGGAGAGGTTATATCAAACTTATCACAATTCGTTAGTAGCCTCTTAACCATTGAGCCCCCAATGTCCCTGTCGAGCTATCTCTCCGGACTGCTGAGTTATTTCTTCAAGCTCTGGCTCAGCCAGCAGAACAGCCCCTCCGCGCAGCAAGCGGGCACAGCCCAACCAAGCGGTGCGGTTTCCGCATCGTCTCAGGCGGCAGCGACACAGGGCATGACCAGCGCGGGCACGATGGCGCCGCAAAGCGCCGCACCGACGGAAACGACCCAGATCGGGCTTGTCGTCGAATCCGCCCTGCGCGGCGAGACCGCCATCCCGCCGCAAGACAGCGCGACATATCCCAAAAGCGCCCCTGCCCTGCCCACGCCCCCCTCTGCCACCGCCCAGCCGCAGCCCCCCGGTGCGGACATCCTGCCCGCGACGGGGCTCGGCCTTGGCCTGAGCCGCAGCATCGCGGAGAATGCCATTACCGTGCCGCTGGATGCCGACCTTCAGGATCAGGCCAGCGCGGTCTTTGCCCAGATGGGCTATGGCACCGGAAACGAAAGCCGCGCCCGTGCCTACGCGCAGGCCCGCATTGTGGCCACACGGCAGGAAAACCTTATCGAACGGCTGCGCCAGACCGCCGAAAGCTTCCTGCCTGCCGCACAAAGCCACACCGCGTCCAACCGCCTCAGCCAGACGCAGGCCGCCAAGCTTTACGAAGCGCTCAGCCCGATCTTTGCCGATGCGTTCTCGTCAATGGCGCGTGGCGGGACGCAAGTCTTCGATGCGCAGGGGTTGGTGTCCAGCCAGTTGCGCATGCAGCTTTAGAACCCCATCGGCGGGTTCCCTCTCAAGCCCCCAATATCACTGAATTTTTTGTGACCCATCCCGATGGACCCGAAAAGGGGAGGTCGGGGTTTCCCTCTTCACACAGCGAGGCGAACCTGTTCCGGCCTCCGAGAATGAAGAGGGAGAAGACATATGAAAAAGCTTCTTGCAACCACCGCAATCACCGTTATGGCCGCCCTGCCGGTCATGGCACAATCCAACGCGACCGCAGGCACCGATATGGCCCCCAAGGCCAGTGCGGGCAAGGCCAGTGCGGGGGCCAGCACCGAGACTGCGGGTAAAACATTCTTTGCCTCGGTGCCGGATGCCGTCATGGCGTCGGATTTCATCGGCAAGCGTGTCTACGCGACAGCCGAAAAGACCACCGATATCACCGCACAGAGCGATATGGATGATATTGGCGAGGTCAGCGATGTCGTGATCGGCATGCGGGGCGATGTCGAGGCTGTGCTGATTGATGTGGGCGGCTTCCTCGGCATTGGCGAGAAAACCGTGGCGGTCAATCTGGATGCCCTGCAGATTGTGCCCAATGGCGATAATGCCGACGAATACCGTCTGGTCATGCAAGGCGACAAGGGCGCGCTTGAGACGGCTCCGGCCTATGATCCCGCGATGGACAGGATGGACCATGCCGCCGCCACGACCGGCAGCAGCATGAAAGCTGCGGGCAATGATGTCGCGGATGCCGCACATTCGGCCGCCGGTTGGACAAAGGATAAGGCCGCCGCTGCCGGTGCCGCCGTTTCGGGCGCAGCAAGCGAGGCGGCCGACTGGACCAAGGATAAGACCGCCCAGGCCGGCTCTGCGATGGAAAAGGCAGGCGATGACATGTCGCAGGCCGCCGATCATACCAAAGCGGATATGAAATCCGCAGCGGATACGCCGGCCAATCCCGATGGCACCCCGATCACCGACTGGACGCAGATAACGGCGCAGGATCTGAACGGGCAGCCGGTTTACGGCCCCAATGACGAAACCATCGGCAAGGTCAGCGATGTGGTGACCGATGCGGGTCAGGGCGTGACCAAGGTCATCGTCAATGTCGGCGGCTTCCTCGGTCTGGGCGCGAAATCCGTTGCGCTGACGCCGGACCAGATGGAAGTCACCAAGGGCGAGAAAGGCCTGTCGATCCACGTGGCCGCCACGCAGGACGAGCTGGAGCAGATGCCCGAATATACCGGCTGACCCCACCCGCCTCTCACGACAAAACGAAGGCCCGGAGACAGCTCCGGGCCTTTCCCATATGCGCCTTGAGGGCGCGTATCTTGGGCCGGACCGGCTTAGGCCTCAGGGCTGCGTGACAGCAGGCGCATAATCCCAGACGGACAACCGCACCGGCGCACCATCCGCCTCCTGTGCCCAGCGGGCCACAGAGGGCAGCACGAAACGTTGTTGCGATACCAGTCGTGCCTGACAGGCCACACCATCGGCGGGAAGTGCGGCACGGCTTGGCACCGTATCCCCAAGATCACGTTCGACCGTCACCAGACGCAGCGGATGGTGCGGGCAGGTCTGCAGGGCATCATCGCGCACCCGTTGATCGCGCAGACCGACCATCCCCAGCAGCCAGCTATCTCCCGTGATCACTTCCGCCTGCGCGCGATCGGCCATCGCGCCGACCCGCGCGGCCAGCTCGGGGGCATCGGCATTCAGCCGCGACGGCATCAAGCCGCGCGTCACGCCCAGACCGGCCAGCACCACCAGCCCAAGCGCCAGCGCAGTCCAGCCCATTGCCCGCCCCGCCACCTCGGGCGCCCTGCGATAGGCCCAAAGCGCGACCGCTATCGTGAAGCAGATCGACAGGGGCAGAAGCCAGCGCGGGCTGAGACGGGTGATCCCGATCCCCAGCGCCGCCCCCAGAATAAGCAGCGCCGCCAGCCCCCACAGACCGAACAGCGCCCGAATGACCATATCCAGTCGGGCGTTCTGCAGCCCCTTTGGCCTGCGGCGCAGGAAAATGGCCATCGCAGCCCAGAACAACAGGCACAGGATCACCGCACCCAGCTCGCCCCCCAACACCGCCAGAACCGCAGACTCGTCGCCACGATAGAACTTGCCACCCGAGGCCGTCGCAGCGGCCGGATGGCTGACCATCCACCAAAGCGGCAGCCCCTCGATACAGGCGGCGATGCCTGCCGCCAGTGCCAGCCGCCCGATACGCAAAGGCCGGAACCCCGCCCGCGCGGGCCGCAAGGCCAACAGCACCAGAATGGCAGGTACGATCATCAGATAGATATTGGCCTTTGAAAGACAGGCCAGCCCGAAGACCACGCCCAGCACGCCGTAATCGCGCCAGCGCCCACGGTCGAGCACGGCGGCATAGGCCCAGATAAGCGCGGTGGTTGCAGCGATCACCGCAACCGAATGTGTCAGGCTGCGTTGCGCCTCCCACATCAGATCGGGCAGAAGCGCAAGTGACAGCCCCGCCACGGCGCCTGCCGCCCGATCACCGGTCAGCCGCCGGAGCCCCGCCACCGCCAGACAGGCCGCCAGTGCCAGCAAGGCGAATTTGGCTGCCGCAATCGAGGCGACCGACAGGCCGAACAGGTCGAAGACAAGGCTCTGATACCAGTTATAGACCGGAAACTGCGGCCCGTAGCCAAGCGCCAGATCCTGCGCGCGCAGCACCATCTCGGCCTCGTCCAGTTCCAGCCCCGGCCCGCAAAAGAGCCGCACCAGAAAACCAAGTGTAAAATACAGAACGAGCGCGAGATAAACTGCGCGCTCGTTTTGAAGAAATCGGGTCATGAAGGCTCACAGCATTGAGGGCAGAACCTGATCCGGCGGGCGGTGCCCGTCGGCAAAGGTCTTGATGTTGATCAACACCTTTTCCCCCATCTCGACGCGGCCTTCAATCGTCGAAGACCCCATATGCGGCAGAAGCACGACATTGGGCAGCTCACGCAGGCGTGGGTTGATCTCGGAGCGCCCTTCGAAGACATCAAGACCGGCACCGGCAATCTCGCCCGCGCGCAACATCCGCGTCAGGGCGTTTTCGTCGATCACCTCGCCGCGCGAGGTATTCACCACCACCGCCGAGGGCTTCAACAGCTTGAGACGGCGCGCATTCAGCAGATGGAAGGTCGAAGGCGTATGCGGACAGTTGACCGAGATCACATCGACGCGGCTGACCATCTGGTCGAGGCTTTCCCAATAGGTCGCCTCCAGCGCCCCCTCGATCTCGGGACGCAGACGGCGGCGGTTATGATAATGGATCTGCATGCCGAAGGCACGCGCCCGCCGCGCCACCGCCTGCCCGATCCGGCCCATGCCCAGAATGCCCAGACGCTTGCCGCCGATTCGACCGCCCAGATAGGCGGTGGGCGACCAGCCCTCCCAGCGGCCCGACTGCATCACCGCAAGACCTTCGGGGATCCGCCGCGTGACCGCCAGAATCAGCGCCATCGTCATATCCGCCGTATCGTCGGTCACCACACCGGGCGTATTGGACACCAGAATACCGCGCTGACGGGCGGTGGCGACATCGATATGATCCACCCCTGCCCCGAAATTCGCGATCAGTTTCAAGGTGTCGCCCGCCTGCGCCAGCATATTGGCGTCGATCTTGTCGGTCAGGGTCGGCACCAGAACATCGGCACGCTTCATCGCGGCCACAAGTTCGTCGCGCGTCATCGGCGCATCCGTATCGCGCAGCTCGACATCAAACAGTTCTTTCATCCGGGTCTCGACAACCTCGGGCAACCGTCGCGTGACAACAACACTCAGTCGTTGGATCGGCATGGTCTGCTCTCCCCCTCTTCCAACTCTCCGTCCTTACAGGCAAACTGCGCCTCAAGGGTCAAAGATACAAGACCCGCCGAGGCAGAAAATGGCAAAAACAGCTATATCATCGCAATTATGTTGCGCGATGATCTCATTAACCTATGGGTAGCAAGCACATGATTACGAAACGGGCAACCTTGCGCGCGATCTTCCTGACGATCCTTTCGGCCAGCTTCCTGACCTTCGTCTACGGGCATTATTCCCATGCGCAGGAATCACCGGAGGAAAGCGCGCTTTTGTCCGAGGAGGATAACGGCCCTACCCCCGAGATGGATCTGGCGCCTGAAGGGGCCGATGCGGGCAAGACCAAACTCGGTTCGGCCACCAACCTGCCCATTCCGCGCTATGTCTCGCTGAAGACCTCGACCGGCAATGTGCGCCGCGGCCCCTCCCTGTCGCACCGGATCGACTGGGTCTTCAAACATCGGGGCATGCCGCTGAAGATCACCGCCGAATACGGCAACTGGCGGCGGATCGAAGACCGTGACGGCGCGGGGGGCTGGGTCCATTATGCGCTGATCTCGGGGGTCCGCACCGTGGTCATCCAGGAGGATATGGCGCTTTTGCATGCGAAGCCCGATGACAATGCGGCCATCACCGCGCGCGCGGAATCCGGTGCCATCCTGCATCTGGGCAAATGCACCCATGACTGGTGCGAGATCCGTGCGGAAGGCGCGGAAGGCTGGGTGCGCAAAACCGAAATCTGGGGCGTCGATCCCGACGAAATTCGCGACTAGCGCCTTTACCGGTCTGTCAGGTTGGGCTAGGTCTGCCGCGCAGGGAGATAGCTGATCGGCCAAAAGAGGGCCTGCCCCATGTATGATTCTGAAAGCGTGAAACTTAACAGCTCTGCGGGGCTGGCCTCGGTGGCCGTGGCGATGGTGCTGGTGGGGCTGAAGGCATGGGCGCTATGGCAGACAGGGGCAGTGTCTATCGGGGCCTCTCTGGCCGATAGCGCGATGGACCTGCTGATCTCGGTTCTGGGCCTGATCACCATCCTCTACGCCGCCAAACCCGCCGATCATGACCATGCCTTCGGCCACGGCTCTGCCGAAGATCTCGTCTCGTTGGGGCAGGCGCTTTTTGTGGCAGCCTCTTCCGGCATCATCATCTGGACAGCCGTCGAACGCTTGCTGATGCCCGCGGCCAGCTACAAGCTGGAGGCCGAGGGCACCGGCATCGCCATCATGATCTTCTCGGTCCTTCTCACGCTTGTTCTGGTCTGGTGGCAGGGGCGTGTGGCCAAGAGCACCGGCAATAAGGTCGTTGCAGCAGACCGGCTGCATTATGTGGGCGATATGATCCCCGCCCTTGGGGCGGTCTTCGCGCTCTGGGCGTCAAAATCGCTTGGCTGGCACAAGGTCGATGCGGTGGTGGCGCTGCTGGCGGCGCTGGTGATGCTCAAAGGCGCGTGGACCATTGGCACCGGCGGCTGGAACGCCCTGATGGACGGGGCTGTTGCCCCCGAGATCGTCAAGAACATCCGCCATATCGCCAGCACCCATCCGGGCGTGCGCGCGTTCCACGACCTGAAAACCCGCACTGCGGGGGCCACGATGTTCGTGCAGCTACATGTCGAACTGGATGGGGAGCAGACGCTGGAGGACGCGCATGAGATTGCGGCCCGCCTCAAGCACAAGATCATCGACACCTATCCCAATGCGGATGTCATCATCCATAAGGATGTCTGGCGCTCTGGCAAATAGGGGCAGGCCCGCAAGCCCGCCCACCTATATGGCGCCCCTTGGGGTCAGACCTTATCCAGCAGACCACGGCCCTTCAGCAGAGCCTCGACCCCCGGCATCCGGCCACGGAACCCCTTGTAGAGCGTCTCGGCCTCTTGCGAGCCCCCTTTCGACAGGATCCAGTCCTCCAGCTTTTCGGCCATCGCCGGATCGAAGGGGCCGCCGGCTTCCTCGAAGGCCTCGAAGGCATCGGCATCCATGACCTCGGACCACATATAGCTGTAATAGCCCGCGCTATAGCCATCGCCCGAGAAGACATGCCCGAAATGCGGCGCCGCATGGCGCATTCGGATCGCATGGGGCATGCCGATGTCTGCCAGAACCTCCGCCTGACGGGCCAGCGCATCCTTGGGGGCCGCGCCCTCGTGGAAGTCCAGATCGACCAGCGCCGAGGCCAGATATTCCACCGTCGAGAAGCCCTGATCATAGGTCGCCGCAGCCTTCAGCTTGTCCTGCAGCTCCTGCGGGATGGCCTCGCCCGTCTGATAGTGGCGGGCGTGTTTTTGCAGCACCTCCGGCACATCCAGCCAGTGCTCGTAAAGCTGGCTCGGCAGTTCGACGAAGTCCCGCGCGACCGAAGTGCCCGAGATGAATTCATAGGTCACATCCGACAACATCTGATGCAGCGCATGGCCGAATTCATGGAACAGGGTCCGCGCGTCATCATGGCTAAGAAGCGTGGGATCGCCCTTGGCGAAGTTGCAGACATTCATCACGATCGGGCGCGTGTCCCCGCCCAGCTTCTTCTGCGAGCGCATCGCCGTGCACCAAGCGCCTGACCGTTTGGACCCGCGTGCATGGTAATCGCCCAGGAAGACCGCGATATGCTGGCCCTTACGGGTGACCTCCCAACCGCGCACATCCGCGTGGTAGAAAGGCCCCTCCATCGGGGTGAATTCCAGCCCGAACAAACGGTTGGCCACATCAAAGGCCGCGCCAATCATCGCATCCAGCGAGAAATAGGGCTTCAGCGCCTCTTCATCGAAGTCGAATTCCGCCACACGGCGTTTTTCGGAATAATAGCGCCAGTCCCAAGGTTCTAGCGGACCATTGGTGCCATCGCGATGCAGCATCTCGGTCAGCACCTCGGCATCGGCCTCGGCCGCTGCCTTCGCAGGCCCCCAGACACCCATCAGAAGGTCGCGCACCTTCTCGGGGCTGCCTGCCATCTCGGTCTCCAGCTTATAGGCCGCGAAGCTGTCATAGCCCAAAAGCTTGGCGCGTTCTTCGCGCAAGGCAAGGATCTCGTCCAGCAGCGCGGTATTGTCGGTCTCATTGCCATTGGCCCCCCGCGCGGTCCACGCCTCATAGGCAATCCGGCGCAGCTCCCGATTGTCGGAAAACTGCAGGAAAGGCACCACGAGCGAGCGCGACAGCGTCAGCACGGGGCCGTCTTCCTCGCGGTCCTTGCCCGCGGCCCGCGCCGCCGCCGCCAGCGAGGCCGGAAGCCCCGCCAGATCCTCTTCGGTCAAAGGATGCGACCAAGCGCGCTCATCCGCCAGAAGGTTCTGCGAGAACTGGGTGTAAAGCACCGCCAGACGCGATTTGATCGCGGTCATCCGCTCGGCCTCGGCCCCTGTCAGCGCGGCTCCGGCACGGATGAACATGCGGTGATAGAGCTCCAGCATCCGGTCCTGTTCGGCGCTCAGACCCAGCGTCTCCCGCGCGCGCCACAGCACGGCGATCCGCTGGTAGAGCGTTTCGTTCATGATGATTTCCGAAGAAAAGGCCGACATCTTGGGCGCCAGCTCGCGCATCAAGGCCTCACGCGCGGGCGTGCTATCAGCGCCCGAGACGGTGTAGAACAGCCCCGCGACACGGTTGAGCAGCTCTTCGGCCTCTTCCAGCGCCTCGATCACATTGGCAAAGGTCGGCGGCTCGGGGTTGGCGGCGATGGCTGCGATATTGGCGCGGGCAACGGTCAGGCCGGTCTCGATGGCGGGGCCGAACTGGTCATCCTCCATCTGCGCAAAAGGTGGCAGGGAAAACGGGCCGGTCCAATCGGACAGAAGCGGATTTGTCATGCAGATCTCCTTTCCAAGGAAGCTAGGCGCTTGGTTCGGCTATGGAAAGGGGCTGCTTCAAATGCCGTGAGGTTTTCCCCCGCAGATCGCGCAATCGGGAGCGCGGGTCAGTTTGATGCGGCGGTTTTCGCCCCAAAGGATATCGACCATCTGCAAGGAACCACGCAGGCTTTGGCCCGCCCCCGTGATCTCCTTGATCGCCTCGGCGGCCATTTGCGCGCCCACGACGCCGGGCAAAGCGCCAATGACGCCCGCCTCGGCACAGCTGGGCGCAAGCCCTTCGGCGGGCGGTTCGGGGAAGACACAGGCAAAACACGGCGCACCACGGGCCGGATCATAAAGCGAGAGCTGCCCCTCCCACTGTGTAATCGCGCCTGACAAAAGCGGCACGCGGGCCGTGACACAGGCCTGATTGACCAGATAGCGGGTCGGGAAATTATCGCAGCCATCAATCACCAGCTGACAGTTTTCGAACATATCAGCCGCCATTTCCGCCGTCAGACGGGCATTGATTGGCACAATTTCAACATCGGGGTTCTGCGCCGAAAGCCAGCGGGCCGCCACTGCCACTTTGGGCTGGCCGATATCGGCTTCGGTATAGATCACCTGCCGCTGCAGGTTCGATCGCGAGACAAGGTCATCATCGACCACCGTAATCCGGCCCACCCCAGCGGCCGCCAGATACATCAGCACAGGCACGCCAAGCCCGCCTGCGCCCACCACAATCACATGCGCCTCCTTCAACCGCCGCTGACCCGTGCCGCCCACCTCCCGCAGAAGGATATGGCGCATGTAGCGTTCCAGCTCGCGGTCGGAGAAGGCCGCCATTCAGCCGATACCCGTCGAGCCAAAGCCCCCCGCGCCGCGCGCGGTATCGGACAGGGTCTCGACCTCGGTCACGTCAAAGCGATGCACTTGCGCGATCACCGCCTGCGCGATCCGGTCGCCATGCGAGATACGGAACGGCACCTTGCCCAGCAGCATCAGCCCGATCTGCACCACGCCGCGATAATCCTCATCCACCGTGCCGGGGCTATTGGGGATGATGAACCCATGCTTCAGCGCCAGACCCGAACGCGGACGGATCTGCATCTCGGTCCCTGCGGGCAGCTCCACATGGAAACCGGTCGAGATAAATTCGAACTGCATCGGCTCGAAGGTGATCGGCCCGTCGGGCAGAAAGGCGCGCAGGTCCATACCGGCCGCACCGGCGGTCGCATAGCTGGGCAGGGGCAGGTCCAGATTGCCCTCGGCGCGTTTGAAGCGGATTTCCATCGTCATTCCTTCGTCGTCAAAGCGGAAGCGATGCGCTGCGCCAGACGGCGGGCGACCTCTTCCTTGGCAAGGCGCGGCCAGGTCTCGGGACCCTGCGCATCCATAATCGTCACGGCGTTTTCGGAGCCGCCCATGATACCGGTTGCGGGGCTGACATCATTGGCCACGATCCAGTCGCAGCCCTTGCGCGCCCGCTTGGCGGTTGCATGCTCCATAACCTTTTCCGTCTCGGCTGCAAAGCCCACCACCAAGGCGGGCCGCCCCTCGGGCATCTGCGAGACCTGCGCCAGAATATCGGGGTTCTCACCGAATTCGAGCGCGGGCGCGCGGCCCGTGCCGTCCTTCTTCATCTTCTGCTGACCGGCATTGAGCACATGCCAATCGGCCACCGCCGCCGCGAATACCGCCGCATCGGCAGGCAGCGCCTCTTGCACGGCTGTCTGCATCTGCCGCGCGGTCTCCACCCGTACCACCTTCACACCCGCGGGCGGCGGCACCGAGGCAGGCCCCGTGACAAAGGTGATCTGCGCGCCCAAATCACGCAAAGCACAGGCCAGCGCCGTCCCTTGCGCGCCCGAGGAGCGATTGGCGATATAGCGCACCGGATCAATCGGCTCATGCGTCGGCCCCGAGGTCACCACGATATGGCGGCCCGAAAGCGGCCCGTCCGTCAGCGCGGCACGGATCGCGGCGATAATCTCGGCGGGGTCGCTCATGCGCCCCTCTCCGAATTCTCCACAGGCCATCGGCCCCTCGACCGGCCCGACAAAGCGCACCCCATCGGCCTGAAGCTGACGGATGTTGCGCTGCGTCGCGGGATGGTCCCACATGCGTACATTCATCGCGGGCGCAATCAGCACGGGCTTATCGGTCGCCAGAAGCAGCGTCGAGGCCAGATCATTGGCCAGCCCCTGCGCCATCTTCGCCATCAGATCGGCGGTCGCGGGCACCACGACCAAGAGATCGGCATTGCGCGACATCTGGATATGGCCGATCTCGGCCTCGCGCGAGACATCGAACAGATCTTGATGCGCGGGCTCTCCGGCCACCACCGACAGCGTCAGCGGCGTCACGAATTCGGCGCCCGCCTTAGTGACGATCGGCGTCACCGCACAGCCCTCGGCGCGCAGGGCACGGATCATCTCGGGCACTTTGAAGGCCGCGATGCCGCCACCGATGATCAAAGCAATGCGTTTGCCGTTCAGCATGATCTTTCTCCGCAGAAAACGGCCTTCAGATCTAAGCCACCTGCCCCAGCCGTGCAAGCACCCGCAGATGCCACGCCATTCACGAACTCCCCCGCCAAAGAAAAGCCCGACGCAAGCGCCGGGCCAAGTTCAACAGGGAGAACGTAAAAGGGAGTCACTGATTACGACGGAGAAATCCGGACGGTCAGGCAAAATAGGTCTGCACCTCGGTCCCGTGCATCTCGAGACTTTTGCGCATTTTGCCAAAGGCCTGCGCTTCAAGCTGGCGAATGCGCTCTTTCGACAGACCCAGCTCCTGGCCAAGGCTTTCAAGCGTGCGGGGATCCTCGATCAGACGGCGCTCGCGGATGATGTAACGCTCGCGCTCGGTCAAACGGCCCATCGCCTCGCCCAGCCACGCCCGCAGCGTGATACCGTCCTGATTGGCGGAAACGCTGCCCTCGGTATCGGCGTTTTCATCTTCCAGCGTGTCGACCCATTCACGCCCCTCATCCTCGGAGGATTGCGTGGCGTTCAACGAGAAGTCACTGCCCGAAAGACGACCTTCCATCATCTCGACATCGGCCAGCGGCACGCCGATTTCCTCGGCCACGCGCTTGCGCAGGCTAGCTGCATCGATTTTGCCGCCCTCGGCCTCGACCTCGCGTTCGATCTGCGCCTGCACGCGGCGCATATTGAAGAACAAGGCTTTTTGCGAGGAGGTCGAGCCGGTGCGCACCATCGACCAGTTGCGCATCACGAATTCCTGGATCGAGGCCTTGATCCACCACACGGCATAGGTCGAGAACCGCACACCACGTTCGGGGTCGAATTTCTCGGCGGCTTTCATCAGACCAAGGCTGGCCTCCTGGATCAGATCGTTCATCGGGGCCCCGTAGCGGCGGAACTTGGCTGCCATCGAGATCGCCAGACGCATATAGGCATTGATCAGACGATGAAGGGCCACCTCGTCACGGCTCTCGCGCCATGCTTTCGCCAATTCCAGCTCGGTCTCCGCATCCAGAAACTCGGCCTTCATCGCGCGGCGCGGCAGGGTTTCATCGGTCATACCATCGAGTGCCATCATCTATCTCCCGATCCTGAGCGAGACTGGCGCCCGCATTCAAATCCGTTTCATGATCTGACAATGCACCGGCAGCGAAACGGTTCCGTGAAACTGGAAAAGATTTTTAACCTTTTCGGGAAAATCACGCCGTTCTTTCCAAAACGACGGCAATTTTTCTTTTAACGTCAGACCTCTAGACACATTCCTGCGGGTCAAGCCTTGCCGGCAGGAAAAATCCTCTGCATCGGCGTCTTCCGGCGCGTAACGCAACCATTGCGCGAAAGTCGATTGTCTTTACACTCGGCATATCGCCATCCGCCAAGGGGCATCTTATGGTTGCAACGATTTACACCACAGCCTTCGAAGGCGTGGAGGCTCTGCCAGTCGAGATCCAATGCGCCCTTTCGCCAGGATTGCCGGGCTTCTCCATTGTCGGCCTGCCGGACAAGGCCGTCAGCGAAGCGCGCGAACGCATTCGGGCCGCGCTGGGGGCTTTGGCCATCGCGCTGCCGCTGGAACGGATCACTGTCAATCTGGCACCGGCGGATCTCCCCAAAACCGGAGCGCATTACGACCTGCCCATTGCGCTGGCGTTACTGGCGGCAATGGGGATTATCCCCAAGGAGGAGGCGGCGCAGGTGGTGGCGATTGGCGAGCTGTCTCTGGACGGGCGGCTGGTCGCGGTGCCCGGCGCATTGCCCAGTGCCATGACTGCGGCCGCCCATGACCGCGTGCTTCTATGCCCCGCCGCCTGCGCCTCGGAGGCAGCTTGGGCGGGAAAGGATCTGGTCTTTGCCGCCGCGCATCTGGATGCGATGGTGCGTCATCTGTCGGGGGCTGCGCCGCTGGTGCCAGCCGTCCCTGCCAATGCGCAAACCGACGCCCCGCGCTATGATCTGACAGACGTGAAGGGGCAGGAACGCGCCCGCCGCGCGTTGGAAATCGCCGCCGCCGGTCGCCATCACCTGCTGATGGTCGGGCCACCGGGCGCGGGCAAATCCATGCTGGCGCGCTGCCTGCCCGGCATCATGCCCCCGCTGACACCGGCAGAGGCGCTCGAGACCTCGGTCATCCAGTCGGTGGCGGGGCAGTTGCCCGAGGGCGGGCTGTCGCGCGCGGCCCCCTATCGTGCGCCACATCATACGGCCTCGAAAGCGGCCCTTACGGGGGGCGGGCGCGGGGCCGCACCGGGAGAGATGAGCCTTGCGCATAACGGGGTGCTGTTTCTGGACGAACTGCCCGAATTCCAGCGCGATGTGCTGGAGACCCTGCGCCAGCCGATGGAAACCGGCGAGGTCAGCGTTGCGCGTGCCAATGCGCATCTCACCTATCCCAGCCGTTTTCTGGCGGTGGCGGCGGCCAACCCGTGCCGCTGCGGCCATCTGGGCGACCCCGCCCGCGCCTGTGCCCGTGCGCCCGATTGTGGTGCCGATTATCTGGGGAAGCTGTCGGGGCCGCTGCTGGACAGGTTCGACCTGCGCATCGAGGTGCCCCCTGTGGCCTATACAGAGCTTGCCGCCCGCCCCGCCGGCGAACCAAGCGCCCGCGTTCTGGCACGCGTGACGCAGGCCCGTCAGGCACAGGCTGCGCGCTATGCCGCCTGTCCCGAGATCCGCGCCAATGCCGATGTCAGCGGCGTCTTGCTGGACACGGTGGCCCGCCCCGATGCCGAAGGGGCCGCCCTGCTGGAAAAGGCCGCGCAGCGCCTGCGGCTTTCGGCGCGGGGCTATCACCGCATCCTGCGCGTGGCCCGCACGATCGCCGATCTGGAGGGCACAGAGCCTATCCGCAAGGCGCATCTGTCCGAGGCCATCAGTTACCGGCTGTTGTTCGGGGGGCCGCAGACCATGCGCGGCGAATGAAGCGCGACAGGTCCTCGATCGCCTCTTCCGCCTCGGGCAGGTAGCGGGCGAACATCTGCCAGACATGCGGCGTATCGGGCCAGCTCTGCACTGTCACCTCCACCCCGAAACCGCGCAGACGGTCCGCCATGCGCAGACTGTCATCGCACAGGATTTCGGTCAGGGAGTGCTGGATCAGCACCGGCCCTGCCCCCTCGAAGCGCGAATAAAGCGGCGAGACCTGCGGATCTTCCGGATCCATCCCCGCCAGCAGACAGTCAACCAGCGTGCCAAACTGCTCTGGCGGCAGGATCGGGTCGGCCTCGGCATTGTCGCGCATGGACGCGCCCTGCCCCGTCAGATCGGTCCAGGGCGACATCACACAGGTCGCGCCGGGCGGCGTGCCACGCGCACAAAGCGCCGCCAGCAGCACAAGCGCCAGCCCCCCGCCCGCACTATCTCCCACAATCGCGATACGGTCGGGGCGAAAGCCTTTGGCCAACAACCCGTCCCATGCCGCCAGCGCATCTTCCGGTGCCGCAGGCAGGGGATGGTCGGGGGCCAGACGGTATTCGGGCAATACCACCTCGCAGCCCAGATGCCGCGAGATCTCTCCGGCCAGCCCGCGGTAATGCCACGCCGACCCCGCCAGATAGGCCCCGCCATGCAGATACAGTACGACATGATCGTAATCGGTGATCGCCCCCGCCCGCACCGACAACGCCGCCACCTGCCCCAGATCGCGGCGCAGCACCAGAAGCGCGGGCGGGATCGGCAGACGATGGGTGCCCGCCTCGAGGGCGGCGCGGGCCTCTTGCGGCCCTGTAATCTTGCGAAACCGGCGTTTGACCAAATGGCGCAGAACTAGATTGAAAAGCTGCACACGCGCGCTCATTCGCCGGCTTCCCCGTTATGGAAGGTGATGGCGCGTCAGCCCGCGCGCCGTGCTTCGATGGCCTGCCAGATCTTGGCGGCGATATTGACCCCGTCAAACCGCTCAAGCTCCTGAATGCCAGTGGGCGAGGTCACGTTGATTTCGGTCAGCCAGTCCCCGATCACATCGATCCCCACAAAAATCTGGCCCTTCTCGCGCAGATGCGGGCCGATACGCGCGCAGATCTCGCGATCCCGCTCGGTCAGCTCGACCTTTTCCGGACGCCCGCCGACATGCATGTTGGACCGCGTCTCGCCCTCGGCAGGCACACGGTTGATCGCCCCCACGGGCTCGCCATCGACCAGAATGATCCGCTTGTCACCTTTGGACACGGCGGGCAGGAATTTCTGCGCGATCAGCGGCTCGCGATTGATCCCCGAGAACAGCTCGTGCAGCGAGGCCAGATTGCGGTCATTCGGGTCCAGACGGAACACCCCCGCGCCGCCATTCCCGTAAAGCGGCTTGAGAATGATATCGCCATGTTTGTGCTTGAATTCGCGCAGGGTCTCCAGATCGCGGGCGATCATGGTGGGGGGCGTCAGATCGGGGAAATTCAGCACCAGCAGTTTTTCCGGCGAATTGCGCACCCAGAAGGGGTCGTTGACCACAAGGGTTTTCGGATGGATGCGATCCAGCAGGTGGGTGGTGGTGATATAGCCCATATCGAACGGCGGGTCCTGCCGCAGCCAGACCACATCGAATGTGGACAGATCGACATCCTGTTTCTCGCCCAACGTGAAATGGTTGCCCTTTTCGCGCTTCACGGTCAGCGGCCAGCCCCGCGCATAAATCGCGCCTTCCCGGTAGCTTAGCTGGTCGGGCGTATAATAGAACAGCGCGTGCCCACGGGCTTGGGCTTCCTCGGCAATGCGGAAGGTGCTGTCTGCATCGATATTGATCGGACCAATCGGATCCATCTGAATTGCAACTTTCAAGGCCATGGGCGCCCCCTTTCGTTGGTGACTTAGTGCACCGAAACCAAAAGCACATGCAATCGTGCTGTTCTCCGCATGGTCTGTTCAGTTTTCCACAGAATCTTCCTGCAAGCCCCGTTGTAACAGCGGTGCCCGCCTGTGCCCGGGGATTGATGGCCGCAAACTACAGCCAGCCATCGAAACGGAAAGCGTCGGTCACCAGCCGGATTTCGCCCGTGCCATCCACCAGCGCCAGATCAAAGCGCAGCCGCTTCTGCTGGCACTCGGGGTGGCGGGCCACATAATCCAATGCCGCGCGCCCGATACGGCGGGTCTGCGCCGCCCCGAGGCGTGGCGCGGCAGCCGCAAAACTGCGCGCCCGCTTCACCTCGACAAAGACAAGACAGGCCCCGTCCGACGCGCCACCGCAGCCCCCGCCCTCCGGCAGCGGACCTTCCAGAACCAGATCGATCTCGCCATAGGCGCCCCGCCAGCGTGTCTCACGGCAGACAAAGCCCTGCGCCGCATAGTGCCGCGCCACCTGGGCCTCGGCCACCGCACCGGCAAGATGCGCCCGAAGCCCGCGCGCCTTGCGACGTGCCGCCTCGGGGTCCTCGCTCATAGATCCTCAAGCCCCAGCGCGATCTGATAGACCTCGCGGCGCTTCAGCCCCAGAAGCTGCGCGACCTCGGCAGAGGCATCCTTGACGCTCATATGCGGCAGAAGCTTGCGCAGCGCGGTCTCGATATCTTCAGGGGCGGCCTCGCGCTTGCCCGCCCGATCCACCAGAATAACGATCTCGCCCTTGATCTCGCGGTCCTCAAGCTGCGCCTGCAATTCGGCCACGCTGCCGCGCAGAGCCTCCTCGAACCGCTTGGTCAGTTCACGGCAGATCACCACCTGACGATCCGCACCATAGGCCGCCGCCAGATCGGCCAGAGTATCCTTCACCCGCTTCGGGCTTTCGTAAAAGATCATCGTCGCGGCAACGTTATCCATTGTGCGGAACCAGTCCTGCTTGGCCTTGGACGCCCGCGGCGGAAAGCCCGCAAACAGGAACCGGTCCGATGGCAGCCCCGAAACGGTCAGCGCCGCCAGTGCCGCCGACGGACCGGGGGCGGTATGGACCGGCACGCCCGCATCAATCGCCGCACGCCCCAACTGATAGCCCGGATCGGCCACAAGCGGCGTGCCGGCTTCCGAGGCATAGACCACCGAGCGGCCTTCGCCCAGATGGTGCATCACCTTGGGACGCGCCTGATCGCCATTCTGGTCGTGATAGGAGATCAGAGGCCGGTGATCCAGCGCAACCCCATGAATTTCCATAAGATGTCGCAAAGAGCGGGTGTCTTCGGCCACCAGCACATCGGCTGTGGCCAGCATATCGAGGGCCCGCAAAGTGATATCGCGCGCCGCCCCGATGGGGGTTGCAATGAAATGCAGCCCCGGTGCCAGCGCCCCCTGTCCGGCCTTCGCGCCCACCGTCACCGTTTTTCCGGCCTGCCAATTACCGCTCATTGCGCCCCTTCCGTCACGTTTACTTCCCCTATGGAAACGCATAGGGTCTGCCCTAATTCAATCCCTGCCGAATGATCAGAGGACCACGTATGTTCGCGATTTTACGAAAGCGCCGCAACCCATTGATCCGTCTCGCAGCCGTGATGTCTGCGTTCTGGGTCGCCGCCTGTGACCCGAACGCGATGACTGGCAGCGGATCGGGCCAACGAATCGACACCTCCAAACCGGTTCCTGTCGCCCTACTGCTTCCGGGCGGCTCGGGCAATTCCGGTGACGAGGCTCTGGCGCGCTCGCTCAAGCAGGCTGCCGATCTCGCGATCTCCGATCTCGATGGGGTGAAGATCGATCTGCGCGTCTACAATACCAGTGCCAATGCCGCTCAGGCCGCACAGGTCGCCAGCAAAGCCGTGGATGATGGCGCGAAAATCATCCTTGGTCCGGTCTTCGCACAATCGGCCAATGCCGTGGGCAATGCCGTGGCCGCGCGCGATGTGAACGTGCTGGCCTTCTCGAACAACACCTCGATCGCAGGCGGCAACGTCTTCGTGCTGGGCCCGACCTTCCAGAACACGGCCAACCGTCTGGTGCGCTATGCCGCCCGCAATGGCAAACGCAACATTCTGGTCGTGCATGAACAGAACACCGCCGGTCAGGCAGGGGCGCAGGCCATTGAAAGCGCCATCAGCAGCTCTGGCGCGAAACTGGCTGGCAATATGGCCTATCCCTTCTCGCAGCAGGGGGTGATCAACGCGGCAGGCCAGATCGCGGACCGTGCGAAAGCCGATGATGTCGATGCTGTCTTCATGACCGCCGATACCGCAGGCGCGCTGCCGCTTCTGTCGCAGCTTCTGCCCGAACGCGGCGTGAATACGCAGCAGAAGAAATTTATCGGCCTGACCCGCTGGGATGTGCCGCAAGCCACGCTGCAACTGCCGGGCCTGCAAGGCGGCTGGTTCGCCACGCCCGACCCGAACCTGAACGCCCAGTTCCGCGCGCGCTATCAGGCGGCCTTCGGCGAGGCTCCCTCGCCCATTGCAGGGCTGGCCTATGACGGGATCGCGGCGATCGGCGCGCTCGTGAAATCGGGCAACCCGAATGCGCTGTCGAAATCGGGTCTGACCCAGCGCTCGGGCTTTGTGGGTGTGAACGGCATCTTCCGTCTGCGCTCGGATGGCACCAACGAGCGTGGCCTTGCCGTGGCACAGGTCAATAACGGTCAGGTGCAGGTGATCGATCCGGCCCCGCGCAGCTTCTCGGGTGCAGGCTTCTGATCACTCTTTCCCGCGTGCCAGCCAACTGGTAACACAGGATAACGCAAAGAGGGGCGGCCACGCATCTGCGGGCCGCCCCTTGCCTGTTAAAGCCGTGGCAAAGACGGCGGATAAGGGAGTTGATGATGGACCAAAGCGCTGCTGCCGAACAAAGGCTGATCACCCCGCTGCCTGCCGAGGCCCCGCTGCTTTTGAAAAGCGACGAGCTGATCCCCGCTCTTGACCATGT
This sequence comes from Thioclava sp. NS-SX20, assembly GCF_057380695.1. Taxonomy (NCBI): domain Bacteria; kingdom Pseudomonadati; phylum Pseudomonadota; class Alphaproteobacteria; order Rhodobacterales; family Paracoccaceae; genus Thioclava; species Thioclava sp. NS-SX20. The sequence goes on along the minus strand of NZ_CM170816.1, from coordinate 322,836 downwards.
GCTGGACGGCGTCACCGACCCCAAAGAGATCAGCACCGCAACGGTGCGGTTCCTCAACACCGCCCGCGATGCGGCGCGGCTGTGGATCGAGGCCGATCTGGCAGGTCATCCGCGCATCGCCCGCGCCACGGTCGAGAATTACGCGCGCATGACCGATGGGATGGTGCGGGCCGTGGTGCATGTGGCCTCGGATTATCTCAACCCGCAAACCTCCAAGACCCCGGAGACCATTACCGTGCTGGGCGTGGGCGGCTATGGCCGCGCCGAGATGGCCCCCCATTCCGATGTCGACCTGCTGTTTCTGGGCGACAAGAAGCTCAGCCCGTGGACCGAGGCCGTGATCCAGAGCATGCTCTATATGCTCTGGGACCTGAAGCTGAAGGTGGGCCATGCCTCGCGCACCATCGAGGACTGCCTGCATCTGGGGCGCGAGGATTTCACCATCCGCACCGCGCTTCTGGAACAGCGTTTCCTCTGTGGCGATGCGGCGCTGGCCGACAAGCTGGCGACCCAGCTTCGCAAGAACCTCTTTGCCAATTCCGCCCCCGAATTTGTCGAGGCAAAGCTCGACGAGCGCGCCAAGCGCCACCAGCGGCAGGGCGGGCAGCGCTATGTTCTGGAGCCCAATGTGAAAGAGGGCAAAGGCGGATTGCGCGATCTCCAGACGCTCTACTGGATCGCGAAATACGTGCATTCGGTCAATCGTGCCGCAGAGCTGGTCAAGCTCGGGGCCTTCACCGAAGAGGAATACCGCAATTTCCGCACCGCCGAGGATTATCTCTGGGCCGTGCGCTGCCACCTGCATCTGATCGCGAACCGCGCCGCCGACCAGCTGACCTTCGATATGCAGGTCGAGGTGGCGAGCCGGATGGGGTATAAAGACAGCGCCGGACGCCGTGCCGTCGAGATTTTCATGCAGGACTATTTCCGTCATGCCACCATCGTGGGCGATGTAACGCGGATCTTCCTGACCAAGCTTGAAGCGCAGCATGTCAAACACGCCCCCAAACTGACCCGCATCTTCCGCCGCCGACGCCACCTGAAGCCTCCCTTCATCGACGACAACCGCCGGATCAATGTGGTCGATGAAAGCACCTTCCTGTCGGACCCCCTCAACCTGCTGCGGGTCTTCGAAGAGGCGCTGCGCACCGGCCTGCTGATCCATCCCGACGTGATGCGGCTCGTGCAATCCAACCTGCATCTGTTCGATGACAAGCTGCGCCGGAACCGGGAGGCACGGCGGATCTTCCTTGATCTGCTGCTCAAGCATGGCAATCCGGAACGGGCCCTGCGCCGGATGAACGAGCTGAACGTGCTGGGGGCCTTCATCCCCGAATTCGAGCCCATCGTGGCGATGATGCAGTTCAACATGTATCACAGCTATACGGTCGACGAGCATACCATTCAGGTGATCTCGGCGCTCGCACAGATCGAGCGCGGCGAGCTGATCGAGGAATTGCCGCTTTCGTCGGAAATCCTGAAAGAGGGCATCAACCGCAAGGTCATGTATGTGGCGCTTCTCTTGCACGATATCGGCAAGGGCCGCCCCGAGGACCATTCCATTCTGGGGGCCAAGATCTCGCGCAGCGTCACCCCGCGTCTGGGCCTGAAGGAAAGCGAATGCGAAACGGTGGAATGGCTGGTGCGCAACCATCTGGTCATGTCCGACATGGCCCAGAAACGCGACATTTCCGACCCGCGCACCATCAAGGAGTTCGCCAAGGTGGTGAAGACCCGCCAGCGGCTGGACCTGTTGACAGTGCTGACGGTCTGCGACATCCGTGGCGTGGGGCCGAATGTGTGGAACAACTGGAAGGCCACCTTGATCCGGCGCCTGCATGCCGAGACAGCGGAGGCGCTGGAGCATGGGCTGGAGGCGATCAACCGCGACCAGCGCGAACAGGATGCCCGCAAATCCCTGCGCGACCGGCTGGAGGCCGAAGGCTGGGAACCCAAGGTGCGCCGCGCCGAGGTGGCCCGCCATACCCCCGCCTACTGGCAGGGGCTGTCCACCCAGACGCAATATGCCTTCGCACATCTTCTCAAGGATCTGCCCGATGACGAGATCCGCATCGATGTGCAGGTCGATGCCGATCACGATGCCACCCGTGCGGCCTTCGCGCTGGTGGATCATCCGGGCATTTTTGCGCGGCTGTCGGGCGCGATCGCGCTGGTGGGGGCCAATGTGGTGGATGCCCGCACCTATACCACCAAAGACGGCTATGCGACGGCGGTGTTCTGGCTGCAGGATGCCGATGGCCACCCCTTCGAGGCCTCGCGCCTGCCGCGCCTGCGCAATATGATCGACAAGACGCTCAAGGGCGAGGTCGTGGCCCGCGATGCGCTGAAAGACCGCGACAAGGTCAAGAAACGCGAGCGCGAGTTCCGCTTCCCCACCCATATCATGTTCGACAATGACGGCTCGGAACTTTACACCATCGTCGAGGTAGATACCCGCGACCGCCCCGGCCTGCTTTATGACCTGACGCGGGCCCTGGCCTCGAGCAATATCTACATCGCCTCGGCGCAGATCGCGACCTATGGGGCGCAGGTGGTCGATACCTTCTATGTGAAGGATATGTTCGGTCATAAGCTCCATGCAGAGAGCAAGCGGCAGAAACTGGAACAACGGCTGCGCGATTACATCGAAAGCGGTGCAAAGCGGGCGAATAACTGATGAAGGCCATGCGATGAAGGCAGGACGGCTGGTCAGGGGCTTCCTGACGGTGGGGCTATGGACGCTGGGCAGCCGCGTTCTGGGCTTTGTGCGCGATATGATGATGGCGGCCTATCTGGGCACCGGACCGGTGGCCGAGGCCTTCATGGTGGCGTTTTCGCTCCCCAATATGTTCCGCCGCTTCTTCGCGGAAGGGGCGTTCAACATGGCGTTCGTGCCGATGTTCGCAAAGCGCGTCGAGGCGGGCGAAGACCCGCATGGCTTGGCCCGCGATGCCTTCAAGGGGCTGTTCGGCGTGCTGTTTCTGTTTACCATTCTCGGCACGATGGCGATGCCGTGGCTGGTCTGGGCGATGGCGGCGGGCTTTGTGGGCGATGCGCGCTTCGATATGGCGGTCGATTTCGGGCGGATCACTTTCGTCTATATCCTCTTCGTGTCGCTGGTGGCGCTTTTATCGGGCATTCTCAACACGTTCGGGAAATTCACCGAAGCCTCTATCGTGCCGATCCTGATGAATGTCATGTTCATCCTTGCCATGCTGGCGGCCAATCAGGCGGGCTGGGATATGGGCACGACGCTGGCATGGACGGTGCCCGCCACGGGGGTCGTGCAATTCGCCTTCGCCTGGGTTGCCGCCCATAAGCTCGGCTACACGCTTTTGCCCGGTCGCCCGCGCATGACACCGGAACTCAAGCGCCTGCTGATCATTGCAGGCCCTGCGGTGCTGGCGGGCGGCGTGGTGCAGATCAACCTGCTGGTGGGGCGTCAGGTGGCCTCTTTCACCGAAGGGGCTGTGGCATGGCTGAGCTATGCCGACCGGCTCTACCAGTTGCCTCTGGGCGTCGTGGGCATCGCCATCGGCACCGTGCTCTTGCCCACCCTCTCGCGCCATCTGCGCGCGGGCGAGGAAGCCGAGGGCCGCGAGAGCTTTTCACGCGGGGCGGAATTCGCGCTGTTTCTCACGCTGCCTTCGGCAGTGGCGCTGGTGGTGATCGCGCCGCAACTGATTTCGGTGCTTTATGACCGTGGTGCATGGCGCGCCGAAGACACCGTCGCCACGGCGCTGGTTCTGGCGATCTATGGCGTAGGTCTACCGGCTTTCGTGCTGCAAAAAGTGCTGCAACCGGTCTTCTATGCCCGTGAGGACACCCGCCGTCCCTTCTATTATGCGCTGGTCTCGATGATGGTGAATGCCGGTGCCGCCATCGGGTTGATGCCCCTGATCGGCTTTTCGGCGGCGGCTTTGGGCACCACGATTTCCGGCTGGGTCATGCTGGCCCAACTCTGGTGGGGCGCGCGTAATATGGGCCTCTCGGCCCGCCCTGATGCGCGCTTCTGGAAGCGCCTGTGGCGGATCGCGATCGCCTGCGCGGTGATGGGCGTGCAGCTTCGCTATACCGCCGACTGGCTCGCGCCGACGCTGGCAGATCGCGGCGCCCGCTGGGGCGCGCTCGGGCTTCTCTGCGGTTCGGGGATCGTGGTCTATTTCCTGACCGCCTTCGCGCTCGGGGTCTTCGGGCTGGCGGAGTTCAAGGCCAATCTGCGCCGTCGCCGGAAATAAACAGAAACGGCGCCCCGCAGGGCGCCGTTTACTTCAGCGACGGTTGCGCAGCTTCGCGAGCACCCGCCCCCAGCCACCGGGCGAGACAAGGAAGCTGACCAGAAAGCCCACGATGAACCCCGCCAGATCGGCGATCCACTGGTCGGTGCCGCCGAAGATCACGCTGAACAGCAGCTGGATGCCCATCAGGAACCCGATCAGCTGGAAGGCCTGCATCCGGTTGCCACGGGTATGGCCGAGATAGGTCCATTGGATAAAGCTGAACGCCCCGATCAGCCCATAGGCCGCCGGATAGCCGCCATAAAGCGCGCTCTGGGTGAAGGGCAGCGCGGTATAGATCAGCGCCGCCAGAATGGACGAGGCAAAGAACACCACCGCCACGGCCCAGCCACGGAACACCTCGCCCACCATCTTGCCAAGCGCCAGAATGAACACCAGCACGAAGGCGGCATGGGTAAAGCTGCCATGCACAAAGGGATAGGTCACCACCCGCGCCATCTGCTTCCACGGATGCACGCCCGCCTCCATCATCGCCCGCATCAGGTTCGGGTCGTAGGCAAAGCGTTGCAAGGCTTCGGGCCGCCAGACGATACCGTTCTGGAACAGCCCCGCCTGCCCCAGCCCGAACATCAGCTCGCCGATGATGATGGGGGCCGCCAGCAACCAGACGATAGGCGGTAATTTGTTAAGCGGGCCTTCAGTGTAACCGGAGCGCATAGAGGATCCTTCGTATTGGGTGGCGCCGATATGGGGCGCAAAGGCCGCCCGTTCAACCAAGAAAGGGCCGGGAACCGATATAGAGCCGGGCCAGACATTGATCCCCGCCGCATTTGGGGATAAGCGAGCAAGGACGATATTACCAGCCTGCATGCAGGGGAGCCGCAGATGAGCGATACGACCGTAACCCCGCCCGTTACTCCAAATGCAAATTTCAAGCCGCGGATCTTCTCCGGCATCCAGCCGTCCGGCAATCTGACGCTGGGCAACTATCTTGGGGCCCTCAAGCGCTTTGCCCAGAAGCAGGATGAGGGGATCGAGACGATCTACTGTCTGGTGGATATGCATGCGATCACCGTCTGGCAGGACCCCGAGGCGCTCCGCCGCCAGACCCGCGAGGCGGCTGCCGCCTTCATCGCCTCTGGCGTGGACCCGTCGAAATCCATCCTCTTCAACCAGTCCCAAGTGGGGGCCCATGCCGAGCTGGCATGGCTTTTCAACTGCACCGCGCGTCTGGGCTGGATGAACCGGATGACCCAGTTCAAGGATAAGGCGGGCAAGAATGCCGAGAAGGCCTCGCTGGGTCTTTACGCCTATCCCGCGCTGATGGCGGCCGATATCCTGCTCTATCACGCGACCATGGTGCCGGTGGGCGAGGACCAGAAGCAGCACGTCGAGCTGACCCGCGATATCGCCAATAAGTTCAACCATGACTTCGGTGTGGATTTCTTCCCCGAACCCGAACCGCTGATCGAGGGCGCGGCCACCCGCGTCATGAGCCTGCGTGACGGGTCGAAGAAGATGTCGAAATCCGACCCCTCCGATGCAAGCCGCATCAATCTGACCGATGACGCCGACACGATCGCCAAGAAGTTCCGCAAGGCCCGCACCGATGCCGAGCCGCTGCCGGAAACCGTCGATGGCCTCAGCGAACGCCCCGAGGCCCGCAATCTGGTGAATATCTACGCAGCGCTTGCGGATATGACGTCCGCACAGGTCGTGGCCGAATTCGCTGGCAAGGGCTTTGGCGATTTCAAACCGGCTCTGGCCGATCTGGCGGTCGACAAGCTAGCACCGATCTCCACCGAGATGAAACGCCTGATGGATGACGTGACCGAGATCGACCGCATCCTTGGCAAAGGCGCAGAACAGGCCGATGCCATCGCCCGCCCGATCGTCGAGAAGACCTATAACATCATGGGCATGGTGCGCTCGCGCTGATCGCCTACCCGTCGGGGGCCGCACCGGCCCCTGACAGCGGATGAAAGGGGGCTCGATGCCCCCGAAATCCGCACCCCCTTGGCACAGACCCCCATCCTGCCTACCTTCACGCCATCAGGCCAAAGGACACCCCCCAGAGGACCCCCCATGAAACAGCCGCTCAACCTCTATCTCGCAGCCCCCCGTGGCTTCTGCGCAGGCGTGGACCGCGCCATCAAGATCGTGGAAATGGCCTTGGAAAAATGGGGCGCGCCGGTATATGTCCGCCATGAGATCGTTCATAATAAATTCGTCGTCGACAGCCTGCGCGACAAGGGCGCGGTCTTTGTCGAGGAGCTCGATGAATGCCCCGATGACCGCCCCGTGATCTTCTCGGCCCATGGCGTGCCCAAAGCCGTCCCCGCCGAGGCCGCCCGCCGCGAGATGGTCTATGTCGATGCCACCTGCCCGCTGGTCTCCAAGGTCCATATCGAGGCCGAGCGTCACCACGCCGCAGGCCTCCAGATGATCATGATCGGCCACGCCGGCCACCCCGAGGTTCTGGGCACCATGGGCCAGCTCCCCGAGGGCGAGGTCCTTCTGGTCGAGACCGAAGCCGACGTCCCCCATCTGACCCCCCGCGACCCCGAGGCACTGGCCTTCATCACCCAGACCACGCTCTCGGTGGATGACACCGCAGGCATCGTGGCGGCCCTGCAAAAACGCTTCCCAAAGATCGTCGGCCCCGCCAAGGAAGACATCTGCTACGCCACCACCAACCGTCAGGCCGCCGTCAAAGCCATCGCGCCGAAAATCGACGCGCTTCTGGTGATCGGCGCGCCCAATTCCTCGAACTCGCGCCGTCTGGTCGAGGTCGGCTCCTCCGAGGGTTGCAGCTATAGCCAGCTGGTCCAACGTGCCACCGATATCGACTGGCGCGCGCTCGAGGGCATTTCCTCCATCGGCATCACCGCAGGGGCCTCGGCCCCCGAGGTGCTGATCAACGAGGTCATCGACGCCTTCCGCGACCGCTATGATGTCACCGTCGAACAGGTAGAAACCGCGCAGGAACGGGTGGAATTCAAGGTCCCCCGCGTGTTGCGCGAAACCGCCTGATGCGGGCCTCGCGCAGCCACTCCGGTCGCCCCTCGATCCCGCGCAGGGCACTGGCAGTCACGGCGCTTGCCTGCCTGCCGCTGGTCTGGGCCGTGATCGCCACACGCGACGGGCAGCTCACCCTGCCCATCACCATCACCCCGCGTGACCTCGCCGCCTTCTGGGCGCTGATCCTGCTGGCGCTCTGGGCCTTTCGCGCAGCCCAAAAGATGCAGGCCAGCACATCGCTCCTGCTGGCCCATACCCTGCCCTTCTTCGCCACAATCGCGGCGATCCGCGCGGGGCTGCCGGTCATGCAAAGCCTCTTTGCCACCCATCTTGTCACACTCATCATCGACCTGATCCTGAAAAACCGCCGCCCCGAATGGTGGGCCCGCCTGCGTCTGGGCGAAAGCCTCCTGATCCTCGCCTGTCTCTACGCGCTGATCCCCTGAGCCTCTGGACCACAATCGCCCTTGCCGCTATCACAGGCCGCAAAGGAGACCCCCATGCCCGACCTATTCGCCTATACCGACGGAGCCTGCTCCGGCAATCCCGGCCCCGGTGGCTGGGGGGTCCTGCTTCTGGCCAAAGATGGCGAGACCATCGTCAAGGAACGCACACTCGAAGGCGGCGAAGCGGACACCACCAATAACCGCATGGAACTTCTGGCGGCCATCTCGGCGCTGGAAACCCTTGCACGGCCATCAAAAATCACCATCGTCACCGATAGCGCCTATGTCAAAAACGGCGTCACCGGCTGGATCTTTGGGTGGAAACGCAACGGCTGGAAAACCGCCGCCAAAAAGCCCGTGAAAAACGTCGACCTCTGGCAACGGCTGGATGAGGCCCAGGCCCGCCATGATGTCACATGGGAATGGATCAAGGGCCACGCAGGCCACCCCGAAAACGAACGCGCCGATGAATTGGCCCGCTCCGGCATGGCCCCGTTCAAACCGTCGAAATAACGCGCAAACAGCGGCCACAGGCGCCGCGCAGGCCCTCCAAAGGCCTGCGCCGTAAGAAACTCTTGCGCCGGCCCGCAGGGTCGGCGCGCCGCTTGGTTCAGAAAAACCAGCCCATCACCAATGGCGCGATGATTGCGGTCAGGATCGCATTCAGCCCCATCCCGATCGAGGCAAATGCCCCCGCCTGCTCATGCACCTGAAAGGCCCGCGCTGTGCCGATCCCGTGGGCCGCAACCCCTGTCGCCAAACCCCGCGCGCGCCAGTCGCGCACGCCGATCAGGTTCAGCAAAGGCGACACGATAATTGCCCCGATCATCCCCGTCAGCAGCACCAAAGCCGCCGTCAGCGTCGGCTCGCCTCCGAGGCTCTCGCTGATGCCGATTGCCACAGGCGCGGTGGCCGATTTCGGCGCCAGCGTGGCCAGCAGGCTGTGATCGGCCCCCAATGCCCAGGCAATGCTCAGCGCAGAGATCACCGCCGTGGCACTGCCAACCACAAGCCCCACCGTAATCGGCAGCCATGTCCGCTTGATCTCGCCGCGATTGGCATAAAGCGGCACCGCGAGGCAGACCGTCGCCGGACCCAGCATGAAATGCACGAATTGCGCGCCCTCGAAATACTGGTCATAGGGCGTGTTGGTCAGCGTCAGCAGCACCCCCAGAAACAGCACCGCAAGGGCAACCGGATTGGCCCAGGGCTTCCGCCCCGACGCACGGAAAATCGCATCTCCCGCCCAATAGGCAAAAAGCGTCGCACAAAGCCACAGAAGCGGCTGCGAGGCGAGATAGGACCAGATCGTGAAAGCATCCCTCATTTGTCGCGCCCTCCCTTGGTGAGGCGCAGCGTAATGGCAAAGGCCGCAGCCCCCGCCATCAGCGCCAGCGCGGTCGACCCGAACAGCGACAGCCCCAGCGCAAGCCCGTGGCTTGTCAGCGTGTGAAGATGCGCCACCACCCCCACCCCGACCGGCACGAAGAGAAGCGACAGATGCGACAGCAGCCCCTTGGCCGTCGGCTGCACCAACGCGCGCAGCCGTGCCGAGGCAAACAGCCCCAGCAGCATGAAGATCATGCCCAGAACCGGTCCCGGCAAAGGTAGCCCCACCCCGCGCGAGATGACCTCGCCCAGAAGCTGGAATAACAAGATGAAAGCAAAGGCAGCGACCATGATCCCTCCGGTACCCGAAACCGTAAAAAGATGTCCTCCCGATGCGTCAGCTATGGCACTGTGACCAACGCTCCACAAGGCAATGACCTCCGAAGCAATACACAGACTTGCGATAAATGCGATAATCTGGGGATAAATCGGCCTTTCCCCGCGCGCGACTGTGTCTTTGAATTGACACATGACAGATCGGCTGGGAAAAGGCGGCCTTATCCGGTGCCCTCGGGGGCCAAGATATCTGCGCGCTTCGCGCATCCTGTAGAAGGAATGGTGCCCTTGCGTTTCACCCGCTTGCGTCTCAACGGCTTCAAAAGCTTCGTCGACCCCACCGATCTGGTCATTCAGGACGGGCTGACGGGGGTTGTCGGCCCCAATGGCTGCGGCAAGTCGAACCTGCTTGAGGCGCTGCGCTGGGTGATGGGGGAAAACCGCCCCTCGGCGATGCGCGGCGGTGGCATGGAGGATGTGATCTTTGCGGGCACCTCCTCGCGCGGGGCGCGTAACTTTGCCGAGGTGGTGCTGCAGATCGACAACGAAGAACGCCTCGCGCCCTCGGGGTTCAACGACAGCGATCTTCTGGAAATCACTCGCCGCATCACCCGCGATGTGGGCTCGGCCTATAAGGTCAATACCAAGGATGTGCGCGCCCGCGATGTGCAGATGCTCTTTGCCGATGCCTCGACGGGGGCGCATTCGCCCGCACTTGTGCGTCAGGGCCAGATCAACGAGCTGATCAACGCCAAACCCAAGGCCCGCCGCCGGATTCTGGAAGAGGCCGCAGGGATTTCCGGCCTTTATCAGCGCCGCCATGAGGCAGAGCTGCGGCTGAAGGCCACCGAGGCCAATCTGGAACGCGTCGATGATGTGATCGACCAGCTGGCTAGCCAGCTGAACAGCCTTGCCCGTCAGGCGCGTCAGGCCGCGAAATACCGCCAGATCGGCGAGGAGCTGCGACGGTCCGAAGGGATGCTGCTGTACCGGCGCTGGCTTGAGGCCGATGAGACCCGCCAAGAGGCCGAAAAGGCTCTCAGCGCCATCATCGCCAATGCGGGCGTGGCCGAACGCGCCGCCCGTGACAGTGCCGAGCTGCGCGCCAATCTCGAAGAAATCCTGCCGCCCCTGCGCGAGGAAGACACGGTTGCCACCGCCATTCTACAGCGGCTTGTTCTGTCGCAGGACCAGCTGTCGCAGCAGGAAGCGCAGGCCCGCACCCAGATCGAGATGCTCAAGGGCCGGATTGCCCAGATCGACCGCGATATGGAGCGCGAGACCGGCCTGAACCGCGATGCGGGCGAGACCCTGGAACGGCTGGAATACGAGTTGCGTCAGATCACCCGTGACAGCGCGGGCCATGAGGATGCGCTGGCCGCCGCCGAAGAGGCCGCCGCCGAGGCCGCCGAGGTTGCCCGTGACCGCGAAGAGATCCTTGACCAGCTGACGGGCGATGTGGCCCAGCTGGCCGCCCGCCACCAGTCCGCCGAACGCCAGCTGGCCGATAGTCAGGCCGCAACCGAGCGTTTCGACCGCGCGGCCGCCGCCGCCCGCGTCAATGCCGCCGAGGCCGAAGAGGCGCTGGCCGAGGTCAATGACCGGATGGAGGCCGCCCGCGAGGCTGCTGCCGAGGCCACCGATATGGCCGATCAGGCCGAAGAGGCGCTGCATGGGGCCGAGGACCTGCGCGCCACCCTTGAGACCCGCGAAGGCGAGGCCCGCGAGGCCCGCGCCGAGGCCGAAGGGGTGATCACCGCGCTGAAATCCGAGGTCAGCGCCCTGACGCGTCTTCTGGACCGCGAGGCCATGTCGGGTCCGCAGATCCTTGACAGCATTACGGTTTCCAAGGGCTATGAGGCGGCTTTGGGGGCGGCACTTTCCGATGACCTCAATGCGCCCGAGGCGGCGGGCAATGCGGGCTCGGGCTGGCTAACCCTGCCGCCCCTTGGCGATGCCCCCGCCCTGCCCGATGGCGTGCCCGCGCTGGCCGAATATGTGCAGGCGCCCGAGGCTCTGGCCCGCCGCCTGTCGCAGATCGGCGTGGTAGAGACATGGGATCAGGGCGACCGCCTGCATCAGGACCTGCGCCCCGGCCAGCGGATCGTAACGCTTGCGGGCGACCTCTGGCGCTGGGACGGGCTGCGCGCGGGCGCCGAAGATGCGCCCTCTGCCGCCGCGCAACGTCTGCGCCAGCAAAACCGCCTGAGCGATCTGCGCGCCGATCTGGCCGAAGCCGAGGCCGCCGCCCAATCCGCCGTGCGCAACCATGAACAGCTGAAGCAGAAGCTGGCCGATGCCAATCTGGCCTTTACCCGTGCGCGCGACGCCCGCCGCGAAGCCGACCGCCGCATGGGCGAGGCGCAGCGCCAGATGTCGAAGGCCGAGGCCGACCGCTCGATCACTGAAGGCCGCCTTGAAGCCGCACGTCAGGCCGAGGGCCGCCATGGCGAGGAAGCCCGCGCCGCCCGTGAGGCGCTTGCGGAAGCGCAGGCCGCGATCAACGCCCTGCCCGCTTTGTCCAAGGCTCGCCAAGAGGTGGATCAGGTGAAAATCACGGTCGAGGCCGCGCGGATGACCATGCTCACGCGGCGCTCGGCTCAGGATGAGGTCCGCCGCGAAGGCGAGGCCCGCGCGCGCCGCCAGACGGAAATCACCGAGCAGCTTGCGGGCTGGAAGACCCGCCTTGCCACCGCCGAACGTCATGGCGCCGAACTGGCCGACCGCCGCGCCGAGGCGCTGGAAGAGCTGGAAGAGGCTATGGCCCTGCCCGAAGAGCTTAACGAACGCCGCGACGAGCTGCGCGAACAGATCCAGGAGGCAGAGGCGCGCAAATCCAAGGCCTCGACTGCGCTACAGGATGCCGAAACCCGCCTGCGCACCGCCCAGACCGTCGAACGCGAGACGGAAAAACAGGCCTCGGAAATCCGCGAAGCGCGGGCGCGGGCCGAAACCCGCGTGGAATCGGCGCGTGAGGCGCTGACTCTGGCGGTGGACTGGATCAGCGACGAGATGGATCTGGCCCCCGAGAGCCTGCTGAAATCACTGGAGATCGCGCCCGAGGATATGCCCACCATCTCCAAGCTGGAAAAGGCGGTGGCCGATCTGAAACGTGACCGCGATGCTTTGGGGGCGGTCAACCTGCGTGCCGAGGAAGACGCGCGAAGCATTCAGGAAGAACATGACACGCTGTTCACCGAGAAGGGCGATCTGGAGGATGCCATCGCCAAGCTGCGCGGCGGGATCAACGGGCTGAACCGCGAGGGGCGCGAGCGTCTGCTGGCCGCTTTCGAGCAGGTCAACCAGAACTTCCGTCAGCTGTTCACCCACCTCTTCTCGGGCGGCGATGCCCGTCTGGCGCTGGTGGAATCCGACGACCCGCTGGAAGCGGGCCTTGAGATCATGTGCCAGCCGCCGGGCAAGAAGCTGTCGACGCTGTCGCTTCTGTCGGGGGGCGAGCAGACACTGACCGCGATGGCGCTGATCTTTGCCGTCTTCATGGCGAACCCCGCGCCGATCTGTGTGCTCGACGAGGTCGATGCGCCGCTTGATGACGCCAATGTCACCCGCTTCTGCGACCTGCTGGACGAGATGACCCGCCGCACCGATACCCGCTTTCTGATCATCACCCACCATGCCGTGACCATGAGCCGCATGGACCGTCTTTTCGGTGTGACAATGCAGGAACAGGGTGTAAGCCAGCTGGTATCGGTCGATCTGAAAAAAGCCGAAGCAATGGTCGCCTGAGACGGACCATAAGGACCCACATGAAACAGTTTCTTCTTCCTCTTGCCTGTATGGGCCTTCTGGCCAGCGCCGCGACGGTTCAGGCCGCGGCGGTCACGGCCAAACCCAGCACGGTTTCCGCCTTCCTCGAAGCATATGGCCTGCCGGTCACGCAGGGCACGGATGACTCGGGTGATCCGATGCTGGACAGCCGGATCAACGGCACGCATTTCTCGGTCTATTTCTACGGCTGCCGTGGCAATACCAACTGCCGGACCATCCAGTTCTCGACCGGCTACGATCTGGACCAGCCGATGAGCGCGACCATGATCAACGAATGGAACCGCAATAACCGCTTCGGACGTGCCTATCTTGATGACGAGGGCGACCCCTTCCTCGAGATGGACATCAATCTGGATGGCGACGGCGTGAACGAGAAGAATTTCGATGTCTCGCTGGACCTGTGGAAGGCCGTCACCCGCGATTTCGAGCATTTCATCGACTGGTAAGCCCCTGCCTGCATGACAGGTCCATGAAAGGGCGCGCGGCGGGTGCATTCCCCTTGCGCCCGCATCCATGCGCGCCTAGCGTCCGGTGCACGCTTTTTGCGCGCATCATGAGGACCCCATGTCGAAAATCGAAACCCGCCTGTCCGACCTGAACATCACCCTGCCCGCCGCCCCCGCGCCTGCAGCGAATTACGTGCCCTATGTGATCACCGGAAACCAGCTTTATGTCTCGGGACAGATCTCGGCCAGCGCCGAAGGTCTGGTCACGGGCCGTCTGGGCGAAACGATGGATGTGGCCGAAGGCGCTGCCGCCGCGCGCCTGTGCGGGCTGGCGCTGATTGCGCAGGCGAAAGCCGCGCTTGGCGATCTGGACCGCATCACCCGCGTGGTCAAACTCGGCGGTTTCGTCAATTCCACCGCAGAGTTCATCGACCAACCCAAAGTGGTGAATGGCTGCTCCGACCTGATGGTCGAGGTCTTCGGTGATGCGGGCCGCCACGCCCGTTCGGCGGTCGCCACGCCCGCCCTGCCGCTGGGTGTGGCCGTAGAGATCGACGCCGTCTTCGAGATCGCAGATGCTTGACCCGCGCTTCCTCAGCCTGCCCATCGCGCATCGGGCCTTTCATGACCGCGCGAAGGGCCGCCCCGAAAACAGCCTGGCCGCCATTCGTGCCGCCATCGCAGCGGGCTATGGCATAGAGATCGACCTGCAGCTTTCGGCAGATGGCGTGGCGATGGTCTTCCATGACTATTCTCTGGACCGCCTGACCGACGCGACCGGCCCGCTGCATGCCCGCAGTGCCGCCGAGTTGCAGGCCATCTGTCTGCGTGATGCCGATGAGGGCATCCCGACATTTGCCGAAGTGCTGGATCTGGTGGCAGGACAGGTGCCGCTTCTGGTCGAGATCAAAAATCAGGATGACCCCGACGGGGCGGGGCTTGGCCCGCTGGAACAGGCCGCGGCAGAGGCGCTTGCGGGGTATCAGGGGCCGGTCGCCGTGATGGGGTTCAACCCCGCCTCCATCGCCCTGTTCCATGCGGCAGCCCCCGCTGTGGCGGTCGGGCTGACCACCTATGCCGAATGGTCGGCCGAAGATTTCCCCACCCTGAGCGAGGACCAGCGCGCCCGCTTGCGCGGGATCGCCGATTATGACCGTGTGGGGGCCTGCTTTATCTCGCACCACTGGAAAGACCTCGGCATGGCGCGGGTGGCTGCCCTGAAGGCCGAGGGCGCGCATATCCTGTGCTGGACGATCCGCAGCGACGCAGAGGAAGCCAAGGCCCGCGAGATTGCCGAAAACGTGACCTTCGAGGGCTATGCCTCGGCCCTGCCCGACGCTTGACCTGCGGCGTGATCCGGTCATCATCGGCTCCGACAGGAGCCTGCGATGACCGATCAGATTGAACTGGAACTGGCCGAGGGCGTCTCGGCCATCTACCCCGCTTTGTGGGATAGCTGCGCCTGTCCTGAAACCCGCGACGGCGGGCGCGCTTATGACCCTTTCACCACGCATCGCTTCCTTTCGGCGCTTGAGGCCTCGGGGTCGGTCGGGCGCGGCACGGGCTGGGACCCGCGCCCCATTGTGGCCCGCGCGGGCGAAACGGTTCTGGGCGTGGCGCCGCTTTACGTCAAATCCCATAGTCAGGGCGAATATGTCTTTGACCACGGCTGGGCAGATGCTTTTGAGCGCGCGGGCGGGCAATATTACCCCAAACTACAATGCGCGGTGCCCTTCACGCCCTGCACGGGCAGGCGGCTGCTGACAGCACCAAATCACGCCGAGACAGGCCGCGCCGCCCTTCTGGCGGGCATGGCGCAGGTGGCGGAAAATAACGGGCTGTCCTCGGTTCATATGACCTTCTGCCTTGAAGATGAGGCCGATCTGGCCGAGGGCGCGGGCTATCTGCACCGCCACGGCCAGCAATTCCATTTCTACAATCAGGGCTATGCCGATTTCGACGCCTTCCTTGCGCAGCTCTCCTCGCGCAAACGCAAGGCGCTGAAGAAGGAACGCACCCGCGCCCAAGGCTTTGGTGGCGAGATCCGGCAGTTGACAGGCGATGACATCCGCCCGGAGCATTGGGACGCCTTCTGGACCTTCTATCAGGACACAGGCGCGCGCAAATGGGGCAGCCCCTATCTGACGCGGGCCTTTTTCGACGCGCTGCACGAGATGCGCGAGGATGTGCTTCTGGTGCTGGCGCTGCGCGAAGGCCGCCCCATTGCGGGCGCGCTTAACCTGATCGGGCGCGATTGTCTCTATGGCCGCTATTGGGGATGTATCGAGGATCACCCCTATCTGCATTTCGAGCTATGCTACCATCAGGCGGTGGATTACGCGCTGGCCCACGGGCTGGCGCGCGTGGAAGCGGGCGCGCAGGGCGAACACAAACTGGCGCGCGGATATCTGCCCCATATCACCCATTCGGCGCATTGGATCACCCACCCGGGTTTGCGCCACGCGATTTCGGACTATCTGGAGGCTGAACGCGCGGCAATCGACGAGGATGTCGAGGTCATGACCGAGATGGGGCCCTTCCGGAGCAAGGGTTGAAGTCTGCTTGGCCTGCCTCTATCCGCCGCGCAGAAGGCCTGCATAAACCAATGCCGCGCACAGATAGATAAAGGACCGAAGACGCATGGACGAGCTGAACCTGCAAAACCTGACAGATGTAAGCCAATGGATCACCCCCGAACGGGTCGATGCCGTGGTTCTGGCCACGCTCAATGTGCTCACCGCGCTGGTGATCCTGATCGTCGCCCTGTTCATTTCGGGCTGGGCGAAGGGACGTATCTCGCGGCTTGCGGCGCGGCATCGCCGCCTTGATGACACGCTTTTCGGCTTTCTGGGCAATATCGCGAAATATCTGATCCTCGCGATCGGCTTCATCTTCATTCTCAACCGCTTCGGCATCCAGACCACCTCGCTGGCCGCTCTGATCGGTGCCGCCGGTCTGGCCATCGGTCTGGCGCTTCAGGGCACGCTGTCCTCGCTGGCCTCGGGGGTGATGATCATCATGTTCCGCCCCTTCCGCGTGGGCGATTACATCGCAGCGGGCAGCGAATCCGGCACCGTGACCGAGATCTCGCTGTTCTATGTCATCCTGAAAACCTATGACGGCATCCAGATCGTGGTCCCGAACTCGGATATCTGGTCGTCTTCGATCACCAATTATTCGGCCAATACCACCCGCATGATGGATCTCACCATCGGCATTTCCTATGACAGCGACATCAAACTGGCCAAGGAGATCCTGCAGAAGATCGTCGACGAAGACCCGCGCGTGCTGAAAGACCCCGCCCCGACCATCGGGGTAAAAGAGCTGGGCGACAGTTCGATCAACCTGCTGTTCCGCGCGTGGTGCAATACCGATGTCTACTGGAAATTCCGCTGGGAGCTGTTCGAATTTGTCAAAAAGGAATTTGACGCGAATGGCATCGGCATTCCCTTCCCCACCCGCGAGATCGTGTTCGACAACAAACTGGAGATGGTCAAACTGAAAGACCAAAACCCCCAAAAGCGGCTTTCCTCCGGTTTGGAAAACGGGACGGAAACCGGTGTCGGGGCGGTGACGCAGGAAGACAAATTGAAGTAAGCCGCAAATCGGCTACACTGGCGCGACACAACAAGCGGGCGGGAATTTCCTGCCCGCTTTCCAAAGGGATCACCGGATATGGCAAGCAAGCTGAACCAAGACGAACGCGCCTCTCTTCTGCCGGTTCTACAGGAGAATGGCTGGCGGACGGCCAAGCAATCGGACGCCATTCGCAAGGTCTGGAAATTCGAGAATTTCGAGCAGGCTTGGGGCTTCATGGCGCAGGCGGCGCTGCTGGCCGAGAAGATGGACCACCACCCCGACTGGCGCAATGTCTATAACGTGGTGGATGTCGAGCTTTCGACCCATTCCTGCAAAGGTCTCAGCATTCTGGATTACGAACTGGCCCGCGCGCTGGATGCCATTCCGCATAAGGGCAAGGTGCTGT
This sequence comes from Thioclava sp. NS-SX20, assembly GCF_057380695.1. Lineage (NCBI taxonomy): Bacteria > Pseudomonadati > Pseudomonadota > Alphaproteobacteria > Rhodobacterales > Paracoccaceae > Thioclava > Thioclava sp. NS-SX20. The sequence goes on along the minus strand of NZ_CM170816.1, from coordinate 305,246 downwards.
TCCAGTCCCCCCTGCCCGAGCGCGAACCCGGTCAGGACGAGGTTGATGAACCCGACCCCCGCCCCGATCTGGGCACCGATCTGAGCGAGGATTTTCTGGACTAGGCAATAGGTTCGAAAACGCGCGGCAGATAGCCGGCGGGGTCGGCTCTGCCGGAACACGCGCATGTTCCGGCCCCTCGGTCGGCGGGGGGATCACGCCCCCCGCAGGTCCTCGATATAGATCCGCACGGCGTCTTGCACATGGCGGAAACGGTCGCCGCCCAAGTGTTTGCCGCCATACCAGCGGGTGACCACGATCAGATGGTTCTCCAGCCCCTCGCGTTCCAGCATCCGCAGGATCACCATGCCCGCGCCCGACTCGCCATCATCGTTTTTCACCGGCGCCTCGGGCGTCAGCAGGCCCCATGTGTTATGCGTGGCCTTGGCGAATTTCTTGGAGCGGCAGAGGTCCTTGATCAGCGCCTTGGCCTCGTCTTCCGAGGCGCAAGGCGCGCCGGAAACCGCATATTTCGAGCCGCGGTCGCTGATGATATTGTCGATGGTGGTCAGCTTAGCCATCCGAGGCCGCCTCCAGCTTGGCCATCGCCTCGTCATTCAGCTGCAGGTCGATCGCGCCCAGAAGGGTCTCTAGCTGCGCCATAGTCGAGGCCGAGACGATCGGCGCCGACACGCCCTCCCGCGCCATCGCCCAAGCGGTGGCCACCTGTGCCATAGGCGCACCCATGCCATCCGCCACCTCTGACAGCGCATCCAGAATGCGAAGGCCCCGCGCATCCAGATATTTCGCCGCATGGCGGGCACGGGGAATGCCGTTGAAATCGTCCGGCTTGCGGTATTTGCCAGACAGAAACCCTGCCGCCAGCGTGAAAAAGGTCACGGCCCCGAGGCCCTGCGCCTTCACCAGCGGCAGCAGGTCCTGTTCAAATCCGCTGCGCGCCGAAAGGCTGTATTCGGGCTGGACCACCTTGATCCCCGTCACATTCATCTGCCGCGCCAGAGACAGCGCCGAGGCCAGACGGTCGGGTGCGAAATTCGACGCGCCCATCGCGCGGATCTTGCCCTGAACGCGCAGCATCTCGAACGTTTCCAGAACCTCTTCCTGCGGCACATCCCCGTCATCGGCATGGGCAAAATAGAGGTCGATATAATCGGTGCGCAGACGGGTCAGCGACTCGTCAATCGCGGCCAGAATATTCTCGCGCCGCAGCCCCTTGCGCCATGACAGCTTGCCCACCTTGGTATAGATCACCACATCGTCGCGCCGCTTGCGGGCGGCCAGCCAGTCGCCGATCATCGCCTCGGATTCACCGCCCTGCATACCCTCGCCCCAATAGGAATAGCTGTCGGCGGTATCAATCGAGGTCACCCCCGCCTCCACCAACCGGTCCAGCATGGCAAAAGAGGTCGCGCGATCTGCCGTCCAGCCCAGAACATTGCCGCCAAAGACGAAGGGAGAAACAGTCAGGCCCGATTGGCCAAGCGGTTTATGCTGCATAGTGATCACCCTCTAGGCGCGGCACGAAAAATGGCCCCGAAGGGCCATTGGTGACGGGATTTCCCGCCCTTTTCAAGATGGGGCGATTCAGATCGCCTCAAGCATGCTCTCGCCGCCCGAGATATCGCAGGTGCCTGCGTTCTCTTCCTTGTGCAGAACTTTCACCACGCCATCCACGACATACATCGCATAGCGCAGCGAGCGGTCCTTGAAACCGATGGCGGGGGCCGAGAAGTTCATCCCGATGGCGCTGGTGAAGGCGCTTTCCGCATCGGCCAGCATGGTGATGCCCGCAGCCCCCGCGCCGGTCGATTTCGACCATGCATCCACCACGAAGGGGTCGTTGACGGTGATGCAGATCACCTCGTCCACGCCCTTCTCGGCAAATTTCTCGCGGGTACGCATGAAGCTCGGGACATGGGCGGTGGTGCAGGTGCCGGTAAAGGCGCCCGGCAGACCGAAGATCACCACTTTGCGGCCTTTCATCTTGTCACCAAGGCTTACGGTTGTCGGGCCTTCGCCGCCAAGCGCCAAAAGGGTTGCCCCGGGAAGCACGTCGCCTTCACTGATCGTCATGTCGCTCTCCTGTCGCGTTGCACATGTTTGCCGGTAAGTTATAGGGTTCGGCAGCAAGAGCACCAGAGGGAAAGAGAAATGTCAGGTATCGTGATCATCGGGGCTGGACAGGCCGCAGCCTCTCTGGCGGCCAAGCTGCGGACCGAGGGCTATGAGGGCGCGGTGACGATTATCGGCGAGGAGCCTGTGGCGCCCTATCAGCGCCCGCCCCTGTCAAAGGCCTATCTGCTGGGCGAGATGCCGCTGGAGCGCCTGACCCTGCGGTCGCCGGAATTCTGGGCCGAGCAGAACATCACCCTGAAGCTGGGCACGCGGGTTGATCGCATCGACCCTGCCGCGAAACGGGTGCATATGGCGGGCGAGGTATTGGGCTATGACCAGCTGGCGCTCTGCACAGGGGCCGACCCGAAACGCCTCGCCCCTGCCTTGGGCGGCGATCTGGGCAATCTCTTCACCATCCGCAATCTGGCCGATATCGACGCGCTAGCGCCGCAAATGGTGGCGGGCAAGCGTCTGGTGGTGATCGGCGGCGGCTATATTGGCCTCGAGACAGCGGCAGTGGCGCGCAAGCTGGGGCTGAAGGTCACTCTGGTGCAGGCCTCCGAGCGGATCCTGCGCCGCGTGGCCTGCCGCGAGACGGCAGATGCGGTGCGCGCGCTGCATCAGGCCGAAGGGGTGACGATCCTTGAAGGCACCAGCCTGCGGGAACTGCGCGGGGATGGCATGGTGGACAGTGTCGAGCTGGTTGATGGCACGGTTCTGCCCGCCGATCTGGTGGTGGTCGGCATCGGTGTCACCCCTGCGACGCGGCTGGCCGAAGAGGCGGGGCTGGTCTTAGGCGATGGCATTGTGACCGACAGTCAGGGCCGCACCTCGGACCCGCATATCTGGTCGGCAGGCGATTGCGCCGAGATCAACCTGAACAGCGCGCGGATGCGGCTGGAATCGGTGGGCAATGCCATTGATATGGGCGAGCTGGTGGCCTGCAACATGCTGGGCGCGGGCAAGGACTATCAGCCCAAGCCGTGGTTCTGGTCGGATATGTTTGCCTCCAAGCTGCAGATCGCGGGCTGGAATGGCGGCTATACCCGAGTGATCGCGAAAGATGTGGATGGCCAGAGCTTCTGGTATTTCCGCGACGATCAGCTGATTGCGGTGGATGCGCTGGATGCGCCAAGGGCCTATATGGTGGGCAAGCGCCTGATCGAGGCGGGGTCGGATGTGACCCCCGCCGAGGTTGAGGCGGCGGTGGATTTGAAATCTTTGATGCGGCGGTAAAAGATGCGGATTATTGGTGGCGAGAAGCGCGGGCTAAAGCTGACGGATGTGGGCGAAGGCGATGCCAAGGGGCATCTGCGCCCCACAACGGACCGCGTGCGCGAGTCGATTTTCAACCTGCTGGTCAATGGCACGCATGGCAATCCGATCCCCGAGGCGCGGGTGCTGGACCTGTTTGCGGGCACGGGGGCTTTGGGGCTTGAGGCGCTGTCGCGCGGGGCCAAACGTGTGGCTTTTGTCGATGAGGGCACGCCTGCGCGGATATTGCTGCGCAAGAATATCGAGCTGATGCGGGCGATGGGGGTCACCGACCTTTGGCGGCGCGATGCGACCCGCATGGGGCCCTGCCGTGGCGAGGGCTACGACCTGATCTTCCTCGACCCGCCCTATGGCATGGGGCTGGGCGAGAAGGCGATTGCGTCGTGTCTGGAAAACGGCTGGATCGCGCCGGGGGCGATGGTGGTCTGGGAAGAGAATGTGGCGCCTGTGGTGCCTGCGCCGCTGGAGCAGATCGACCAGCGCAAATATGGCGATACGGTCGTGACTTTGGCCCTGATGCCGGAGGCGGAATGATGGTGAAAGCGGTTATCTTCGATTGCGACGGGGTCTTGGTGGATAGCGAGCCGATGACCTTCGATCTGCTGCAAGAGGAGTTCACGGCGCATGGCTTGGAACTGACCCTGCATGAGATGGAGCGCATATTTATCGGTGGCACCATCGAGGGCTGTGCCGCGCGCGCCCGCGAGATGGGGGCCTCCCTGCCCGCCGATTGGGGGGATCATTATTATGCGGTGCTCTGCGAGAGGCTGCGCGCGGGCACGCCTTTGATGGCGGGGGTGCCGGAGCTGCTGGATCGGCTGGATGCCGAGGACATTTCCTATGCGGTGGGGTCCAATGGTCGGCATGTGAAGATGGCCGCCACATTGGGGCAGCATCCCGAGATACGGGCCAAGCTGGAGGGGCGGTTGTTCTCCGGACAGGAGGATGTGGCGCATCCAAAGCCCGCGCCGGACCTCTATCTGCATTGCGCCGAAGCGCTGGGGGTTGCGCCTGCGGAGTGCGTCGTGATCGAGGACAGTCCAGCGGGCGCGCGGGCCGCAGTGGCGGCGGGCATGCGCTGTCTGGGCTATGCGCCGCAGGGCGATCATCCGGCCTTGGCGGCCACGGGGGCCGAGCTGTTTACCGATATGGCACAGGTCCCTGCCCTGCTTGGGCTGGGCGGATAGACCTCTGCCTCCAGACCCGATTTGACCGGCGCCATTGAGGCCCCGGCCAAATCGGTCGGCGCATGGCGCCTCCGGCCCCGCCCGACCGGCGCAGACCGAAGGGATCGTTTCCGTGGTCGGAACCATTTTAGCGATTCCCCCGTATTGTCCATTCGCAGCCCCATTTCAGCCCAAATTCAAACCGATCTTTTGCAGGACGAAATGACTCAAGGGTTGCTGCAAATGGACCGTCTGACAGAAATGGAAGCCTTTGCCACGGTGGTGGACCAAGGTGGCTTTACCGATGCCGCCAAGAAGATGGGGATTTCCAAATCTGCCGTGTCCAAACATGTATCCGCCTTGGAGACCCGTCTGGGCGCACGGCTTCTCAACCGCACCACGCGCCGCGTCTCGCCCACCGAGATCGGCATGGCCTATTACGACCGCGCGCGACGGGTTCTGAATGATGCGGGCGAAGCCGATGCTCTGGTGACCTCGATGCAGACTGCGCCTTCGGGCACGCTGCGGATTTCAGTCGCCACCGATTTCGGTGTGCATCTGCTCTCGCCGGTGCTGGGCAATTTTCTGAGTGCCTATCCGGATATCACCGTAAATATGGTGCTGAACAACCGCTATGTCGAACTGATCTCGGAGGGGTTCGATATGGCCATCCGGCTGGGCGAGATGGAAGACAGCAGCCTGCGGGCGCGCAAGCTGACGGAAACCGGGCAGAAAATCATCGCCGCCCCCGGTTATTTCCAGAAATACGGCCGCCCGTTGAAGATCGACGATCTCAACAATCACAAACTTCTGCATTATTCCAACCAGTCCACCGGAAATGTCTGGAAGATCACCGCCCCTTCGGGCGAGCGCCGTCAGGTGCGTTCGGCGGGCTGGCTGACCGTGAATGACGGGCAGTCATTGCTGCAAGCGGCCATCAGCGGTCTGGGCATCGCCTATCTTCCCTCCTTCCTATGTGCCGACGCCTTGAAAAAAGGGCTGGTCGAAGAGGCGCTCCCCGATCTGCCGGATGACCCGCTGGGGATCTATGCGATCTACCCTCCGGGTCGCTATACGCAGCCCAAAGTGCGGGCATTCATGGATTTTCTGGTCGACACCTTTCAGGATCGCGGCCCCGACAACTGGTAAGCGCCAGAGCATCTGACACAGCAGATCCACCTCGGGCTGGACGCGGAGGTGGGTTTTGCGCATGCCGTGGAGGTGCTCCGGCACACCATCCGCTGCATCGTTTTCCAACCGGACATGCCTGCCGCCCTGCCCCGCCACCTGTCGCGCGGCCTGACAAGGGCGCGGATCAGGCGGCTGTCGATCCGTCGGGGCGGCCTCGACGTGGCTCTGCGCCTCGGTCGGGCAGAACGCGTTCGTCAGGATGTAGAGCTCCGGATCAATCAGATCCGGAGCTCTACGGACCATATCCATAGGTCTGGAACCTAGTCGAGATGGGTCGAGGTCAGCACGACCTCCACCCGACGGTTGGCGCGCCGTCCCTCTTCCGTCAGGTTGGTGGTGATCGGTGCCAGCCAGCCTGCGCCTTGGGCGTCGATCCGTTCGGGGGCGATACCGTAATCACTGATCAGACGCGCCCGAACGGCTGCGGCACGGCGTTTGGACAGGTCGATATTGCCCTCCAGCGCGCCTTCCATATCGGTATGCCCCACCAGAGCGATTGTCGCATCGGGTGCGGAGGCCAGATAATCGGCCAGCGCCGCAAGACTGTCATAGCTGCCCGGCTTCAGCTTGTCCGAGCCGCTATCGAAATCGAGCCCGCCCAGAATGCCGTGCCCCTCGGTTTGCAACAACGTTCCGATAGGACGCTTTTCGGCGCCGGTGCTGGCCCCAGTGGTGATCTGCAACGGGTTATCGGGGCGGGCGGCATCCACAATGCCCGCGCTTAGCGTGGTCAGGTTCACAAAACCGGAATTGGAGGAACGGCTCACCGTCAATGCCAGATATTCCGGCCCCTTACGGGCGGCCAGATACAGGAAATCACCCAGATCGATATGCATACCCGGCTCGGGCAGGAGATCCAGCTGATACCGGAAATCGAACCCGCCGCAGGCATCCGTGGCACAATCATACAGCACCGTGTAGCCCGCATCCTCGATCTGCGCCCGTAGCGGAGCCAGAATTTGCAAGGTGGTCTGCTGATTGCCACGCAGACGCCATGCCGTATCGATCCGCGTGCCCTCGAGCGCGCGGGAAGGCGCGCGCGACTTGACCGTCCACGGGCCGGTCAGCAGGCTGTAGTCGGTGGCGGGATTACTGTCAGAAGCGCTGATCGAGGCATCCTCGGGCAGATCGAGCTGGAGCGGCGAAGCAACCGCCACCGAGCCACCAAAGACACAGCCAAGAACAAGGGCAAAGCGCAGAAGGGTCATGAAACGTCCAAACGGTAATGATAACGGCCCTGTTCTGTCATACCCAAGCGGGTATAAAGCGCAATGGCCCCTTCGTTCGAGGCCCGCACAACAAGCCACAGATGCGACGCCCCTTGGGTGGTGGCCCAGCGGGCGGCTTCGCCCATGATATGGCGCGCAACCCCGCGGCGCCGGAAAGCAGGGCGCGTGTTGACCGCATGGATCATCGCATCGCTCCCCGCGCAGGCAACAAAAGCTGCCCCCGCCGCGCGGTCACCATCGCGGCCCAAAATTACGCAGGCAGGGCCCTGCGCACGGGCCATCACCGCCTGACGGGCAGCATTTATGCCGTCTTCTTCGAAGATCTCGCGGGTGATGGCCAGAGGCGGCCAATGGCTAAAGGCCGAAAGCGCAGGCGGGCTGTCAAAGGCCGAACAGGGCGCGCAAAACACCACGGTCGGGTCGAACACCTGAAACCCGCGTGCGGCCAGAGCCTGATCCAGATCCTCTTGGCCGCCACGGATCTGGAATTTCACCGGCTGGCCCAAGGCGCGATGACCGGCGATGGCTGCCTCGATATCCGCCTCGGGCAAAGCCACATCCAAAGAGGCAGACCCCACGCGGCTGCCCCCGCCCTGCCCCTCGCGCAGTGTAAAGCCCCCCACCTGCCGGAAGGATGCCGCAGGCCACGTGCGGTCGATCACCTCATAGAAATCGGCATCCGACATCATTGGCCCTCGGGAAAAGCGGCTTTGAGTGCCGCGAATGCCGCCTCGAGCCGCGCCTCTTCCTGCCCGCGCACCACAAGGTTCACGCCGTAATTCCCATCAGTTACAAAGGGGTAGGACCCGAAGGACAGATCCTCATAGGTCTGGGCCAGATCGCGCAGCGGCTCGGCAATCTCGGATTCGGGGCGCGGCACCCGCAGGCTGCGCGACAGAACCGGCGCACCGCCCGTAAGCGTCGGCAGCACGCTTGCCACCATCGCCTGAAACACATTGGGCACGCCTGCCATCACATGCACATTGCCCATGGTAAATCCGGGCGCGACAGAGACAGGGTTGTCGATCAGCGTGGCCCCTTCGGGGATGCGCGCCATCCGCATCCGCGCGGGCGTGAACTCGGCCCCGCGTGCGGCATAATGCGCCGCCAGCAGCGCCTTGGCATCCTCGCGCACATCCACTTTCGCGCCAAAGGCCGCCCCTACAGCATCGGCGGTGATGTCATCATGGGTCGGCCCGATCCCGCCCGAGGTAAACAGCGTGTCATAGGCCGCTGACAGCGCATGGATCGCGCTGACGATCTGGTCCTGATCATCCGCAACAATCCGCACCTCCTTCAGGTCGATCCCCGCCTTGGTCAGCTCGCCCGCAAGATAATAGGCATTGCCCTCGCGGGTGCGCCCCGACAGGATTTCGTCACCAATGATCAGGATCGCGGCAGTAGGATTGGACATGGGTTTATCTCCTTTGCACATAGGTATAGGCCGGGTTGCGAGGGGCGGAAAGCCCAAGCCCTAGTCATTGCCCTCTTTTGTGATTAACTAGGGATCAAGTGATTGAAGGAGAAAGCCGGTGGATGAAGCCCAAGGCCGCGTGACGAAAGACGGGATCCGCATCTATAATACCGAAGAGGACTTCGACGGCATCCGAGCCGCCTGTGCCGTGACCTCGCAGATCCTCGACGAGGTGGCAGACCATGTCCGCCCCGGCATCACCACGATGGATCTGGAAACCTTCATCCGCAAACGGGTCGAAGAGCTTGGCACCACCTCGGCCACCATCGGCTATCGCGGCTACCAGCATGCCTCCTGCATCTCGGTCAACCATGTGGTCTGCCACGGCATTCCGGGCGATAAGGTGATCAAGGATGGCGACATCCTGAACATCGACATCACCGTCATCAAGGATGGCTGGTTCGGCGACAGCTCGCGCATGTATGTGGCGGGCAATCTGACCCGCAAGGCCGAGCGCCTGATTCAGGTCACCTATGACGCGCTGATGATCGGCATCGATCAGGTCAAACCCGGCAATACCTTCGGCGATATCGGCCATGCGATCCAGAAATATGTCGAAGGCAACCGCATGAGCGTCGTGCGCGACTTCTGCGGCCACGGTGTGGGCCGCGTCTTCCACGCCCCGCCAAATGTGCTGCACTATGGCCGCGCGGGCGCAGGCGCGGTGCTGGAAGAAGGCATGATCTTCACGATCGAGCCGATGGTCAATCTGGGCCGCCCCGACACCAAGGTGCTGGCCGATGACTGGACCGCCGTCACCCGCGACAAATCGCTCTCGGCGCAATTCGAACATTGCGTGGGCGTCACGGCAGATGGCTGCGAGATCTTCACCCTCAGCGCCAAGAACCGCTTCCACCCGACATGGGGCTGAACGGGGGGCTAAACGGGGGGTATAACGCGCCCGGAAGGCCGCGCGCGGCCTGACCGATTTTGACGGGGTCTCGATGGCCCCGTTAAAATCGGCCCCGCCTCAGATTTCTTCCACCATCGACACCCCGCGCAGGGACCGGATCGCCCCTTTGATCTGCGGGTTCACCGGAAAATCACGCCCCGTCGCCAATTCATAGCGACAGTTCTTTTCGGCATCGAACACCGTGAAACTGATCGGCCCGCGCGAGCGCACCTTGCCCTCTTCCTCCAGCCGCCCCAAAAGCGACGCAATCGACGGCACGGCTTCCGGTGTTTCCACGTGAATCATCAGCCCCGTGCCACCGGCATCGGCGACCATCGTATCCACGGGGCTGGCCGAACCGGCGACCATCCGCACCGACTCGCCATCCACCTCGACCTTGACGTTCAGCACCAACAGCCGCCCCGTCTCCAGCACCGCACGCGACGCCTCCAGCGCCTCGGACCAGAAGGCCACCTCATAGGGCCCCGACGCATCCGACAGCGCGACAAAGGCAAAGCGGTTGCCCTTCGCGGATTTCTTCTCGCGCACCGAGGCCACCTCGCCCGCGATCTTGGCCGCAAAGGGGCCGTTAAGCGCCTTGGCGTGGATCTCGTCCAGCGTCATCACCTTCTTGCGCTTGAGCGCGGGCATATAATCTTCCAGCGGATGACCCGAGAGATAGAAGCCGATGGCCTTATGCTCCTCGGCCAGTTTCTCGCCCGGCAACCAATCGTCGGTATCGGCCATGCGCGGCGGCGGCAGATCATCGCCCGCATCGCCAAACAAGGACACCTGCGCCGAATTCTTCGCCTCGATCACCGCCCCCGACCATGCCACCAGACTGTCCAGCGACTGGAACACCCGCTTGCGGTTCGGGTCCAACTGGTCAAAGGCCCCCGCCCGCGCCAGCATCTCCAAGGGCCGCTTGCCAACCCGCTTCAGATCGACACGGCGGGCGAAATCAAAGAGATCACGGAAGGGCTTATCCTTCCCGTCCACCTGACGCGCCCTGACGATCATCTCCATCGCCTCGACACCCACATTCTTCAGCGCGCCCAAAGCATAGACCAGCTTCTGATCCACCACATCAAAGGTCGCCAAAGAGCGGTTCACACAGGGCGGCACGATCTCGGCACCCAAGCCCTTCTTGACCTCTTGCGCATAGATCGCAAGCTTCTCGGTCAGATGGATATCGCAATTCATCACCCCTCCCATGAACTCGACAGGGTGATTGGCCTTCAGCCAAGCGGTGTAATAGCTGACCACCGCATAGGCGGCGGCGTGGGATTTGTTGAAGCCGTAATTGGCGAATTTCTCCAGAAGGTCGAAGACCTCCGAGGCCTTCTTCTTGTCGACCCCGTTCTTCGCCGCGCCCGATTCAAATTTGGGGCGCTCGGCATCCATCGCCTCCTTGATCTTCTTACCCATCGCGCGGCGCAGAAGGTCGGCGCCGCCCAGCGTATAGCCCGCCATCTCCTGCGCGATCTGCATCACCTGTTCCTGATAGACGATGATGCCTTGGGTCTCGGCCAGAATATGGTCGATGGTCTTATGCACGGATTCCAAAGGCTTGCGCCCGTGTTTCACATCGCAATAGGTGGGGATATTCTCCATCGGGCCCGGGCGATACAAAGCCACCAGCGCCACGATATCCTCGATACAGGTGGGTTTCATCTGGCGCAGCGCCGATTTCATCCCCTCGGATTCCACCTGAAACACCGCAACCGTATGCGCGCTGGAGTAAAGATCATAGGTCTTCTGATCATCCAGCGGAATAAGGTTGATCTGGTTCTCGCCCCCCGCCGCCGGTTCATAAAGCTGGTTGCCATGCGCATCCACATGCAAAGGGCGGCCCGATTTGAAGATCAGGTTCATCGCCGATTGCACAACGGTCAGTGTCTTCAGACCCAGAAAGTCGAATTTCACCAGACCCGCGCTTTCAACCCATTTCATATTGAACTGGGTCGCCGGCATATCGGATCGCGGATCCTGATAGAGCGGCACCAGATGGTCCAGCGGACGGTCGCCAATCACCACCCCTGCCGCGTGGGTCGAGGCATTGCGCAGCAATCCTTCCACCTGCTGGGCATATTTCAACAGCCGTGCAACGACCTCTTCGTTCTTTGCCGCCTCGCGCAGACGCGGCTCATCGGCCAGCGCCTTCTCGATCGACACGGGCTTCACCCCCTCGACGGGGATCATCTTGGAAAGCCGGTCCACCTGCCCGAAGGACATCTGCAACACCCGCCCCACATCGCGCACGGCGGCCTTCGACAGAAGCGCACCGAAGGTGATGATCTGGCCCACCTTCTCGCGCCCGTATTTCTGCTGCACATATTTGATCACCTCTTCGCGGCGATCCATGCAGAAGTCGATATCGAAGTCCGGCATCGAGACCCGCTCGGGGTTCAGGAAGCGTTCGAACAGCAGCGAATAGCGCAAGGGATCAAGGTCGGTAATGGTCAGCGCATAGGCCACAAGCGAACCTGCCCCCGACCCCCGCCCCGGCCCCACCGGAATATCATGCGCCTTCGCCCATTTGATAAAGTCGGCCACAATCAGGAAGTAGCCCGGAAATCCCATCTGTTCGATGATCCCAAGCTCGAATTTCAGCCGCGCCTCATAGTCCTCGACAGGGGCCGCCGCCTCGATCACCTCAAGCCGGTTGCGCAGGCCTTCCCACGCCTGACGGCGCAATTCCTCGACCTCGTCATCGGCGAATTTGGGCAGGATCGGGTCAATCTTCGAGGCCCCATAAGCACAGCGCCGCGCGATCTCGACGGTATTCTCCAAAGCCTCCGGCAGATCGGAAAACAGCGCCACCATCTCGGCTTCGGATTTGAAATAATGCTGGGGCGTCAAACGGCGGCGCGGCTCGATCTGGTCGACATAGGCCCCCTCCGCAATGCAGATCAGCGCATCATGCGCCTCATACATCTCGGCCTTGGGAAAATAGACATCATTGGTGGCCACCAGCGGCAGACCCATCTCATAGGCCATTTCGACAAAGCCGCGCTCGGTCAGACGTTCGGCTTCGGTATTGCGCCCATCCTCGCCCGGATGACGCTGCAATTCGACATAGAGACGGTCGGGATAAATCGCGGCCAGACGCTCCATCAGCGCCCGCGCCCGATCCGGCTGGCCATTCTGCAAGAACTTGCCCACAGGCCCCTGCGCCCCGCCGCTCAGACAGATGATCCCCTCGGAATGCGCCGCAAGCTGCTCGGTGGTGACCTGCACCAGATCGCCATTCTTGCCCACATAGAGGCAGGTCGACAGCTCCATCAGGTTCTCGTAACCCGTCTCGTTCTGGGCCAGAAGCACCACTGGCGCCGGCAGCCGGATCTTTTCACCCGGTCGCGCCGGATCATAGGCCACAGACACCTGACAGCCCAGAATAGGCTGCAATCCCGCCCCCTTCGAATTGACCGAAAACTCCAAAGCGGAAAACATCGCATTGGTGTCGGTGACGGCAACGGCGGGCATATTGGCCGCGTCACACATCTTGATCAGCTTCTTGACGGGCACAGCCCCCTCAAGCAGCGAATATTCGGTATGGACGCGCAGGTGAATGAATCGAGGCTCTGTCATACCCGCCAATCTACGCGCGCAAACCACCCGCGAAAAGCCTGATCGCACGAACAGCCTGTCAAATTTCCTCCCGCCACATCACAAGCTCCGCTTTTTCCGATTGACCGCTTTTCATACAGGCCGCACAATTTACAGGCACGTTACCCGCCGCCCCGCCGCCAGATTCCGGTTCAGCCTTGCATCATCTCCACCCGATACGCTTTTCTGGGCTTGGGGTTCTGCCAGGCAGAACCGCGCCTCCGTTCTACGCCACATCGGGCGGGGTCGCACTTCACAGCTGTACCGTGGCGAAAGTCTTCTCATGGAAATTACGTTTCTTCTCAACGGAGAAACCCGCCGCGTTGCCCTAAGCGACCCGACGCAATCGGTCCTCGACTGGCTGCGCGCCGAAGGCCTCACCGGAACAAAAGAAGGCTGCAACGAAGGCGATTGCGGCGCCTGCACGGTCATCCTCACCGATGCCGCAGGCTCCAGACCGCTCAACGCCTGTATCCTGATGATGCCGCAGCTTCATGGCCGCGCCCTGCGCACGGTCGAAGGCATCAGCGGCCCAAAAGGCCAGTGCCACCCGGTGCAGGACAGCATGATCACCCATCACGGCAGCCAATGCGGCTTCTGCACCCCGGGCATCATCGCCTCGCTGGCCTGCGCCCACCAGAACGACCAGACCGACCACGACGACCTTCTCGCGGGCAACCTCTGCCGCTGCACGGGCTATGCCCCGATCATCCGCGCAGCCAAAGCCGCCAGCCACAGCCCGAAACCCGACTGGATGGACAGCCCCCTCCAGCTGCCGGAAATATCCTCGGAGGGTGAATGGTCCGCAGGACCAGAGGGAGGCAGACAGCCTCCCTTCCTCCCCCGCTCCACCAAAGATCTGGCCGATTGGTATCTCGCCCACCCGCAGGCCACGCTGATCGGCGGAGCCACCGATGTCGGGCTCTGGGTCACCAAGAAACTGCAAGACCTGCCCCTCGTGGCCTTCCTCGGCCAATGCGAAGACCTCGCGCAGATCAAGGAAACCGACACCCATCTCACCGTGGGTGCGGCCACCACAATCGCCGCCCTGCGCCGCGCGGTCGCTCCGCATCTGCCCAGTTTCGCCGAGCTCCTGCGCCGCTTCGCCTCGGAGCAGGTGCGTCAGGCGGCCACCTTGGGCGGCAATATCGCCAATGGCTCGCCCATCGGCGACACGCCCCCCGCTCTCATCGCCCTTGGCGCCACACTCACCCTGCGCCAAGGCGACAGCCGCCGCGAGATGCCGCTTGAGGACTTCTTCCTCGATTACGGCAAACAGGACCGCCGCGCGGGCGAATTCGTCGAAAGCCTCACCTTCCCGAAATCCGCCCCGCAGTTCCGCGCCTATAAGCTGTCGAAACGCTTCGATCAGGATATCTCCGCCGTCTGCGCCGCCTTCAATCTGACCCTTGACGGCACCACCATCACGTCAGCCCGCGTGGCTTTCGGCGGCATGGCAGGCACCCCCAAACGCGCCAGCGGCTTCGAGGCGCTCTTGACCGGCAAGCCCCTGTCGGATGAGACCTTCCGCGCGGCGCTCCCCGCGCTTGGCCTCGACTTCCAACCGTTATCGGACATGCGCGCCTCGGCCCATTACCGCCTGAAAGCCGCCGAAGGGCTGGCGCTGCGCTATCTGGCCGATCTCACGGGCCAGCACAGCTCTATTCTGGAGGTCCAGCCATGAGCGTCGCCAAACCGCTGCCCCATGACTCCGCCCGCCTGCATGTAACCGGACAGGCACGCTATCTCGATGACCTGCCCGAACCCAAAGGCTGCCTGCATCTGGCCTTCGGTCTTTCAACCGAGGCCAGCGCCGAGATCACCGAGATCGACCTCACCGAAGTCCTCGCCAGCGAGGGCGTGATCACGGTCCTCACCGCCGCCGATATTCCGGGCGAGAATGACGCCTCCACCAACCGCGGCTGGCACGAGCCGCTTCTGGCCGAGGGTGAGGTCCATTACCTAGGCCAGCCCGTCTTCATCGTCGTCGCCACCTCGCACCGTCTCGCGCGTATCGCCGCCCGCCGCGCCCGCATCACCTATGCGCCCCGTACGCCGATCCTGACCATCGACCAAGCCATCGCCCGTGAAAGCTGGTATGAGGGCGGGCCGATCATCTGGGAAAACACCGACCCGACCGAGGCTTTGGCACAGGCGGCTTTCACCGCCCATGGAAGTATCGAGATCGGCGGTCAGGAGCATTTCTACCTCGAAGGCCAAGCCGCCATGGCCGAGCCGCAGGATCAGGGGATGATCCTGCGCGTCTCGAGCCAGCACCCGACCGAGGTGCAGCATAAGGTGGCCGAGGCCCTAGGCCTGCATATGCATGACGTACGCATAGAGATGCGGCGCATGGGCGGCGGGTTCGGCGGCAAGGAAAGCCAAAGCAACCAGCCCGCCATCGCCTGCGCCGTGGCCGCCCATGTTACGGGGCGCGCCTGCAAGATGCGCTATGACCGCGATGACGATATGACCATCACCGGCAAGCGCCATGACTTCCGCGTGGACTACCAGATCGGAGCGGATGCCGATGGCCGCATTACCGGCGCGATCTTGCGCCAGTTCGCCCGCTGCGGCTGGTCGATGGATCTGTCGCTGCCGGTCTGCGACCGCGCCATGCTGCATGCCGATGCCGCCTATCACATCCCCGCGCTGCGCGTCGAAAGCCTGCGCCTGCGCACCAATACCCAATCGAACACGGCCTATCGCGGCTTTGGCGGCCCGCAGGGCATTCTGGGCACTGAAGCCGCCATCGAGCATCTGGCACAGGTGATGGGCCTTGACCCGCTGGAATTACGGCGGCGCAATTACTACCCCGAGATGGGCGAGCCCCCCGCCCCCACCCATTACGGCCAGCCCGTTGAGGATAGCATCCTGCAGGCGCTGACCGACAGTCTGACCGCCCGCGCCGATTTCACCGCCCGCCAGAAGGCAGTGGCCGATTGGAACGCCGCCAATCCGGTGCTGAAAAAGGGTATCGCGCTGGCGCCTGTGAAATTCGGGATTTCTTTCACACTCAGCCATCTCAATCAGGCGGGCGCTTTGGTGCATGTCTATCAGGATGGCACGGTGCGGCTAAACCATGGCGGCACCGAGATGGGTCAGGGTCTGCATATCAAGGTCTGTCAGGTGGCGGCCAAGGTCTTCGGTCTGCCGCTTAGCCAGATCCGCATTTCGGCCACCGATACCGATAAGGTGCCCAATACTTCGGCCACGGCGGCAAGCTCGGGGGCCGATCTGAACGGCATGGCGGTGAAAGCGGCCTGTGACACGATCCGCGACCGGATTGCGGGCTTTCTGGCCCAGCGCGAAGGCTGCCCGCCAGATGCGGTGCGTTTTGAGGACGGCTTTATCACCGCAGGCACCTATCGCGGCACCTTTGCCGAAGTGATCACCGCCGCCTATGAGGCGCGGATCAGCCTGTCCTCGACGGGCTATTACGCCACCCCCGAAATCTCCTGGGACCGGACAACGGGCACGGGCCACCCCTTCTATTACTTCGCCTATGGCGTCTCGATTGCCGAGGTGGTGATCGACCGTCACACCGGCGAGAACCGCATCCTGCGGGCCGATATCCTGCATGATGCGGGGGCCTCGCTGAACCCCGCGATTGACCAAGGTCAGGTCGAGGGCGGTTTCGTGCAAGGCGCGGGCTGGCTGACGACCGAGGAACTGGTTTGGGATGACAAAGGTGCTTTGCGCACCCATGCGCCCTCGACCTACAAGATCCCCGCCTGCTCGGACAGACCGCGGATTTTCAACGTGGATCTCTGGGACCAGCCCAACCGGAAGGAAACCATCTACCGCTCCAAAGCTGTGGGCGAGCCGCCCTTTGTCCATGGCAATGCGGTGTTCTTCGCGCTGCAAAATGCGGTGGCCGCCTGTGGTCCGAACTGGCCTGCCTTGCGCGCGCCTGCAACCCCCGAGGCCATTTTAGAGGCCATCGCACGGGCCGAGGGCACGGCATGAGCTTTGACCCCGCACGCCTGCGTCACTCAGCCCCCTTCACCCGCGTCCTTGTGGCAGGGGTCAAGGGATCCACCCCGCGCGAGACAGGCGCCGAGATGCTGGTCTTTGCAGACCGCATCCAAGGCACCATTGGCGGTGGCGCGCTGGAATATAGCGCCATCCAGGAGGCCCGCGCAGGCCGGACGGGCCGCCAGACCATCCCGCTTGGGCCTGCTATGAACCAATGCTGCGGCGGTGCGGTGACCTTGGCCTATGAGGCGATCACCCCGCAGGATATGGCGCGGGAGTTCGGGGCGCTTCATGCCCGCCCCTTGGACGGGCCTGCCGAGATGCCGCTGTCGGTCCATCGCGCGCTGGCGCGTTACCGCGACCGTGGACAGCTGCCACAGCTTCTGATCGACGGCTGGCTGGTGGAACCCGTGGCGCCTCCGGCCTTGCCGCTATGGATCTGGGGCGCGGGCCATGTGGGGCGTGCGATTACCACGATCCTTGCGCCCTTCCCCGACTACGCGATCCATCTGGCCGATACCGATGCGGCGCGCTTTCCCGAGGTGCTGCCGCAGGGTGTCACGCCGCTGATCGCCTCAAACCCCGCCGATCTGGTGCCCCTCGCGCCGCCCCATGCGCATCACTATGTGCTGACCTATTCCCATGCGCTGGATCTGGAGTTGTGCCACCGTCTTCTGACCCATGGCTTCGGCCATCTGGGGCTGATCGGGTCCGAGACCAAATGGGCTCGGTTCCGCAACCGCCTGCGGGATTTGGGCCACAGCCCAGAGAAAATCGGGCAAATACAATGCCCCATCGGTGACCCGAGCCTTGGCAAACACCCGCAGGCCATTGCGATAGGGGTGGCCGCCGGAGTATTGAAAGAAAAGACGACCATCCGGTCAAAACCCGACAGTCAGGACGCAAGAGAAGCATGAGCGATCCCCTATTGAAACTTGAGGGCCTGACCAAGGCCTATCCGGGCGTGATCGCCAATAGCGATGTCGGCTTCGAGATCGGTCAGGGCGAGATCCATGCGCTTCTGGGCGAGAATGGCGCGGGCAAATCGACGCTGGTCAAGATGATCTACGGGCTGGTGAAGCCTGACGCGGGCCGGATGACCTTCCGCGGGCAGGCCTATGCGCCCCCCGAGCCTCGGGCCGCACGCGCGAGCGGCGTGGCGATGGTGTTCCAGCATTTCTCGCTGTTCGATGCGCTGAATGTGGCGGAAAACGTGGCCTTGGGGATGGAGAACCCGCCCCACATGCGCCAGCTCGCCCGCCGTATCCGCGAGATTTCCACCCAATACGGGTTGCCCCTGGACCCTGCCCGCCTTGTGGCCGATCTTTCGGCAGGCGAACGCCAGCGCGTGGAGATCGTGCGCTGTCTGCTGCAGGACCCCAAGCTTCTGATCATGGACGAGCCGACCTCGGTGCTGACCCCGCAGGAGGTCGAGATCCTGTTCCGCACCCTGCGCCAACTGGCTGCCGAGGGCACGGCGATCCTGTATATCAGCCACAAGCTGGAGGAGATCCGTTCGCTTTGCGACCGTGCGACCATCCTGCGCGGCGGCAAAGTGGTGGGCGATGCGATCCCGCGCGAGAAATCCGCCCGCGAACTGGCCGAGATGATGGTGGGCGCCGAGCTGAAGGTGACCGACCGCGAGGGCCGGACGCTGGGCGATGTGGTGCTTGAGGTGCAGCGCCTCAGCCTGCCGCCGCAGTCACAATTCGGGGTGTCGCTGAAGGATGTGGCCCTGCGGCTGCGCGCGGGCGAGGTTCTGGGCATCGGCGGTGTGGCGGGCAACGGGCAGGAGGAACTGCTGGCGACCTTAGCGGGCGAGCGCCCCTCGGCTGCGGGCAGCGTGGTGCTGGCGGGGCGCGATGTCTCGGGGCTTGGTCCCAACGAGCGCCGCGCCTATGGCCTCTTGACCGCCCCCGAGGAACGGCTGGGCCATGCCGCCGTCCCCGCCATGAGCCTGACCGAAAACACCCTGCTGACCGGCACCATCCGGCGGCCCTTGGCCAAGGGGGGCATGGTCGACATGGCCGCCGCCCGCGCCTTTGCCGAAGAGATCATCACCGCGTTTGATGTGCGCACTCCGGGGCCGCATGTGGCCGCGCGTGCGCTCTCTGGCGGCAACCTGCAGAAATTCGTGGTCGGGCGCGAGGTGCTGCAAGAGCCTGTCGTTCTGGTGGTCAACCAGCCCACTTGGGGGGTGGATGCGCTGGCCGCGGCCTCGATCCGGCAGGCGCTGCTGGATGTGGCGGCCAAGGGCGGCGCGGTCATCGTGATTTCTCAGGATCTGGACGAGTTGATGGAAGTTTCCGACCATTTTGCCGCGCTGAACGCGGGCTCTCTGTCGCCGCCGCGCCCGACCAAAGGGCTGAGCATCGAGGAAATCGGCCTGATGCTGGGCGGCGCGCATGGAATGGGTGATGCCGCGCCAGATAGGGTAGCGGAGGCAGACGCATGATCACTCTGGTGCGCCGCCCGACGCCTTCGCGCCACTGGGCGTGGTCCACGCCGCTCCTTGCGGTCCTTGCCACCATTCTGGCGGGAGGGCTGCTCTTTGCCCTGCTGGGCAAGGACCCGTTTGATGCGATCAAGGCGATTTTCTGGGACCCGATCCTTGGCCAGAACGCTTTTTACTACCGAAGCCAGCTTCTGGTGAAAGCCGCCCCCCTGATCCTGATCGCCGCAGGGCTCGCCGTGGGCTTCCGCGCCGGTATCTGGAACATCGGGGCCGAGGGGCAGTATATCATCGGCGCCATCGCGGGCGCTTGGCTGGCGCTGCATATCTATCCTGCCGAGGCCGCGTGGCTGTTTCCCGCGATGATCGTGCTGGGCGCGCTTGGCGGGCTGGTCTGGGGGCTGATCCCCGCACTGCTGAAGGTCTGGTTTGGCGTCAACGAGATCCTCGTGTCGCTGATGCTGGTCTATGTGGCGGAGAACCTGCTGGCCTATATGGCGTTCGGCCCGCTGAAAAACCCCGAAGGGTTTGGCATGCCCGGATCGCGCAACCTCCAGCAATACCCTTCGGCCTTCAATGGCGAGCTGATCGCAGGCACGGGGGCGCATTGGGGCGTGGTGGCCGCGCTGATTGCAGTGATCTTCACCTATATCCTGATGCACCGCCATATCGCGGGCTTTCGTATCCGCGTGGCAGGCGAGGCCCCGCGGGCGGCGCGTTTTGCAGGCGTCGTGCCGGCACGGCTGGTGATCTTCTGCCTGTGCCTGTCGGGCGCGTTTGCAGGTATGGCGGGGCTGTTCGAGGTGGCTGGCCCCTCGGGACGGATCAGCGACAGCTTCAACGCGGGCTATGGCTTCACCGCCATCATCGTGGCCTTTCTGGGCCGCCTGCATCCGGTGGGCATCCTTCTGGCGGGGCTGTTGATGGCGCTGACCTATATCGGCGGCGATGTCGCACAGCAGATGCTGCAACTGCCACCCTCGGCCATTCAGGTCTTTCAGGGGATGCTGCTGTTTTTCCTGCTGGGGTTCGACGTGCTGACGAATTACCGTATCACCTTCGGGAGGCGCCCATGAGCCGCCGCCTGCCTTCGCTCCACCGGCCCATTCTGGCCCTGATGGGGTTTCTGGCTGGCTTGGGCGGCTATTACGTGCTGATCTGGTCCACCACCGCCATCCTCTACGTGCCGCTGGCAATCGGGCTTCTGGCGATGTGGGAACTGACGCGGCGGATCTCGGAATTCGCCCGCCGCAGGGTTCTGCCCAAGGACTGGGCCGATGACGAGATCCCCCCCGAAGACGATACGATCCATGCCAGACGTGCGGTGCGGTCCCTGCGCAGGTCGCGCCCCGATATGGTCGTTTTCGCGCTGGCCTGTGTGATCGGTCTCGGGCTGGCCTATCTGTTCTGGGGGCCACTTCCCGGCCTCGAGCCCCCCCGCACAAGCTATGGAGTCGTCAAATGATCGGCGGTATCGATATTGTCACTCTGATCGCCATGCTGATGACCGCCTCGACGCCGGTCCTGCTGGCGGCCACGGGCGAGTTGGTGGTGGAACGCTCGGGCGTGCTGAACCTCGGGGTCGAAGGCATGATGATCATGGGGGCCATCGGCGGTTTTGCCGCTGCGGTGGCCACGGGAAGTCCGGTGGCGGGGTTTGCGGCGGCGGCGTTATCGGGCGTGGTGATGGCGCTGCTTTTCGGGCTGCTGACGCAGATCTTCCTGTCAAACCAGGTGGCGACGGGGCTGGCGCTGACGCTCTTCGGGCTGGGGCTCTCGGCGCTTTTGGGCAAATCCTTCGAAGGCGTGCGCCCGCCCGCGACCGGCAAGATCGACTTCGGGCCGCTAAGCGATCTGCCGGTGCTGGGCCGCATCCTGTTTTCACATGACTGGGTGGTCTATCTGTCGCTGACCCTTTGCGCCGCCACTTGGGCCTTTCTGAAATTCACCCGCGCGGGGCTGATCCTGAAAGCCGTAGGCGAAAACCATGACGCCGCCCATGCGCTTGGCTACCGCGTTATCGCGATGCGCTTTGCCGCGCTGGCCTTTGGCGGCGCGCTGGCGGGGATCGGGGGCGCCTATCTCAGCCTCGTGCGGGTGCCGCAATGGACCGAGGGCATGACCGCAGGCGCGGGCTGGATCGCACTGGCCATCGTGGTCTTTGCCTCATGGCGCCCCGAACGCGCGTTGATCGGATCTTATCTTTTCGGGGGCATTACGGCGCTACAACTCCAGCTACAGGCGGCAGGCTATTCCATTCCGGTACATCTGCTGTCGATGGCCCCCTATCTCGTCACGATCGTGGCGCTCGTCCTTTTGTCGATGACCCACCGGCATGGCGCACAGGCCGGACCGGGAAGTCTCGGAAAATCCTTCCATGCCTCTCGTTGAGGGGCTAGTCTCGGGGTGCATAAAGATGCCCGCAATCCAAGGGGAACCTTCCATGAAACGCAGAACTTTCCTTGCCTCCTCGGCTGCTATGGCCGGCATTGCCGCCACCGGCGCACCGGCTTTCGCACAGGACGATCCGCTGAAGATCGGCTTCATCTATGTCGGCCCCGTGGGCGATATGGGCTGGTCCTACCAGCATGATCAGGGCCGTCAGGCGATCGAGGCCGAATATGGCGACAAGATCCAGACCAAGTTCATTGAATCGGTTCCCGAAGGCCCAGACGCCGAGCGCGCGCTGACCTCGCTGGCGCTGGAAGGCCATGAGCTGATCTTTGCGACCTCTTTCGGCTATATGGATTCCGTGATCAATGTTGCGGCCAAATTCCCGAATGTGAAATTCGAGCATTGCACGGGCTACAAACGCGCCGAGAATGTCGGCACCTATGATGCACGCTTCTATCAGGGTCGCGCCATTCAGGGCACCATCGCAGGGCGCATGACCAAGTCGAACAAGATCGGCTATATCGGCTCCTTCCCGATCCCTGAAGTGATCCAAGGGATCAATGCGGCCTATATCCACGCCAAGAAGGTCAATCCCGATGTGCAGATCTCGGTGGTCTGGGCCTATACATGGTTCGACCCCGCCAAAGAGGCCGATGCCGCAGCTGCCCTGATCGCCGATGGTGTCGATGTGATCTTGCAGCATACCGATTCCACCGCGCCGCAGGCCAAGGCGCAGGAAGCCGGCAATGTGATCACTTTCGGGCAGGCCTCGGATATGTCGAACTTCGCGCCCAAACCGCGCGTCAGCTCGACCATCGACAACTGGGCCCCCTATTACAAAGGGCGCGTTGCGGCCGCTCTGGAAGGGTCGTGGAAGGCCGATGCCACTTGGGGCGGTATCGACAGCGGCATGGTGAAGATCGGTGAAATCACCGATGCGGTGCCCGCCGAAGTCAAGCAGGAGGCCGAGGCGCTGATCGAGGCGATCCGTTCGGGCAGCTACCACCCCTTCACCGGCCCGTTGAAAAAACAGGACGGTTCGGACTGGCTCGCCGAGGGCGAAGTGGCGGATGATGCAACGCTGGCCGGGCTGAATTTCTATGTCGAGGGGATTTCCGCCGAAATCCCCGGCTAAGACCTAACCCCTTGGAATGTGGGAAGGGCACCGCCACTGGTGCCCTTTTTCACAACCGGATCCGGGCAGTTCTCGCGGCTGCGGCGAATAAGATCAGGAACATTTATCGGACCGGCTTGGTTATCCACCTGAAAAGACACCCCGCCGTTATCGGGGGTCGCTCAGGAGGAATGATGAAGAGTAAACTTCGTAACACGACCGCCCTCATTGCCGCGCTGGCCACTTTGGCCCCCAGTCTGACGGTCGCGCAAACCATCCCAGCGGTGCCGAAACAGGCCCAGTCCGAAGACCGCCCCGATACGGATCGCGGCAAGATGTCCTCGGGCAAAGAGGACACCGGCCCCAGTCAGGCCCGCGCGACCACCTGTATCGAGACCCAAAGCAAAAACGGCGTCTCCGCCAAGGCCGCAGCAGAGCTGTGCGAAGGCATGACCGCCGCAAGCCCCAATTCCCAGGCCGAAAAGCGCAGCGAGGCGGCGCAATCCGCGCAAGCGCGTGCACAGGCGGATGCACAGACCGAAGCGGCCCGCAAGAAAATGGAGGCCCGCACCGCTGACCCGAAATCCGACCCGAAACCGGACACCGGATCACAGGGCGCGGCCCCTGACGCCAGCCCCGAACTCGGCACCCGAGCCACCTCCAAGGCCAAAGATGAAGGCCAGAACACCGCGCCCGCACCGCGCGCGGACAAAAGCGGTGCCCCACAATCCTCGGCCCAATCCTCCTCGAAGCCTTCGGCCTCGGACGCGGTGAAAAAGGCGACGTCGGAACAGGCCGATACCGCGAAAGGCACCCCCAAGGCACAAGACGGCACATCACAGGCAGAGCCCAAGGCCCAGCCCGAGGCAGGCCTTCTGGGCACCGGCAAAAGCGGGACCCAAGCCGGAAAGCCCGAGCT
Source organism: Thioclava sp. NS-SX20 (assembly GCF_057380695.1). NCBI lineage: Bacteria > Pseudomonadati > Pseudomonadota > Alphaproteobacteria > Rhodobacterales > Paracoccaceae > Thioclava > Thioclava sp. NS-SX20. The sequence goes on along the minus strand of NZ_CM170816.1, from coordinate 281,438 downwards.
GAAAGCGGATGCAGAAGGCGGTAAGGTTGACGCGCTCAAGCGCAAACTGGGCGGCGACAGCGCCGATCCGGCGACGGCAGAACAGTCCAAGCCCGCAGGTGCCAAGCCCGCAGGTGCCAAGGCCGGAGATGGCAGTACGGCATCGAAGACCAAGGCAGGAGAGGCGCGCGACCAGAGCGACGCCCCTCAGGCCAAACACGCCCCGTCCGATGCCGCAGACCGTAAGGGCAAGGCCGCAGCTTCCGAACAGGACGCGGCGCAGCAAGAGAGCGGCAAGACAGAGGCGCAATCGCTGTCCAAGGCTCTGGCCGAAAAGCAGGCGGCCCAACCGGCAGATCCCCGCGCCGCCGGGGCGAATGCTGAGGCAGCCGCCCCCCGTGACGGCAAAGACAGTCGGCAGGAGGCCCAAGAGCCGCGCCGTGTCGAAGAGGCTCTACAGGCCACAGAAGACGCACGCCAGCGCGCCAGCGAAGGGGCGCCGGTGAAGAACGAGGCCCTTGCAGACAAGGCCGACATGCCCGCCGCAGGTGACAAGCCGCGCGCCAACTCCGCAGAGGGGGCGCCGATGACCGAGGAGGTCATTACCAAAGACAATGCGCGTTCCTCTGCCGAGGATTTCGCCACCGCCGTCAATGCCAAACCGAGCCAGAAATCGCCCGAGGCCGACAAGAAATCGGGTCTCTCGGATTTCGAGAAAGTCGCGATTGCAGGGCTTGGGGCGCTGGCCGTCGGGGCGATTTTGCAGAATGGCTCCGAGGTTGCGGTCAATTCCGGCGACCGTGTCGTGGTCCAGAACCCCGATGGCAGCTATGGTCTGATCAAGGATGACAACGCGCTCTTGCGTCAGCCGGGCTCGACGATCCGCACCCGCGATTATGACGACGGCTCGACGCGCACCATCACCGAACGTCCCGATGGCGCGCAGATCGTCACCATTTATGATGCCCAGCGCCGCATCGTCCAGCGGAGCCGGATCGAGCCGGACGGCACGCGCTACATCCTGATCGACGATTCGCGCGGAGCCGCACCTGTGCAGGTCTCCGACCTGCCGCGCGCCAATTTCCGTGATGTCTCCAGCACCAGCAACGAGACCGCCCTGCGCGATGCTTTGGCCCGTAATGCCGATGTGAACCGTGGGTTCACCCTGTCGCAGATCCGTCAGATCCCGTCGGTGCGCGCATTGGCACCGGCCATTTCGGTGGAGAATGTGACCTTCGCGACAGGCTCCGCCGCGATCCAGCCCGAGCAGGCGCAGGCACTTTCCGATCTGGGCGAGGCGATCAAGGCCCGTATCCGCGAGAACCCGCAGGAAATCTTCCTGATCGAAGGTCACACCGATGCGGTCGGGAACGCGGCCTATAATCTGGCCCTGTCGGACCGCCGCGCCGAATCGATGGCTCTGGCACTGACGGAATATTTCGACATCCCGCCGGAGAACCTTGTCGTGCAAGGCTATGGCGAGGAATATCTGAAGGAAAACACGCAAGGTGCCTCTGAACAGAACCGCCGCGTGACCATCCGTCGCGTCACCGATCTGCTGCGTGTCGCCGCGAACTGATCCGGAGCACGCACCGACGATGTCAGGGCGCCCCAAGCGGGCGCCCTTCGACACTTGCGCTTTGTCATCATGCTCGGGCTCGGTTAAAGACGCCCGAGACGCAGATGGAGAATACCATGCCCGCAAAGGCCGAACTGGACGACGGTGGCAAAACATTCACCCTGACCGTAGGGGTCTGGTTCAATACCTACCCTATGGAAGAGCTGGACGACTGGATCGCCTTCTATCACCGCAACCGCGCCGACCATCCAAAATCGCTGCACAGCTATGATGACACGATTGCCGCGCTGGAAGCCCTGAAAGCTGCGCTGAAGACGTAGCAGGCCATAGCCCTGCCCGCCCTCTTGCCCCCTCCGGCCCGACCCTTTTGGCCAGACCTGTCCCATCGGCAGGGCAGCACCATCCTGCCCCAGGCGAAGACCAAACAAAAACAACGCGCCGTAGCGCGTTTGTCTTTGTTTTCCGAAGATTTTGAAGTGGTGGCGAGGGGGGGACTTGAACCCCCGACCCCACGATTATGAGTCGTGTGCTCTAACCAGCTGAGCTACCTAGCCATTGAGCGGCTATCTACGGTCTGGGCCGCAAAGCGTCAACCCCAATTTCGGAAAATCGTCATCTTTTTCGCATTGCCGCTGCGACAGGGAAAACCGCCCCCTTTTGGCGGCAGATCAATAGACCGTCACCGGCGTGCCAATCTTCACCGCATCATAGAGCGCGATCACATGATCATTGACCATGCGCAAACATCCGTTGGAGACCGCGTGACCGATAGAGCTGGGCTGAGTCGTGCCATGAATGCGGATCGCCGTATCATGCCCGTCCTGATACAGATACATCGCCCGCGCGCCCAAAGGGTTGTTCGGACCACCCGGCATACCATCTGCATATTTCGCGTAATGGTCGGGCTCGCGTTTGATCATATCGGGCGTGGGCGTCCAGCTTGGCCATTTGACCTTGCGCGCCACAACCGCTTTGCCGCGGAAGACCAGCTCGTTCTTGCCCACGGCAACGCCATAGCGCATCGCAACCCCGGGGGCGGTGATGTGGTAGAGGAAGAACTTATCCGACAGCACGATGATCGAGCCGACCTCCAGCTCGGGCCTCACGCGCACCTCGCGCGGATAGAACTGCTGGGCAATCGGCCAGGTTTTGGGTGCAGGCGCAGAAGAGGTCTCGATTTCCTGAGCCAATCCGAGGGTCGGGACCGTCAGAGCAGACAGGCCCGCCAGGCCACCAAGCACAGAGCGACGCTTCATATGTTATCTCCCGTAACAGGCAGATGCCGTTCAACCGCGATGAATCGTCACTTCAAAACCAGCGGTCGAAACCCGCATCTTTATCTTAAAACAGCTTATCCCAAGGCATCCGCGAAAGGAGAGCGCTTGCCAAGATCCTAGAACAGAAAATCTTCACATATCGCAAAGATGACACGTCAAACGATCCGCGCCTGCTTTGTGGTGCCGGAAATTGCCTCTTTGGCGGTGGTCAATCCGGTGCGGCCTTCCTATCTGGTGAACAGGTACAGGACTCGGGGGATGGTGTATGACAGAGCTTCATACAAGGTTTATCGTGGATGGCATGCATTGCGGGGCCTGCACAGGGCGGGTCGAACGGGCCCTTCTGGCCGTTCCCGGCGTGCGGCAGGCCAATGCCAATCTGATGGCCCGCAATGTCACGCTGCACTTCGACAGCCCGACGGAAGGCGGTCCGGCAAGCGCGGATCTGGCCCGCTCGCTGGAGGCGGCAGGCTATCCGATTGCCGAGGCCGAGGCCGATCTGGCGTCAGACACGGACATCCCTGCCGAGCTACAGAGCCGCGCCCGCGACACCCTGCTGGCGCATCCGGCCATCCTGTCGGTCGAGACCGCCGCGCGCCAGATCGATGTCCGCTACGCGCAAGGCGCGATTGCCCCAAGCGAGATGGTCCGGCTTCTTGCGCCGCTCGGGCTGGAAGCCAAGCCGCGCAAGGCCGAGACCCCGCCGCCCGATCGCGCCCATAAACAGGCCGATGAAACCCGCAAGCTGCGGCGCGATGTGATCGTGTCTGCGGCGCTGACCCTGCCGGTCTTCATTCTGGCGATGGGCAGCCACCTGATCCCCGGCATGCATCATCTGATCGAGATGACGATCGGTGAGCGGCTGAGCTGGGTGATCCAGCTTGTCCTGACAACGCTGGTGCTTCTGGGACCGGGGCGGATTTTCCTGACCCTCGGCCTGCCCGCCCTGCAACGCGGCGCCCCGGAGATGAACTCGCTCGTGGCGCTCGGGGCGCTGGCGGCATGGGGCTATTCGACCCTTGTGACGCTTGTGCCCTATATGGTGCCCGAAAGCGCGCGCGGCGTCTATTTCGAAGCCGCCGCCACGATTGTCACCCTGATCCTGCTGGGCCGCTGGTTTGAAGCGCGGGCGAAGGGCCGCGCGGGCGAGGCGATCTCGCGATTGGTGGGCTTGCGCCCCGATACCGCCCGCGTCGAGCGTGGCGAGCAAATCATCGACCTGCCCGTGGCCGAGCTGGCGGCGGGCGATCTGGTCCACCTGCCCCCCGGTGCAAGGGTTGCCGCCGATGGCATTGTCACCGAAGGTCAGGGCTGGATCGACGAAGCCATGCTGACGGGTGAAGCCGCGCCGGTCGAGAAATCCGAAGGCAGCAGCATCACCGGCGGCACCGTCAACGGCACCGTGCCGCTTGTCTATCGCGTTACCGCGACCGGCACCGAGACCGTTCTTGCCCGCATCATCGCGATGGTCGAAGAGGCACAGGGCGGCAAGCTTCCGGTGCAGGCACTGGTGGACCGTGTCACGCGGGTTTTCGTGCCGGTGGTGATCGGGCTTTCCCTGCTGACCTTCCTGATCTGGATGATCGCGGGACAGGGCTTCACCCATGCGCTGGTGGCCGGCATTTCGGTGATGATCATCGCCTGCCCCTGCGCGATGGGGCTGGCCACGCCCGTCTCGATTCTGGTGGGCACCGGACGTGCCGCCGAAATGGGGCTTCTGTTCCGGCGCGGTGACGCGCTGCAACGGCTGGCAGAGGTCAAGACCATCGCCTTTGACAAGACCGGCACCCTGACCGAAGGCCGCCCCGTCCTGAGCGACCTGATCGCCGCCCCCGACAGCCCGCCTGCCACCGAGACATTGCGGCTGGCCGCAGGGATCGAGGCGCGTTCCGAACATCCGCTGGCCCATGCGATCTTGCAGGGGGCAGAGACACGCGGCCTTGTCCCTGCCCAGGCCAAGCGGGTGCGCAGCCAGACAGGGCGCGGCCTGACCGGCGAGGCCGACGGGCACAAACTGGTGATCGGCAATGCGGCGGCGCTGAACGAGCATGGCATTGCGACAGACACCCTGAGCGACCAGGCCGATGCGCTGGCGGCCAAAGGGAAAACCCCGATCTGGATCGGCATTGACGGGCAGCTTGCGGCGCTGATGGCAGTCTCCGACCCGATCAAGCCGCAAGCGGTCGAAACGGTGCAGGCGCTCGAGAAGGCGCATGTCGAGACGGCCATGATCTCGGGGGATCTGCGCCGCACGGCACAAAGCGTGGCGCAGGGGCTGGGGATCGGGACGGTTGTGGCCGAGGTTCTGCCCGACGGCAAGGTCGCGGCCATTGAGGACATGAAGCGCAAAGGCACCACCGCATTCGTTGGGGACGGTATCAATGATGCCCCCGCACTGGCCGCAGCCGATATCGGCATCGCCATCGGCACCGGCACCGATGTAGCGATCGAAACCGCCGAGGTGGTGCTGATGCAGGGCGATCCGCGCGGCGTCGGTCAGGCGGTCCATCTGTCGCGTGCGGTAATGCGCAATATCCGCGAGAACCTGTTCTGGGCCTTCGCCTATAATGCCGCGCTGATCCCTGTTGCGATGGGCGTTCTGGTGCCTTTCGGTGGCCCCGGCATGTCGCCGCTTCTGGCAGCGGCGGCTATGGCCTTTTCCTCGACCTTTGTGGTGACGAACGCCCTGCGGCTGCGGCGGTTGAAACTGTAAGCCCGCGCGCATCGGCAGATCCTTGCCGATGCGTCACCCCCACCCTTTCCGTGCGGGAAAGTTTTGGCTAACTGGAGATATCGGTCTTTCCGGGGTTTTCAGATGCATTTGTCACGACGGTCCATGCTCCTTGGCCTTTTCGCGCTGAGCGCCTGTGGGGCAACGCCCAAAGCACCGCAGCAGCAGATGAACCTGCGCCCGAACGAAACCCCGCAACTGCGCAAGATGATCAACCAATATGCCGATCATTACGAGATCCCGCGCACGCTGATGCATCGCGTGATCACCCGCGAAAGCGGCTATCGCCCCGATGCCCGCAATGGCAGCTATTACGGCCTGATGCAGATCTCGCCGCAGACCGCCGGTGCGATGGGTTTTCGCGGCAAGCCTAGCGGGCTTCTCGACCCCGAAACGAACCTGAAATATGCCGGTAAATACCTTCGCGGTGCATGGATGTGTGCCGATGGCTCCAGCGACAAGGCCGTTTACTGGTATTCGCGCGGCTATTATTACGAAGCCAAGCGCCGTGGCATCCTGACCGAGACGGGCCTGCGCGGCTGACGGCACCGCCCCCCTTCGCAGCCCCTCCTTGGGCGCCATCTTCTCGCCGGAATGCCTACCGCATTCAGGGCAGGAACTGTCCGCCCCGACGCAGCGACGCCTCCATTGCGATCACGCCTTCGGGCCCGCCATGTCGGGCCAGCCAGTCCATCACCTTACAGGCGGAGGCCGTGTAAAGGGCATGGCTCTCGGTTGCAGCCCTCCTGCGGAAATCACCGGCATCCGCTGGTGGAGAGATCCTGCCCGCGTCATCACACCCCAGAATCCGCCCCTCCCGTAGCGAGAGATACCGTGTATCGCGCGAGATATAGACAGCCAGCCCCTCATCGAACCATGCAGGCACGGCACCGGTGAGAAAGTGGAACGCCCCCACACGGTGATGCAGCTCGGCATGCGCCAGTTCATGCGCAAGGATTGTCACCGGCGTCCCTCGCGCGGTCACAAAGACAAACCTGTCCAGATAGGCCATCGCGCGCGGCCCCGTCCGGACGGAACGGTTACACGCCTCGGACAGGCAGAGCAGCCATTCGGGATCGGAGGCGAGATCGGGATAGACGCCCCGCACACGTGCCGAGGCCCCTTCAAGATTGTCCAGCGCCGAACGGATTTGCGCGTCACTGGCCTGCCCGTCGGCATAGACATGCGGCGCGACAGGCCGGTAGCCGTAACAACGGGGGCAAAGATAGAGACCGATCTCAGGGGCGGCATATGCCACGCCCCCACCAAGCACCAGACCTGCAAGACAAAGACAGAGTACCGCTACGCGACGCATCCGGTGGCTCTCCCGCAAGGTTGAAACGGATATCAGCTGTTGTGAAAAATGTCGGACCCGTCCCATCGCGCGTGAACGCGGCGGGGCGGGCCTTGGGCGGGTCTGGCGTGGCACGCCGTTGCCGGCCTCAATCGGCCAGCAACGGCCCCATCACCTTGCCCGCAAGGATATGCATATGGAAATGCGGCACTTCCTGACAGCCATGCTCGCCCGCATTGGTGATCGCACGGAAGCCCTTTTCCTCGACCCCCAGATCCTTGCAGATCTGGCCACAGGCGCGCATGAAATCGAGGATCTCAGGATCTGACGCATTCTGGCAGAAATCATCGTAATTCACATAGGCCCCTTTGGGGATCACCAGAACATGGTCCGGCGCCTTGGGGGTGATATCCTTGAATGCCAAGGTGAATTCGGTTTCGAGCACGGTGGCATTGGGAATATCGCCGCGCAGGATTTTGGCGAAGATATTCTCGCTATCATAGCTATAGGGCAAAGAAGCCTCCTTAGTCGGAAAACAGGTAGTCGGTGGCCGCAATCTCGGCAGCCGTATCGGTATCAAGCTTTAGAAACTGTGCAAGCGGTCCGGCATTGGCCTGCACCTGCGCTGTCTCACGAATACGCCAGAAATGTTCGAACTCCGCATCGCGGATTTTCTCGCTTTCATACCGCAGATCATAGCGGATGGTCGGCAGAACCCTCTCGTAGATCTGCGACGGGCTGTCATGGGCGGCCAGTCCGATCCGTTGCGCATGGCCAACCAGATACTCATCCGAGAATTCCGTCTCGATTTCCAGAATACGTGTCTCGACCTTATCCGAGGTCAGATCGCGCAGAAGATCGAAATCCGAGGGATCGACACAGATCAGCAGCCGGTCGCTGCGATGGTATTCCAGCAGCATCCGCAGCAGGGCCCGACGGTGCCGGTTGCGCTTCTCCAGCGTCTTCTCGATCCCGCCAAGCGGGGGCAGCTCTTCCTGTTCGTTGAAAAGATAGTTGACCGCCGGAAGATCGGTGCGCGCGCGGATCTGTTCAACCAGACGTTTCGCGACATGCCATTTCTTGCACAGCACCACATACAGCACACGGTCGCGGCCCAGCGTCGATTCTGTCTCCCAGAAGCGGGGCGCGAAACGGTGCCCCTCCCGCCCCTTCTGCGTCAGGAAGCCGAACAGCGCGCGCCCCTCGTTCGAGATCGGGAAGGCCATATCCTGCTCGCCCCACAGCTTGCCAAGCCGTGCTTTCATCTCTTTGGCCTCGGGGCTGATCTTGCGGGCAAACAGATAGTCCTGCGCCAGCAGCATATCGTAATGGTCGTTATAGAAGGTCACCGGCATGCCGTAATCGGTGAACATCAGAAAGGTCAGCGTGCGCGAACGGATCTCGCGCTCGGGGACAACATGGCGCGCGATGGTCTGGAAGAAGGTCTCGTCGGGGATCCATGTCGTTGCAAAGAAGCGCAGCACCTCGGGCCGGTCCTTGCAGAACTGCAGGATTTTCTCGACGCTGTCGCGCCGCAGGCACCACCATTGCGACCCGATCATCATCTCGATATCGGCAGGCACCTTGCGGGTGATCCCGAGGCGCTTCTGCCATTCGTAGCTTTGGTAGAACCACCATTTCTGGGTGCGCTCGTTGAACCAGTGGCGGTAGATCAGGCGCTCTTCCTTGAACCCCGTCTTGATCCAGTCGGAATTGAAGAAATCGAAGCTTTCGATATAGTCGCAATTCTCGCTTTCGAGAAAGCGATGGGCATATTCCGCCGATTTGATCTGCATGCAATCGCCCGACAGCATGTAGAAATGCGTGGCATCGGGGAAGGCCTCCACCGCCGCTTTCACCGCCTCAAGGGTGGCGGCGACAAGGCTCCATTCGCCCCAGCCGCATTTCAGCCGCTTTCTGGCAAAAGTGACCTGCTGGTTATCGGCCAGCCCGTCGCGAATCTGCTGGAAATCGGCAGGGTTCGCCCGCGCGTCGAAATGGATGGACACACAATCCCCGGCCGCCGTCAGGCGGGCCGCTTGACGGATCACCGTTTCAGGGTCTTTGTGTGTCAGAAGAATGAAGGCAATCTGGACCATATTTATCGGCATATTCTATGTCAGTTACGCCACTATCGCCCCTCTTTGCGGCGAGGGACATTGAAAATATAAAGTTTGTTTGCTTTTTCAGTCTAATTATTGCGTAAAGGTGACGACAAGCGCACCGGGTTCAAGGAGCAGGCAAATGGGTTTTCCCGGAACGTGGATGACAGAAAGTGAAAGCGTGGTCTATCGCGTGGTGCCCAAATGCGCCTGCTCGTCCATCGGCCAGATCATGTTTTATTCCGACCACGGCCGCTTCTTCGATGGCGACATCCATGATTCCAAAGAGGGCCTGCACAAGTGGTCGCAGGACTATAGCCAAGGCCCGATCGAGCGCGTGGTCAAAGGTGGCAAGGCCTATTCCTTCACCTGCGTGCGCAACCCCTATGGGCGCATCCTGTCCTCTTTCTTCGACAAGATCGCCGGCATCCAGCGGAATGGCCGCCGCTATCGGGGTAATCTGGTGCCGCAGCTGATCCAGAAATACGGTATCGAGGTCGGCTCTCCGGAAGACAATTTCGACTTCGATCAGGTCAAAAGCTTCCGCCGCTTCCTGCTGTTCGCGCGCGACACCATCCGCTGGCGCCGCCCGATGGAACCCGACATCCACTGGTCCGCCATGTCCGGCCATATCTCGACCTTCATCGTGAATGGCGGGCGCTACAATAACATCTTCTTCACGGAAAAGTTCAATGAAGGCATGCAAAGCGTGCTCGACGACATTGAAACACCGGTCAAGGTCGACCTTGCCGCCGTGCCGAAATTCAATGAATCCGAGGGGCATGGCCCGAAACGCGCCCATCCGATCAGCGATTATTTCGATGATCTCTCGCGCCATCTGGTCTGGGAAATCTACAAGAAGGATTTCCAGCTTTTCAAATATGACTTTGACAATCCCGACAATAAAATGCCTTTGGGGGAAGTCGATCTGGACGAGGTTCACGCAAAACTCGGCCAATAAGGCGGTCGTGTTTTTCAAGACCGCATCCATTTCTATAAATGGCGCCTGATATGCCGCATCCCCATACACCCTCCCTTCCCGCCCGCCTTGTCGCCCATCTGCCCGGCCCGCTGGGCCCCTGGCTCAGCCGACATGTCGACCGACTTGAAATCGGCCTGCTGATCAGCCTGTGCCTGATCGGCGGCGGGGTCTGGGCCTTTGCCCAGATCGCCTCGGAAATGACCGCAGGCGACACCACCGCCTTTGACCGTGCCGTTCTGCTCTGGTTCCGTGACAGCAATGATCTGGCCGTGCTCAAAGGCCCGCACTGGATGGAAACCGTAGTGCGCGATGTAACTGCCCTTGGCGGCGTCACCGTTCTGGGCAGCCTGATCGTCTTCACGACAGGCTATCTGCTGATGGAGGGCTACCGCCGTCAGGTCTGGGTCCTGCTGGCCGCCGTTCTGGGCGGTCAGGTCGTCTCGAATGTCTCGAAACTGCTTTTCGACCGTGCCCGTCCGGATGTCGTGCCACACGGGACCGATGTCACCTCGGCTTCTTTTCCCTCCGGCCATTCAATGATGGCCACGATCACGTGGCTGACGCTGGCCGTGATGCTGGCACGCCTGCAAAGCCGTCGCCGGACCCGCGCCTATCTGATTTCCGTGGCGGTGCTGATCTCGATCAGCGTCGGCATCAGCCGTCTGGCGCTCGGGGTGCATTGGCCGACCGATGTGCTGGCGGGCTGGTCGATTGGCGCGGCATGGGCGCTGACCTGTATGCTGGTGGCAGACTGGTTCTTCCCGACCCGTCCCGCACCGGACCTGCCGCCACAGGACTAATCCCGCCAGATCAACGCGCGCGGCAGCGGAGCGGCCCGAGCGATGCCCCGATCAGGGGCGTTCGAGGGGCGCTCCACACGCCCCTCCCCTCGCCAGAGGCGATTGCCGTCACACAAGACCCTGCGCGGCAAAAAGCGCCTTCACATCCACCTCGGGCCGCGCCCCGTAATGCGAAATCACCTCGGCAGCCGCCACGCAGCCCATACGGCCCGCCACATCCAGCGGAACCCCCGTGGCGATTCCATAAAGGAAGCCCGCAGCAAACTGATCGCCCGCCCCCGTCGCATCCACGGGCGTCACGCGCGTGACAGGCACCTCGACCCGCTCGGCCCCGCGACGAATGATCACATCCGCTCCGGAGCGCGTGCAAACCACCAACCCGCATTCCGAGGCCGCCTGATCGAGCGCCGCCGGCAGATCGGTCTCGTAAAGCGCCGCCCACTCATGCTCGTTGCCAATCACATAATCCATCTCGTCGCGGACCAGGCGACGGAAATCGGCACGGTGGCGATTGACGCAGAAGGGGTCCGACAATGCGATACCGGCCTGCCCCCCCGTGCGCCGCGTTGCCTGCGCCGCCTTCAGGAAGGCCGCTTTTCCCTTATCCTTGTCGAACAGATAGCCTTCAAGGAACAGATATTCGGTATCTTCCACCACCGAAAGAGGCACATCTTCGGTCGATAGCTCTGCCGAAATCCCCAGATAGGTATTCATCGACCGCTCACCATCGGGGGTGACGAAGATCATCGACCGCGAGGTCGGCAATTCGCCATCCTTGATCGGCGCATTGGGGAACCCCGTTCCCTCGGCCTCCAGCGCCGCCTCGTAGAAACGCCCCAAGGCATCGTCGCGCACACGCCCCACAAAAGAGGTACGCAGCCCCAGATTCCCGAGCCCCGCAATCGTATTGGCAACAGAGCCGCCCGGCGCCTGGGTGCGCTCTTTCATCGAGGCATACAGCGTCTCGGCGCGGTCTTTCTCGATCAGCTGCATGATGCCCTTCTCGATCCCCATATGGTCGAGAAAGCTGTCATCACATTGCGCAATCACATCCACAATCGAATTGGCGATACCAACGAACTGATACTTTTTCATAAGGTTTTCTCCTCAAACTGGCACAGATCCCGGATCAGACAGGCACCACATTTCGGTTTGCGCGCGACACAGATATAGCGACCGTGCAGGATCAGCCAGTGATGCGCATGTTGCTGGAATTCCACAGGAACATTATCCTCGATGGCGCGCTCCACAGCCTCGACATCCTTGCCGGGGCAAATGCCCGACCGGTTGCCGATCCGGAAAATATGCGTATCCACAGCCTGCGAGGGATAGTGGAACCACATATTCAGCACGACATTCGCCGTCTTGCGCCCCACCCCGGGCAGCGATTGCAACGCCGCACGCGACGAGGGCACCACCCCGCCATACTCATCGACCAGAATACGCGCCGTCTTGATGACATTCTTGGCCTTCTGCCTGAACAGCCCGATGGTTTTGATATGCTCGATCAGGCGTGCCTCGCCCAGCTCCAGCATTTTCTGCGGCGTATCGGCGATGGGAAACAGATCTCTGGTGGCCTTGTTCACCCCCGCATCGGTCGCCTGCGCCGAAAGCGCCACGGCCACCAGAAGCGTGTAGGCATTCACATGGTCCAGCTCGCCCTTGGGCTCGGCCTCAGATGTGCGAAACCGTGCGAAGATCTCGCACATATCGTTATATCCAAGCTGTTTTGCGCTTTTCTGGGTCATGGCCAAGCTATGCCCAGATGCAGGCTGTATCGCAAGTTTATTTGCATCCGGCCCTTACGACAAAATCTTCGGAAAATCTTTGCATAAATAGAGTTAAGACCGTTTTCGTTAAACTCGCGTTATCCATCCCTCGGGCAATCTGGACAGCGTGGGATATCCGCGCAGGGAGACGCAAATGGACATGGGCTACCCGATTTCGGCAATCATCCGGAATCGCGACGAACATAGCTGGATGCTTCGGTCCGAGTTTCAGGCCGAAGAGATGCTCGAAATTCTGTTCGAGGGAGACGTGGCCGTTTTGCGTGACCCCGATGGCAACGCAGTGGCGCGCGGTCTGCTGACCGCCGATATCCCTGTCTTGCTGGAATCCCCCGAAGGCACCTTGCGCCTTGACCGGATCGAGATTGACGGCCAGCTCTGTCTTTATATCCCCTCTCTCGCGATGGTCCCCGGCCAGTCCTATACCGAGGCCTCGCAGCTTTCGACGGGCGGACGGGCCGCCACGCCGGAAGAAATCTCGAACCTGCCCTGTCTGGCTGGCGGCACCCTGATCGCGACGGACGAGGGGCCGCAACCGATTGACTGGCTGCGTCCCGGGGACCGTGTCCTGACACGCGATAACGGCTATCAGCCGCTTTTGTGGCTGGGCCATCACACCATGCCGCGCCGTGCGCCGATTGCCACGCGGCTGATGTCGGTCTCGGCGGATCTTCTGGGGCCAAACCTGCCCGAACGCGAACTGATCATGACCCCGCGCACGGGCGTTTTGCTGGCCGGTCCCGAGCTGGAATTATGGTTCGCCGAAACCGAGATGCTGGCACAGGCCGACCATCTGGCCAAACAAACTCCCCGCCTTGAAGGGCGCCGTATGGTATATTCCCTGCTGTTCACCGCGCCAGAGCTTGTTCTGGCCGAAGGTCTGTGGGTTGCAACCGTGCAGGCGGACTCTTCCTATATGTCGCTGATGCCGCCGCGCGTGCGCACCAGTCTGGCACCACAAATCGGCGAGTATCACGATCTCTCCGCCCGTGTCTGGCTGGCCGATTGGGAAGCGGATATGTTCTGCAAGGACCGTCGCCGCCGACAGGACCGCATCGCCGCCTGAGGCCGGAACTCTTTGCACAGGATTCGGGTCGTGCCGGGCGGCAGGCCGCATTAGGCTGGCAGACACCCGCTCTTTCAAAGGCCCGCCCCATGCAAGACAGCTATCATTACCAGCTTATCGCCCGCGCCATCGCCCAGATCGATGCCGCCCATGCGGCAGGGACGTCACTGACGTTAAGCGCATTGGCCCGGAAGCTCCATATGAGCGAAGCCCATTTCCAGAAATGCTTCACCGCTTGGGCGGGCGTTTCCCCACTGCGCTACATGCAATATCTCAAACTGGATCTTGCCAAGGATCTTCTGCGCCAGCGTCACCCGCTGACAGCAGTGGCGCAGGAGACGGGGCTTTCGGGCAGTGCCCGCCTGCATGATCTGGTTCTACGCTGGGAAGCGATGACGCCAGGAGAGTTTGCGCGCAAGGGAGCGGGGCTTCTGATCAACTGGGGCAGGTTCGACACCCCCTATGGTCCGGCACTGGTGATGGGCACGTCGCGCGGCATTTGCGGGCTGGCTTTCAGCGCCGAAATGGGCGAGACGACCGCATATCAGGATCTGGCCACGCGCTGGCCCGCCGCCACGTTCGTGGAAAATCCCGAAGCGCTGGAACAGTGGGTGACAGCCGCCTTTGCGCAACGGGGGGACGTGGCGCTGCATCTGTCCGGCAGAGCGTTCCAGATCAAGGTCTGGGAGGCTCTCTTGCAGATTCCCGAAGGCGCCGTTGCAACCTATCAGGACATTGCCATCGCCATAGGGGCCCCAAAAGGCGCCCGCGCGGCTGGCACCGCTATCGGGCGCAATCCGGTTGCCGCGCTGATTCCCTGCCACCGCGCCTTGCGCAAATCAGGCGGATTGGGCGGCTACCACTGGGGCCTGACCACCAAACGTGTGCTTTTGGCGCGCGAGGTCGCCCGTGCCGAGGCAAATGGTTCACGAATGCCCCACGCCGCCCTCGCAACCGATAACGATTAGCGGAAACGATAGGCAAAATGCCGCGCAGCGCATCAACGCCAATGGAACTTTCCCGCAACTCCGACGTAATATCAGCCGGACGTCCGAGAATACGGATGCAAGGACAAAGGCGAGAACGAGATGAACAAGAAGATTTCCCTGACTGTGGCAAGCGTAGCCTTGCTTGCGATGGCAGGCTGTGTGACCACCCCCGCCGACCCTAACGACCCCTATCAGAACACCCGTGGCGGTGCGATTGCCGGTGCCCTTCTGGGCGGCGCGGCCGGTGCCATGTCGGGCGGCGACGAGCGTCTGACCAAAGCCGCCGCCGGTGCGGCAGTGGGCGGCCTGATCGGCGGCGCGATCGGCAACCAGATGGACAAACAGGCGCAGGAGCTGCGCCGTGATCTTGACGCGCAAGGCACTTCGGTGGTGCGCGACGGCAACAACCTCGTGGTGACGATGCCGCAGGACATCCTGTTTGCCACCGACAGTTCGGCAGTGCGCCCCGATCTGCAAAACGATCTCTATACGCTCGCGGGCAGCATGAACCGCTACCCGAACACCACGCTGCAGGTTGTCGGCAATACCGACAATACCGGCGAAGCGGCCTATAACCAACGCCTCTCCGAGGCGCGCGCCAATGCCGTGACAGCGGTTCTGGTGCAGGCGGGCGTGCCGTCCTCGCGTATCCAGTCTTATGGCCGTGGCGAAGAAAACCCGATTGCCTCGAACCTCACCGCCGAGGGCCGCGCGAAAAACCGTCGGGTCGAATTCATCATCACCCCGACCAACGCGAACTGAAAGACGCACCACACCTATGTCGAAAGGGCCAGACATGTTCTGGCCCTTTCTTTTTACCAATTTGCTTGGCATTAAGATAATTGGCTAGAAAATCTAACCAAGGGGGGTGCCAGCAATGCCGTTTCGAAAGATTGAATCCGAAAAGCTTGCAACAGCCATTGTCCGACAGATCGAAGAACTGATCTTGCAAGGCATCCTGCGGCCCGGCGAGCGGCTTCCGTCAGAACGCGAATTATCCGAACGGCTGGGCGTCTCCCGCCCCTCTCTGCGCGAAGCGATATCGGAGCTACAGGATCAGGGGCTGCTTTGCACCCGTGCCGGTGCGGGGGTCTTTGTGGCCGATGTTCTGGGCTCGGCCTTTTCGCCTGCACTGATCCGGCTGTTTTCCTCCTCCGATCAGGCGGTCTATGATTATCTGGCCTTCCGCCGTGATGTGGAAGGGCTGGCAGCCGAGCGCGCTGCCCGTTTTGCCTCCGACACCGACCTGCAGGTGATCGACAGTCTTTTCAAACGGATGGAAGCCGCCCATTCCAAACGGAGCTACACCGAAGAGGCGGCGCTGGATGCGCAATTCCACCTTGCCATCGTCGAGGCCAGCCACAATGTCATCATGCTCCATATGATGCGCGCCATGTTCGAATTGCTCAGCGAAGGCGTGTTCTATAACCGCTCCATGCTGTTCAAAAACCGCGTGACCCGTGCCGAATTGCTCAACCAGCACCGCGCGATGAACGAGGCCATCCAGAAACGTGACGGTATCGCCGCGCGCGAGGCCGTGGCCGCGCATATGAATTTCGTGGAAGTCGAGATGACGCATAACCGCAAGGCGCTCAAGAATGAGGAAACCGCAAGGCTGCGCCTGCAACAAAGGAGTTGATCCAATAAAAAACCCGGCCATTTGGCCGGGTTTTGTCTTTATGCTGACCCCGAAAGCTCAGTGCAGGCGCTGTGCAACCTCGGTGATCGACGCATCGATACGGGCGGCTTTGTCCTGAGCAGACATCTGCTCGGCCATCACCTTACCAGCCGCAGCGATTGCGACCGAAACCGCTTGATCGCGCACAACCTTGATCGCGCCGGCTTCCGCCGAAGCAATCTGCTCTTCGGCAGATTTCAGACGACGTTCGATCGACTCCGCCAGATCTTTCTTGGCCTGAGCAGCTGCCAATTCCGCGTCGCGCTTGGCATTGGCGACGATCTCGTCGGCCTGAACCTGCACTTCGCGCGATTTGCGCTCGTAGGTGGCAAGAATGGACTGGGCTTCCTCGCGGAGGCTGCGCGCCTCTTCGAGGTCGGATTTGATCCCTGCGGCGCGCTTATCCAGCAGACCACCCAGCATCGTCGGGACTTTCACATAGAAAAGCACACCGATGAAGGTCAGGAAGGCCAGCAGCACAACGAAATTGGTGTTATGCAGGCTGAAGAACGGGCCGGAGGCTGCAAAGGCAGGCTGAGCAGCAACAAGGGCAGCAAGAACAGCAAGTTTCTTCATGACCTTATCCTTTCAACCGTTCGTCGACAGCCGCAGCAACGCTGGCCTGATCGGCCTTGCCACCCAGAGCCGCAACGATTTCCAGCGCGGTTTCCTTGGCGACGGCTTCCACCGCCGCGCGGGACCCTGCTTCGATCTCTGCGATCTTGGCTTGGCTTTCCGCCGTTTTGGCCGCGATCTCGGCATCCGCTTTCACGATTGCCGCATCCACGTCTTTCTGGATGTCCGCACGGGCCTCGGCGACAATCGCCTGCGCTTTGGTGCGAGCATCTGCGAGGGCCTTTTCATAGGCGGCCTCGGCTTCTTTGGCCTTGAGCTTGAATTCCTCGGCGGAGGCTAGATCCCCCGAGATGGTGCCCTGACGGTCGGCCAGCACGGATGCGATCCGCGGCAGAGCGACTTTTGCCAGAACCCAGTAGATCACGACCAACGAGACCAGAAGCCAGAAGATCTGGTTGGGATAGGTCGAGAAGTCGAGCTGCGGCATGCCTACAGCTTCGGCGCCGTGCGACCCGCCATGAGCAGCTTCGGCTGCGCCATGCGCCATTTCGGCGGCTTCGTGTTCTGTTGCCATGTCGTTGTCCCTCTCGGGTCGCAGGCACGCGACCCTGTCTCAAACTCGGAAGGGCCCGTCGGGGCCCCTCCGTCCGCAAGATTGCGAAAAAGGGATCAGACGGCGAACATCAGCAGCAGAGCGACGAGGAACGAGAAGATCCCCAGTGCTTCTGCGAATGCGATGCCGATGAACAGCGTTGCGGTTTGACCAGCGGCTGCCGACGGATTGCGCAGGGCACCCGACAGGAAGTTGCCTGCAACGGTGCCCACACCGATTGCCGAACCACCCATACCGATACAAGCCAGACCTGCACCGATGTAAGCACCCATTTGAACGATATCGCCTTCCATAGTCGTCACTCCTAAAGTTGGAATTGGCTTGAGTAGATTAACGCGATCCTTGGATCGACCTTAGTGTGCGGGATGCAGCGCGTCTTTCAGATAGACGCAGGTCAGGATCGTGAAAACATAGGCCTGGATGAAGGCAACAAGCACTTCGAGGCCGTAGATTGCAGTGATGGCCAGCACGGACACGGGAGAGATCAGCGCGATGGCGGCAAAGCCTGCGAAAACCTTCATCACTGCGTGACCGGCCATGATGTTGCCCGCAAGCCGGATCGAATGCGAAACGGGGCGGACGAAGTAAGAGATCACCTCGATCAGGGCAAGGATCGGACGCAGCGGCAGCGGTGCCGCAGTCACCCAGAACAGGCCAAGGAAGCCCATGCCGTTCTTGATGAAACCGATCACGGTCACGGCGACGAACACGAAAAGTGCCAGCAGAGCGGTGACAGCGATATGCGAGGTGGTGGCAAAGCTCATCGGCAGCAGGCCGAGGAAGTTTGCGAAAGTGATAAAGGAGAAGATCACCATGATATAGGGGAAGAATTTCAGCCCCTCTTTACCACAGATGTCTTCGACCATCTTATGGCCCATGCCGTAAAACAGCTCGGCAATGGACTGCGCACGGCTCGGTACGATGCCGCGGCCACGGGTGCCGACAACCAGCACCAGAACGATTGCGATGATGGCAATCGCCATCCACAGGGTTGCATTGGTAAGCGTATACCAGTGCACCGGACCCTCACCCACCAGAGGGGAGACCACGAACTGGTCCATCGGGTGGAAAGCCATCTCGCCCGACCCTTCGGTCACAATCGCAATGAGGAGCATCAGGATCACAACGGCGAACAAGATGTAGCTGATCATCTTGGACGAACCATTGGCGTTCGAAGTGCTTTCCGCCACGTCTATTTTCCCTCTTCATCAGCCGCAGAACCGGCCTCAGGTTTCGCATTTATCTCTGCAGCGGTACGCATCATCACGCGCACCCCCGCAATCAGCCCCAGCAGAACGAAGATGATCATGAAGATCGGCAGCGTTCCCAACAGGACATCAAGCCCGTAGCCGATCCCGAAACCGATCCCCAGCCCCGACACCAGCTCTATGACCATGCGCCAGGCAAGCTCGGATTGCGCGACACCGCCGCGCGGTGCGTCCTCGGCCTGCCCAGACGCCTGCTTGGAGACTTTCGCAAGCCGGTCTTCGAGCGCTTTCAAACGTTCGGGATCAGGCTCGTTGCTCATCTCTCAGGCCCTTGGTCGTGTTAAGGCTGTGATAGACGTCACGGCGCAGTGAGTCAACGCTGTTGGCGCCATCAAGAAACTTTCTCAACCCATTGCTTTCTTTGTTTTTTCATCCTTTCGGCAAAGCGGAATGGCTGCGACAATATGACCGCATCGGTGAATTGGCTCAAAATGCAAATTCAACCCATCGGTTGACCATTGTTGAAAAAGCTCAATAAGGTAGCGCATGACCGCGCCCGCACCGACCCATCTCGACACGATCTTTGCCGCCCTCGCTGACCCGACACGGCGCGAGATCCTGCGCATGCTTCTGGAAGACGATATGGCGGTGACCGATGTCGCCAGCCCGTTCGACATCTCGCTGGCCGCGATCTCGAAACATCTCGCGATCCTCAGTCAGGCAGGGCTTATCAGTCAGGAGAAGCGCGGTCGGGTGAAATGGTGCAAGCTCGAACCCACCTCCATGAGCGAGGCGATCATCTGGATCCAGAGTTTCGGCCAGTTTCAGGCGATAGATCTTGATGCGTTCGAGCGGTTTGTGGAAAGCGAACTCCGGCTTCCCGAAGAGTAAGAGAAAAGACGACGGGGCCGGAATCTTCGTTCCAGCCCCCCCCTGCCCTGTCTTGCCTGACGGCATTACAGCCCGTGCGTGCCACAATACCGGTTGCGGGCCGGTGACACCCATCCCGAGGGCGGCGCTTCGGGGGTGAAGATTTCGACCTTGAGCGGATAGCAGGCGGCAGTGTCCGAGCTATGCTCGGCAGAGCAATCTCCACCGGGACAGGCCGACAGCGCGCCGACAAGGTCGATCTCGGCGAAGATATCCATGTAATCGCCCGGCCGGACAGGGCTCGCTTTCATGAAATACTGCCCCGTGTCGCGGGTAAAACCGGTGCACATGAAGATATTGAACACATCATGCACATGCCGCTCGGCCTCCGTCAGCGCCATGCCTGTCTCTTGCACCAATGCGCGTGTCAGGTTGGAATGGCAGCAATGATGATACTGCGCCCCGTCACTGAGCAAAGCATGGGTATAGGGGTCGCAACGGGTGCCGATCACATCATGGACCGAACCGCCATCGGCATCGATCCCGTACCAGTCAAGGCTGTCATCCACGATCGTGGCCATCGGGCGCAGCGTCGGAAAGGATGACCAGAACCGGTCGCCGGTCGAAAGATGGGTGCCATGCAGCGCGCGGGTCTTTCCCGAGTAGAAGCGTTCGGAGAAATCTGCCGACCACAGGTTGAGATCCCCGACCTGCGGCCCCTCCACCGAAGAAATCCGGAAGAACTGCCCCGCCTTTACATGGAAGCAGCGCCCGTCACGCGGGGGCACAATCACTTCGTCACTCTTCGTGGCCCCTGCCCGTGCCGCGCGATAGGCGGCAAGATCCGGTTTGGGCAGGGTCTCCACCGGATAGCAGATCACCGGCGCGATGGATTTGCGAGCCGCCGCATCTTGGGGCGCGGCATGCTCGGGGGTAGCTAACTTCATGAAGACCTCTCCTAAAACGACAAAACCCCGGCCAATCCAACCGGGGTTTTCATCTGCCCTAAGACCGGAGGTCAGGCGGTATAGTAGCCATACATCTCATCAAGAACAGCGATGTTTGCCGGCTTCTCCTCAATATCCTTCCGGGCCGATGCCTCCACCCGCGAACTGGGCACATAATAGGCAAGAGCGTCTTCATGCTTCAGAGCGGACTCGGCCGTTTCGGGGAATTTGACGATTTGATTCATGGAACTCTCCAGTGTTTCCGAGTTCCTCCCTGCACGCCTACATAAAGCTTTTATGACGTCTGGCTATGGGCACAACCGCAAGGCTTACATGCATTCGCTGCAATGCAATATGCAAAACGTGCCTTTAAAATGCCAACGCCCCCGACAAAGCGGGGGCGGGACAACAGCATGGAGATACGGATCAGACCGCGCGTTCGACCATCATCTGCTTGATCGCGGCAATGGATTTCGCCGGATTGAGACCTTTCGGGCAGGTCTTGGTGCAGTTCATGATGGTGTGGCAGCGATAGAGCTTGAAGGGGTCTTCCAGCGCATCCAGACGCTCGCCGGTGGCCTCATCGCGCGAGTCGATGATCCAGCGGTAGGCGTGCAGCAGGGCTGCCGGACCCAAGTAGCGGTCCGAGTTCCACCAGTAGCTGGGGCAGGAGGTCGAGCAGGACGCGCACATAACGCATTCATACAGACCATCCAGCTTCTTGCGGTCTTCGATGGACTGCTTCCACTCTTTTTCCGGACGGTTGGTCTTGGTTTCCAGCCACGGCATGATCGACGCGTGCTGCGCATAGAAATGCGTCAGATCGGGGATCAGGTCTTTCACCACCGGCATGTGCGGCAGCGGGTAGATCTTGACCACATCGGTCTTGATCTCGTCGAGACCGAAGATGCAGGCCAGCGTGTTATGGCCGTCGATATTCATCGCGCAGGACCCGCAGATCCCTTCGCGGCACGAGCGGCGGAAGGTCAGCGTGGGGTCGATCTCGTTCTTGATCTTGATCAGCGCGTCCAGAACCATCGGGCCGCATTTCGCCAGATCGACGAAATAGGTGTCGACCCGCGGGTTCTCACCATCTTCCGGCTCCCAGCGATAGATCTGGAATTTGCGGACGTTTTTGCCTTCCGGCTTCGGCCAGGTCTTGCCGACCCGGATCTTCGAATTCTTGGGTAGGGAAAACTGAACCATGTTTCTACCTCCGATCATGTGTGGACGAGGGGCGCCGCTGCGTATCTGGCTTCGTCGCGAAGCCCCTCGGATAAATCTCGCAACCGTGCCCGGACCTCCCGGGCAGCGGATCACCTGTCATAAAGCGGTGTTTGTGGCAGTTGGCCGGAATACTGATACACGCAATTCTTATAAACCTCGCTCGGGTCGCGGAACGTGTCCGTAGAAATCCCGAGTTTGACATCATAAGCCGTTGCCGGTTTTCCGTCCCGCACGCCCAATCCCACAGAACCGGAGATCGGACGCGCCTCTTGCACACGCGTAAGGCAGATTTTCTCTGCCTGAGCGACCGGAACCTTCGCGCATCCCAGCAGCGCAAGTGCGCTACCAAGAGCCAGCCCCAGCCGCCCCCGCATCAGTAGACCCGCTTCTTCGGCTTGATCTTGGCCAGATCGATGCCGCCATCCTCGAATTTGGTCAGCGGGTCGATATGGACAGGGCGATAGGTCAGGTCGACATTCGCCCCTTCCACACGCATGATCGAGTGCTTGCGCCAGTTGACGTCGTCGCGATCCGGATAATCCTCATGGGCATGGGCACCGCGCGATTCCTTGCGGGCCTCTGCACCAACGATGGTCGCCATCGCGTTCGGCATCAGGTTGGTCAGCTCGAGGCTTTCCATCAGATCCGAGTTCCACACCAGCGAACGGTCGGTCACGGACAGATCGTCGATCTTGGAGGCCACGGCCTTCATCTTCTCGACGCCCTCTGCCAGCGTCTTGTCGGTACGGAACACGGCCGCATCGGCTTGCATCGTGCGCTGCATTTCCAGACGCAGTTCTGCCGTCGGCGTACCGCCTTTGGCATAGCGGATCGCGTCGAACCGCGCGAAGGCCGCATCGACCGCCTTGTAGTTCATCGCGGGGTTGGGCGCGTTCGGGTCGAGGATCTCGCCCGCTTTCAGCGCCGCCGCACGACCGAACACCACGAGGTCGATCAGCGAGTTCGAGCCAAGACGGTTGGCACCATGCACCGAGGCACAGCCCGCCTCGCCCACAGCCATCAGGCCGGGAACGATGGCATCGGGGTTGTCTGCGGTCGGGTTGATGACCTCGCCCCAATAGTTGGTCGGGATACCGCCCATATTGTAGTGCACCGTCGGCAGAACCGGAATCGGCTCTTTGGTCACATCGACGCCCGCAAAGATCTTCGCGGATTCCGAGATGCCCGGCAGACGCTCGTGCAGTGCTTCCGGCGGAAGGTGCGAGAGGTTCAGGAAGATGTGGTCTTTATGCTCGCCCACACCGCGACCTTCGCGGATTTCCATCGTCATGCAGCGCGAGACCACGTCACGGGACGCAAGGTCCTTATAGGTCGGTGCATAACGCTCCATGAAGCGCTCGCCTTCGGAGTTGGTCAGGTAACCACCCTCGCCGCGCGCGCCTTCGGTGATCAGGCAGCCCGAGCCATAGATGCCGGTCGGGTGGAACTGAACGAATTCCATATCCTGCAGCGCCAGACCCGCACGGGCCACCATGCCGCCACCGTCGCCGGTGCAGGTATGGGCCGAAGTGGCCGAGAAATAGGCGCGGCCATAGCCACCGGTCGCCAGAACGACGGTTTTCGCCGAGAACAGGTGGAAGGTGCCGTCATCCAGTTTCCAGCACAGCACGCCCACACAGGACTTGCCGTCTTCCGACATGATCAGGTCGATGGCGAAATATTCGATGTAGAACTCGGCGTTGTTCTTCAGCGACTGGCCATAGAGCGTGTGCAGGATCGCGTGACCGGTGCGGTCAGCGGCGGCACAGGTCCGTTGCACGGGCGGGCCTTCACCGAATTCGGTGGTGTGGCCGCCGAAGGGACGCTGGTAGATCTTGCCCTCTTCGGTGCGCGAGAACGGCACGCCGTAATGTTCAAGCTCGTAGACGGCCTTGGGGGCCTCACGCGCGAGATATTCCATCGCGTCGGTATCACCCAGCCAGTCGGACCCCTTCACGGTGTCGTAAAGGTGCCACTGCCAGTTATCGGGGCCCATATTGGCCAGCGAGGCGGCGATACCGCCCTGTGCTGCCACCGTATGCGAACGGGTCGGGAAAACCTTGGTGACACAAGCGGTGCGCAGACCCTGTTCCGCCATGCCCAGCGTCGCGCGCAGACCGGCGCCACCGGCACCGACCACCACGACGTCATATTTATGCGTCTCGTATTCGTAAGCTGAAGCCATATCAGATCTTCCTAATCGGAGTCTTGCGCTTAGAGCGCAATTTTGACGAGAGAGAACAGACCGGCCACGATCAGGATATTCGCCAGAGCCGAGGTCGCTACAATCGCCATTTTTTCGCAAGTGCCGTGCATGTAGTCCTCGATTGCCTCATGGACCTCATGTTTGACGTGGTTGATGATCACGGTCATCGTCAGACCGACGACGATCGCTGCAACCGGATTTTTGAAGAAGGCAATGACTTCTTCGTAGCTGCCGCCATAGACGGCGCCAAAGGTAAAGATGAACACCGGAACCGCGATGACCATCAGGATCGAGCTGACGATCATCTTCCAGTGATGCTGCGTGCCGCCGCCCGAAGCCCCGAGACCTACGGCGCGCTTACGATCGGTAAGATATCTCATAGCCACCCTCCTCAGAGCACGATGATAGTGAAGAGCATCAGGACAGTGGCCCCGATGAACATGCCGCGGCCCATGGTCTCGGAGCTTTTGATGTCGAGCGCATAGCCGAAATCCCAGATCACGTGACGCAGGCGGCCAAGCATATGGTACCAAAGCGCCCAGACGGCGCAGATCATCAGCAGGTCACCGATAAAGCTGCGCAGCAGGCCGTCCATAACGGCGAAGGCACCCGCCGAGGTGGCAGCCGTCAACAGCCAGAGCACGATCAGCACCGCAAAGCCGAAGGTGGCGATGCCGGTGATGCGGACGGTGATGGATGAGATCGAGGTCATCTGCGGGCGGTAATACTGCCCGATCATGAAGGGGGAAAGGGGTCTCTCAACCCGTTTCGTTTCTGCCATAGTGGGTCCCTCTGTCGCTTGGCCCCGAAATTCGCGCGGCAAAAGACGATCGGCTATTGCTACGGGCGCCGCGGGGCTGGCCGGAATAATGTCTGGCACATGCATAGGACGATCTGTCGCAGGTGTCACGCGCCACGACTAGAAAATTTGTGCTGTTTCACTCAAAAGAGATACGAAAATTTCATTTGTGATCACATGAATTCGCAGCGTGATCACATTTTCAGCGCTAACAATTCATGAGTGTTTTTGTCAGTTTATAAAAACACATTCAGAGAGTCGCGGCTGTATTCGGGGCGATTATTCCACGGAAAATGCCCGCGAAGAGGCATCGCGGGCATCGAAATACGGACGAGGCGGCGCTTAGCGGCGCAGCGGCAGGCCGTTCTTGTCTTTCATCGAACCGACCACAAGGCGGACGAAATCGATCAGCGACCAGATGCCCAGACCACCAAGGGTCAGCAGCATCAGAATGCCGGTGCCGATCTTGCCAAGATAGAAACGGTGCACGCCCAGCGAACCAAGGAAGAAGCACAGAAGCACGGCAGGCACAAAGCCCTTGGTCGATTCCGCCATAGCGGTGGTTTGCGGCTCGATCGGGGTCGCGGTCATGGAAATCTCCAATATGAGGGAAGGTCAAACAGGTGTTGATGCAAGGCAGACCAGCCGCCCCTGTCCATCCCGCTCCTGTTCCGTGATCAGCTTGTAGAACACGATGATCGTGTGCAGCACATCCGCCAGCAAAAACAGAAGGGCCAACGGATTGTCATGCAGGAACAATGCGATGGTGACGACAAACAGGGCGAAGTCGACCAACCCGTGCAAGATATTTCCCAAATAGAAGTGATGGACACCCATCACACCGAAGATGCCGCATAGGCAAACCGCAGTTCCGTAGGATTTAGGAGATCGCGTGGCACTCATTACAGGTCTCAAAACGGGTCGCAACAATGTGAGCCGTTTGCGTTACCTTGGCCGCGCGATCAACCCCTAAAAACACTTTCCTATTTCCGAATGCATTGAAATTCAATGCATTACGATCACATCGGGCACAACGCCCAGTAGTCCAGATCCAACAGGACATCGGGCAGATATTTGCCATCCTCGCCGCGCAGGGCAAAGGGGGAGGCTGTCGCCTTCACTGCCACCAGACGCAACCGCAACGCCCCCACTCCGGGTGCGGAAGTTTCAGCCTTATCAATCACTTCCGACCATGCTTTGACAGTATCCCCCGAGAAGCACGGATTGGCATGCGCGCCGCCATTGAGCGCCACGATCATCTGCGCATTGGCCAGACCGTTGAACGACAAGGCCCGCGCCATAGAGATGATATGGCCGCCATAGATCAACCTCTGGCCGTCAGGGCGGAAGGTCGCATCGAAATGCACTTTGGCGGTATTTTGCCAAAGGCGGGTCGCCAGCATATGTTCGGCCTCCTCAATCGTGACGCCATCCACATGGTCGATCTTCTCGCCGATCTCGTAATCGCCCCAGCGATGCGGCTCGCCCGCAAGGTCGAAATCATAGCCCGTGAAGTCCAGCCCCTCGGGCAGCACCAGATCTGCCGGATCCACCACCGTCTTCAGATCGGGCAGCACGGTCTCGGGCGCGGGCGCATCGGGATTGCCTTTGCGCACCATCACCCAGCGCACATAGTCCATAACCGTCTCGTCACGCTGGTTCAGACCGCGGGTGCGGACATAGACCACACCGGATTTGCCGTTGGAATTCTGCTTGAGCCCGATCACCTCGGATTCAGCGCGCAGCGTATCACCCGGATAGACCGGAAGATGCCAGCGCCCCTCGGCATAGCCCAGATTGGCCACGGCATTCAGCGACACATCCGGCACCGTCTTGCCAAAGACCACATGGAACGTCGCCAGATCATCGATGGGCGAGGCAGGCAGGCCACAGGACCGCGCGAACGCATCGGAGGAATACAGCGCCCCACGCGCCGGATAAAGCGCATGATACAGCGCCCTCTCCCCTCCCGATACGGTGCGGGGCACGGCATGTTTCAGCACCTGCCCCACTGTGTAATCCTCGAAGAACCGGCCCGAATTCGTCTTGGCCATGCCCGCACTCCTCCCGTTTCAGGGGCGCGTTACAGCTGCCCCAGTTTCAGATCGGGCGAATAGTCGCCCTCGACAATTTTCGTCACCGCCTGCCCGCAGCGCATCACGCCCTTGGCCGCATCAAACGCATATTGCGGATCGCCCTGCAGCACCCATCCCTTGGACAGCGCCTCGGTGACCTTGTGGCAGAATTCGCTCGTGTCATCTGCCGTGAGAAAACGATAAGCTTTCATGTCCCGCTCCTTTAGCCGAAAACCGGATAGCCAAAGGCATAGTGCACAAGCGCGATTGCGCCATATACAATAACAGTGCCAAGGATCGCGAAGATCTCCATCTTGGCACCTTTGCCTTTGGGCCGGACCCACGCCGTGCGGCTGATCAGCACCATCTCGACAAGCGCCCAGATGCCGATGCCGCCAAAGAGCACGAAGCTGGGCGTGTCGCCATTGACCAGCAGGTGGGCCACAGCCCACAGGACCACGCCCAGCAGCATCGGATGGCGGTAGACCTGCGCGATCTTGGTCTTCATCCCCGCCGCCGCAAAGAGATAGACGGCAACCAGCATCAACAGGTTGTTGATCCCCGTCACGGCAGGACTGCGCCCCCAGAAAAACGCCCCGTCGGCGTTGCGATAGCCGATGACCATCAGCACAAGCGACAGGACCAGTAGCCCCGAAACCATCGCCCGCCCCTGCGGACCCATCTTCGCGCGCGCTTCGGGCGCCAGCCGTTTGAACAAATGCGCCAGTGCCCAGATAACGACACCGAGGATAAGAAGGATCATTGGCTTACTCCGCTTGGCTTAAATCCGTGCGGAGATCGCCTCTGCTTTTGCAAGGATCTGCCGCGCTGTCACGATATGCAGATTTTCAACGATCTTACCATCGACAACCGCAACGCCCTGCCCGTTGGCCTGCGCCTCGTCAAAGGCCGCAATCTGGCGTCGGGCGAGATCGATCTCGGCCTCGGAGGGCGCGAAGGCGGCATTGGCAACCGCAAGCTGCGCGGGGTGGATCAGGGTCTTGCCGTCAAAGCCCATATCACGGCCCTGATCACATTCAGCCCGCAGCCCCTCTTCGTCCTTGAAGGCATTATACACCCCGTCGACGATAATCTTGCCATAGGCCTTGGCGGCCAGCAGGCACAGGCCAAGCCCCGGCAGCATCGGCAGACGGTCGGCACGGAAACGCGAACCAAGCTCTTTGGCCAGATCATTGGTACCCATGACCATGCCCTGCAAGCGCGGATGGGCGGCAATGGCCTGCGCGTTCAGCATCCCAAGCGAGGTTTCCATCATCGCCCAAAGCGGCACTTCCGCCACCAGATCGGCAACTGCGTCCAGATCGGCAGGTGTATTCACTTTGGGGATCAGGATCGCATCGATCTTCGCGCCCTCGCGCAGGGCCCGCGCCATGCTCAGCACGTCTTCACGGCCCCAATCAGTGTCCAGCCCGTTCACCCGGACGATCCGCGCACGATTGCCATAATCGGCTGTTTTCAAAGCCGAAACCAGAATATCCCGCGCATTGACCTTTTCATCAATCGCCACGGCATCCTCGAGATCGAAGATGATCGCGTCACATTCAAGACCCGTCGCTTTTTCAAGCGCCCGCTCTTTCGACCCCGGAATATAAAGCACCGAGCGATAAGGCTGTGCCGACATGATTCTCCTCCCATCCTTCGATGTGGAATAAAAGATCACAAAAAGAAAACAAATTGCAACATAATTTCTGCCGCGACGCAGAATATTCCTTTTATGCGCGGCAGCCCGGTTTCTTTCTGCGCCGTTAACCTTCTTTTCGCGAGTTGGGCGCAGTTTAGTGCGCAGGACATATCACAACCAATGGGCGATTCATGCAAAAGAAGCTTTTTGCCCTCTCTCTGGGCTTCCTCGCGCTTATCCTTGCCGCACAAAACCTGCGGGCCGAGACAAATGCCTGTGGCAAACGGGCCGATATCGTTGTCGAACTTGCCAACCGCTATCAGGAAACACGCCGCAGTACCGGCATTGCCGCCAATAATACATTGATGGAACTCTTCGCGGCAGAGAGCGGATCATGGACGCTGCTTGCGACCACCCCCAATGGAACAAGTTGCCTGATCGCTTCGGGGCTGAACTATAAGTCCGCGTCCCAAAAGGTTGAAACCTCCGACACATACAGACCCAAAAAAGAGATCTAGTGGCCCAGAAAAACGGGTTTTTTGCGCCAAGGGCTACGGCGGCTGTCACGGATAAGTGATTGTAGTCACTCAGGTTCCCTGCTGGCGAGGCCGTACACCACGGCATACATAACACGCTTAAGCTGCAGGAAACCGTGCGCTGCTCTTGCCTAAAGCTTAAAAACCCCCTACCCATCACCCGTCACTTATATCCATCCCACGACGGAGGAATTCATGGCCCGACCCAAGATTGCGCTTATCGGCGCAGGTCAGATCGGTGGTACTCTCGCCCATCTTGCAGCCCTCAAAGAACTTGGCGACGTCGTCCTGTTCGACATTTCCGAAGGCACCCCGCAGGGGAAAGCCTTGGACATCGCCGAATCCGGCCCGTCCGAAGGCTTTGACGCCACGCTGAAAGGCACCACGGACTATGCCGATATCGCAGGTGCAGATGTCTGCATCGTGACGGCCGGCGTGCCGCGCAAACCCGGCATGAGCCGCGATGACCTTCTGGGCATCAACCTCAAAGTCATGAAATCGGTCGGCGAAGGCATCAAGCAATATGCCCCGAACGCATTCGTGATCTGCATCACCAACCCGCTCGACGCGATGGTCTGGGCGCTTCAGAAATTCTCCGGCCTGCCCGCCGAGAAAGTCTGCGGCATGGCAGGCGTGCTGGATTCGGCCCGCTTCCGCCACTTCCTCGCGACCGAGTTCAACGTCTCCATGAAAGACGTCACCGCTTTCGTTCTGGGCGGCCACGGCGACACCATGGTGCCGCTGGCACGTTACTCGACCGTTGCCGGCATCCCGCTGCCCGACCTCGTCGAGATGGGCTGGACCACGCAAGAGAAGCTTGACGCGATCATCCAGCGCACCCGTGACGGTGGCGCCGAGATCGTTGGCCTGCTGAAAACCGGCTCGGCCTTCTATGCTCCGGCGACTTCGGCGATCGAGATGGCGGAAGCCTATCTCAAGGACCAGAAGCGCGTTCTGCCCTGTGCGGCCTATGTCAAAGGCGCGCTTGGCCTTGACGGCATGTATGTCGGCGTGCCGACCGTGATCGGTGCTGGCGGCATCGAGCGTGTTGTCGACATCAAGATGAACAAAGACGAGCAAGCCATGTTCGACAAATCGGTCGACGCGGTGAACGGTCTGGTCGAGGCCTGCAAAGGTATCGACAGCTCGCTGGCCTGAGCCATAGCGATGTTTCACGTGAAAGGCGCGGCTTCGGCTGCGCCTTTTGCATTCTGCCTTCGCCCCGACCTTTGCGCTAACCGGTAAAGGCTTCGGCCAGAAAAGCCTGCGCATCAAAGCCCAGCCTCTCTTTTGCCTTGGCCACCAATGCCTCTTCATGCTCCAGCAGCAAACGGTCAAAGCCCGCAGGCGAGAAATCAAGCTCGGGAAACAGGGCCTGCGCATGCGACAGGACAGGGCAGGCAACGCGCTCGGCCAGATCGCGCTGCACCAGAGCTACCTCTTCCGCCTCGGTCATCCCTTGCACCGCAAACCAGTGATCCCACAATGCCTGCGGATCCCGCGCCAGACGCGCCGCCTCCTCGAATTGCGCCACCCTCGGCGCCGCATAGGGCACCGGCGCGCCAGAAACCTGCGTCAGCGCGCGGCGCATCATTTTAAGGATATAATGCAAAGGGGTAAGCCCGTCGAAATGCATCAGGCGCGCGTTATAGGAGGGCCGGTAAGGCAGGGTGACCGTCCCGCCCGGTGCGTCCCAATGCTCGGTCGGATGGTGCACCCCCAGCACATAGCCCTGCCCCGCGCGCATACAGGCCTTACCCGCGATATGCCCCGAGACGCCACGGTTGAGAAACCGCGCGCGCGGACCGTAGAACGCCGCCCCCTCTTCGGCAAACGCATCCCAGCGCTTGCGGAAGACCCCCTGAAAGATATCGCCCCCTGTGACGCCCGGAACAAAGGTCCGCTCCAACACTTCCAGCCGTAGCCACGCCTTCTCGCGGGTCTTTTCCAGTTCCCATGACAAGGGGCGTTCAAGATGGACGAATTCATCGGCATCACAATGGATTATCCAGTCCATCGCAGTTTCATTCGCGATCCGTGTCGCATGATATTTCTGCCGTGCCTGATGGCGGTTCGGGCGCCGCGCCTTCCAGTGCAGCGCCCAGCCGTCCTCGCCTGAACGATGGACGAAACACCCCGAGACGCCGCGCAAAAGCGCCTCGGTCGGCGGGTCGGGACGATCGAAGACCACATGCACCTCCCCTGCCCCGATGGCCACGTGATGGGCGACCCAAGCCGCCATCAGGGGGGCGGGCTCGTCCATCAAGCCGACCACAGCCCATTGCGGATGATCCGGCGCGCGGTTCGACATTGTCATTGGCACATCACTTTCCCCTGTCACGATCAGGCTTCGAAGATTCGACCCATTTTGCCCAAGCGAAAGTTGAATCGCTAACAGAATCTTGCTTGTGATCACACCCGATAAGGCTGTGATCACAAAAGACGGATTTCCGCTCACATCTGAGCGCGCAGGGCAATTTGAGCTTGTCAGCCTGCGACAATCTGTACCAGTCTGCCGCAAATCGCACCAGCATGGGACGGAGATCATGAACATTCATGAATATCAGGCGAAGCAGCTCCTCAAGAGCTACGGCTGCCCGGTTTCGGAGGGTCGCGCGGTTCTGAAGGCAGAGGAGGCCAAGACCGCAGCAAGCGAACTCGACGGACCGCTTTGGGTTGTGAAGGCACAAATCCACGCCGGTGGCCGTGGTAAAGGCCATTTCAAAGAGCCGGAAGCCGGCGAAAAGGGCGGCGTGCGCCTGGCCAAATCGGTGGAAGAAGCCGAAGCGATGGCCAAGCAGATGCTGGGCAAGACGCTGGTGACGCACCAGACCGGCCCCGCAGGCAAGCAGGTCAACCGCATTTATATCGAAGACGGTTCGGACATTGACCGCGAACTGTATCTGGCGCTTCTGGTAGACCGCCAGTCGAGCCGCGTGTCGATCGTATGCTCGACCGAAGGCGGTATGGATATCGAGGAAGTCGCCGCAGCGACCCCCGAAAAAATCCTGTCGTTCTCGATCGATCCGGCGGCGGGCTACCAAGCCTATCACGGGCGCCGTGTGGCCTTCGCGCTGGGTCTCGAAGGGGGTCAGGTCAAACAGATGGTCGGCCTTCTGGCCAAGCTCTACCAAGCCTTCATCGAGAAGGACATGGAGCAGCTCGAGATCAACCCGCTGATCGTCATGCCCGATGGCAACCTCAAGGTGCTGGACGCCAAAGTCGGCTTTGACGGCAACGCGCTTTACCGTCACCACGACATCCAGGCCCTGCGCGACGAGACCGAGGAAGATTCCAAGGAACTCGAAGCGTCGAAATACGACCTGAACTACATCGCGCTCGACGGCGAAATCGGCTGCATGGTGAACGGCGCGGGTCTGGCGATGGCCACTATGGACATCATCAAGCTCTATGGCGCAGAGCCTGCGAACTTCCTTGATGTGGGCGGCGGCGCGACCAAGGAAAAGGTCACCGAGGCCTTCAAGATCATCACCTCCGACAAGAACGTCAAAGGCATTCTGGTCAACATCTTCGGCGGCATCATGCGCTGCGACATCATCGCGGAAGGCGTTCTGGCCGCCGTGAAAGAAGTCGGCCTGCAGGTTCCGCTGGTTGTCCGCCTTGAAGGCACCAATGTCGAAAAAGGCAAGGAAATCATTGCGACTTCCGGCCTGAACGTGATTGCCGCAGACAACCTGTCGGACGGCGCAGAGAAAATCGTGAAAGCGGTGAAAGGCTAAGATCATGGCAGTTCTCGTCAACGAAAACACCAAAGTCATCTGTCAGGGCTTCACCGGCTCGCAGGGGACCTTCCACTCGGAACAGGCCATCGCTTACGGCACCAAGATGGTTGGCGGCGTGACCCCCGGCAAAGGCGGCCAGAAGCATCTGGACCTGCCGGTGTTCAACTCGGTCCATGAAGCCAAGCATGTCACCGAAGCGAATGCGACCGTGATCTATGTTCCCCCGCCCTTCGCGGCCGACTCGATCCTTGAAGCGATCGACGCGGAAATGGAACTGATCGTCTGCATCACCGAGGGCATTCCGGTGCTCGACATGATGAAGGTCAAGCGCGCGCTGATCGACAGCAAATCGCGCCTGATCGGGCCGAACTGCCCGGGCGTCATCACCCCCGACGCCTGCAAAATCGGCATCATGCCCGGCCATATCCACAAGCGTGGCTCGGTCGGCGTTGTGTCGCGTTCGGGCACCCTGACCTATGAGGCCGTCAAACAGACGACCGATATGGGTCTGGGCCAGTCCTCGGCTGTGGGCATCGGCGGCGACCCGATCAAAGGCACCGAGCATATCGATGTGCTCGACATGTTCCTTGACGATCCGGAAACCCAGTCGATCATCATGATCGGTGAGATCGGTGGTTCGGCGGAAGAAGAAGCCGCAGAATTCCTCGCCGAGCAGAAGAAAAAAGGCCGTTGGAAACCGGTTGCGGGCTTCATCGCAGGCCGCACGGCCCCTCCGGGCCGCCGCATGGGCCACGCAGGCGCAATCGTCGCTGGCGGCAAAGGCGATGCGGAATCGAAGATCGAAGCCATGAAATCGGCAGGGATCGTCGTGGCAGACAGCCCCGCAACGCTGGGCGAAGCCGTGATGAAAGCCATCAAGGGCTAAGGACTTGACTACCGGTGCCCGCGCAGGTGATTTGCGCGGGCCCTCGGCGCCGATTGGGTGCCGCTCGGCAGAGCTGAGCAGAGATGGCTTCTCTGTTTTGCCCTTCCGAGGTCGCTTTCGAAAACGTCAGCCCGATAAAAGGTCGGGTAGAGGACGGAATGATGAAAAGACGGATTGCAGACTTGCTTAAAAACACCCGGACCGCGCCTGGTCAGGGTGGCCTTTCTGCTTTGGGCCACGCGATCATTCCGCATGCTTCGGTATCAGGGAGTTTTTCTCTTAACTCTATGCAGTTTTCCGCGCGCGGAGCGACAGCTCTTGATAATGCGGAAACTTTCTCTCCGACTTACTCTGCAAATGGCGTCCGCATGGCACGCGCAAACATGCCGCGAAGAAGGGCTTTCAACATGAACACCA
The DNA here is from genome assembly GCF_057380695.1 of Thioclava sp. NS-SX20. Taxonomy (NCBI): domain Bacteria; kingdom Pseudomonadati; phylum Pseudomonadota; class Alphaproteobacteria; order Rhodobacterales; family Paracoccaceae; genus Thioclava; species Thioclava sp. NS-SX20. The sequence continues at coordinate 247,429 of NZ_CM170816.1, read as the reverse complement.
CGAAGACAACCAGTTTCTTCCGTCTGGGCAAAGCCGCTTTGCTGGGGGCTTGCGCGGTCGGGCTGACGGCCTGTGGTCCGGGTAACTATTGGGGGAGCGGAAAAATTCACGAGCAGGCCGACACCGCCGGTTCGGAAATTCAAGATCAGATGGTGAAAGCCGCCCCCGGCCCAATCACCACAGGGCCTATTGTCGGTCGCAGCAAGGTTCCGGCGGGCACCACCCCGACCGGTGACACAGGCTATGCGGTGGCCAACAGCGCCCGCACCAACGGGACAATCGTCAACGGACAGGCAGCTCGGTGCACGAGCGCCAATGACTGGTCCAAATACTCTGACGGCTGTGCACATGCCGCGGGCTTGTCTGCGGCGAGCCAGCCCTACATCTCGCCTTACAGCAAGTAAGGCCCAACTTCGTATCACGGTCCGCGACACGCGCGGGCCGCTCCAAACCCATCCACCTGAACAGGTGACCATATGAACGACGAATCTCCAAACAGCCAATTCCAGGCATCCAGCTTCCTTCAGGGGGGCAATGCCGAATATGTCGAGCAGCTCTATGCCCGTTTTGCCAATGATCCGACCTCGGTCGACGCGGCATGGGCAGAGTTCTTCCGCACCCTGCATGACGATGAAACCAGCGTCAAAAAATCGGCCTCCGGTCCCAGCTGGGAACGCCGTGACTGGCCGGCTTCGGCGCCGAGCGAGATCATGGGGGCCCTGACCGGCGAATGGCCCGTGGCCGAAGCCAAGGATGCAGGCAAGAAAATCGGCAAGAAAGCCGAAGAAAAAGGTGTCAAGCTGGACGAGGGCGCGATCCAGCGCGCCGTTCTGGATTCCGTGCGCGCGCTGATGCTGATCCGCGCCTACCGGATCCGTGGCCACCTTGCCGCAGATCTCGACCCGCTGAAAATGCATGACGATGTTCCGCATCCGGAACTCGACCCCAAATCCTACGGCTTCACCGATGCCGATATGGACCGCCCGATCTTCCTTGATAAGGTGCTGGGGCTGGAAATCGCCTCGATGCGCCAGATCATGGAGATCGTGAAGCGCACCTATTGCGGCACCTTCGCGCTGCAATACATGCATATCTCGGACCCCGAGCAATCGGCATGGCTGAAAGAGCGTATCGAAGGCTATGACAAAGAGATCACCTTCACCCGTGAAGGCCGCCGCGCGATCCTGAACAAGCTGGTCGAGGCCGAGGGCTTCGAGAAGTTCCTGCATGTGAAATACATGGGCACCAAGCGCTTCGGTCTGGACGGTGGCGAGGCTCTGATCCCCGCGATGGAGCAGATCATCAAGCGCGGTGGTAACCTCGGTCTGAAAGAGATCGTCATCGGCATGCCGCACCGCGGCCGCCTGTCGGTGCTGTCGAACGTGATGATGAAGCCCTATCGCGCCATCTTCAACGAATTCCAGGGCGGCTCGTTCAAGCCGGAAGACGTCGATGGCTCGGGCGATGTGAAATATCACCTTGGCGCATCTTCGGACCGCGAGTTCGATGGCAATAAGGTCCACCTTTCGCTGACCGCGAACCCCTCGCACCTTGAAGCCGTGAACCCCGTTGTTCTGGGCAAGGTCCGTGCGAAGCAGGACCAGCTCAACGATAGCGAGCGCCGCGAGGTTCTGTCGATCCTGCTGCACGGCGATGCGGCCTTTGCGGGCCAGGGCGTTGTGGCGGAATGTCTGCAGCTGTCAGGCATCCGTGGTCACCGCACCGGCGGCACGATCCATATCGTGGTGAACAACCAGATCGGCTTCACCACCGCGCCGCATTTCTCGCGGACCTCGCCCTACCCGACCGATATCGCCCTGATGGTGGAAGCGCCGATCTTCCACGTCAACGGCGATGATCCGGAAGCCGTTGTGCATGCCGCGAAAGTGGCGACCGAGTTCCGCCAGAAGTTCCTCAAGGACGTCGTTCTGGACATCTTCTGCTACCGCCGCTTCGGTCACAACGAAGGCGACGAGCCGATGTTCACCAACCCCGCGATGTATACCAACATCAAGGGTCACAAGACGACGCTGCAGCTTTACACCGAGCGTCTGGTGAAAGACGGCCTGATCCCCGAGGGCGAGATCGAGGATATGAAAGCCGCCTTCCAGGCGCATCTGAACGAAGAGTTCGAATCGGGCAAGACCTTCAAGCCGAACAAGGCTGACTGGCTTGATGGCCGCTGGAAGAACATGGAGCGCGAGGGTCAGGTCTATGACGCGGGTTCCACCGCGATCTCGGAAGAGACCTATAACGAAGTCGGCAAGGCGCTGGTAAGCGCGCCCGACGATTTCAACATGCACAAGACCGTGGCGCGTCTGCTGGACAACAAGACCCAGATGTTCGAGACCGGCAAGGGCTTTGACTGGGCAACCGGCGAGGCACTGGCGTTCGGCTCGCTGCTGTCGGAAGGCTATCCGGTGCGTCTGGCCGGTCAGGATTCGACCCGCGGCACCTTCAGCCAACGTCACTCGGCCTTCATCGACCAGAAAACCGAAGAGCGTTATTACCCGCTCAATCACATCAAAGCAGGCCAGTCCCGCTACGAGGTGATCGACTCGGCGCTGTCCGAATATGCGGTTCTGGGCTTTGAATATGGCTACTCGCTGGCAGAGCCGAATGCGCTAACCCTGTGGGAAGCCCAGTTCGGTGACTTCGCCAACGGCGCGCAGATCATGTTCGACCAGTTCATCTCCTCGGGCGAACGCAAATGGCTGCGGATGTCCGGTCTGGTGATGCTCTTGCCGCATGGCTTCGAAGGCCAGGGCCCCGAGCACTCCTCGGCGCGTCTGGAACGCTTCTTGCAGATGTGCGCGGAAGACAACTGGATCGTCGCGAACTGCTCCACGCCCGCAAACTACTTCCACATCCTGCGCCGCCAGATCCACCGGAATTTCCGTAAACCGCTGGTTCTGATGACGCCGAAATCGCTGCTTCGCCATCCGAAAGCGATCTCGACCAAGGAAGATTTCATCACCGGTTCCTTCTTCCACCGCGTCCTGTGGGACGATGCGGAAAAAGGCAATTCCGATATGAAGCTCAAACCCGATGCCGATATCAAACGCGTCGTGATGTGTTCGGGCAAGGTCTATTACGACCTGCTGGCCGAACGCGATGCGCGCGGTCTTGATGATGTCTATCTGCTGCGTGTCGAGCAGTTCTACCCGTTCCCCGCGAATTCGCTGACGAACGAGCTGAGCCGCTTCAAAGGCGCAGAGATGGTCTGGTGTCAGGAAGAACCGAAGAACCAGGGCGCCTGGTCCTTCATCGAACCGAACCTGGAATGGGTCCTGTCGAAACTCGACGCCAAACATTCCCGCGCCCGCTATGCAGGCCGTGCCGCTTCCGCTTCGCCCGCAACGGGTCTGGCGAAATCGCACAAGGCCGAGCAGGACGCGCTCGTCAATGATGCACTGGAGGGATAATCCATGAGTACCGAAGTTCGCGTCCCCACGCTGGGCGAATCTGTGACCGAGGCCACTGTCGCCACTTGGTTCAAGAAGCCGGGTGACGCGGTTGCCCAAGACGAAATGCTGTGCGAGCTGGAAACCGACAAAGTGACCGTCGAAGTTCCGGCCCCCGCGGCAGGCACGCTGGGCGAGATCGTGGCCGCAGAAGGCACCACCGTGGGTGTGGATGCGCTTCTGGCCATGATCACCGAGGGCGGCGCAGCCGCAGCCACCGCTCCCAAAGCCGAGGCCCCTGCGGCAGCGGCTCCGGCAGCGGGTGGCTCCGAAGGCAAAGCCGTGGATGTGATGGTTCCGTCGCTGGGCGAGTCGGTATCCGAAGCCACTGTTTCGACCTGGTTCAAGAAACCCGGCGATGTGGTCGCACAGGACGAAATGCTGTGCGAGCTGGAAACCGATAAGGTTTCGGTCGAGGTTCCGGCCCCCGCTGCGGGTGTTCTGTCGGAAATCGTGGCCGCAGAAGGCACCACGGTGGACGCATCGGCCAAGCTGGCCGTGATCATGGCAGGCGCATCGGCAGGCTCCGTTGCAGCGGCTCCGGCCCCCGCAGCCGCACCGGCAGAAGCGGCCTCGGGCGCAGGCGTGAAAAACGCGCCTTCGGCGGAAAAAGCGATGGCGGAAAAGGGCATCAACCCCGCTTCGGTCACCGGCACCGGCCGCGATGGTCGCATCATGAAAGAAGATGTGGCCAAAGCGGGTTCGGCCCCTGCTCCGGCAGTGGCGGCAGCCCCCGTGCAGATGCCGCGCGGCACCGCAAATGCCGATGACGCAGCCCGCGAAGAGCGCGTGAAGATGACCCGTCTGCGGGCCACCATCGCCAAGCGCCTGAAAGACAGCCAGAACACCGCCGCCATGCTGACCACCTATAACGAGGTGGACATGACGGAAGTGATGGCGCTGCGTAACCAGTACAAAGACATGTTCGAGAAGAAACATGGCGTACGTCTGGGCTTCATGTCCTTCTTTACCAAAGCGTGCTGCCACGCTCTGAAAGAAGTGCCGGAAGTGAACGCAGAGATCGACGGCAACGAGATCGTCTACAAGAACTACGTCCATATGGGCGTGGCCGCTGGCACCCCGCAGGGTCTGGTCGTTCCGGTGATCCGCGACGCCGACAGCATGTCCTTTGCCGATATCGAGAAAGCGATCTCGGAAAAAGGCAAGCGCGCGCGTGACGGCAAGCTGTCGATGGCAGAGATGCAGGGCGGTACCTTCACCATCTCGAACGGTGGTGTCTATGGCTCGCTGATGTCCTCGCCGATCCTGAACCCGCCGCAATCGGGTATCCTCGGGATGCACAAGATCCAGGACCGTCCGATGGTCATCAATGGCAAGATCGAGATCCGTCCGATGATGTATCTCGCGCTGTCCTATGACCACCGTATCGTTGACGGCAAAGGGGCTGTGACCTTCCTCGTGCGCGTGAAAGAAGCGCTGGAAGATCCGCGCCGCCTGCTGATGGATCTGTAATCCGATATGTGGCGCCCTGTCACGGGGCGCCACACCCCTGCACCCCCTACAGGTGCGTTTCGAGGCAAGACTGATGCAACTGGCACGATGGATGATCTGGGCGGAGATTGCGCTTCGGGCGTTCTATTTCCCGGCTCTCACCGCGTTCCTTGCGATGGGGCGGGCCGAGGCAACCGATATGATCATTCTGGTTGTCGACCTTGCTCTGCTGCTCTGTCTCCAGTTTTCTCTGCGCGCGCCGCAACGTCCGGTCTGGCTGTTTGCCCTTGCCCTCTGCGCGCTGCATTACCTGCATGCCATTTCAGGCGGGCTGAGCCTTGGAAATTTCTGGCCGCTGCTGGACGGCATTCTGGCCGCAATCGCAGGATTTTCGCTTGCGCTGCGTAAACCGGAAGGGGTTCTGGCATGACCCCCGAACTCTACGCCCTTGCCGCAACCGTGCTGATACATCTGGCGGCCGTGCTGTGGTCACAAAGATCCCTCGAGGCCGATATCGGCAAAGAGGGGAATCTGGGCACCCGTGAAAATCTCGAGGCGCGGCTGTCGGAAAAAACCCTGCGCCTGCGCCGTGCATTGTCGAACCATACCGAGAATATCGGGCCGTTTGTCATTGCGGTGGTCATGGTGCAGTTCACCTGCACGAATGGCTGGCTGAGCGCGCTTTGCGCCTGGGTCTATGTGGCTGCGCGGGCGCTCTATCTTCCGGCCTATGCTTTCGGCTGGGTGCCGTGGCGCTCTGTGATTTTCTTGGCGGGTCTTGCGGCCACGCTTGTTATGATCCTGTCGGCAATCCTCTGAGGCTCCCATGATCGAATTCACCACCCCCGAACTTAGCGCGCTCGGTCTGGCCGTGCTGCTGCATATCGCCCTGATGGTGCTGTTTGCGGTGCGCGCCAATCTGGAACTGCCGCGCGGCTATGCGCTCAGCCCGCGTGACACCCCTCCGGCCAAGCCGCTTTCGGTGGTGACCGCCCGCCTCCAGCGCGCGATGAACAACTCCTTTGAAAGCCTCATCCTGTTCACGCCTGCGGTGCTTCTGGTGGTACTGACACGGCAGACGGGCCCCCTGACAACCACGCTTTGCGGCATCTTTCTTGTCGCAAGGTTCGCCTTTATCCCCGCCTATGCACTGGGCTGGACGCCGTGGCGTTCGCTGTTCTGGGGGATCGGGCTTCTTGCAACTCTGGCCGTGCTTTTGATCGGCCTGATCTGAAACGAGGGCGGGGCTATCCCTGCCCGACTGATATAATCCGCACCTGACAGATAGGAGCAAAAAATGGCTGAATTTGATGTGATCGTGATTGGCGGCGGCCCGGGTGGCTATGTCTGCGCTATCCGCTGTGCCCAACTGGGGCTGAAAACCGCCTGTGTCGAAGGCCGCGAGACGCTGGGCGGCACCTGCCTCAATGTGGGCTGCATCCCCTCCAAGGCGCTCTTGCATGCGACCCACGAGCTGCATGAAGCCGAACATAACTTCGCCAAGATGGGCCTGAAGGGCAAAACGCCTTCGGTCGATTGGGACCAGATGAAGGCCTATAAGCAAGAGGTCGTCGACGGCAATACCAAGGGTATCGAGTTCCTGTTCAAGAAGAACAAGGTCACTTGGCTCAAAGGCTGGGGCTCGATCCCTGCCGCCGGTCAGGTCAAGGTCGGTGATGAGGTTCACACCGCCAAAAACATCGTGATCGCTTCGGGGTCGGTGCCGTCCTCGCTGCCGGGGATCGAGATCGACGAAGAGACCGTTGTGTCCTCCACCGGCGCGCTGTCGCTGAAAAAAATCCCGAAATCGCTCGTTGTGATCGGTGCAGGCGTTATCGGTCTGGAAATGGGCTCGGTCTATGCGCGTCTGGGCGCCAAGGTGACCGTGGTCGAATTCCTCGACGTGATCACCCCCACGATGGATGGCGAGGTGTCCAAGCAGTTCCAGAAGATCCTTGCCAAGCAGGGCATGGAGTTCGTCCTCGGCGCGGCTGTGCAATCGGTCGAGACCAAGGGCGGCAAGGCCAAGGTCACCTACAAGCTGCGCAAGGATGACAGCGAGGTCACCATCGACGCGGATACCGTTCTCGTGGCCACCGGCCGCAAGCCCTATACCGATGGTCTGGGTCTGGCGGAAATCGGCGTCGAGATGGAACAGCGCGGCCAGATCAAGACCGATGCCCATTGGCAGACCACTGTCAAAGGCGTCTATGCGATCGGCGATGCGATCATCGGCCCGATGCTGGCCCACAAGGCCGAAGACGAGGGCATGGCCGTTGCCGAGGTCATCGCGGGCAAGCATGGCCATGTCAATTATGGCGTCATCCCCGGTGTGATCTACACCACCCCCGAGGTGGCATCGGTCGGCAAAACCGAGGAAGAGCTGAAGAAAGACGGCGTGAAATACAAGGTTGGCAAATTCCCCTTCATGGGCAATGCGCGCGCCAAGGCCGTCTTCCAGGCGGATGGTTTCGCCAAGCTGATCGTGGATGAGAACGACCGCATTCTCGGGGCGCATATCATCGGCCCGGGCGCAGGCGACCTGATCCACGAAGTCTGTGTGGCGATGGAATTCGGCGCCTCTGCCGAAGATCTGGCCCTGACCTGCCACGCGCACCCGACCTTCTCGGAAGCGGTCCGTGAGGCGGCTCTGGCCTGTGGTGACGGCGCAATCCACGCCTGATCGGGCTTCGAGCGCAACAGGAAGGGCAGCTTTCGGGCTGCCCTTTTTCATGCCGGACGGCCATGTGAACCGCGCCGGAACACAGGCCGCAGACACAATAAAAAGGGCGCAGCCAATAGCCGCGCCCTTTTATCAGAACAGTCTGGTTACAGACTTAGTTGTCGTCGTCATCCGAGCTGACATCCGCAATATCGTCGAGCGAGACATTATCGTCATCATCCTCGTCGAGCAGATCATCATCCAGATCGACATCACCTGCATCATCATCCAGATCATCATCGCCGAGATCATCGACATCCAGATCGGCTTGTTTGTTACCGGTTTTGTCCGCCACCAGAACGTGACCTCGCCCGCTCGAAACGCTTTCCAGCGTGAAACTGTTCGAGCAGACCGGGCAGATCATCGGGTCGCGGTTCAGATCGTAAAACCGGCTCTGACAATGCGGACAGAGGCGCTTGACGCCCCATTCCTCTTTGGGCATGGAATTCTCCTGGCTACGCTCTGAGAGAAAGAGTCGACGCCAACTGCCACAATGACCGGGGCGTGTCAAAGCTTTTTCGAGTTTTTCGCCGAATGAGATGAAGAGGTTGCATCACAATCATGGCCTTATCGTCGAAAATGCGCTTTGCAGGGACAGCACCTGCCAAGGCCGAACAGCGCTTCGTCACGCTGCGCGACCTGCCTGATGTGCAGATCAAGCTTCACAACAATGCCCGCGCACGGCGTTACGGGCTGCGCGTGTCGCGCAGCGGTGGTGCCGTGACCCTGACCATTCCCGCGCGTGGCACCGAGAAAGACGCGCTGGAATTCGCGCTCGCCCATCAGGACTGGCTGCGCGAAGCCGTGGCCCGTCTGCCGCCCGTGACGCGCATCCGCTACGGTGCCTCGATCCTTTATGAAGGCACAGAGGTGCAGCTTGTCCCCGGTCAGGGCCGCCTGCCCGTCCAAGAGGGCCAGATGCTGTTTGTTCCCGGCCCCGAAGATCGCATGGCCCGCAAGCTTGAGAGCTTCCTCAAGCACCATGCGCGGCGCAGGCTACAGGTGGCCACCGAGCAATATGCCGCACAGATCGGGCAGAGCTTCAGCGCCATCACCCTGCGCGATACCCGCTCGCGCTGGGGGTCGTGCAGTTCCAAAGGCGCACTCAGCTATAGCTGGCGCTTGATCATGGCGCCTCCCGAGGTGCTGGACTATGTCGCCGCGCATGAAGTGGCCCATCTGGTCGAAATGAACCATTCGCCAGCATTCTGGGCCATCGTCGAAAAGCTGCGCCCTGACTGGCGGGCGGAACGGCGCTGGCTCCGCGATGAGGGTGGGCGCCTGCATGCGACCCATTTCCGCGATTGACCTTGCCCGCATTCGTGATCACATAGAGACCATGACAACCATCTCCACACGCCAGATCGACACCGCCGTCCACGATAAACTGTATCGTCGGTTGCGGATGCAGATCATGCATGGGGAAATCCCCCCCGGAACACCGCTGACATTGCGTGGTCTGGCCAAGGAGAACGGTGTGTCGATGACCCCCGTGCGCGAGGCCCTGCGGCGGCTGGTGGCCGAGGGCGCGCTGTTCCTTTCGGCGTCGGGGCGCGTGATTACCCCCTTGCTGTCGAATGACCGGATCGAGGAGCTGGCCGCCTTGCGCGCGCTGATCGAGCCTGAGCTGGCCTCGCGCGCCCTGCCCCGTGCGCATATGGCGCTGATCGACCGGCTGACGACGATCAATCACGCCAATGCGGAAGCTGTCGTGAAAATGGATGCGATCGGCTATATCCGGACCAATCTGGAATTCCACCGTACCCTGTATCTGCGCGCACAGGCGCCGGCCATTCTGGCGGTGATCGAAACGGTCTGGCTACAGCTCGGGCCGACCATGCGGGCGGTGTATAACCAGATGCAGCGCAACGAACCTCCGCGCCATCACCGGCTTATTCTGGCCGCGCTACGGGCGGGCGACGAACCCGGTCTCCGGCTGGCAGTGCGCACCGATGTCACCCAAGGGCTGCGGCATCTGGCGCAATAGCCGCGCAGGCGCGCGCCGGAAATGCCGCCCAAGCCACAGATCGCTGCGACCTATCCCGCTGATGCAAAGCGCATTTGCATTCCTGAGGGGTTCCCATTTCTATCGCAACATGTCTTAAGGCCCGCAACAAAACGGGACATGACGAGTATGAACAGTAGATTGACCGAAGACGAGCGCAAAACGCTCGAGATGAACGTCTTGATGACGCCGGATATGGCCAATTTCTCGGGCAAGGTGCATGGGGGCGCATTGCTGGCAGAGCTGGACCGTGTCGCGTTTACTCTGGCCTCCCGCTATTCGGGGTCCTATGCGGTGACGCTGTCGGTGGATCAGGTGACCTTCAAACAACCCATCCTCGTCGGCGAGCTGGTGCGTTTTCAGGCGGCCGTAAACCATACGGGCCGCTCCTCGATGGAAATCGGGATCCGCGTCGAGGCTGAGAACATCACCGCAGGCCGCCGCCGTCACACCAATAGCTGCTATTTCACGATGGTCGCCGTGGACGAAATCGGCAAGCCCGTCGAGGTGCCGAAACTGACCCCGCAGACGGAGGAAGAGCAGCATCGCTGGGATGCCGCAGAACTGCGCCGCGATCTGCGCAAAGAACATGCCGTGCGCATGGAAGAAGCATCCGCCAAGGTTAAATAACCCCTTGGTGTCATAGTCGAAAAAGGCGCCCTTTCAGGCGCCTTTTCTGTTAGAAATAGCTGCGGACCAACGCATCCGAGATCAGCACCCATCCATTGGCCACCACAAAGAAGGCCAGCTTGAAGGGTAAGGATACGACCGCAGGCGGGACCATCATCATCCCCATCGACATCAGCACCGCCGATACCACAAGGTCGATCACCAGAAACGGGATATACACCAGAAACCCGATCTGGAAAGCGCGCGCGATCTCCGACAGCATGAAGGAGGGCACCAGCGTCGACAGCGGGACATCCGGCGACAGAACCAGTGTGGCCTCCGGCGAACGCAGCTGGGCCAGCGACGCGAAGGTTTCAGGATTGGTTCGCCCTGCCATAAAGACGCGGAACGGCGCGATGGCTTTTTCCAATGCGGGCATCATATCCAGCTCGCCATTCATCAGCGGCGAAATCCCGTTGGTATAGGACTCCATAAATGTCGGTTCCATGATGAACCACGTCAAAAACAGGGCCAGCGAAATGATCAGCATGTTCGGCGGTGCCTGCTGTAGACCAATGGCCTGACGCAGGATGGAAAGCACCGTCACGATAAAGGGAAAGCAGGTCACCATGATCATGATGCCCGGAGCCAGACTGAGCAGGGTAACGGCTGAAATCAGCAGGACCGAGCTTCCGGTCAGGCTATTCTCGCCACCGAAATCAAGCGTGACTTCCTGCGCCATCGTCGGCAGCGCAGAAAGCATTAACGTTAATGCCCCGTAGAGGGCGAGCCGTGACATCTGCATGTCACAGCCCGTTTTGCAGATCGATCACTTCCGTCAAGCGGACCCCGAGCTGGCCGGCATGCTCCCCCTGCATCTCGGTGAGTTCCCCGCGCGCAATCAGCTTATCTCCCACATACAACTCCACAGGATCATCCACGCGGCTATCCAGCGGCATAACGGAATCGCGCTTCATCCGCAGCAGGTCACGCACCATCGGGCGGGCCTTCCCGACCGAAATCGTGATTTCAATCGGAACTTGGGTAAACGGGTTCGAGGAATGGGTTGCTGCCTCAGTCATTCTTTTGCTCCTTCTGGACCGCGCCAAAATAGCTGGCGATCGCATCTCCGATCAGTGCGATGACACCGTCGAGATCGATATGCGTTTCTTTGCCACCGAAGCGCAGATACACCTGCCCCTCGCCTAGCGTTTCTTCTGCAACAAATGTCAGGGGTAGGCTTTTCTCTTGCGAGAGAAGCTCTTGCACCTGTTCGATGCTGTTTGGATTAACCACGACCGTCAAAGGCGTATCTGCCAGCCCGTCGGCCAAAGGCATGACCTGTTCTGCAATGGTCTGCGCCAGCGTCTGACGCGCGACAACCGGAAGCACCTTTGCCGTCATATCGACAAGCAGCGGCCTCATCGCGTCCAGAACATGCTGCCGCGCCTCGTGGAAGGTGAAAGACAGTGCCTGAAGGTTTTGCCCCAGATCGGCCCGCAAACGCGCCTGTTCGGCATTCTGCGCGGCCACCGCATCTTCCCAACCGGCGGAATAGCCTTTCTCGAAGGCCGCGAGCTTGATTTCCTCCAGCTCGCCATGATCGATCGTGACAGATTGCGGTACACGGGATGTGGTCTCAAACGATTCCAGTTCGAAGCGTTGCATCACGCGCGTTCCTCCTTCTCATCCATCCAGCTGCGCAGGATCTCTACAGTCTCGTCGCGGCGTTCCTCGATCAGGCGCTTCAGGCGATCCACTGGATCCGCATTATTTTCGGCATCATCGAAAGCATTCCCCATCGCGAAGGGCAGATCGAAGCCAAGGTCGTCTCCGCCGCCCAAGCCGGACACCAGCGGCATATCATCGGGAACATCATCCCCATCCGCGATCTCGCCAGTCAGGGCATTCGGATCCCCGACGGAAGACGGCAACTGTTCGACCTGACGGCGCTGGGTCAGGATCGGCTTCATCACGAAGAGACCAAGGATCAATGCGACAACCGCAAGAACGCCCAGCTGGATCAGTTGCATTACATCCAGATTCTGCCCGCCCATAAAGCCGACAGATGTCGCCTCGGTGCCCTGAACCGTCAGCGGCTCGAACTGCATGCTTTGCAGCGTGATCACATCGCCGCGGCTTTCATCGAACCCGACAGCAGAGGCCACCAGCGCCTGCAATTGATCAAGTTCTGCCTGCGGTCGCGGCGTCCAGGTGACCGTGCCATCCGCACCCGTGGTCGGCAGACCATTCACCAGCACCGCGACGGTCAGGCGTGTCACCGTCCCGGGTTTGCGCAAGACTTCACGGCGGGTTTCAGACACATCGAAATTCGTCCGCTCTCGGGTTTGCGAGCTGTTACTCTGCGACTGACCGCCTGCATTGGCATTTCCGGTCGGGAGGTTCGAGGCCACAGTGACATTGGCAGGATCAGTCGACTGCGAGCTATCGCTTTGTTCCTGCGTATCGGTCGAAATGGCGATGCGGCTTGCAGGATCAATCGTGCGCTCGGTAATCGATTCGCTTTCGAGGGCGGTGCGCAGAGACACCTCGACCACGGCATTGCCCTGACCGACACGGGCCTCCAGCAGACGCTCGACATTTTTCTTCAGTTCCGCCGCGCGATCTTCCGTATTCTGGCTGAGATTCTCGTCATCCCCCGTCGAGATCAGGCCCCCGTTGGCATCGATAACAGACACATCTTCCGGCTTCATCCCGGTCACGGCAGAGGCCACCAGATATTTCAGAGCCCGCGCCTGCTGCTGGCTGATCGAGCCGGAAGTCGCCGTAATAAACACGGAAGCGGTAGGTTCGATACTGCGGCGGAAGGCATTGTCGGTGCCATGCGCAATATGCACACGCGCCGAGCGGATGCCGGGATTTGCAACGATCGTCCGCGCCAGCTCACCCTCTTTGGCGCGCCAATAGGCCGCATCGAACATCTGCGACGTCGTCCCGAAACCCGACATCGAATCAAGCAGCTCGTAGCCCGCGCCCCCCATTGCCGGAAGCCCTTCGGCAGCAAGGGTCATCCGCAGCTCATCGCGTCGTGTCGCGTCGACATAGATCGAATCGCCCCGAATTTCGTAGGCAACGCCGCGCTGCTCCAAAGCCGTCACGACTTCTCCCGAACTTTTTCCTTCCAGCCCTGCGTAAAGCAGCGAATAGGATGGCTTCGACGCCATACCAGAAAGAAGCAAGATCGCAGCAAAAACGATTCCGGTTGCTGCGAGCACGATGAAACGCCGCCGCGTATCCATTCCCTGCCAAACGGCCGTTACCTGTTCCAAGACGCACCTCCATGAGCGGACCTTCTGTCCAGTCGTCGCCTCATGTTTCACCGATCGCCCTTAACAATCGGTTAGTGGGTCTGGGTTTATTACGGTTTCAACGAAGTAATCGGAATGATCCCATGGCAGATGCAACAGCAGATCAGGTAGAAGGCTCAGAAGAGCCGAAGAAAAAGTCGAAACTTCCGCTTATTATCGGCCTTGTGCTGATGCTCCTTTTTGGTGGCGGCAGTTTCTTCGCAGTCTATTCAGGCATGATTCTTGGCGCACCCGAAGCCGAAGACGCCCATGCCGATGAACCCCCTCCACCGGCAGAGCTGCCGGATATTTCCTTTATCAAGCTTGATCCTATGGTCATCTCGCTTAGCGGTTCGAGTTCCCGCCACCTGCGCTTCAGTGCAGAGCTGGAAGTCCCGACGGCCTATCAGGCCGATGTCGAAAAGCTGCGTCCGCGGGTGATGGATGTTCTGAACGGGTATTTGCGCGCGGTCGAGCTGAGCCAGCTTGAAGACCGCACAGCCCTTATCAAGCTGCGCGCCCAGATGCTGCGCCGCATCCAGATCGTCACCGGCGAAGGCCGCGTCAACGATCTGCTCATCATAGAATTCGTGCTGAACTGAGGATTGTGATTATGGAACTTATCTCGAATATTTTGCTCATCGCCGGCGCGTTGGGGGCTGCGGTCTACTGTATCGTCCTGTCGCGCCGTCTCAAGAAATTCAATCAGCTTGAAAGTGGTATGGGCGGCGCGATTGCCGTGCTGTCCGCTCAGGTCGATGAAATGACCAAGGCACTGGAAAAAGCCCAGACCACGGCAAATACCTCCACAGAACAATTGCGCAACCTGACAAAGCGCGCGGAGATCGGGGCCGAAAAGCTTGAGATCATGCTGGCTTCGCTACACGACCTTCCCGCGCCGCCCCAAGCTGCGCCCCGCCCTGCGGCCAGCACCCCGCCCCTTGAGGTCGAGGAAGAGATCCCCACAGCAGCAGATGAAGCCGAATCGCCCAAACGTGCGCGGGTCGTGCGCCGCCGCCAACGCGAAAGCAATATTGAGGCCGCCGAATGAGCAAGACAGATCCGAAAGCGGCTCCTTCCGCCAAACCCGCCCCCCCGAAAGCCGCCAAAGGCCGGAAGGTCCAACGTAAACCCGCACATACCCTTCTGATTATCGCAACGCTCCTGGCAGGATCTGCGGCGGTCCGTATCGCTGCCGGGGCAGATACGGCTTTGGCAAAGGCCGCCGACCTTACCAACACGGTCGCGGCCCAGAACTGCACAACCGAAGAAGGCGTGATGGCACTTCTATCGGAGGTCAATGCCCGCTCGGGCAAGCTGGATGAACGCGAAGCATTGCTTGCAGACCGCGCCACTGCGATCAGCGTCGCGGAAGACAGGCTCAAGCAACGCATTCAAGAAATGAAAACCGCCGAAGAAGAGCTGGCCAAGACAGTCCAGATTGCAGATCGCGGTGCAGAAGACGATGTAACGCGCCTTGTGACTTTGTATGAAAACATGAAGCCAAAACAAGCGGTTCCACTTTTCGAGACAATGGCCCCCGAATTTGCTGCAGGATTTTTGGGGCGCATGCAGCCTGCCGCCGCCGCCTCTATCATGGCGGGGCTTTCCCCCGACACAGCCTATACGATCAGCGTTCTTATGGCTGGCCGGAACGCCAACGCGCCAAAAAGGTAAAGCGCGTCAGTAGTTTTTTAAACGTCCTTTGCGATGCTCACATCGTAACAATGGAGACGGACGATGATTGGCATAGTTGGAATCGTGATCATCTTCGCTATGGTATTTGGCGGCTATGTCGCTGCCGGTGGCAAGATGGGCATCATCTTGAAATCGTTGCCATTTGAGATGATCATGATCGGTGGAGCCGCGGTCGGGGCCTTCGTTCTGTCAAACGATATGGCCTCAATCAAACATGCGCTCAAGGACATCGGGAAAGTCTTCAAAGGCCCGAAATGGAAGCCGGATGACTATCGGGATCTCCTGTGTCTGCTGTTTGAGCTAATCCGGCTACAGCGGCAAAATCCTGTGGCCATTGAAGAGCATATCGAAGATCCGGAAAACTCCTCGATCTTCGGTAAATATCCGAAGATCCTTCATGATCATGAAGCAGTCGAAATGATTTGCGACACATTGCGCTCGGCCTCGATGAACTATGATGACCCCCATCAGGTGGAAGAGGTTCTCGAAAAACAGCTTGAGGCGAATTACCATCATGCCATGCATTCAAGCCACGCCATCCAGAACGTTGCGGACGCGATGCCGGCACTTGGGATCGTGGCAGCCGTGCTCGGTGTGATCAAGACCATGGGGTCCATCGACCAACCGCCAGAAGTTCTGGGTAAAATGATTGGCGGCGCGCTTGTCGGGACGTTTCTCGGTGTGTTTCTGGCCTATGGCTTCATTGGCCCCTTTGCCTCGCGCATCAAAGCGGTGGTGGATGAAGACTCGCATTTCTATAAATTGATCCGTGAAGTGCTTGTGGCAAACCTGCACAACCACGCAACGAATATCTGTATCGAAGTTGGCCGCCAGAATACGCCCCACCATATCCGCCCGAGCTTTTCTGCTCTGGAAGAGGCGCTTAAATCCGTAAAATCGGAGGCAGCATGAGGCATCTGTTTCTCGGCACACTGCTGACAACCATTGCGTCTGTTGCCGCAGCGCAGACCGTCACTGTACAATCGGGAGAACATCCCGATTTTACGCGGTTGGTCTTCCTGTTTCGCGGAAAAGTTGACTGGTCACTGGAACAAAATGAAAACGGCTACGCGTTTTCGGTCAACAAACCAGATGTAAAATACGATCTTTCCAAGGTTTTCTATTTTATTCCCCGCACGCGGATCAGTGAGTTGTATCCTGTCAATGGATCGTCTGCGCTGGATATTGCGACACCGGAAGGGATCGCGCTTACCGCCTTTGAGCTGGCCTCTGGGGCCGTGGTCGTTGATGCGCGTCTGGCCCCGCAGGAAGCCCCCGCCCGACCGCAGTCCCCCGCTGCGCCACAAATCGAAATCACCACCCCGATCCAAAACCCAAGCATTCCCGCGACACGAATCGCCCTGCCTGATCCCGATATCTACTGGCGTTTGTCCGAAACTCCGGCGGCACAAACACCGGGAACACCGGCACCCGTGAACGTCCGGCCCAGCGTCGAGCCCGCCCCCGCCCGCACGAAACAGGTTCCGCCGGTGCAGGGCGCTTTGGCGCTTGATCAGTTGATGGAAGAAAAAGACAAGCGCGTCTCTGAAGCAGAAACGCAGCTGTTGCATCAATTAAGCCGCGCAGCCTCGCAAGGGCTGATCGAGCTCGAATTGCCGACGATCCCCGACCCGGAACCCACCCCCGCCGCAGTCACCCCGCCCCCGCCGGAACCGACCCGCAAAACCGAGCATATCGCGATCCACTCGGAAACAGTGGTTGATCGGGATGCGGGCTCGTTACAGATGCAGTTCGGCGACATGCTGAATGACAGCCGCTGCGCACCGAATGCCGATTTTGCATTGCGCGAATGGTCCGAAGAAGGGGATCCTTTCGCCCTTATTTCCAGCCTTCGGCGTTCGCTGATCGGAGAGTTCGACAAGCCGAACGAACAAGGGGCATTGCGTTTGGCACAGACCTACCTGGCCTTTGGTTTCGGTGCCGAAGCGCAATCAATTCTGCAAAACTTCCCGATAGATCCGGAAGCGCAGGATGCTGTGAAGCTGATGGCGAATGTCATAGATGGCGAGCCGGTCTCTTCGGCCAACCCCTTGTTGGCGATGAGCGCGTGTGACGGTGCCGTTGCCTTCTGGGCAATGATGGGACAGGAGAAAAGCGACCCTCTCAGCGTCAATCTCAAGGCAGTCCAGCGGACATATTCGGATCTTCCGATCTCGCTGCGTCGCACTTTGGGCGTTCCTCTGGTCAACAAGCTGACAGCGCTGGGATATCCGGAAGAGGCTGAAACTGTTCGGTTTTCTCTGGAACGCGGCGAAAATGAGAAAAGCCTGCAAGCCGTTATGCTCGACGCGACAATCGACCACGGACATGCGGATGCGGCGGCAATCGAACAGAGCCTGAAACCGGTTGTCGAACGCGATAACGAAGATGCGGTCGTCGCGACACTCATGATCGCCGAAACCGCGTTCCGCGATCATCATCCGATGGATGAACTGGTTCTGGAAAATGCGGCCGCACTGGCAATCGAATTGCAGCCCTCACCCGACGCCGCCAAGCTGCTGCGCGCCGAGGCCTTGGGGCGCGCCAGCCGCTCGGACTGGAACGGCGCCATGACCACTTTGGCGAACTGGCCGAAAACACTGGATGCGCCTCTGCATGACGCGAGCCGCAAAATGATCCTACAACGCGCGATCCGCGATCTCGCGGATCAGGATCTTCTGGTCTTCTATTTCCAGCATAAGGACGTCATCGCCCAAGCAGGGCTGGACACGGCAGATTACCAGCTTATTGCCAAGCGCCTGATTGATCTGGGGCTGCCAAGCAATGTGCAGAGCCTGCTGCAATCGGATCAGCCTCTCTCTCCTGCATCGCGCCTTCTGATGGCGAAGGCAGCACTGCTGGAGCATGACGGCCCGGCGGCAATGACCTATGTCAGCGGGCTGGAAAGTGACGAGGCACAGGCGATCCGCGTGCAGGCGCAAAACTACTTTGCCGGCGGAGATGCCCTGAACCAAGGCGGCGCCGCCCCGCAGCTTTCGGATGAAAGTCCGGATAGCGCCTTGCGTCGTCGGGACTGGGCCGCGCTGGCGCAATCCGGATCGGCCTCGGAAAAAGCCTTTGTTCAGGCCTTTGATCTGGCCAATCCCTCGCCCGAGGCCCCCGCTGATGGAGAACTATCCAATGCGCAGCGCCTTCTTAACCAGAGTGCGGAAGAACGAGACGCGCTCAGCCAGCTTCTTGAGAGCCTGAACTGACCACAATAGGTGCCTGTCTCAAACAGATAGGCGCCTATGCCCTTTCCACTGCAACAAGCTGCGCGGGGATCAAGCCGCGCAGCGCATTGCCAATCCAGAAGCCATCACGCAGGTCGCTCGGGGCAAGATCATCCTCATAAGCGTGGCCCGCTTCCAAAAGACTTTGCCGTAGAACCCCCGGCAGAAGTCCCGCCGCGCAAGGTGGCGTCCGCAGTTTTTGCAGCTCGCCAACAAATATATTGGTGATCGTGCCCTCGCAAAGCCGCCCCTGCTCATTCAGGAAAATCCACTCGTCGATCCCCTGCGGCAAGTTGGCGCGGAACGTGTCATAGAGCCCCCGCTGGGTTGTCTTGACAGATAGCCAAGGATCATCCGAACGCAGCATCTGCGGGGCAATCGCGACGTTCCAGACCGTCTTCGTAGCAGGCAAATCCGCAAAGCCCAATGTCGGCCTGCCGGCCAGATCCACGGTCAGCCGCCCCCTCAATACCCCCTCTTTCGGCAATGCGGCCAAGGCCGCCTGCACAGCCTTGGCATCAAAGGGTATCTCGAGTTTCAGGCAGGTTCGCTGCAATCTGGCCAGATGGAGCGGCCAGAAGGCGATATGCCCCGCATCCACACGGAAGGTTTCGATAACGTTCAGATCGGGCGGACAGGTCCGGCATAGCGACTTTTCCATAGCGCTTCCTCATATTCGGCCTCGGCGCGGCTGTCATAGACGATCCCGCCCCCGACATTTAGCGTGACCTCTTCCGCTTCGCAGCGCAATGTGCGGATCGCCACATTGAAGCGCATCCCCCCATCCGGTGCCATCCAGCCGATAGCCCCGCAATAGGCCCCGCGCGCCCAGGGTTCGAGATCGCGGATAATTTGCATGGCACGGATTTTCGGCGCGCCCGTGATGGAGCCACAGGGAAAGAGCGCCTTGATAATCTCTGCCGCGCCACTCTCGGGCCATAACCGCGCCTCGACCGTTGAAACCATCTGATGGACAGTGGGATAGGTTTCTATCCTGAACAGCTCGGGCACCTTGACGCTGCCCAGCCGCGACACACGCGACAGGTCATTGCGCAGCAGATCAACGATCATCAGATTCTCGGCGCGATCCTTCTCGGAGGAGTACAAGTCCTCGATCTGCGCCTGATCGGAGAGCGGATCGGCCTCTCGCGGACGGGTTCCTTTCATCGGGCGCGTCCGGATCTTTCCCTCCGGCTCGATCTCGAAAAACAGTTCCGGCGAGCGGGATACATATTGCACATCGCCCAAATCCAGAAAGGCCCCATGCGGCATGGGGGCGTGCTGCGACATACGGGCGTAAAGCGCCTCGGCCTGCCCCGAAAGACGGCCCCGAATGGGAAAGGTCAGATTGACCTGATAGCAATCTCCCGCGCGGATATGTTCGGCCAAACGGTCGAATGCCCGTGCGTGATCGGCCGCCGACCAGAGCGGCACCAGATCGTGCACATGCGCCTCGCCGGTCTGCGGCGCGGCAACCCGCGGCGCGGGATAGGCCGCCATCGCAATCAGCGGATCACGCCGTTCCTGGGGCAGAAGCGCGGCGAGTTTCTCGGAGAAGCAATAGCCCAACTCGTAGGAAAACAGCCCCGCCAGCCAGAACCCTTCAGCCCGCAACCGCTCGATCCGCGCCAGAACTGCGGGAACCTCTTCGGGACTGTCGGCCCGTAAAATCTCGGCTGGCGCGTCAAAACACGTCTCTTTCCCCAGCGGGCCGCACTCAAATAAAACCTTCATCAGACATCCCTGCCGCGCATTCCCTGCCTAATTCGCAGCTAGGGAAAACCGGTCAAGACCGAAACCGACATTTTAGCGCCAAAAGAGGGATTTCATTCACGTTGCACCCCGTTTCTTGCATGCTATCAAGGCAAGGCGAGAGAAACGGTGCCCCCGATGTCCGACATTATTCGCCTGATCTTACCGATTTACATCCTGATTGTGGTGGGCTTCGTCCTGATCCGCATCCGCTATATCGCGGCGACAGATCTGCGCGGCGCAGGGCGGCTGGTGATCCGGTTTTTCCTGCCGCTTGTGGTTTTTGCAGCCGTTGCGGCCGGAGATCATGACACGGCGCTGCATCCGGCTATTTTCATTTCCTACACGATCGGGTCACTGCTAAGCTACGGGCTGGGCTATGGCACAGCCTTGCTTGCAGGCAAGCCCCACGGCGTGCGCGCCTTCGAGGCAATGGGGTGTTCGTGCTCGAATTCGGCCTTTTTCGGCCTGCCGATCTCGACCTTCGTTTTCGGCCAGCAGATCGCTTTCGACATTTTCGCGATGGCACTTCTGATCGAAAACCTCATTATCACGCCATTGGCGGTCAGCGTGATCGAGGTGGAAAGCGGCCTGACATGGGCCAAGCTGCGGCGCCTGTTTGCCGGAATCCTGACCAACCCGCTGTTGATCGGTGCCCTGTCGGGACTGGTCTGGAAAGCGACGGGGCTCGGGCTGCCCACGGTGCTTCTGGAGGCGATCCGGCTGATGACCCCCGTGGCCGCGCCGATTGCCTTGCTGGCAGTTGGCGGCGCGGTGGCAGAGCTATCGCTCAAGACGTTCCGTTGGGGCGTGATCCGGATCACCCTTTGCAAACTGCTGGGCCATCCGCTGCTGGTCGGCGCAACCAGCCTGCTGTTTTTAGGCACCCATAGCGATCTGGGCACATTGCAAGCCGCAGCCATCGTCAATGCCGCCCTGCCCATGATGTCGGTCTATATGCTTTTCGGTATCCGCTTCCACCGCGAGGATGTTGCGGCCACGGCGCTGATTACCGCAACCGCGCTGTCCTTCTTCACGCTTTCGGCGCTCCTTTACCTGCTGCGCTAGCCCATAGCCCAGCCATGCTGCAAAAAACGGCATCCGCCCCCAATTCATCCGACCCTCTTTATCGGAATGAGCAGGTTTACCGATACATCATCAGGTCAGCGCATAAAATGACGCCATTTCGCGAAGCGTGGGTTGTCAAACGTTTCAATTCATAGATTTTTTGATAAGGTAGGATTTCAACAAAAGACTCACCTTCCGCCACCGCCCTTATGGTCAACCTTGCGGCTTTTGTCGCTCGGCGGCAGTTTCCGTATCGCTTTTGTCCCGTTTTTCTACCTCATTGCCCGATAGCCAGTGCCCTGTTGATCAGACACGTCTTCGGAGTTTCCCTATGACATTGCACCGGCAAGATTTCGGACTGGTCCAATCCTATACGGGCGGTTTGCTTGCCCCCGAGGCCGCCCCAAGAGCACGCAGTTTCCGGACCGAAAGCACAGGCGGCCTCCCGTTCGGGATGGGGGCCATCGGCACGGATCAAGACGATCATGCCCATCGGCAATGGTGCGGGAATACGCCCCGCTATGTCGGTAGCGGCACGGCCACGGCCCTCATCACATTGCAAGGCTACCGCCTGACGACCGGAACGCCTGTCGATGTCAGCGCATGGGACGTGGCGGGCACCAGCTATGTCTGCTATCCGGACGCTGGTCCCGAAACGCTGCTTGCCGCGCTCCTCGAAGCCGCTTGTACCGATGCGGGTCTATGCGGCCTCGGTATTGCGGCACTCCGACGCCTGATCCTGGCAGACGCGCGGTTGCAATTTACCCTCAGCAACCAGAATGCATTGCGGTTTCCCCTATGTTTCGGGGCGGGCACACTGATCGACACACTCTATGGGCCGCGCCCTGTTGAAACGCTCCAAAAGGGGGATTTCGTGCAGACCGCCGATCACGGGCCGCAACCGATCCTCTGGATCGGGCATCGCCGTGTCGAGGCGAAAGACCGTTTTGCGCCCATCCGTTTTGCCGCAGGGACGCTTGGCAACACGCAGCCGCTTGAGGTGTCGCAACAGCACCGGATGCTGATGCGCGGCTGGCAGGCCGAATGTCTGTTTGACGAGGACGAGGTGCTTGTCTGCGCAAGCGATCTCCAGAACGACCGCACGATCTATATCCGGCAAGGCGGGATGGTCGATTATTTCCATCTGCTCTTCGACACCCACGAAATCATCTCGGCCAATGGCATTCCGTCCGAAAGCTTCCACCCCGGTCAGGCCGGACTGGCCAGTCTGCAACAGCCACAGCGTCGCGCTTTCCTGCAGCTTTTCCCAGAGCTTGCCGCATCGCCGCCCGCGCTTGCCCGCCCCTGTCTGACCGCGCATGAGGGCCGAATGCTTGCCGATTATCTGGGCCTGTAAAACAAAACCGCCCCCGAGGGGGCGGCGATGTCAATCATCCATTTTGAGCGCGGCGATAAAGGCCGATTGCGGAATTTCGACCTTGCCGAACTGCCGCATCTTCTTCTTACCGGCTTTCTGCTTTTCAAGCAGCTTCTTCTTCCGCGTCGCGTCCCCGCCATAACATTTGGCGGTCACGTCCTTGCGCATGGCCGAAAGGGTCTCGCGCGCGATCACGCGGGCACCGATCGCGGCCTGAATCGGGATCTTGAACATGTGACGCGGGATCAGGTCTTTCAGCTTCTCGCACATCGCACGGCCACGCGCTTCTGCACGGTCGCGATGGACCATGATCGCCAGCGCATCCACCGGCTCGTCATTCACGAGGATCGACATTTTCACAAGGAAATCCTCACGATAGCCGATCAGCTGATAATCGAAGGACGCATAGCCCTTGGTCACCGATTTCAGACGGTCATAAAAGTCGAAGACCACCTCGGACAGCGGCAGGTCATAAACCGCCATCGCGCGCGAGCCCGCATAGGTCAGGTCCATCTGGATCCCGCGACGGTCCTGACACAGCTTGAGCACATCGCCCAGATATTCGTCGGGCACCATGATCGTGGCCTTGATACGCGGCTCTTCGATATGGTCGACATAGGTCAGATCCGGCATATCCGCGGGGTTATGCAGGTCGATGACCTCGCCATCCTTCATATGCAGCTTGAACACCACCGAGGGCGCCGTTGTGATCAGGTCCAGATCATATTCGCGTTCCAGACGGTCGCGGATCACCTCGAGGTGCAAAAGACCAAGGAAGCCACACCGGAAGCCGAACCCAAGCGCCGCCGAGGTCTCCATCTCGGCACTGAAGGACGCATCATTCAGCTGAAGCTTTTCGATCGCGTCACGCAAGGCCTCGAAATCGGCAGCATCAACGGGGAACAGACCACAGAACACCACCGGAATCGATGGTTTGAAGCCCGGAAGCGGTTGCGCACAGGGCTTTTTGTCATGGGTGATCGTATCGCCCACCTTGGTGTCGCGCACCTGCTTGATCGAGGCGGTAAACACCCCGATCTCGCCCGGACCCAGCTCGGCAATATCGACCATCTGCGGTTTGAGCACGGACAGGCGGTCCAGCTTATAGGTGGCGCCCGTCTTCATCATCTTGATCTGGTCGCCCTTCTTGATCACGCCATCCATGACGCGGATCAGAACGACAACGCCCAGATAGCTGTCATACCAGCTATCGACCAGCATGGCCTTCAGCGGTGCGTCCCGCTCGCCCTTGGGCGCGGGCAGACGGTGGACAATGGCTTCCAGCACATCGGGGATACCAAGGCCGGTCTTGGCCGAGATTTCCACGGCATCCGACGCATCGATGCCGATCACGTCTTCGATGTTTTCCTTCACCCGTTCCGGATCAGCGGCGGGGAGGTCGATCTTGTTGAGGACCGGCACAATTTCATGGTCGGCATCAATGGCCTGATAGACGTTGGCCAGCGTCTGCGCCTCGACGCCCTGCGAGGCATCGACCACCAGAAGCGAGCCCTCAACGGCCTGCATAGAGCGCGAGACCTCATAGGCGAAGTCGACGTGGCCGGGGGTGTCGATCAGGTTCAGGATGTAGGTTTTGCCATCCTTCGCCGGATATTCGATCCGGACAGAGTTCGCCTTGATCGTAATACCGCGCTCGCGCTCGATATCCATCGCATCAAGAAGCTGCGCCTTCATGTCACGTTCGGCCACCGTCCCGGTCATCTGGATGAGCCGGTCGGCGAGAGTGGATTTACCGTGGTCGATATGCGCCACGATGGAGAAATTGCGAATACGGTCGAGATCGGTCATGGCGCGCGATATATATAGGTTTCGACGTTGCGGGAAGAGAAATTCACAGGGCAGGCCCTAAGCTACCCGAGAATGACCCGCTATGGCCTGTGGAAAAGTGTTTGGCAAGCCTTCCGCGCATGTCACGGGGCCAATTCATGCGAATCCATTGACCTTTCGCGAAGGCCGCGCAAGTTAAGGCAGGTATCATCCCAAGGAGACCGCCATGATCCTGTCCGTGCCCACTATGACCTGCAACCATTGCAAAGCGGCTGTCGAAAGCGCCATCGAAGAGGTTGGCGGCAAGGCGGACGTCTTTCTGGAAGACAAAGAGGTCGAAGTCACCGGCCTGCCCCCCGAGACCGTTCTGGCAGCCCTGAAAGGCGCGGGCTATCCGGCAGAAATCGTCGAATAAGACTTCACGTTCCGGCGAGCGGCACATGTGAGCTTTGAGATGTCATTCATATTTTGTTAACTATCTTGGCAAATTAAAGATGTGCGAGCAGCGCCCATAAAATCGACCCAAAAACATCGAGGCAGAGCATGAAAAACGTCATCCGGATCGCAACCACTGCGTTCACCCTGAGCCTGTGCATGGGCTCCATCGCCAAGGCCGGCCCGCTGGACCGCGCCTGCCAGCAAGGCGGACGCACCTCGAATTCCGAGCTGTGCAGCTGCATCCAGAATGTCGCGGACATCACGCTCAGCAATAGCGACCAACGCCGCGCCGCCAAGTTTTTCACCGACCCCGACAAAGCCCAGGAGGTCCGCACCTCCAGCCGCCCCTCCGATACGGACTTCTGGGCGCGCTACAAGAATTTCGTTTCTGCGGCAGAGGGCTATTGCGGCTAAGCTGCATCGCTCTGCATATGGATCGGGCCGGTTTTCCGGCCCGTTTTCGTCTCAGCCCCGCGCCTGAAGACGCTCTATCACATGCCGGGACCCCGCCTCGATCAGGTGCAGGACCCCGTCGAAATCACGGGTATAATAGGGATCCGGCACCTCGCCCGCGGCCAGATCCTCCGGCAGGAACAGCCGCAGCTCCGCCCCGCCAGAGCGCGGCGCCAAAGCGCGGGCATCCGCCAGATTTTGCCGGTCCATCGCCAGAATCAGATCGAATCGGGTAAAATCCGCAGCCTGCAACTGGCGGGCGCGCAAATCCGACAGATCATAGCCACACGCCCGTGCCGCAGCTTGCATCGGGCCATAGGGCGGTTCGCCCACATGCCAGCCACCGGTGCCCGCCGAATCGGTGACCACCGCCAGACCCGCCTCCCGCGCCATATCGCGAAACACGCCTTCGGCGGCAGGGGAGCGGCAGATATTGCCTAAGCATAGAAACAGGATACGCATAGGAGGACCCTAAAGCAGGAGAATACTATGGCCAAGCCCGTACAGAAGATCGTGATTCTCACCGGTGCCGGTATTTCCGCCGAAAGCGGCATCCGCACCTTCCGCGCGTCGGACGGGCTATGGGAAGATCACCGGATCGAGGATGTGGCCACGCCGGAAGGGTTCGAGGCCGACCCGGAGCTGGTGCATGAATTCTACAACATGCGCCGCGCGGCCTCCAGTGCCGCCCGGCCCAATGCCGCCCATATCGCGCTGGCCAGACTTGCGGCCGACCCGCGCTATGAGGTGCTGATTGTCACGCAGAATGTGGATGACCTGCATGAAAGAGGCGGTTCGCAAAATGTCATCCATATGCATGGCAGCCTGTATGGCGCGCTGTGCCATGCCTGCGGCGCACGCTGGCCCGCGCCCGAGGTGATGCAGGCCAGCACCCCCTGCCCCGAATGCGGCCAGCGCGCCACCCGCCCCGATATCGTCTGGTTCGGCGAGATGCCCTACCGCATGGACGAAATCTGGACGGCCCTGCGCGCCGCGGACCTGTTCGTCTCGATCGGGACCTCGGGCAATGTCTATCCGGCGGCGGGGTTCGTACAGGATGCTTCGCGGGCCGGAGTGGCCACGCTGGAACTGAACCTTGACCCCTCTTCGGGGACGTCACGTTTTGACGAATCCCGTCATGGTCCTGCCACAGAACTTGTGCCAGACTGGGTGGACAAGCTGCTGGCATAGGCAAACTGCGCAAAAACCTGCAGGGGAGGCGGCGTATTCAGCGATGAATCGCTTGACCTGAGCCGCGTTTGCTCGTATTTCCCGCGGACAGAATTCTGGGCGCTGCTCTTGCGGCGCCTTCATATGTTGCGAAAACGGGCGATCTTCGCCCATATGGAAACAAAGGATGATGCCATGTCGCGCGTTTGCGAACTAACCGGCAAAGGCCCGATGACGGGCAACACTGTAAGCCACGCGAACAACAAGTCGCGTCGCCGCTTCCTGCCGAACCTCAATGATGTAAGCCTGATCTCCGAGACCCTCGGTCAGTCGTTCAAGCTGCGCGTCTCGGCTCATGGCCTGCGCTCGGTCGACCACCGTGGCGGTCTGGATGCGTTCCTTGCCAAAGCAAAAGACGCAGACCTGTCGGTCAACGCTCTGAAAATCAAAAAGGCCATCGTCAAGGCACAGGCAGCAGCCTGATCCCCGCGATCCTGACGGATTTCCGAACCCCGTGCCTCAGGCGCGGGGTTTTTCATTACGACGACACGGCCAAGTTGATTGAAATCATTTGGCCGGCAGGATGGCACATCCTATAACCCGTTCCATGAGAATGCTGCGGCAACTGCCCTTTCTGATCCTTTTTCTGGCAGCTGTCTTCGCGCTGACCAGCGTTGAATTCGCGTCAGCACGTGGCCAGACCCGTGCGGCAGGCCAGATCGTGCTCTGTAGCGGTCAGGGGCTGGTCACTGTTACGGTCGACGCCAATGGCACGCCGATTCGCCATGTGAAGATCTGTCCGGATATGGCGTTGGCGCTTCTGGCATCGCTTGTACCGACAGCGCCGGCGCTTATCCGCCCCGAGGGCATGCACCGTTTCGCCCCTGCCCCGATCACGGCGCGCCTGCGCGGCACGCATTCCGTTCCTCCCAAAGCGCGCGATCCTCCTGCCTCGGTCGTCTGACATCCGTTTCTGTTACCGACACCCGACGCGATCTTTCAGGAGAGTTCCATGATCCGCTCTATGCTTCTGGCCGCCACGGCCACCCTTGCCTTTGGCCTGCCCGCTTTTGCTGATGGCATCCTTATCCATGACGCCTATATGCGCGTCTCTTCCCCCGTCGCCAAATCCGGCGCGGCCTTCATGACCATCGAGAACCAGTCCGACACCGCCGACCAGCTTGTTGCGGCGCATTCCGACATTGCCGACCGGACCGAGCTACATACCCATAAGGAAGCCGCCGACGGCATGATGCAGATGCTGGCCGTGCCGGAAGGATTCGCCATTCCGGCGCAGGGCACGCATGCGCTGGCCCGCGGGGGCGACCATATCATGTTCATGGGATTGAAAGCCCCGCTGAAAGAGGGCGATCATGTGCAGGTCGTGCTCGATTTCAAAAATGCCGATCCGGTCACGGTCGATATGAAAGTCACGATGGGCGAAGCCGGTATGGATCATAGCGCGATGCATGGTCAGAGCGCCATGCAGGGCCAGAACGCTATGCTGGGAATGTCGCATAGCGGCATGAACCATATGTCTCAGGGCAACTGACCCACCGCAAAGATGCGCCCTTCCGGGGCGCATCTCAGCCCAGCAGGTCCAGCATGCTGGCGGCCGCCACCGCAGGCGCGGTCCGGCCCTGCGCGACCTGATCCCCCAATCCGGCCATCTTCGCACGGATCTCGGGGTCGGTGCGAAGGCGGGCAAGCAGCCCCTCACGCACCTCGGCCTCGAACCAGTGGCGGGCCTGCTCGGCGCGGCGGGTGGCAAAGAACCCCTCCTCCTTGCGCCACTGCGCCAAGGCGCAGATCTCGTCCCATGCTTTTTCCAGCCCCGCCTCTTCCAGCGCGGAAACCGCCATCGCCTTGGGAAAGCCTTCGGGATCTTGCGGGCGCTTGCGCAAAAGCCGCAGCGCACCGGCATAATCGGCCACCGTGCGCATTGCCGTCATCTTCAGGTCCCCGTCGGCCTTATTCACCAGCAGGATGTCGGCCATCTCCATGATGCCGCGTTTGACGCCCTGCAATTCATCGCCCCCCGCAGGGGCCATCAGCAGCACGAAAAGATCGACCATATCGGCCACCAGCGTCTCGGACTGCCCCACCCCGACCGTCTCGATCAGGATCAGGTCGAAGCCCGCCGCCTCGCACAGCAGGATCGCCTCGCGGGTGCGCCGCGCCACGCCCCCCAGATGCGCCTGCGACGGCGAGGGGCGGATAAAGGCGTTGGGGTCGCGCGAGAGCTGCTCCATCCGCGTCTTGTCGCCAAGGATCGACCCGCCCGAACGCGCCGAAGACGGGTCCACCGCCAGCACGGCCACCTTCTTGCCCTGCCCTGTCAGCATCAGACCGAAGCTCTCGATAAAGGTCGATTTGCCCACACCGGGCGTGCCCGAAAGCCCGACCCGCAGCGCGGCCCCCTGACCGGCCAGCATATCCAGCAGCCGCAAGGCCTCGGCCCGATGGTCGGCACGGTTCGATTCGATCAAGGTAATGCCACGCGCCAAAGCGCGCCTGTCACCCGCAAGAATTCCCTGAGCCAGATCCTCGGCGGTATTGCGCATAGCTTTCCTCCCATCGGCCAATCGTCGCTACCAAGCGTAAAGATGTGAGCATGTGTGAAACGCTCTCTGTTTCTTGCATCGCGCAAAAGGTATATGTCCAGCCCATAGCCGAAAGGGCTGCAGATTTCGTCACGACGAAAGGACCATCATGAGATCACGGATTGCGCGCAAAATCGGCCTCGCCACAACACTGGCCCTGCTGGCCTTCGGGCAGATGGCACGGGCCGACCAGAGCGACCAGATCGTGTTCGATGTGCAGCTCAAGGGGCTGAAAGCGGGCGAATTGCTGATCAATGGCAAGGTCGAGAATAACGGCTACGGGGCCAATGGCACGTTGCAGACCTCGGGCCTGCTGGGGTTTCTGCGCAAGCTGCGCTATGATGCCACCACCAGCGGACATATCACCGGCAGCCGCTTCACCCCGACCCGCTATGTCGAAAAAGCCGACACCCCCGACCGCGACCGCGTCTCCACGATGGTCTATAACCGCGGCACGCCGATTTCGGTCAGTCAGGAGCCGCCGCGCAAGCCCCGCAGCACCGATCTGGACCCGACCCAGCAGCATGGCACGGTTGATCCGCTGACCGCGCTTTATTCGGTGCTGCGCTCGGTGACCCCCGATGAGGCCTGCAACCGCTCCGAGCAGATCTTTGATGGCACCCGCCGCAGTCAGGTCACGCTGAATGCGCCGCAAAAGCAGGGCAATACCGTGGTCTGCACCGGCGAATACCGCCGCCTTGCGGGGTTCTCGAAATCGGACATGGCCAAGAAATCCGTCTTCCCCTTCACGCTGACCTATAGCCCGACGGGCAACGGGCGGCTGGAAGTGACCGAGATCACCACCGACACGATCTATGGCGAAGGCCGTCTGAAACGGCGCTGATCCCGTGACCCGCCT
Organism: Thioclava sp. NS-SX20; assembly: GCF_057380695.1. Taxonomy (NCBI): domain Bacteria; kingdom Pseudomonadati; phylum Pseudomonadota; class Alphaproteobacteria; order Rhodobacterales; family Paracoccaceae; genus Thioclava; species Thioclava sp. NS-SX20. Next base: position 217,429 of record NZ_CM170816.1, on the reverse strand, counting down.
GCCGATAGACACCGTCCTGCCCGAGCTGCAACAGGCCATCGCCCGCGAGGGTCGCGCCGTCCTGATGGCGCCGCCTGGCGCGGGCAAAACCACGCGGGTGCCACTGGCGCTGATGGATCAGGTCAAGGGCCGCATCCTGATGCTTGAACCCCGCCGTCTGGCCGCCCGCGCCGCCGCCGAGCGCATGGCCGACACTTTGGGCGAAACGGTAGGCCAGACCGTGGGCTACCGCATCCGTGGCGAGGCGAAGGTATCGAAAACCACCCGTATCGAGGTGGTCACCGAGGGCATCCTGACCCGCATGATCCAATCCGACCCCGAGCTTTCGGGCGTGGGCTGTGTGATCTTTGACGAATTCCACGAACGCTCGCTGAATGCCGATCTGGGGCTGGCCCTGGTTTGGGAGGTGCGCGGCGCGCTGCGCGATGATCTGGCGGTGGTGGTGATGTCGGCCACGCTGGACGCGGGTCCGGTGGCGGCCATGCTGGAGGATGCGCCGGTGGTGGTGTCGGAAGGCCGCGCCTTTGCGGTAGAAACCCGCTGGCTGGACCGCCCCGTAGACCGGACAATGCGCTTTGAACCTGCGCTTGCGGGGCTGATCGAACAGGCCGCACGCGAGACCACAGGCAGTATCCTTGCCTTCCTTCCGGGAGAAGGCGAAATCCGCCGTGTCGAGGGTCTACTGGCGGGCCGTCTGCCCTCCGATGTGACCATCCGCCCGCTCTTTGGCGCGATGGAATTTGCCGCGCAACGTGCCGCGATCGAGCCTGCCAAGACGGGGCGCAAACTGGTGCTGGCGACCTCGATTGCCGAGACCTCGCTGACCATTCAGGATGTGCGCGTGGTGATCGACGGGGGCCGCGCCCGCCGGATGCGCTTTGACGCGGGTTCGGGCATGGCGCGTCTGGTGACCGAACCCGTCAGCCGCGCCGAGGCCGAACAGCGTCGGGGCCGTGCAGGCCGTGTGGCCGAAGGGATCTGCTACCGCCTCTGGACCAAAGGTGCCGAAGGGGCGCTGCCCGCCTTCCCGCCCGCCGAAATAGAGGTGGCCGATCTGTCGGGCCTTGGGCTTGAGCTGGCGCAATGGGGGTCTGACGGCAGCGATCTAGCCTTTCTGACGCCGCCTCCCGCGCCTGCGCTGGCCGAGGCGCGGAGCCTGCTGGAAGGTCTGGGCGCGCTGGAAGGCATCAGCCTGACGCCCCACGGGCAGGCTTTGGCCCGCCTGCCGCTGCATCCGCGCCTTGGCCATATGCTGCTGAAGGCGGGCCAAGGTGCCGCCGATCTGGCCGCGCTTCTGGCCGAGCGTGACCCTCTGCGCGGGGCACCCGCCGATCTGACCCTGCGTCTGAAAGCCGTGCGCGACCCGCGCGGATTTGCCGCCGATCACCCGTGGCAGCCCCATCGCGGCACGATAGAGCGCATCCGTCAGGAAGCCCGTCGTCTGGCAAAGATGGTCGATCATACCACCGCGCTTGAGCCCGCCGAGATGGCTGCGCTGGCCTATCCCGACCGTGTGGGGCTACGCCGTTCCGGCGATCAGCCGCGCTATGTGCTGTCGGGGGGCAAAGGGGTGCAGGTGGCCGATGGAGACCCGCTTGGCTCGGCCCGCCTGATTGTCGCCACCGATACCAATGGCGACCCGCGCGAGGCCATGCTGCGCCAAGGCACCCAGATTTCCGAGGCACAGATCCGCGGGCTGTTTAGCGAGCAGATCCAATGGGTTGATCTTTGCGAATGGTCGCGCCGCGAGGGCCGTGTGGTGGCCCGCAAGCAGGAGCGTTTCGGCGCTTTGGTGCTGGATGACCGGATCTGGAAAGACGCCCCGCGCGAGGCTTTGGCCCTTGGCGCGCTGGATGGCATCCGCCAGATCGGCCTGCCCTTCTCCGATGCCGCGCGGCGCTTTCAGGCGCGTGTGCAACTGCTGCACCAAGAGGGCGCAGAGCTTCCCGCCTTTGACGATGCTTCCCTGATGGAACGCGCCGAGGACTGGCTTCTACCCTATCTGGGTGGCAAGCGGACGGAGTCGGACCTGCGCAAGATGGATATCACCGACGCCCTGCGCGGCCGTCTTGATTGGGAACAGCTACAACTGGTCGACCGCCTTGCGCCCGCGCATTTCGAGACGCCTCTTGGGCGGCGCGTGCCCATCGACTATGGCGGCGAACATCCCGGCATCGAGATCCGCCTGCAGGAGATGTTCGGCGTCACCTCCCATCCCAGCATCGGCCCCAAACGCCTGCCGCTGCGGGTGACGCTGCTATCGCCCGGCCATAAGCCGATACAGGTGACGCTGGATATTCCGGGCTTCTGGGACGGGTCCTATGCGGATGTGCGCAAGGATATGCGCGGGCGCTACCCCAAACACCCTTGGCCCGAAAACCCGCGCGAGGCCGACCCGACGCTGCGTGCCAAACCCCGAAACTGAAAAGGCGGCCCCGAGAGGGCCGCCCTTTTATTACTTCTTGCCAGGCTTGCCGTATTTGGCTTTCGGCTTGCCCTTATCCTTGGGGTTCGGCTTGTCTTTGAAGGACTTGCCGGCGGGCTTGCTGAACTTGCCCGCTTTCCCTTCGCCCGCTTCGTCGCGGCTTTTCCACGACTTGCGCGGCGCGCCATCGTCGGAACCACCCTTACGATGCGGCTTCTTGAACTCGCGGTCGCCACGATCACCACGATCACCAAAATCACGACGCGGGCCGCCCGGCTTGCGGTCCCATTTCGCGGGGCGCGGGTTCGGACGGTCAAGACCCTCGGGGGCTTTGTCCAGCACATCCACACCGCATTTATCCTCCAGCGACCGCTCGGGGCCGACAGATTGCAGGAAGCGGTCGGCCGCATCAGCATGGATCTGCACGAAGGTATGGTCATTCATGATACGGATCGCACCGATGTCACGGCGGGTCAGATCGCCCGCGCGGCAAAGCATCGGCAAGAGCCATTTCGGATCGGTGCCGCTGTCACGGCCCATCGACAGGCGCATCCAGGTCGAGCGCTCGAACTCGACCTTCGCACGCGGCTTCGGCCCGTCCACGCTGATCGGGGTGATGTCTTCGGGCGCGGAACGCCCCGCAATGAAGGCACGCGCCACGGCTGCGGCCAGTTCGGTCGCGTCGAACCGTTTGAGCAGCGCCTGAACCGCCTCTTTCTCGTCGTCCTGAATGGGCTCGACCAGCGACGGCTGTTCCAGCATCCGCACACGATCCCGCTCCAGCACTTCCTCGGCCGAGGGCGCGGGTGCCCAGTCTGCGGTGAGGTTGGCGAATTTCAACAGGCGCTCGGCCTTGGCCTTGATGTTGATCGGCACGACCAGAGCGGACACACCCTTGGAGCCCGCACGCCCCGTCCGGCCAGACCGGTGCAGAAGCGCCTCTTTGTTCTGCGGCAGATCGGCATGGATCACCAGTTCCAGACCCGGAAGGTCGATCCCGCGCGCGGCCACATCGGTGGCGATACAGACACGGGCACGGCCATCGCGCATCATCTGCAGCGCGCGCGAACGTTCCTCCTGGCTGAGTTCGCCCGACAGTGCCACCACGGCAAAGCCACGGTTCAGCAGCTTGGTCGTCAGGTGGGTCACCATCGCGCGGGTGCCACAGAAGACAATCGCGTTGCGGGCCTCGTAGAAGCGCAGCAGGTTGATGATGGCGTTCTCGCGATCCGAACGGTCCACGACCAGCGCGCGATACTCGATATCGCTGTGCTGTGCCTTGCGATCGATGGTCGAGATCCGCTGCGCATCCTTCTGGAAGGTGCCAGCCAGACGCTCGATCTCGGGCGAAACCGTGGCCGAGAACATCAGCGTGCGACGCTCTTCGGGGGCTTCGTTCAGAATGAATTCCAGATCCTCGCGGAAGCCCAGATCCAGCATCTCGTCGGCCTCGTCCAGAACCGCAACCTGCAGCTCCGACAGATCCAGCGCGCCACGGCGGATGTGGTCACAGATCCGGCCCGGCGTCCCCACGACGATATGCGCCCCGCGTTCCAGCGCACGGCGTTCGTTGCGCGGGTCCATACCGCCAACCGCGCCTGCGATGATCATGCCAGCGGCGCCATAAAGCCATTCGAATTCGCGTTTGACCTGCAGCGCCAGCTCGCGCGTCGGCGCGATCACGATGGCACGCGGCACATCGGCGCGGGTAGGCACACCCTCGGCCAGAAGCTGCGCCGACATGGCCAGACCGAAGGCCACGGTTTTCCCCGAGCCGGTCTGCGCCGATACCAGAAGGTCTTTCTCCGCCAGAGCAGGGTCACCCACAGCGGTTTGCACGGGGGTGAGGGTTTCGTAGCCTTTCTTCTCCAGCGCGGAGGCAAGCGCGGGGTGAATGGCGATATCAATGCTCATGGCGGGGACTTTCGGGTCTGGAATGGAACGGGCGCACTCAACTGCGGCGCAAGGGGCGGCTCATACGCCCTTTGCGGCCTTCTGTATAGGGGGAATCTGCGCCTTTGGTTACGCGCTCACACCCATTTGGCTATCGGCGGAAGGCTCATCAAGACCGCATCGGCATTGTGACCGGTTTCCAGACCGAACTTCGTTCCCCGATCGTAGACTAGATTATATTCGGCATAAAGCCCGCGATGGATAAATTGCGCCTCACGGTCGGCATCGGTCCAAGGCTGGTTGCGGCGTTTTTCGGTCACCGGCAGAAACGCCTTGAGGAACGCGCGGCCCACATCCTGCGTGAAGGCGAAATCCTTGGCCCAATCGCCGGTGTTCAGATCGTCATAGAAGATGCCGCCCACACCACGGGCGCGATTACGGTGCGGGATATAGAAATACTCATCCGCCCACTCCTTGAACCGCGGGTAGTAGCTTGCGTCATGCCCGTCACAGGCCGCCTTGAGTGCGGCGTGAAATTCGGCGGTGTCCTCGTCATATTCGATACAGGGGTTCAGATCCGCCCCACCCCCAAACCACCATGCCCCCGGCGTCCAGAACATGCGGGTATTCATATGCACCGCAGGGGTTTGCGGGTTCTGCATATGCGCCACAAGGCTGATCCCCGAGGCCCAGAAGCGCGGATCATCCGCCATCCCCGGCACGCCACGCGCGGCCATCGCCTTTTGCGCGCGCTCGCCCAATGTGCCCCAGACGGTCGAGATATTGACGCCCACCTTCTCGAAAACACGGCCTCCGCGCATGACGCTCATCTTGCCGCCGCCGTGGTCCTCGCCATTGGGGCCTGTGCGGACGGTGGGCGTGACCTCGAAACGGCCTGCGGGCGCTTCGGCATGGGGACCTGTGACCTGACTGTCCTCCAGCCCCTCGAAGGCCGCCACGATCTTGTCGCGCAAATCGGAAAACCACTGGCTGGCGCGGGCTTTTTCGTCTTCGAACAGGGGCTGGTCGGTCATGGGGTCTCCTTTTCCTGCCCGCAGTCTTAGCGGGCCGCAGCGGCAGGAGCAAATAGCAGTTTGGTGCAAAGCCCCCTAGCCGACCGCAGAGGCAGAAGCTAAGCTGATGGCCGGAGGAGGATCCCATGACCCGCATTTTCACCCCCGCCCTGCTTGGCCTGAGCGCCCTTGGCCTGCTGGCCGCCTGCGGCACCCCGCAGGAGCGCTGCATCAACCGCTCCACCAAGGAAATCCGCGTGCTGAACGGGCTTCTGGAAGAGGTGAACGGCAATCTGGCACGCGGCTATGCGTGGGAAAGCTATGAGGTCGAGCGCCAGCATTTCGGGATATGCGGCTATGAAACGCATGAAACGAAAGACGGCAAGAAGATCCGCCGTCCTGTCCATTGCTGGAAAGAGGTCACCGAAACATTGCAACGCCGCGTGCCGATCGATCCGGCCTCCGAGACGCGCAAACGTGACGGGCTGGTGGCCAAGATCCAATCGCTCGAGCCGCAGGCGCGCGCGAATATCGCCGCCTGCAAGGCAACCTACCCCGAAGAGTGATCAGAAAACCGGAACCTGCACCGCATCCAGCAACCCGCGCCCGCCGTCGATGCGGATGATCTGGCCGGTGGTGAAGCTGGCCCCCGAGGACGCCAGAAACTGCACCGTCTCGGCCAGTTCATTCGGCGCGGCGATCCGGCCCAAGGGCGTGCCCTCGATGATCTCTTCGCGCCATTCGGCGTTTTCCTTCAGCGCGTCCTGCAAAGAGCGGCTCATGACAGAGGCAAAGCTGACCCCGTTTACCCGAATGCGATGCGGCGCCAAAGCCACGGCCAGCCCGCGCACCGCTTGTTCCTGCGCCGCACAGGCGATGGAATAGGCCAGCGTTTCGGGCTGCGAGCGCGTCGAGGCCAGCGTCGAGATATTGATGATCGACCCGATCTCGCCCTCGGTGCGCCCGTCTTTCTCGGCCTGCGCAATCATACGCTTGGCGGTCAGCTGGGAAATCCGCAGCGAGGATTTCATATTCTGCTGCAGCATGTCATCCAGCACGGTCTGGTCAGGGTCCAGCGGGTCGCAGGGCGTGAAGCAGCGGTTGGTATTGACCAGAATATCCACCCGATCAAAGGCATCGATGGTCGCCGACAGAAGATTCGCCACATTCAGCTTCTGGCACAGATCACCGGCAAAAGTCCGCACCGGCCCCTCGGATGTGTCGGTATCGGCGAATTCGTCCTTCAGACGGCTTTCGTCGATATCGGCAAACATCACATTGGCCCCGCGATCCACGAAATGGCGCGCAATGGCAAGCCCGATCCCGTGGGCCGCGCCCGTCACAATGGCGGTCTTGCCGGAAATGGAAAGCGACATGCAGTCTCCTGCGGAGTGGTTGAAGCAAAGACGCGGCCGGTTAGCGGCCGCGTTTGGTCTGAGTATCGGCCTTTGCGGCCTGCGATTTCGTCAGCGGCTTTTCGGCATAGAACAGCTTGAACTGCGCATTGCCGCCGATGTCCTCGACATGGTGGAAGACCTGCCGCAGCGTGTCCTCATAGGGAAGATGGCGGTTGGCCACCATCCAGAGCTTGCCCGAAAGCGACAACATAGAGGCCGCTTTGCGGATAAAGGCCTGCCCGAGGTTCGGATCACCCGCATGGCCCACATGGAAGGGCGGGTTCATAATGATACCGGAATAGCGGGCGGCAGGCTCGTAGCCGGTGACATCCTCCCAATGGAAGCTGGCACGCGGGTCGGTGATATTGCGCTTGGCGCAGTCGAGGGCGGCATAATCGGCCTCGATCAGATCCAGCGTCTCGACGCCCTCGCGCGCAAGGATCTGCGCCGACAGCCAGCCCCAGCCCGCACCCAGATCGGCCAGACGCGCCGGAAGGCGGCCCGGCAGCGCCTGCGCCAGAAGGGCCGAACCCGCATCAACCTTATCCGCCGAGAACACGCCGGGGGTGGTGACAAAGCCCTCGGTCGGGGTTTGCGCCTGCACGACCCAATCAGCCAGCGCCCCGCGGCGCGCGGCAAAGCGGAAGACCTTCCCATGCGCCTTGGCAATCGCCGCCGAGGGCGCCACCAGAGGCTTGAGCGATTTCAGAACCGAATCCACACCGTCATTCTTGGCGCCATCCACCACGATCATCCCGCCGTCGATCACCAGATCGCATAGGCGTGCCAAAGCGTTGCGGGCCTCCTGCTTGGCGCGGGGCAGAAAGATCACCGCCGCCGCATAGTCAGATGACTGCGGCGCAGGGCTGACGGTATACCCGCGCGCGGACAGCCCCGCGTGATCAGGCGCAAAGCCCTGCACCAGCTCAAGCCGGTCTTTCGGCAGATCGGAGAGATCGGTTTCGGCCAGAGCGCCGATCACAAGGATGGTGCCGTCCTCCGGCAGGGGCGCCTGTTCCAGCGCCAGCGAAAGTCTGGGATGTGTCATGGGGTCGCGTCGCGGAGTACCGCGCTCATTCCTTTTCCATCGTGCATTGCAACGGGTGCTGATGGCGGCGCGCAAAATCCATGACCTGCGCAACCTTGGTCTCGGCGATCTCGAAGGAGAACACGCCAACAACCGCCAGACCCTTTTTATGCACGGTCAACATAATCTCGAAGGCCTGCGCATGATTGAGGCCGAAAAACCGTTCGAGGATATGCACCACGAACTCCATCGGGGTGTAATCATCATTCAGCAGCATCACCTTATACATCGGAGGCTTACGGGTTTTCGGCCGCGTTTTCGTAGCAAGGCCGGCATCGCCGTCATTGCCATTTTCATCATCGGCCATCATGCTGAAGGGCTTGAAGTCGCCTGTCATCATCGCTTTCCCGGGTTCCGAACATCTCAGGTCTCGTGGCGAATATAGGAAGACGGGGGCGGAAGGAAACCCCTTCTGCCTCTGCTCGCAATTCGAACGTTAAACTCTGACCTTACAATAGGGAGTAAATAGTGCCGCTGACAATGCTGGGTTTCGACGCCGATGACACGCTTTGGCAAAATGCGAGGTTCTTCCGGCTCACACAGGAGCGATTTGCCGAATTGATGGGCGAATTTGTCGAGAAGCCCCATCTGGACGCGCGGCTTCTGGCGGCAGAGCGCCGTAACATCGGGCGCTATGGCTTTGGCGTCAAAGGGTTTACATTGTCGATGATCGAAACCGCCATCGAGGTTTCCGAGGCCCGCGTCGATGCCACAGCGATCGCCGAATTACTGCAGGCAGGGCGCGAGATGCTGGCCCATCCCATCGAATTGCTGCCCCATGTCGAAGACACGATTGCCACGCTCAGCCAGGATCACAAACTTGTCCTGATCACCAAAGGCGATCTTCTCGATCAGGAACGCAAATTGGCGCAATCGGGGCTGGGCCCCTATTTTCAGGCGGTCGAGGTGGTTTCGGAGAAAACCGCCGCAACCTATACCCGCCTCTTCAACCGTCACGGGCGCGGGGCAACCAACGGCGTGATGGTTGGAAATTCAATGAAATCAGACATCCTGCCGATGCTTCAGGCAGGCGGCCATGCGGTCCACATTCCCGATGGTACACAGCCCTGGGCGCTGGATCATGCCGAACCGCCCGAGTCCCATCCTCGACTCACCACGCTTGGCTCTATGGCGAATCTGGTGGAGTCGATCCGCATTATCACGCGCCCGTGAATGAATGTGAGTAAAAACCTCTCACAGGCGCGTGAAAAATGATTAACTGCCGTAAGGGAATGGAGTGTTAAGGAAGGGTTAATGGCACAATATGATGCGCATATTGTCGACATGCCACCTACATGATGTGGTGATGCAAGAAAACCGCAGTAAAGGTGACTGAAACTTCCCAATTTTCACAAACGATTCCGCGTGTTATCGTTCTTTCCATAAGCCCCACTTTAAAATCAAACCGGGGCACCGAGGCAGATATAAGGATAAGAACCGTGACCACGCTTTTGCGCTGGATCCGAGCAGGAGTTTGCGCGTTCTTCACATTGTTGCTTTTGCCGTTGGCTGTGTATGCCGCGCCCTATGCAGCCTATGTGATGGACATGCGCTCTGGTGAGGTCCTCTACGAGAAAAACGCCGACACGCGACTCTACCCTGCGTCATTGACCAAAATGATGACGCTCTACATCGCCTTTCAGGCTATCGAAGCCGGTGAGGTCAGTCTGGATTCCGAAATCACCGTGTCGCAAAATGCGGCCTCCCAGCCCCCGTCACGGCTGGGGCTGCGCGCCGGTCAGAAAATCAAGCTGCGCTATCTGATCCGTGCAGCGGCGATCAAATCGGCGAATGACGCGGCCTCGGCCATCGGGGACGCGCTTGGCGGCAACGAGGCCAACTGGGCCGCACGGATGACCGCCACCGCCAAATCGCTTGGCATGAAAAATTCGACCTTTCTCAATGCCAACGGCCTGACCCGCAAGGGGCATATGTCGACCGCCCATGACATGACCATTCTCGGGCGTCATTTGTTTTATGATTTCCCGCAATATTACAACATCTTCTCGCGCCGTTCTGCCGATGCCGGCATGAAGACCGTCTATTCGACCAACCGCCGCTTCCTTGACGCCTATAAAGGCGCGGACGGCATCAAGACCGGTTACACCGTGGCTGCGGGTTTCAACCTCTGTGCTTCGGCGCAGCGCGGCGACGAGCGGATCATCGCAACCATCTTCGGCGGCACCTCGACCGCACAGCGGAACGCGAAAATGGCGGAACTGCTGGATCTGGGCTTCAAACGGGTTCAGGACCACAGCCCCGTCAACAAGCCCAACGCGCCCGACATGATCGAGCTGAACCAACCCAGTGCCGGTATGCTGGTGGCCAGCGCACCCATGCAAAGCAGCCCGCGCCCGCAATCGCGTCCCGGTGTGGCAACCCATGATGCGGATGCTATCGCAGCCGCCGTGGCCGTGGCCAATGCCGCCCCTGCGGTGGACACGGAGGCCGTGGAAGACGCCGTGGCAATGGCTTCGACCGATGGTCTGGAAGCCAGCCCGCGTCCGGTCTCGGCCCCCAATCGCAGCTTCGCCACCGCCAAACCCGCCGACGAGAGCGAGGATCTGGCAGGCGAGGAAGTCCAGATGGCCAGCGTTCAGGACAGCGCCGACGAAGAAGACGAGGCGCAGTTTGCAGGCGAGATCGCACAGGGCGATACCGATCCGGGTGGTCCTATCTTCCAGCAGACCAGCAAACCGCAGCCGGAAACTCTGGCGATGATGGGCAAGGGCAAGAAATCCGATACGGTGATTCTGGCCGCTCTGAACCCGCCGCAGGCAAGCGCCTCGGAGACGCCGCGTGTCGTGGCGCGTGCGTCCAGCTCGGGCGGGCGGAACTGGGGCGTGACACTGGGATTGAAGAATTCCGAATTCCACGCCCAGCAGGACATGCTGAAAGTGGCGCTGATGGAAAGCGACACCTTGGGCGATGCCCTGCGCAAAGTGGTCAAGCGCAAGCTCGGTTACGAGGCCACCTTTGTCGGCATGAGCCAGCAACAGGCCAGCCTTGCCTGCGCCCGCCTGGCCGCACGCAGCATGGAATGCGGCGTCGTCGGCCCCTGAAGCCACTCTTCTATCTGCCCAATCTCACGGACTGCATCCCTGATGCGGTCCGTTTTTCTTTGGTCTCCTGACGGCGCGTGCCCTTTCACGGCGCAAAGGGGGGCTCTGTGCCGGTGGACCTTGGTGAGGACGGTGGGGCGGGCACATTGCGGCGCGCCATTGATCCGCAGCACGCATATGCAAAAACCGCCGACAGGACGGCGGTTTTATCGCGGCAGGCACCCTGCCCTTGGCTGACGGCCCGCGCAAGTCCCGAGACTAGCCCTTGGGATGATCATCCCACGCGGTCGACAGGATACGTTCGGCATCGCCTTTCGGGTCTTCGAACTGGCGGCTTTTCAGCGCCCAGAAAAAGGCCAGCAGGCCCACGCCCCCGAGGAAAAGGGAAATCGGAATCAGAAATCCGAGGATCGACATTAAACCCGCCTTTCGAGATTACTTGAGCCGCAAGGAGTTGAGGGACACGGTAATGGAACTGGCCGACATCGCAAGGGCTGCAGCCAGCGGCGTGGCCAACCCCAGAAGCGCGATCGGCACGGCAATCATGTTATAGCCGATGGAAATCGCGAAATTCTGCTTGATCCGCGCACGGGCTTTGCGCGCAATCTGCAGGGCCTCGGCAATCGGCTCCAGATTCTGGCCCAAGAGCACGATATCGGAGGCCGTGCGCGCGGCATCAAGCGCCGAGGCCGGAGAGATCGACACATGGGCCTGCGCCAGTGCAATCGTGTCATTCAACCCGTCCCCCACCATCAGCACATGATGGCCTGCCCCGGACAAAGCGGCCAGCGTCGCAGCCTTGTCTTCGGGGCGTGCCTCGGCCTGCCAGTCGGCAATCCCCAGACGCGCGGCCAGTGCCGAGACCGCAGCTGTGGTATCGCCCGACACCAGCCGAACCGAAAGCCCCCGCGCCACACAGGCACGCACGGCTTCAGCCGCTCCGGGGCGCAAACGGTCCTGAAAGCGCAGGCGCGTCAGGTTCCCCTGCCCCGCATCAAGCCATGTGCCCTCGCCCTGTGCGCCTACCCAGTCGGCCCGTCCCAAACGGATCCTCCGCCCCTGATCGCGGGCCTCGACCCCACATCCCGGAACTTCGCAAAGGCCCTCCACCACCTGAGGCTCGACGCCTTCGGCGCGTAGCATTTCAGCCAGCGACACGGAAAGCGGATGCGACGAGGCCGCCGCAAGAGCAAGGGCAATGCGGCGCGCCTGTGCCTCCATCCCTGCCAGATCCGCCGGTTCGGGCAGGCCCATCGTCAGCGTGCCGGTTTTGTCGAACACCACGCAATCCACTTCGGCCAGCCGCTCGAGCGCGCTGCCATCCTTCACCAGAAGCCCCTGCCGGAACAGCCGTCCCGAGGCGGCCGTCACGACGGCAGGCACCGCCAGCCCCAAGGCGCAGGGACAGGTAATGATCAGCACGGCTGCGGCGATATTCAGCGCCAGACGCAGATCGCCCGAAAGCCACATCCATACCGCAAAGGCTGAAAAGGCCATCAGATGCACCAAGGGCGTGTAGGCACGGGTCGCCCGCTCGGCCAGCGTGGTGTATCGGGTCCGCGCGGTCTCGGCAGCGGCCACCAGCTGGGCCATCCGGTGGAGCGAACTGTCGCGACCGACAGCGGTCAGACGCACCAGCAGCGGCCCCGTCAGATTGACCTCCCCCGCCGAAAGCACAGCCCCCGGCCCGACGCTGACAGGCAGGCTCTCACCGGTCAGCAAGGACCGGTCCGTTTCCGAGCGCCCCTCGAGCACCACCCCATCCGCGGCGAGCCGCCCGCCCGGACGCAGGCGCAGGTGATCGCCCACGCGCAAATCCGCCACCGGCACTTCGGTTTCGCCCGCATCGGTCACACGCCATGCACGCGGCACCTCCAGCGCGGCCAGCTCCTCTGCGGCAGAACGCGCCGCCGAGCGCGAGCGGTAATCCAGATAGCGCCCGACCAGCAGGAAAAAGATCAGCATTACGGCTGCGTCGTAATAGGCATGCCGCCCTGAATGGATGGTTTCAAACAGCGACATCCCTGTCGAGAGCAGGATCGCCAGCGAAATCGGTACATCCATTCCCAATCTGCGCGCCCGCAGCGCCCGATAGGCCGAAGCGAAAAAGGGCTGGCCCGCAAAGATCACCGTCGGAAAGGCGATCGCTGCCGAAATCCAGTGGAACATATCGCGCGTGGCATCGCCCGCCCCCGACCAGACCGCGACCGAAAGCAGCATGATATTCATCATGGCAAAGCCCGCGACCCCGATCCGCATCAGATAATCGCGGCCCTGCCTGTCTGTCTCGGTGGCGCGCAGCACATCAGGGTCCAGCTCATGCGCCTCATAGCCGATGCCCTCCAGCGCGCCGATCAGCTGCGCGGCGGTGATCTCCGGCCCCGCCTGCACCGCAACACGCTTCAGCGTCAGGTTGACCCGTGCATCGCGCACCCCGTCAATCGCGCCCAGACAGGCCTCGACATCGGTGATACAGGCCGCGCAATGGATCGAGGGCAAAGACAACGACAGGCTGGGGGCCGCGATGGCACGCCGCGCCAGATCCTGCGCCGCAGGGGCTGCGATACAGGCCGGACAGGCCGAAACAGCGGTTTCGATATCTGGCGCAGCGCTCACCGCTCAGTTCCTGACAAACAGATCGATCCGCTGCCGGAAGGCCGTGCCATCCGCCGCCACCGCATCAAGATGCACAAGCCACGCCCCCGGTGCCAGAGTGAGATCGGCCAGATAGGCCCCGTTCACCCGACGGAATTGCGGGGTGACATCCTCGCGCGACATGGTGGTGCGCCCGACAAGCGCGGAAAACCGCGAGACCGGCGCGGGCAGGCCCTCCTTATCCGTCAGCCGGAAGCTGAGCTGGCCATTCTCGTAAAGCGGCTCGACCGTCCAGCCAAGCGCCTGTTGCGCCGCCCGCAATGTGTCGAATTGCTGGCTTGCCACATAGGAATTGGTCACCTCCAGCCCCGGAAAGCTGGAGATCGCATTATAGGCCATAAAGATATTGACCCCGATAATCACCGAAAAGGCCCCGACCACGGTCACCAGAACATGTTTACCGGTCAGTTCACGCGTCATCATCTCAGTTCCGCCCCTTGCCGTTAAAGACCGTTTTTTCGGTTACAGACCGGTCGCCATCCTTCTGGCTGACCCGTAGAACCAGATCGCTGCGTGTCGCATCGGCCAGCGCCGAACCGCGCACCGCTTCCAGATAGAGCCGCGCCGACAAGGTCGTATCGGCAGGCACGATCACCGACGCCCCGTCCCGTCCCTCGACCTTGACCCTCAGACCATCCACAGGCTGGCCATCCATACCGGTCACCGAAATGACATAGGCGGTCGGGTCATGCTCCTTGTTGCGCAGACGAAGCGCATAGATATTGCGGATCGTCCCGTCGGGCTGCGTGACATAAAGCGGCGAACGGTTCGGCGTAACGTTGAACTCGATCGGCGAGCGCACCAGCAATGCCACGATCAACCCGACACCGATCCCTCCCCAGAGCACAAAATAGATGATCGTGCGCAGCCGGAAGATATGCCGCCAAGGGCTGACACGGGCCTCGCCTTTCTTCTCGCGCTCCTCGTCGCGCAGCGCCATATAGCCGATCAGCCCGTGCGGCTGGTTGGTTTTGTCCATGATCTCGTTGCAGGCATCGATACACAGGCCGCAGGTGATGCATTCCATCTGCTGGCCGTCGCGGATGTCGATCCCCATAGGGCACACATTCACACAGGCATTGCAGTCGATACAATCCCCCTGCGCCGCATCGGCTTTCACGCCCTTTTTCAGCTTGCCGCGCGGTTCGCCGCGCCAGTTGCGATACCCGATGGTCAGGGTATCCTCGTCCATCATGGCGGCCTGAATGCGCGGCCACGGGCAGGCATAGATACAGATCTGCTCGCGGGCGAAACCGCCGAAGAAGAAGGTCGTCGCGGTCAGCACCAGCAGCGTAAGATAGGCCACCATCGCCGCCTGTCCGGTCACCAGCTGGCGCAACAAGGTCGGTGCATCGGCAAAATAGAACACCCACGCCCCGCCCGTGCCGACGGCGATCACCAGCCACAAGGCCCATTTCAACGCGCGCTTACGGATCTTTTCTCCCGTCCAGCGCGAACGCAGAAGGCGGATCTGCGCGTTCCGGTCCCCCTCGACCCAGCGTTCGACATGCATGAAAAGATCGGTCCAGACCGTTTGCGGACAGGCATAGCCACACCACACCCGCCCCATCGCAGCGGTAAACAGAAACAGCCCGAGCCCCGCCATGATCAGCAGGCCCGCCACGAAATAGAATTCATGCGGCCAGATCTCGATCATGAAGAAGAAAAACCGACGATTTGCCAGATCGACCAGCACCGCCTGATCGGGCAATGCCGGACCACGGTCCCAACGCACCCAAGGCAGGATGTAGTAGATGCCCAGCATCATCCCCATCAACCACCATTTCAGGCTGCGGAACTTACCACGGACATGGCGCGGAAAAATCGGCTCGCGGCTGGCATAGAGCGGCGGCGGGGCGACAGGATCTGGGGCGCTCACGGTGCAATCTCCTTGGGATCGTCGTCAGGTCGGAGTTCTGAATGCGCTTTCCAACCTCACCTTTCCTTGACTTGCGTCAAAATTCCACTTTGGCATGCATTTTTTCGAATACAATTGACCAAAGGTGCTACCCCCGCAGACGCCATAAAAAAGCGGCCCAAGCAAAGGCTTGGACCGGCAGTCATGATTGTGGATTTATAAAAAAGCACCGGCACCCCCATGGAAACGCGCGAACAGGACAAGGTGCCGGTGCACTCCGCGCCAAGCTTTAGGGCATGGCGCGGAGATCTCGTTTACTGGCCGCCGCCCAGACCGTGGACATAAGAGGCCACAGCGCGGATCTCGGCTTCGCTCAGGCGGGTGTTCCAGTTGGGCATCACACCGAAACGGGCGTCATGCACGGTCTTGGTGAGGGTGGCGACATCGCCGCCGTAAAGCCAGATCGCATCGGTCAGGTTCGGCGCGCCTTGGGACTTGTCACCGGTGCCATCTTCCATGTGGCAGCTCGTGCAGTTCTCTTCGAAGACCGCCGCCCCTTCTTTGGCCAGATCCGCATCGAAGTCCTGACCGGAGATCTGGCGCACATGCTGCACGACCTGCGCAATCTGCTCTTCATCCAGAATACCGTCGGTGCCGAAGGCAGGCATCTGGCTATAGCGCGCCTCGCCATCGGGATCGGTTTCGTTACGGATACCGTGGGTGACGGTGAAGTAGATATCGTCGATCGTCCCACCCCAGAGCCAATCGCTATCCAGAAGGCTGGGATAGCCCAGACCCTGCTGGCCACCGGCCCCTGCCCCGTGACATTGCGCACACCATGTCTGGAACACCGCAGCCCCCGCATTCTGGGTATAGTTCACCAGTTCGGGGTCCTGAGCGATGGCCGCGAGGTCGGTATTCACCAGTTTTTCCTCGACGGGCGCATTCATCGCATCGAAGCGCTCCAGATCGGCTTCAAGATCGGCGCGGGTCGATTTGTGCAACAGCCCCGGCGTTGCCCCGTTCAACAGCGGCCATGCGGGCATCGCAACCGAATAGCCCAGAGCGAAGATGATGCAGGCATAGAACGTCCACAGCCACCAGCGCGGCAGGGGGTTGTTGAACTCTTCGATACCATCCCAGCTATGGCCCGTGGTCGAAGGATCATTCGGCAGTTTCTTGGGTGTCTTGCTCATTTGCCCACCTCCTTGTCGGCTGCGGTTGCGGGACGGTCCTCGTGACGGAACGGGATGGAGGCGCTGTCGCGCTGTGCTTTGCGGGCACCGGGCCGGAAGGCCCATAAGATCGCGCCCACAAACATCATCACCATGAACAGCAGCATCCAGCTATCGGCAAATTCACGGAAGATATGATAGTCCATCATGCCCTCCTTACCGGCTTGCATCGCGTTCGAAGGTCGAGAAATCGACCATCGTGCCCAGAACCTGCAGATAGGCGACCAGCGCATCCATCTCGGTCACGGCGGGCTGACCATCAAAATTGCGCACATTGACACGGTCGTCATAGCGCTCGAACAGGCCATCGGTATCGGCATAAGGATCCAGCTGGGCCGCGAAATCGGCCTTGGCCGCCTCGATCATATCGGAGCTATAGGGCACCCCGACCGCCGCATCGGTTGTCAGACGTTCTTCCAGATGGGCCGTATCGATCAGACGGTTCTTCAGGAAGCCGTATTTCGGCATCACCGATTCCGGCACGACCGATTGCGGGTTGGTCAGGTGATCGACATGCCACGCATCCGAGTAACGCCCGCCCACACGCGCCAGATCCGGCCCCGTGCGTTTGGACCCCCATTGGAACGGGTGGTCATACATCGATTCCGCCGCCAGCGAGTAATGACCGTAGCGTTCATACTCGTCCCGCATCGGGCGGATCATCTGGCTATGGCAGACATAGCAGCCCTCGCGGACATAGATATCGCGGCCGGTCAGTTCGAGGGGGGTGTAGGGGCGGACCCCTTCCACCTTCTCGATCGTGTTCTCGAGATAGAACAGAGGCGCGATTTCGACGATCCCGCCGATGGTCACCACAAGGAAGGAGCCGATCAGAAGCAGCGTCGCGTTCTTCTCGATGATCCCGTGTTTATCCAGAATGGACATAGGTCTCTCTCCTTACTCTGCCGCAACAGGTGCCGCAGCCACGGCCTTGGGCTGCTTGGCAACCGTCGCCCAAAGGTTCCAGGCCATGATCAGCGAACCGGTCAGATACATCACACCCCCAAGAGCCCGCACGACATACATCGGGAATTTGGCGGAAACGGTGTCAGCGAACGAGTTCACCAGGAAGCCCTGCGCATCCACCTGACGCCACATCAGACCTTCCATGATACCGGTCACCCACATGGAGGCGGCGTAGAGCACGATCCCGATCGTCGCGAGCCAGAAATGCCAGCTGACGGCCTTGAGCGAATAGAGACGCTCGCGTTTCCACAGTTTCGGAACAAGGAAGTAGAGCATCCCGAAGGTGATCATCCCGTTCCAGCCAAGCGCGCCGGAATGCACGTGACCGATGGTCCAGTCCGTATAGTGCGACAGCGAGTTGACGGCCTTGATCGACATCATCGGACCTTCAAAGGTGGACATGCCGTAGAAGCCGATGGACACCACCATCATACGGATCACCGGATCGGTGCGCAGTTTGTCCCACGCGCCCGAGAGCGTCATCAGACCGTTGATCATCCCGCCCCAGCTGGGCATCCACAGCATGATCGAGAACACCATCCCCAGCGTCGAGGCCCAGTCGGGCAGCGCGGTGTAATGCAGGTGGTGGGGACCAGCCCAGATATAGAGGAAGATCAGCGCCCAGAAGTGGATGATCGACAGCTTGTAGGAATAGACGGGACGCTCGGCCTGTTTGGGCACGAAATAGTACATCATCCCGAGGAAGCCTGCCGTCAGGAAGAAGCCCACCGCGTTATGGCCATACCACCACTGCGTCATCGCATCCTGCACGCCCGAGAAGAGCTGCACGGATTTCGACCCGAAGATCGAGACCGGCAGAGCGAGGTTGTTGACGATATGCAGCATCGCCACAGTCACGATGAACGAAAGGTAGAACCAGTTGGCCACATAGATATGCGGCTCGCGGCGTTTGAGGATCGTGCCGAGGAAGGTGATCAGATAGGCCACCCACACGACGGTCAGCCACAGATCGACATACCATTCCGGCTCGGCATATTCTTTCGACTGGGTGGCCCCGAGGATATAGCCAGACGCCGCCAGAACGATGAACAGGTTATAGCCCCAGAACACGAACCAGCCGAGGCTGCCGCCAAACAGGCGCGCCGCCGAGGTGCGCTGCACCACATAGAAGGACGACGCGATCAGCGCGTTCCCGCCAAAGGCGAAGATCACCGCAGAGGTGTGTAGGGGACGAAGCTTGCCGAAATTCAGATAGCCCTGCGCCCATTCGAAATTCAGCGCCGGAAAGGCCAGCTGGAAAGCGATGAACACGGCGACCAGAAAGCCGACGATACCCCATAGAACCGTTGCCACCACGCCATAGCGAATGACACTGTCAAAATATTCCGTTTGCGAGACGGGTTTGGATTTTTCCATTCCCCGCATCACCCAGATCAGTGCAATCACAGCCGCCACAAATACTTCGATCGCATTCACGGTATAGGCGAGATCGCGGCCATAGCTGGCAGCAATCGCGGCAAGCACCGCGACGAGCCCCAGCATAGCTAGCTTGAGATAATCCCACATATTGCGTCCCTTCGTCTTATTCTCCCCTGCTCAAATGAAAGGGGCACGACTTCAGTCCCTTTTGCGGGGGACGCCTTCACTATGCATTGATCTGCATCAACTCTTCGAGAGGGCAAAAAGTAGGTCTTCAATCCATGAATTGATCCTTGTCAAAGTGGTGAATTAGAAGCAGGCATATGATATTTTCCGAACTGAAATGACGAGGCAAAGCCATGTCCTATAAATCTATTCTGACTATTGTTACCGATCTGGGCGCGGCGAAAGCCCAGTTGGACGCGGCCGTTGTGATGGCCCGTCAGGAGCAGGCGCATCTTGATGTGCTCTGCCTCGGCGTCGATGTTTCGCAGACGGGCTACTATTATGCAGGCGCAACTGCCTATGTTCAGAAGGAAATCATCGAACAGGCGCAAGACGAAGCCCGCAAGATCGAGGAAGGCGTGCTGGCGCGGCTGAAAGCCGAGGATATCCGCTGGGCCACCGAAACCATGGTCGTCCAGCTTGGTTCGATCTCTCCGGCTGTGGCGATCCGCGCGCGGTTTGCCGATCTGGTCGTGATGGGACGCCCCTATGGCGAAGATCGTGGACAGGAAATCGAGGCCACCATCGAGGCCGCCCTGTTCGAGGGCAATGTGCCGGTGCTGATCGTCCCTGACGATTTCAATGGTCGCCTGAGTGGCCGCCATGTGGTGGTTGCGTGGAATCAGTCCGACGAATCGCTCAATGCGGTGCGCGACGCCCTGCCGCTGCTGAAAGCTGCGGAGAAGGTGGATATCACCCTTGTCGCGCCGCCCGCACATGGGCCCGAACGCGCCGATCCCGGCAGTGCGCTTTGCCAGATGCTTGTGCGCCACGGTGTGGCCGCCGAAGTGACGGTGCTGCCCAAAACCATGCCGCGCATCTCCGATGTGATCAATCGCCATGTCAGCGACACGAGCGCCGATATGATCGTGATGGGGGCCTATGGCCATTCGCGCTTCCGCGAGGCGATTCTTGGCGGGGCAACCCGTCACATGCTGGAAATGGCTGCCGTTCCGGTGCTGATGTCGCATTAAACCGGCAAGAAATCTCTGATGGCACTCACGAACGGGCGGCTTTATGCCGCCCGTTCTACACTGTGCTGGACAGTCGTGCCGCCACACCCCAATCCTGCGGCTGTCACCCGAAAAACCGGCCATTGGAGACTGGAGAGACTGATGCGACTGCTCGCCCTGCCCCTGATAGGAACCCTCGCGCTTGCGGCCTGCATGCCGCCGGGCAGCGCCAAGCCGGATGCAGGGAACGTGGCCGCAGCCGGACCGATCCCCGCAGGGTTTCAGGGCCGCTGGGGCATGAGCCTGAACGACTGCACCTCGACGAAGGGCGATGCCAAAGGGCTGATGACGGTCAGCGCCGATACCCTGACCTTTTATGAATCGCGCGGTGTTCTGACCGAACCGCAGGAACAATCCGCAACCAAGCTTGCGGGCCTGTTCGACTTTACCGGCGAGGGCCAGTCATGGTCCTATCACGAAATGCTGGAATTGAAGGACAAGGGCCAGACCGTGATCCGCACCGAAACCGGCGATGGCGCGGCCCCTGCCCCGCTACGCTATACGCGCTGCCCGATCTGATCGGGGATCAGGACCGGGGGTGGCCTGAGCCTGCCGCGGCTGATCTCGACCGCCGCGCCGGACACATGGACCGAGGCCAAGCGCCCGCCCCGACAGATCACGCGCAGTCCAAGATCCGAGATGCGCCCCATCTCGACACCCTGCTGCAAGGCAAAGCAGGTCTCGCCATCCCGCAGAGCCCCTCGTGCCAGAAGCTGCGCGGCAAAAAGTGCGGTGGCAGACCCTGTCGCGGGGTCTTCGGGAATACCGCCCATCGGGTCGAACATCCGCCCCTGCCAGCGATACGCCCCTGTGGGCGCATAAAGATACACCCCCGCCGCCGCCAGCTCTGTCTGCAAAAGGTCGAAGGCGGGCTGCACCGGCCACGCCCGCGCCAGCGCCTCTGTATCGCGCAGACCGATAAATGCAAAACGCGGCCCGCCAGCAATCACCGCCAGAGGCGCGTCATCCAGATCCGCAGGGTCTAGCCCAAGCGCGGCGGCACAACGATCCAGCGCTGCGCTCTGCGGCAGGTCGTCGGGCAGGCATTCGGGCAGGCGTTCGGGCAGGACAGGTGCCTGAAATTCGGCACGGATCTCTCCGGCCTCACGCCAGACACGCACCGGCACAAGCCCCGCTTCCTCTTCCAGCACCAGCACACGGTCGAAATCGGCCCCGTCCGTATCCGGAGCAAGATCCTCAAGCGCCAGAAAGATCGCGCAGCCAATGGTGGGATGACCGGCAAAGGACATTTCGCCCTGCGGATAGAAGATCCGGACGCGGGCACGGTGGGCCGGATCGGCGGGCGGAAAGACGAAGATCGTCTCGGAGAGGTTGAACTCGCGCGCGATGGTCTGCATCTGCGCATCGCTCAACCCCGTCGCATCGGGCAGAAGGGCAAGCGGATTTCCCGCGAAGGGCGTCGTTGTAAAGACATCAAGCGTGACAAACGCCCTAGTTGAAGATCCCGCCATCCGCATCATCTCCCGCCTCAAGCTGCAACGCATCCATATCGGGCACGGTCACATGGCGCTTGCCTTCCAGCGAAATGATCCCGTCCCGCTTGAGCGCCGAAATCTGGCGCGACACCGTTTCAAGCGTCAGGCCCAGATAATCGGCCATCGCCTCGCGGGTCAGCGGCAGATCGAATGTCATACTTTCCGAGGGGTTTTTCATCTGCAAGGACGCATTGCGCCGCGCGATGATCGACAGCAGCGAGGCGATCTTCTCGCGGGCGGTCTTGCGCCCCAGAAGCAGCATCCATTCACGCGCGGCATCCAGCTCGTCCAGCGTCATCTGCAACAGGCGCTGCGCCAGATGCGGAGTGCGCTCGATCATCGCCTCGAAAGGCTTGCGCCGGAAGCAGCACATCAGCACATCGGTGGTGGCCGTCACGTTGTAAGCGGCGTTGGACCGCCCCGGACGCCCGACAAAATCCGAGGGCAGCAAAAGCCCCACCATCTGCGTGCGCCCGTCTTCCATCGCCTGCGTGATCGTGGCGATTCCCGTCACCACAGAGGCCACGAATTCCATTTCATCACCGGCCCAGACAATGGTCTGGCCCGCCTCGTAGGTGCGGTAGAACTTGATCGCCTCAAGCTCGTCGATTTCCTCCGCGCTACAGCGAGCACAGACCGCCCTGTGGCGGATGGTGCAGTCCCCACACTGAAGCGTGAGCGAGGGCACATCATCTTTCGTAATGGACATTTGATATGAGTCAATTTCTGCTGCGCGTTGATCTTCTAAACATATCTGCATGGAACACAAATCGCAACTCGCCCGTCTGGGATTGTTTGACGCACGCGTCCCCCGCTATACCAGCTATCCGACGGCCCCGCATTTCAGTGCGGATGTGGGACCGGAGGCCTTCTCCTCTTGGATCGAAGCCATCCCTGCGGGAAGCTCTATCTCGCTTTATATGCATGTGCCTTTCTGTCGGCGGCTCTGCTGGTTCTGCGCCTGCAGAACGCAGGGCACGCAAAGCGCCGAGCCAGTGCAGGCCTATTCCGAAGTGCTGCTGCGCGAGTTGAAAATGCTCAAACAGCGGCTCGCCCCAGGCGTCACTTTGTCGCGGCTGCATTGGGGGGGCGGCACGCCGACGCTGATGCCCGCCGATATGATGCGCCGTCTGGCCGAGGCCACCTTCAACGCGGTGCCTCTGGCCGAAGGGGCCGAATTCTCGGTCGAGATCGACCCGAACGAGATCGATGCCGCACGTCTGGATGCGCTGGCGCAGTCGGGCATGAACCGTGCCTCGATCGGGGTGCAGGATTTCGATCCTGAGATCCAGAAGATCATCGGGCGCGACCAGAGTTTCGAGGTGACGGCCCGCGCGGTCGAGATGATCCGGGCACGAGGCATCTCCAGCCTCAATGCCGACATCCTGTTCGGCCTGCCACGGCAGACGCCGCAGCGGATTTCGTCTTCGGTGCAGAAACTGCTGTCGCTGGCCCCCGATCGTGTCGCGCTTTACGGCTACGCCCATGTGCCGTGGATGGCCCGTCGCCAGAACATGCTGCCCTCCGACGAATTGCCCACACCGGAAGAGCGGCTCGACCTGTTCGACCGCGCGGCGATGCTGTTCCGCGCGGATGGCTATGACACAATCGGCATCGACCATTTCGCGCTGCCCGATGACGGTCTGGCCGTGGCGCAGAAGGCAGGCCAGCTACGGCGCAATTTCCAGGGCTATACCGACGATCAGGCCAATGTTCTGGTCGGCCTCGGGGCCAGCGCGATCTCCCGCTTCCCGCAGGGCTATGCGCAAAACGCCTCGGCCACGGGCAAGCATGTGGGCGCGATCCGCGATGGCAGCTTCTCGACGGCGCGCGGCCATATCCTCAGCCGCGAGGATCACCTGCGCGCACGTATCATCGAAGCCCTGATGTGCGATTTCGAGGTCCGCACGGATGACCTTCTCCGCCATCATGATGTGACGCTCGCCCATCTGACACAGATGTTCAGCCATTGTGCGGCCGAATTCGAGGACTGCGTCGAGATGACAAGCTTCGGCCTTGTGATCCCCGAGAAAGGCCGCCCCCTGACCCGTTTGATCGCGCGGTATTTCGATGCCTACGATCTCTCGAAGGCGGGCCATAGCTCGGCCATCTGAAACCAGCGTTAGGGGGCAAAGCCGGAGGGGGCAGTGCCCCCGACCGAAACGGAGCGGGGCTCGATGCCCTGCTCCGTTTCGCTCCCCCCGCAGGACAAGGGCGCGCCTGCCCCCGCTCCCCCACAAGGCGGCAACACGCTGGAACCGCCTCAGGCACGCCCTGCGGTTTCGACAAACTCGACAAGTCTGGGCAGACACTGGCGGCGCAGATCATATTGCGCGACCATATGGGCACGCGCGGCAAGCCGCATCGGGATAAAACGCTCGGGCGCGGCCAGAGCCGCGATCAGCCGGTCCGACCACCCCTGAATATCGAAAAAGCCGACCAGCTCTCCGGTCTCCCCATCCGCGATCATCTCGCGCACGGGGGCGGTATCGGAGGCCACGACATGGCACCCCGCACTCATGCTTTCCATCAGCGACCAGCTCAGCACAAAGGGATAGGTCAGATAGGCATGGGCACGGCTGACCTGCAGCATCGCGATATAGCGGTCATAGGGGATACGCCCCAGAAAATGCACCCGCGAGAGATCCAGCCTGTCGCGGACCTCGTTGAGATAACGCTCTTTCCAGCTGATCCCGTCTTTCGGGGGGCCGCCGTAACTCTGCCCTTCCTCGCCCACGATCAACACATGGGCCTCCGGACGCGCCGCCAGCACGTCGGGCAGCGCCCGCATGAAGCTGTGATAGCCGCGATAGGGCTCCAAGGAGCGGTTGACGAAGGTCAGCACCTCGTCTCCGGGACGGAAACGCAGCCCCTTTTGCGCAATCTCGAAAACCGCATCGGGGTTGGGGCACAGCCTGTCGGTATCGACCCCGTCATGACAGATGGTGATCTTGTGCCGGAATTCGGGCTGGAAGGTCTCGGCCTGAAACCGTGTGGGGCACAGGGCCGCATCGGCCTGCACCATGGTCTGGATCAGATGTGCCGAGCGCGCCACGGTCGAAATACGGCTCTCGAACATGTCACGGGCGAATTCGGGATCGAAATCGGTATCAAGCCCCGATGTCCGGTACATCAGTTCGCCATAGATCAGCAGTCGCGCTTCCGGCCAGACCTCGCGCAGATACAGGGTCTCGCCCCAACCGGGATGGCCGAAAATCACATCCGGCACATAGCCATGCTCGCTGCGTAATTGCCGCGCGGCACGGGCCGCCTTCATCCCGCGCTCGGAAACCTGCGCATACATCCGCGTAAGGTTCGACGACAGGGTTACCTCGTCGGGCTGGCGGTATTTCACCACCCTGACCGGTGAAGGGCGGGTGTTTTTCTCGGCCGTCAGGGCCAGAACATCATGGCCGCGCGCCTGAAGCGCCGGAGCCAGATGCGGAAACTGGCCGGGAAAGTTCTGGTGCGCGAAGAGGACCTTCACACCGCCTCCCCCAAAGCTGCCGCCATCAGGTTGCGGGTATAACCGGTTTTGGGGTTGGCAAAGACATCGCCCGCCGCGCCCTGCTCGACCACCTCGCCGCGCTTCATCACCAGAACCTTATGGCTCAGCGCCCGCACCACCCGCAGGTCATGGCTGATAAACAGATAGGCCAGCCCGTGTTTGCGTTGCAGGTTGCGCAGAAGATCGACGATCTGCACCTGCACCGTCATATCCAGCGCCGAGGTCGGCTCGTCCAGAACCACCACTTTGGGGCGCAGGATCATGGCGCGGGCAATGGCGATGCGCTGCCGCTGCCCGCCCGAGAATTCATGCGGGTAGCGATGCATCGCCTCGGGCGGCAGGCCGACCTCTGCCATGATCTCCGCCACCATTTCGGTGCGGTTGCGCCCGGGCTCGAGCCCATGCACGGTCAGCCCTTCGGCGATGATCTGTTCGACCGTCATCCGCGGGCTGAGCGAGCCGAACGGGTCCTGGAACACAATCTGCATATCGCGGCGCAGCGCGCGCAGGCGCTTGCCCTCCCACTGGGCGATATTCTCGCCCGCATAGATGATCGGCCCGTCGCTTTCGATCAGCCGCATGATGGCCAGCGCCAGCGTGGTCTTGCCGGACCCGCTTTCACCCACAATGCCCAGCGTCTCCCCCGCCCGCACCGACAAAGACGCGCCATTGACGGCCTTTACATGGCCGGTCACTTTGCGCAAAAGCCCGCGTTTCACGGGAAACCAGATCTTGAGATCCTCGGTGCGCACCAGTTCCGGCGCATCCTCGGGCACCGGATCGGCAAGACCTTTAGGTTCGGCGGCCAGCAGCTTGCGGGTATAGGGGTGCTGCGGATTGGCAAAGATTTCCTCGGCCGGCCCCTGCTCGACGATCTCTCCATTCTGCATGACACAGACACGGTCCGCGATACGGCGCACCACGCCAAGGTCGTGGCTGATGAACAGCAGGCTCATGCCCATGTCGCGCTTCAGATCGGCCAGCAGGTCAAGGATCTGCGCCTCGATCGTCACATCCAGCGCGGTGGTCGGCTCGTCGGCAATCAGCAGATCCGGCCCATTGGCCAGTGCCATCGCGATCATCACCCGCTGGCGCTGCCCGCCCGAGAGCTGATGCGGATAATCGGCCAAACGGCTTTCGGGGTCGGGGATGCCGACCTTATCCAACAGCTCGACAATCCGTGCCTTGGCCTGCGCGCCCCGCACACCCTGATGCAGCGCCAAGCTTTCGCCCAGCTGCTTTTCCAGCGTATGGAGGGGATTGAGCGAGGTCATCGGCTCCTGGAAGATGAAGCTGATATCATTGCCGCGCACCTTGCGCAGAAGGCGCTCGGGGGCGCCCACCATCTCCTGGCCCTTATAGCGCACAGACCCCGACAGATGCGCATTCGGCCCCAGAAGCTGCACCGAAGACAGCGCCGTGATCGACTTACCCGAGCCGGATTCCCCCACCAGCGCCACGGTCTCGCCCTGCCCCACGGTAAAGCTGACGCCCTTCACCACCTCCGGCCCGCGCCCGAAACTGATCTTCAGGTCTTTGACATCGAGGATCGTGGTCATTGGAACACCTTGCGCGGGTCGAAGGCATCGCGCACGCCCTCGAAGATGAAGATCAACAGCGACAGCATCGCCGCGAATGTGAAGAAGGCCGAGAGCCCGAGCCACGGGGCCTGCAGGTTTTCCTTGCCCTGCTGCGCCAGTTCCCCCAGCGAGGGCGCCGAGGACGGCAGCCCGTAGCCAAGGTAATCCAGCGAGGCCAGCATCGAGATCGTGGCGGTCACCACGAAGGGCAGCATGGTCAGCGTAGCCACCATCGCATTGGGCAGGATATGGCGGCGCATGATCGTGCCGTCACTCACCCCCAAGGCCCGCGCGGCGCGGACATATTCGAAATTGCGCGCGCGCAGGAATTCGGCGCGCACGACCCCCACCAAGGCAGGCCAGCCAAACAGGATCGACACAAAGACCAAGAGCCAGAAACTGCGCCCCAGAATGGCGAAAAGGATGATGATCACATAGAGCGAGGGCGTCGAGGCCCAGATCTCCAGAAGCCGCTGGAAGACGATATCGACCTTGCCGCCGAAATAGCCCTGCACCGCCCCCGCCGCGACCCCGATCAGCGAGCCGACGCCGGTGACGATCAAGGTGAACAGGATCGAGGTGCGGAAGCCGTAGATCACCCGCGCCAGCACATCATGGGCGGTGTTGTCGGTGCCCAGCCAATGGGTGCTGTCGGGCGGCGAGAAGGCCGGCGCGACATCGCTGATGGTGCGGTAATTATAATGGATCAACGGCCAGATCATCCAGCCGGTCTCGACCTTTTCGCCCTCGACCGTGCCTTTCTCCCGCGCCTCTTTCATATAGGTCTCGGGGTCGTCCCAGCAGGCCTCGTTACCGCCGGTGACAATCAGGCATTGCACCTCCGGCTCGCGATAGACGGCTTCGGTGCGGAAATCCCCACCGAATGTGGTCTCGGGGTAGAACCGGTAGGCCGGAAAATAGAAATGCCCGCGATAGTTCACCACGATGGGCTTGTCATTGGCCAGCACCTCGGCAAACAGCGAGGCGACAAACAGCACGCTAAAGATAACCAGCGACCAGAAGGCGCGGCGATTGGCTTTGAAATTCTGCCAGCGGCGCCGGTTGAGCGGGGAAAGTGCCATATCAGCCGCCCCTCTTCTCGAAATCGATCCGTGGATCGACAAAGACATACATCATATCCGACAGGATGCCGACCACCAGCGAGATCAGGCCGAAGACGTAAAGCGTGCCGAAGATCACAGGATAGTTCCGCTCGACCGCCGCCTGAAAGCCCAGAAGACCGAGGCCGTCGAGCGAGAAGATGGTTTCCACGATGATCGACGACCCGAAGAACACGCCCAGAAAGGTCGAGGGGAAGCCCGCGATCACGATCAACATCGCATTGCGGAACACATGGCCGTAAAGGACGCGATGTTCGGTCAGCCCCTTGGCGCGGGCGGTGACGACATATTGCTTGTTGATCTCGTCAAGGAAGGAGTTTTTCGTCAGCAGGGTCAGCGTGGCGAAACTGGAGATCGTGATCGCCGTGATCGGCAGCACGATATGCCAGAGGTAATCCTTGGCCTTGCCGAGCGTGCTCAGCGTGTCGAAATTATCCGACGTCAGGCCCCGCAGCGGGAAGAGCCTGTAACAGGTCGGGTTCCAGCTCTCGGGGATAAAGGGGATGTGGAAGCAGTTGCCCGACACAAACAGCACCAGCAGAAGCACCGCAAACAGGAACCCCGGAATGGCATAGGCCACCACGATCACCGCCGAGGTCCAGGTGTCGAAGGAGGTGCCATCGCGCACCGCCTTACGGATGCCCAGCGGGATCGAAATCAGATAAGCCAGCAGCGTCGACCAGAGCCCCAGCGTGATCGACACCGGCATCTTCTCCGAAATCAGCTGCATGACCGTCTCGTTGTGGAAGTAGCTCTTGCCGAAATCGAAGGTCAGATAATGCCCCATCATGATGAAAAACCGCTCGACCGCACCGATTTTTTCGGTGCGGCATTCGGGAGCGGTGACAGAAGGCACCCCCTGATAGCCCTCTTCGCAGACGATCCGCGAAAAGCCCATCTGCACTTCCAGCTGGGCGAGCTGCTGCGGCGAGATCCCCCGCGCGCCCTGATAGCCCTGGTCATCGCCGCCCTGCGCCTGTCCGGAATCGCCGCCGCCGCCGGTCAGGTTGCGCATGGAATCGCCGCCCCCCTCGACCCGCGCAAGGATCTGCTCGATCGGACCGCCGGGGACAAATTGCGTGAGGGTGAAGTTGACGATCATGATGCCGAGAAGTGTCGGTATCACAAGAAGCAACCGCTTCAGGATATAGGCGCCCATAAGTGGCCTCGCCCCTTTTCTGCCCGAGCCCCTACGCGCTTACAGCGCGCCGGAGGCCTTCAGTTTTTCTGCTTTTGCGGCGTCATACCACCAGAAATCCATCTCGCCCAGCGAATAGGGCGGAAGGGTCTGGGGGTGATCGAAGATGTCATAATACGCGACCGTATAGGTGTTCTTGTACCATTGCGGCACCCAGAAGCGGATCGCCCGCAGCACACGGTCCAGCGCATGGACACGGGTCGTCAGCTCGTCTTCCGCCGTGGCCTGCTCGACCAGCGTGATCAGCTTGTCGACCGCCGGATTAGCCAGACCCATCGCGTTGAAGACATCCCCCACGGATTGCGACCCGAAATATTGCTGCAGATCGGACCCCGGTAGCAGATCCTGCCCGAAATGGCTGATCACCATATCGAAATCATGGCTGCGTTCGCGGCTTTGATATTGCGCGTCATCGACACGCTCGTTGACCGCCTCGATACCAAGCTGTTTGAGGTTCTCGACATAGGGGTTGATGACACGGTCCATCGACTGGCTGTCATTGAGAATGTCGATATGCAGCACCTTGCCATCCTTGCGGCGCAAACCGTCGCTGCCCACGGTCCAGCCCGCCTCCTCCAGAAGCTTCGCCGCCTGACGCAGGTTCTTGCGATCCAGCGCACGTTCACCCGATACGGGGGCCATCACCGCATCCTCCGTCAGCACCCCTTCGGGCAGATCGGCCTTCAGCGGCTCGAGGATTTTCAATTCTTCGGGGCTGGGCTTGCCAGTGGCCTCCAGCGGCGAATTCTCCCAGATCGAATTCACCCGCTCGTAAAGCCCGTGAAACAGCGTCTTATTGGACCATTCGAAGTTGAACGCCAGCCCAACGGCCTCGCGCACCTTCGGGTCCTGAAACATGGGGCGGCGCATGTTCAATACGAAAGCCTGCCCCGAGGCCACATTCCCGTCGGGCAGTTCGGCCTTGACCACCGCCCCGCTTTTCACAGCAGGAAAGGTATAGCCTGTCGCCCAGCTATTGGACGACGCCTCGTTGCGGAACCTATAGATCCCCACCTTGAACGCCTCGAAAGCGGCGTTGTAATCACCGAAATACTCGATGCGCAGCTTGTCGAAATTGTTCCGCCCGCGATTGATCGGCAGGTCCTTGCCCCAGTAATCGGGATTGCGCTTCCATGTGATCGAGCGGTTGTTCTTATCGCTGTCATACATATAGGGGCCGGTGCCGACCAGCGCCTCGGGGAAGGTCTTGTCCAGCGTCAGATTGAGGCGCTCGAACTGCTTTTGCTCAAAGACGGGCAGCCCCCCCACCATCTGGATCACATCGCGGCGCGGCGCATCCTTGGTGAAGGTATATTTGATCGTATGGTCATCCAGCACCTCGGCAGAGGCCACCTGCTGCGCCACAAGCTGACGGAAGCTCGACAGACCATAATCGCGCAGCTGCTCGAAGGAAAACAGCACATCCTGCGCCGTCATCGGCGTCCCGTCCGAGAAAGTGATGCCCTCGCGCAGATGGAAGATCACCCAGTCCTTGGACACAGGATATTCAAGTGTCGTGCACATCAGGCAATAGCTCTGCCCCACCGTATCGGAGGTGCCGGTCAGAATGCTTTCCTGCGGCACCGAAGCCAAGGCCGCAGCGCGGCCTTGCACCGAGTAGGGGTTGAAATTATCGAAGGCCCCGACCGTCCATTCCGACATCTCCCCCCCTTTCGGAGCCTCGGGGTTCACATAGTCGAGATGCTGGAAATCTGCGGGATATTTCAGATCATTCAGGGTCGAGATCCCATAGGCTTTCACCACGGTCTGACCACCGACCTGCGCGGCCCCCACCTCGCCCGCAACCTCTTGCGCCGCCACCGGTCCGGCAAGCAGGGGGCTTGTGCATCCCAAAACGGCAATCATAGCAAAAGGCATCATATATCGCCGCGCTCCGCGCTCTTGCGGAACCGCCTCTACAGGCGCCTTTGTCATGTCATGCATTACCGTTCCTTTCACACAGGCTGGACCCCGTATAGGTAAAACTGCGAAAGGCCGCCTATCAAGTTGCTTCTGTGTGAAACACCTGTGAAGGCACGATTTTTCATGAGGATGCGCAGGATTGTGAAGCGGTGATGCAAAAAGAGCCACCCCCGAGGGCGGCTCTTGGAACGGTCTCTGCTTGGCGTGAAGGCCGCGGTTATTGCAGGCTTTCGATATAGGCGACCACATTGGCGCGGTCTTTGGCCTTTTTCAGACCGGCAAAGGTCATCTTGTTGCCCGGAGCGAAATCTTTGGGATTGGTCAGCCATGCATCCAGCGCCTCGTAATCCCATGTGCCGCCATGCCCCTTCAGCGCCTCGGAATAGGCGAAGCCATCGACACTGGCGATCTGGCGCCCGACCACGCCATCCAGATGCGGCCCCACAGCATTCGTGCCGTCAACCTTGTGGCAGGCCTTGCATTTATTAAAAACCTTGGCACCGGCGGCGGCATCCCCCTCGCCCATGACGACCTCGACCACATCCTCGGCCGGTGCCGCCGCACTGTCGCCGCCAATCAGACCACCGGGCGCATCGGTCATGCCCGCTGTCTGTGCATCATTGCCGCCCACAGTATAAAGCGCCTGCGCCGCCCAGCTTCCGACAAGAAAAAACAGCACAGCGCCCACCAGACCGAGGGCCGCTTTGAAGAGGTTAGAGAGTGTGAACATGGCTCATCCCGGGATGGATCATCGTCAGTAATTGCGACCATTTAATATCACCAAATGGTGAGCACTTTGACCGAGATCATGTTTTCGCTTTAAATCCGCATCTGCCGCAAGCCGGACCTATCCTGTCTGGCGACGGCGTCCCCGCCCTTCGTAAAGCCATGCCCCCACTGTCAAAAGTGCCGCCAGCACCAGCCATGCCCAAGCGGGGAGAACCGGCATCACACGGATATCGGCCACTTCGGACGCCCCGCGCGGCGTGATCCCGATCCAGCCCTGCCCGGCCGAAGGCCGGCCCTCGCGCACGCTGCGAATCTGCGGGATCCCCTCTTCCAGCCGCGTCACAGCCCCGCCAGAGCCCGCCACCGCCTGCGCCAGTGGCGCGCCCGAGGCAATGGTCTGCTCATATTCTCGCGGACTGGCCGGACCCAGCGCCACAACGCGGTCCATATCGCCCTGTTTCAGCCGGTACAGCCCCGCCTCGGACGCGGCCCATTGCGCGGTAAACCGCCCCGGTGCGGTTTCTTTCAGATCCACCTGCGCGGTCGTGCCATCGGGCCTGGTAATGGTGACAGGGCCGGTTTTCTCGGCCATGCTGCGACGGACAATGGTAAAGCCCATCGCGCCGGGCTGGACCTCGGCATACAGCGCCTCTTCCTCCAGCTCGGGCTCTTTCATCTCCCAATGGGCGATACGTTTGAGCAATTCCAGCTGCGGCCCGCCCCCGTCATAGCCGCGATCCCACAGCCATGCCTGATCGGATGCCAGAAGCGCCACCCGCCCCTTGCCTTCGCGGCTCATGACCAGAAGCGGCGCATCCTGCGCGCCCGTCAGCACGGTCTCGCCGCGCACATCACCCAGTTCGATCTGGCGCAGCCAATGGCCCCAATGCTTGGTCCCGCCATCCTTCGCGGGATCGACCGGCGGCATCCCTGCCAGCCCCGCCGTCACCGGATGGCGCATCCCCAGCTTGGTCGGGCGCGGCAGATAGCTCTGCGAGAATACCCGCCCCGTAGGCCGTGCCGGCAGAATGTCCTTGAGCGGCGTCTGCCAGAGGCTTTCGACAGTGGCGAATTCCGGCCCCGCCGATACCAGAACCGCGCCGCCATCGCGCACATATTGCGCGATATTGGCAAAATAGCTTTGCGGCAGGATGCCCCGCGCGGCATAGCGGTCAAAGATGATCAGATCGAAGTCATGGATCTTGTCAACGAACAGCTCGCGGGTCGGAAAGGCGATCAGCGACAGTTCCGACACCGGCACCCCGTCCTGCTTTTCCGGCGGGCGCAGAATGGTGAAATGCACCAGATCCACCGCAGCGTCCGATTTCAGCAGGTTCCGCCATGTGCGCTCGCCCGCATGCGGCTCGCCCGACACCAGCAGCACGCGCAACCTGTCGCGCACTCCGTTCATCTGCACCACCGCATCGTTATTGCGGTCGGTCAACTCGCCCGCGACCGGCGTCAGCGAGAACTGCACCACATTCTGCCCGCCGTGGTCCAGCACCAGCGGCAGCTCCAGATCCTCGCCCACATTCACCTGATAGCTTTGCGCGGCGGCCCCATCGATGGCAATCTTCAGCTCGGCCGTTTTGGGCGCCTTGTCAGGCACCTGCCCCATATCCTCGACCTTCAGCCGGATCGAGACGGGTTCTCCGATAATCCCGAAGCTCGGCGCGGACTGGATCACCAGACGGCGGTCCCAATCCGCCTTATGGCCCGTCAGCAGCACCTGAAGCGGCGCGGGCAGATCCGGCATCAGCCCCGCGTCATGCGCCTGCCCGTCGGTCACCATCAGCGCGCCCGCCACCCGTGCACGCGGCTCGGCAGCCAGCGCCTCGGCCATAGCCGAGCCCAGCAGCGTGCCCGCATTCTCGGGCGCATCGCCCACCGTGATCCGGCGCAACTCCGTATTGGGCCGCGCCTCGATCTGGCGGGTCAGGCTGGCCACCGCCTTGTCGGTCTGTGCGCTACGATCCGACAGGTTCTGGCTGGCCGAGCGGTCGTCCAGCAGGAACACGATATCCGAAAGGCTTTTGCCCTCTTCCGTCTGGATCGACGGTTGGGCCAGCGCAAGAAGCAGCACCGCAAGCGCCATGCCCCGCAAGGCCCAGCCGCGCAGCCCCCGCCAGAGCGCGACCCCCACGGCCAACCCGCAGATCACGCCCGCCAGCACCAGACTCTCCCACGGCACCAGGGGTGCCCAGATCACCGAGAGGGTGTTCATTACTGACCAAGCCTTTCCAGAAGTGCGGGCACATGCACCTGATCGGATTTATAATTGCCGGTCAGCACATGCATAATAAGATTGACCCCGAACCGGCGCGCCATCTCGCGCTGCTGGTCCCCGCCCATGCCGCGCCCGACCGGCAGCAGCGGGTTGCCGCGCGCATCCACGGCCCAGGCCCCCGCCCAGTCATTGCCACCAATTACCACGGGCGTCACCCCGTCATTGAGATCACGGAACGGCATCCCCTCGGCCTGTGCGGCCTTGCCATCCGCCGCCTCGACCCAGACCGGCCCGTCATAGCGCCCGGGAAAGCTGGCCAGCAGATAGAAGGTCCGTGTCAGCACATGGTCGGGCGGAATCTGTGTCAGCGGCGGAATATCGAGCGGCGCCGCCAGAGCCTTGAGCCGCTGCCCCTCGGGGGATTCGCCCATACCGGCGGTATCGGCATCGCGGGTATCGAACAGTATCATGCCGCCCCCTCGCAGAAAGCGGTTGAGCTTGGCATAGGCTTTGGGGCTGGGCGCAGGCTGGTCCGCTGTCACGGGCCAGTAGATAAAGGTGAAAAGCGCCAGATCATCGGTTTCCAGATTCAGCGCCATCGGTGTCGAGGGTTCGACGGTGGTGCGGGCATAAAGCGTGTCCGACAGCCCCTGAAGCCCCGCCTGCGCGATGCGGTCCACCTCGGCATCGCCGGTCACCACATGCGCCAGCACCACATTGGACGCGGCAGCAATCGCACGGTCAATCGGCATCTGGTCTTGCGCGCGGGCCTGCTGCCCCGCCAGTCCGCAAGCCAGCGCCACAACCGCCGCTCCGGCCAGATGCGTGGCCCGCGGCCCGCGCAGCCGCCCCGACAGCAGAAGCGAGGCCAGAATATCCACCACAAGCGCCAGCAGGGCCAGCCCGAGCAACGCGCCCTTCAGCGGCCGCGCAACCTGCGTCTGCGCCCCCTCGACGGGGATATCCGCAGGCCATATGGCGGGTGCCAGCCGCCGGTCCGGTGCCACGGCATTCAGGGCCACAGCGCGGTCATCGGCGGTATAAAGCCCCGGCTTCAGATCCGGACCTGCCGGCCCTGCGGCCAGCGTCTCGCCTGCGACACCGCCGGCGTTTTCGGCGGTCGAAAGCCGCCCGAACCCGTCAATCAGCTTTTGCGGCACCCATGTCGTGCCCGCCAGCTCGCCCGGATCGGGCTGCGCAGGACGGCTGGAAATAGCAAGACGTTCAAGCATTTGCGGGAAAAGTCCGGAAAGCGGAAGGGTAGACCATTCGGCATCCGCCGCCACATGGAACAGCACAAGCTGCCCGTCCCCCAGTCTGGAACGGGTCACCAAAGGCGTCCCGTCAGCCAGCGCGGCAATGGTGCGTGAAGCCAGATCCGGTGCCGGATCGGCCATCACCTGCGCCTTCACGGTCACATCGGACGGCACCGTCAGCCCCGCGAAGGGCGAACCGGCGGGAAACGGCGCAAGCTGGCGTGGCTGTCCCCAGCTCATCGTCCCCCCGATCGAGCGCCCGCCCGCCCGCAGATGCACCGGCAGAAGGGGGTCGCCGCTCAGATCGGCCGCGGCCATATGCGGCCCCGCAAAGCGTACCAGCAACCCGCCCTCCTCGACCCATTCGGCCAGACGGTCAGGAGCGGAAATCTCGGCCATATCGGCCAGAATGATCACATCGGGATTGGCCACCAGCACATCGTCCAGAGTGCCCTCGATCAGATCGGCGGTGGGCTTGAGAGCCTCACGCAGATAATGGGCAGGGTCCAGCAGCTCCAGCCCCTCGCGCGAATTGGTGCCCGACACCAGCGCCACCTTGCGCCGTTTGACCGCGTCATCGGTCAGGCTCACCGCCCCTGCGGAACGGAGGCCCACCACGGCAAAACGGCTCACACGATTGCGCAGCTCGGGCGGCAGATCAAAGAGCGCCACGCCAGCTGCCCCCGCCATCGTGACCGGCACACGGGCCAGTTCCCGCTCGATCCCGTTAGGGTCGAGCCCGATGGCCGCGACCTCGATGGTCGCGGTCAGCGGGGCTTGCGACCTGACCGGAACCTCGACGCCACTGTCCCTGATCCGCGCAGGCCCAAGCGCGATCACCGGCGCCTGAGACTGCCAGACGGTCAGCGGCCCGCGCGCCTGCAAGGCCTGCACCAATGCCGCGCGTCCGGCGCGGTCCAGCCCGTCCGAAATCCAGAGCGTCTCGAATTTTCCCTTCGGCAGGATCTTCGCCGGTTCGATATCCTGCGGCTCCCATGCCATAGGCTGCACGCCCGCCAGCCCCTGCGCCACGGTCTCGGCGCTCAGGAATGGCGGCGGCTCGGGCGGCGGGTCACTCAGCGAAATCAGCGCCACGGGCCGCCCGTCGGCCTGCGCCTGAGCCAGGGCCTGCGAGATCCGGTCCTGACGGCGGCTCCAGTCGCGCGCCGAGGCCCAGCTGCCATCGGTCAGAATGACCAACGGCCCCGATGCTCCCTGCACCGACATCGCGGGATGCAGCACCGGCCCCGCAAAACCGACAATCGCGGCAGCAACCGCCAGCATCCTGAGCGCCATCAGCCACCACGGCGTGCGCGCAGCCTGCACTTCCTGATCGGACAGCCCCAGAAGCAGTGCCACACCGGGAAACCGGCGGCGCACTGGCGCGGGCGGCGTGGCGCGCAGCACAAGATACAGCACCGGCAGGGCCACCAGCCCCAGCAACAGCCAAGGGGCGGTAAACCCGACGGGTCCAAGACCCCACATCAGCGCCCCCTTTCCAGCGCGGCATGCAGCCAAAGAAGCGCCGATTGCGCCGTCTCGCCGGTATGATGGGTTCCAAACTGCCAGCCCGCGGCCCGTGCCATCCGGGCCAGCCTGTCGCGCCGCTCGGCCAGACGCAAGCGGTAGCGCGCACGCAGATCACCGGCCTTACGGGTCTCGTGGCGCAGGCTCCCCGCCATCGATTCAAAAATCGTGCGGCCATCAAAGGGGAAATCCTCCTCGACAGGGTCCAGCACCTGCAGCATTACCCCCGTCACGCCGCGCTCCGAAAGGCGCCGCAGGCTTTCGGCCATACGTTGCGGATCGCCCAGAAAATCCGACAGGAAAACCACCTTCGATTGCGCCCGCACGGCAGAGGTCTCGGGCACGCCGTAATCATCCACCGCACCGGCCTGCGACATCATCTGCGCCAGCGTCATGATCTGCCCGCGCCCCGGCTTGGGGGTCACCAAGGCCCCCGTCAGCCCCACCCGCTCGCCCGAGCGGACCGACAGAACTGCCAGCGCCAGCGCCAGAAGCCGCGCCCGCGCGCCTTTTTCCGGTCGGGCATTGCGGCCGGTCTCGGCCCCTGTAAACTGCATCGACGCGGCATCATCCACCCATAGATGCAGCGTCTGCGCCAGTTGCCATTCGCGCTCCCGCACGAACTGGCTGTCCGAACGGCCCGACCGCCGCCAGTCGATAAACCGTGCCTCGTCGCCGCTATGGACAGGGCGGTATTGCCAGAATTCCTCGCCCGTTCCCGCACGGCGCTTGCCGTGAAAGCCCATCTGCACCGTGCGCGCAAGCTGTTCTGCCGCCAGAAGCAGGGGCGGCAATGTCGCCGCCTGCTGGTCGGCCTCGCGCCGCAAGCCCAGCACGGGAGCCTGCGAAACGGGCGCTTTTGTCATCGGAGCTTTGGAGGCGTTCACGCCGCAACCTCTTTCGCGGCTCTGGACGCCACCTCCTGCGCCACATCGGCAATGATCTGCGTCAGGTCGTCACCACGCGCCCGCGCCGAGAAACTCAGCGCCATGCGGTGCACAAGAATGGGCTCGGCCAAGGCCAGAACATCCTCGACCGAAGGGGCCAGACGTCCCTGCATCAGCGCCCGCGCCCGCACCGTCAGCATCAAGGCCTGTGCGGCCCGCGGACCGGGCCCCCAGGACAGTCTGTCCTGCACCAGCGCCGAGGCATCGGGCTCGTTGGGGCGGCAGGCGCGCACCAGATCAAGGATCATCTCGACAACCGAAGCCCCCACCGGCATCTGCCGCACCAGATTTTGCGCGCGCAGCAGCTCGTCGGGGGTGAACACCTCATGCGCCTCGCCCAGTTCGGCCCCCGTCGTGGCCAGCAGGATCGCACGCTCGGTTTCACGGTCGGGATAGACCACATTCACCTGCACCAGAAAACGGTCAAGCTGCGCCTCGGGCAGCGGATAGGTGCCTTCTTGGTCAATCGGGTTCTGGGTGGCCAGCACATGGAAGGGGCGGCCCAGCGGACGGCTTTCTCCGGCAATCGAGACCTCCTGCTCCTGCATCGCCTGCAACAGCGCCGACTGGGTGCGGGGGCTGGCGCGGTTGATCTCGTCGGCCATCAGAAGCTGGCAGAACACCGGCCCTTCGAGGAAACGGAACGCCCGCGCCCCGTCGGGGGCGGTCTCCAGCACCTCCGAGCCCAGAATATCGGCGGGCATGAGGTCAGGCGTAAACTGGATGCGGCTCGATTTGAGCCCCATCACGGTGGACAGCGTATCCACCAGCATGGTCTTGCCCAGACCCGGCAGCCCCATCAAAAGCGCATGCCCGCCCGACAGCATCGCCGCCAAAACCAGTTCCACCACGCGCTCCTGCCCGATGAAACGCTTATTGATCGATTCCCTTGCCGCCATCAGCTTTGCGCCAAGGGTTTCAATTTCAGCGACAAGATCGGTAGGCTCGGTCATGACAATGCTCCGCGAAAAGTATTACATATAGAAAACCAGATTACGCCTCAAAACCAAATAGCTAATTCAAAGGCCCGCATGACACAGACACACAAGCCCGTGAAGGCCCCCACCGCCGACGGGCTGGCAGCAGCGGCCCGTCAGGCCACGCAGAAAGGCCCGCCGCCCGTGCATCTCTGGAACCCGCCCTTCTGCGGCGATCTGGATATAGAAATCCGGCGTGACGGGACATGGTTCTACCTTGGCACCCCGATCGGGCGCGAGGCTCTGGTCAGGCTTTTCGCCTCGATCCTCAAGCGCGAAGGCGACGCGTATTTTCTGGTCACTCCGGTCGAGAAAGTGGGCATCCGCGTGGTCGATGCCCCCTTTCTGGCCGTCGATGCCGACGTGACCGGCACCGGCGAGACGCAGCAGATCCGCTTTACCACCAATGTCGGCGATACGGTCACCGCCAATGCCGACCATCCGATCCGCGTCACTCTCGACGCGCAGGGAGAGCCCTCCCCCTATGTACATATCCGGCGCGGTCTTGAGGCACTGATCGACCGAAAAACCTTCTACCGTCTGGTTGACCTCGCCCAAAGCGGGAAACATGGTGAAGAGGACTGGCTGGGGTTGTGGTCGGAAGGCCGATTCTTCCCCATCATCCCCATGGCGGAGCTTTGAATGCCGAAATTTGCAGCCGATCTGGATCATCTCTTCTCTGACCGTCCGCTCATGACCCGGTTCTCTGCCGCGAAATCTGCCGGTTTCGATGCCGTCGAGATGCGCAGCCCCTATGATGCAGCGGCCCCCGATCTGCGCTATCAGCTGGTGATGAACGACCTGTTCTGGACCGGGCTGGACGCTCCGCCACCCAACTATACCGGCGGCCTGCCGGGCTATGCGGGGGTCGCGGGCCAAGAAGACCGCTTCCTGCGCGATCTCAAGCGGGCCCTGCGGGTGGCCGACGTGCTGAAATCCGGTTTCCTGACACTGCTGGCGGGACCCGAAGCGCAGATCGGCACCCTGATCGGCAATCTCAAGGCCGCCTGCAAAGCCCATCCGAAAGCGCGTTTCATGATCACCCCAGAGGGGGCGGGCAGCCTGCTGCCCGATCTGGCAAGCTGTGCCCATGTGCTTGCGGAAGTCGGCGGCAAAAACCTGTTACTGGCCGCTGATCTGCGCAGCCCCCTTGCTTCCGGCGAAGACCCGATTGCATGGGTCACACCCTACCTGCCGCAACTTGGCCACCTTTGGCTGGCAGGGGCCGATGGGCACGAACCTGCGGGCGAGTCCCTTGATCTGGCGGGGCTTTGCGCCCATCTCGACGCGGGCGGTTATTCCGGCTATGTCTGCGCCAACTATACGCCGCGCGAGACCACCGAAGGCGGGCTTGCATGGCTGAGGCGCATCATAGGGGACACTCCCTCCGAGGAGCCCGCCCCCAAGAAGACACGGGGGCGACCCCGCAAGGCGAAAGGCTGAATTGCCATGATCAAGCAGGTGATCTGCATCAACTGGGGCACCAAATATGGCCCGCCCTTCATCAATCGCCTGTACGCTATGGTCGCGCGCAATATCACGCCGCCCTTCACCTTCACCTGCTTTTGCGACAACCCCGAGGGCATCCGCCCCGAGGTGAAGACCGAGCCCCTGCCCGAGATTCCGGTTGAAATCCCGAAGACCCGCAAAGGCATCTGGCCCAAGGCGCGCCTTTGGGGGCCGAAGCTGGGCAGCCTGACGGGCAATGTGCTGTTTCTGGATCTGGATCTGGTGATCACCGGATCGCTGGATGATCTCTTCACCTATGGCGACCCTGATGGCGTGGTGCTGTCGCGCAACCCCGCCAAACCCTTCGAGCGGCTGGGCCAGACCTCCTGCTTCCGCTTTCCGGTGGGCAAGCTCCTGCCCCTGCAAGAGACATTCTGTGCCGATCCTTTGGGCGTGGCCGAGGAATATGTCTATGAGCAGCGCTTTGTGACCCGTAATGCGCCGGGCGGCATCGACCTTTTCCCGAAGAACTGGGTGCAGCATTTCCGCTATCAATGCCTGCCGGTCTTCCCGCTGAACTGGGTGATGCCCGCGCGCAAACATCCCGATGCCCGCGTGGTGATCTTTCCGGGCGGGGTCTACCCGCAGACCGCCATCGAGGGCGGCTGGCAGGGGCGCGAGGGGTTTACCCTGCGCGACCATCTTGCCAATTTCCCCAACCGCCCCGAGAACGAGGGCTCGGCCTTCCGCTATCTGCGCCACTTCATGAAGCCTACGCCGTGGATCAAAGAGGCGTGGCGCGAATAGCACTCAGGCAGGGTGGGGATCGGGGCGGGCATCCGCACAGCCCAAAGCCGCGCTTTCGGGTTCAAGCGTCACATGGGCCAAGCCGAACCGTTCGACCAGCATCGCCTTGGCCCGCGCGATAACGGGCGCATATTCCACCCCTTCGGCCAGCACGATATGCGCCTCGCAAGAGGTACGCTTTTCATCGATCTGCCACAGATGCACATGATGGACCCCCGTCACGCCCTCGATCTGGCCCAAGGCCTCCTTGATCTCGGCGCTATCACGCGCGGCGGGCGCGCCCAGCATCAGGATGCTGGTGACGGGTTTCAGATCCGCGAAAATATGCCACAGAATGAAGACCGAGATCAGCACCGTCAGGATCGGGTCCACCAGCCGCCAGTCCCAGATCAGGATCACCGCACCGCCGATGATCACCGCAACCGAGGCCCCCGCATCCGCCAGATTATGCAGGAAGGCCGCGCGGATATTCAGGCTGTCTTTCGAGAGCTTGAAGGTCAGCGCAGCGGTGCCCAGATCAACGATCAGCGCCAGCCCTGCGAGAATCAGCACGGTCCAGCCCTCGACCTCGGGCGGGTCGATCATGCGCCCCACCGCCTCGGCCAGCAGCCAGATCGAGATCAGGATCAGTGCGATATAATTGGTGAAAGCGGCCAGCACCTCGGCGCGGGACCAGCCGAAAGTCATGCGCGCATCATGGCCCCGCCGCGCCAGCCTGCGCGCGCCAAAGGCAAGGATCAACGCCGCCGCATCCGAGAAGTTATGCACCCCGTCGGCCACCAGCGCCATCGAGCCTGCCAGCGCTCCGCCCACGACCTGCGCAACCGTCAACGCCATATTGATCGCCACCGCCCAGACCACGGCACGGTCGCCGCTCGCGGGGTCCAGATGATGGTGGTGGTGATGGTGGTGATCATGCGGCATGGGTGGCCTCCCTTTGGGACCACCCTAGCGCGGGGCTGGCGGCTGCACAGCCAGCCCGTATATCACGGTCGCGTGATCAATGCGCCTCGGCCCAGGAAAGCCCCTGCCCCGCATCGACAATCAGCGGCACATCAAGCTTCACCGCAGGCTCGGCGGCGCCTTCCATGATCTCGCGGGCGGTGGCGATCAGCCGGTCCACATCAGCCTCGGCCACCTCGAAGATCAGTTCGTCATGGACCTGCAGGAGCATGGTCGCGTCAATACCCTTGATCGCCTCGGGCATACGCACCATCGCGCGACGGATGATATCGGCAGCCGCCCCCTGAATGGGCGCGTTGATCGCGGCGCGTTTGGCAAAGCCCGCCCCCGGCCCTTTGGCATTGATTTCGGGGGTGTTGATCCGGCGACCGAAGAGCGTTTCGACATAGGCGTGCTCTTTGGCGAAGGCCGTGGTGTCCTCCATATATTGGCGGATGCCGGGGAAACGCTCGAAGTAGCGGTCGATAAAGCCCTGCGCCTCGGCGCGGGGGATGCGCAGGTTGCGCGCAAGACCGAAGCCAGAGATGCCATAGATGACGCCGAAGTTGATCGCCTTGGCCTGACGGCGGATCATCGGGTCCATGCCCTCGACGGGGGTGTTGAACATCTCGGAGGCGGTCATCGCGTGAATATCCACGCCCTCGCGGAAGGCCTGTTTCAGCGCGTCGATCTGCGCGACATGAGCCAGAATCCGCAGCTCGATCTGGCTGTAGTCAAGGCTGACGATCCGGCGGCCCTCGGGGGCGACAAAGGCCTCGCGGATGCGGCGACCCTCATCCGAGCGGACGGGGATATTCTGCAGGTTCGGGTCGGTCGAGGCCAGACGCCCCGTATTCGCCCCCGCAATGGAATAGGACGTATGCACGCGACCCGTCTCGGGGTTCACATGGGTCTGCAGCGCATCCGTATAGGTGGATTTCAGCTTGGAAATCCCGCGCCAGTCGAGCACCGCCGAGGCCAGCTTGGCGGCTGCGGGATTGCGGTCTTCCATCGTGGTGATGTCTTCGAGCACATCGGCGCCGGTCGAATAGGCACCGGTCTTGCCCTTCTTGCCGCCCTCGACGCCCATCACGTCAAAGAGGATCTCGCCCAGCTGTTTCGGCGAGCCTACGTTGAATTTCTGGCCTGCGATCTCGGTGATCTCGTCTTCAAGCTGCGCCATCTTCTGGGCGAAGACATTGGACATACGCGCCAGCACCGAGGCATCGACCTTCACCCCCGCCATTTCCATATCGGCCAGAACCGGCACGAGCGGGCGCTCCTCGGTTTCATAGATCGTGGTGGCCTTCTGCGCATGAAGCTGCGGCTTGAAAAGCTGCCATAGGCGCAGGGTGATATCGGCATCTTCGGCCGCATAGGCTACGGCTTTATCAAGCGGCACCTTGTCGAAGGTGATCTGCGATTTCCCCGAGCCGATCAGATCCTTGATCGGAATGGGCTGATGGTTAAGATACCTGTCCGAGAGCGTATCCATCCCGTGGCCATGCAGCCCCGCATGGAGCGAATATGACAGAAGCATCGTATCCTCGATCGGTGCCATGCGGATGCCGTGGCGGGCGAGGATTTTGAAGTCATACTTCATGTTCTGCCCGATCTTCAGGATCGAGGGGTCTTCCAGCACGGGTTTCAAGAGCGCAAGCGCCTCTTGCAGGCCCATCTGCTCGGGCACAAGCTGCGCGCCACCGAAGAGGTCATCGCCGCCTTCGGTATGGCCAAGCGGCAGATAGGCGGCTTCATTGGGCTCAATCGCCAGCGAGACACCGACCAGATCGGCCTGCATCTCGTCAAGCGAGGTCGTCTCGGTATCGATGGCCAGCCAGCCGCGTGCGCGGGCTTTATCGAGCCATTTGGCAAGCGTCGCGGCATCCTTGATATGGACGTAATTCTCGGGGGTGAAGGGGGCCGCCTCGGGGAGGGTCACTGCGCTCCCCCCCGCCTCGGCGGCCCCGCCCGTGGTTTTCACCACGGGCTCTGGCGCGGGTGGCGGCGTGGTGCCGGATTTCTCGGCGACACGGCGGGTGAGCGTGCGGAATTCCATCTCATTGAGGAATTTCATCAGGGTTTCCGGCTCGGGGTCGCGGACCTCGAGGTCGTCCAGCGTGAAATCGATGGGGGTCTCTGGGTCCAGCGTCACAAGCTGTTTCGACAGGCGGATCTGGTCGGCATTGTCGATCAGGGTCTGGCGGCGCTTGGGCTGTTTGATTTCACCCGCCCGTTCCAGCAGCGTTTCCAGATCGCCATATTCATTGATCAAAAGCGCCGCCGTCTTGATGCCGATCCCAGGAGCGCCCGGAATATTATCGACCGAATCGCCCGCAAGCGCCTGCACGTCGATCACCTTATCGGGGGTCACGCCGAATTTCTTCTCGACCTCTTCGGGACCGATCTGGACGTTCTTCATCGGGTCCAGCATCTCGACCCCGCCGCCGACAAGCTGCATCAGGTCCTTATCGGAGCTGAGGATCGTCACCCGACCGCCTGCTTCGCGCGCCTGACGCGCAAGAGTGGCGATGATGTCATCTGCCTCATAGCCCGCCATTTCCTTACAGGCGATATTGAAGGCCTCGGTGGCCGTACGGGTCAGCGGGATCTGCGGGCGCAGGTCCTCGGGCATGGCCTCGCGATTGGCCTTATACTGGTCATAGAGGTCATTGCGGAAGGTATGGCTGCCCTTGTCGAAGATCACCGCCACATGGGTCGGCGCATCCGCACCCTTGGCCTCTTCGACATATTTGAACAGCATATTGCAAAAGCCCGACACCGCTCCGATCGGCAACCCGTCGGATTTGCGCGTCAGCGGCGGCAGCGCATGATAGGCGCGGAAGATAAACGCCGATCCGTCGATC
Organism: Thioclava sp. NS-SX20; assembly: GCF_057380695.1. NCBI lineage: Bacteria > Pseudomonadati > Pseudomonadota > Alphaproteobacteria > Rhodobacterales > Paracoccaceae > Thioclava > Thioclava sp. NS-SX20. Next base: position 172,666 of record NZ_CM170816.1, on the reverse strand, counting down.
AGATGCAGGTGGCACCCTTTGCCAAAACCTTCCGCCATATGCTTCCCTCCGGTCAGCTTTTACATACCTGTATTTCGAGACGTTCTGCCATGATCCGCCGGTTTCTTCCAGTTCTACCGGGACTTTCTTTTCCCCCTCGGACAAGCAAGCCGCCCGACATCTGACCGGGTTACCGACAACCTTGCCCGAAGGGAGATACCCCTGCGAACTCTCCGAGGACACGACCAGTTACCCTACGGGATGCGCCTCTATCGGAGAGAAAGGGGATTGGTGAAATGACCGTGGCTCAGGACGCGGCGCATAGGGATCTGCGCGGCCGGATCCATTACAAGACCTTGTTTCATTACAAGACCTTCTACAGGCACATGGGCGCAACGCCAGTGACATGAGCCAGCCGATGTGGCCCGTGAGACCAGCAGACCGCACAGATCCTGTTCGCCGATCAGGGCACCTATACCGGCAGCCCCCCCACGGATAGGGCCGGACAGGGCGCCGGCAGATGTCCTGATGGGCGCGAAGTGCAGATCCGGAACCGGTCCGGCACTCACATTGCTGAATACGTCGCGCACAAATATGGCAGCCCGCCTCTGCGCTGCGATCGGGCTGAAATCCCGATTTTGCAACTCTCAGGCGGCTTCATCCGATGCACCGGCCAGCATCTCGCGACTGACAAACTCCAGAAAGCGGCGCCAGGCTGTTTCATAGGCCTCTGTCCAGTCGCGCCCCAACTGGATCGCCAGAGTCGCCACAAGGGCCTCTATCACGGCGGGATAATGTTCGGCCCGCACCCCGTGCCCGCGATGGTCACGCCCCAACTGGCGCAATGCCCGTGACAAGTCTTCGGGTGCGTTTTCATAAGACAGCAAAAGCTGCAGCGCCCCCGCAAACTTATCGGCCTGACGCGCGATAGATCTGGGGAAAAGCGGCTCCATCTCCGGATGGCGGGTCAGAAGATAAAGGTAGAAATCCTGCAAAAGGCAGGGCCTGCGCAAAAGCGCCTTTGCGTAGCTATCGCGAATAAGTGCAGTCAGGCCCTTGTCCAGCACGATCCTTCCCTCCGAAACGTGACGCAACGGTAGGAAGAATAGCTTAACAGGGGCCTAATCGCGATGCGGGCATTGGTTCAAATTGAATCAACCCGCAGGGTCAGTGCCCCGTCTTGGCATGCGCGCGGTCGATCACATATTTCTTGTCGCAATATCCGCATTCGACAAAGCCGGTTTCGGGCGGAATGGCCAGCCAGACACGCGGATGCCCCAAAGCCCCCACGCCGCCATCACAGCACACTTTCCACGTCGTCACGATTTCGGTTTCAGGGGCTTCCGGCACAGAAGGGGTCGGGGTAGCGGCAGTCTGGGTGGTGGCGGTCATCGGTGGCTCCACTATATTAGGGACAGGCAGCAAGCGCCCGGGTTCGGGCCCATGATACAGCAATGCGAAAAGGACCGGCAAGTGGCAGGATCGGCAATCGAGATCAAAGGTTTACGGAAAACTTACGCAGGCACGCGCCATGCGCCCCCGAAAGAGGCGCTGAAAGGGCTGGACCTTGATATTCCCGAAGGCTCGATCTTCGGACTGCTCGGGCCCAATGGCGCGGGCAAATCGACCACGATCAATATCCTCGCAGGGCTTGTGCGTAAAAGCGCAGGTCAAGTGAAAATCTGGGGCTTCGATCAGGATGAGAATCCCCGCCAGTCGCGGGCGGCCATCGGCGTGATGCCGCAGGAAATCAACATGGACCCCTTCTTCAAACCGCGCGATCTGCTGGAACTGCAGGCAGGGCTTTATGGTGTGCCCAAAGCCGAGCGCTGGACCGACGAGATCCTCGAACTGGTGGGACTGTCGGATAAGGCGGAAACCTATGCCCGCAGCCTTTCGGGCGGGATGAAACGCCGTCTGCTCTTGGCCAAGGCATTGGTCCATCGCCCGCGGATTCTGGTGCTGGACGAACCGACAGCGGGGGTGGATATCGAACTGCGCAGCATGCTGTGGCGCAATGTCCGCAAGCTGAACGAACAAGGCATGACGATCATCCTGACGACCCATTATCTGGAAGAGGCGCAGGAGATGTGCGACGAAATCGCCATCATCAATCATGGTGATCTGATCATACGCGACAGGACTGAGGCGCTTCTGGCACAGATGGACGCCAAAACCATGCTGATCACCCCAATGGGCGACGCCCCCGACATCACCCTGCCCCAAGGCGTGCAGCTGACCCGCCGCGAAGACGGGCTGCTGGCCTTCGACTACAACCGCCACAAGACCTCGGCCAATGCCATCCTTGATGCCGTGCGCGCCGCCCATATCGACATTGCCGACGTCAAAACCACCGAGGCCGATCTGGAAGACGTGTTCCTCTCCCTCACCTCGGGCCACTAAGGAGGGGGCAAGGCCCCCGACCGGTTTTGCCGGGGCCTCGATGGCCGCGGTGAAACCGTCCCCCCAACAGAAAAAGGGGCACCCCGAAGGGCACCCCTTTCCCGCATTCACAAACCCAAACTCAGGCCGCTTTCAACTGCAACTCGCAGGGCGCGATAAACTCGCCATGCAGCGCGGCAATCACCGGCTTCAGGCTCGGGCGCTCCAGCACGAATTGCACATCCACATTGCGCGGACCCTGCGTCGCGCCCAAAGCCTCATGGCCTGCTGCCGCAATCGCCTGCAGCCCGCGCGTCAACGTCGATAGCCCGTTCAGATCGCGCCCGATGATCGAAGCCATCGCCAAGGGTCGCGCCGAGACCTTGGCCGAGGGGTAGATCCGGTTCAGATCCTGCTCCACCTGCCGCGCCACCTTCAACGAGCAATCGACATAATGGGTGATCGTATTAGCATTCGACGCCTTGGAGATGATGCGCACATCATGGCGCGTCAGCACCTCGAGGATCGCCGCATCATAGCCCTTCACCCCCACCATATCCTGCTCGAACAGCTCAAGCGCCAGAATATCGAGGCCAGTGATGATCTCGACGGCTGGCGTATCCGCCGGCTTGTCGTCGATCAGCGTGCCCGGATCGTCAGGCTCAAAGGCGTTGGTCACGCGCAAAGGCACCTCGGCCTGACGCAGCGCCTTGGCTGCCTTGGGGTGGATCGCCTCCATCCCCATATTCGACAGCTGGTCGGCCACGTCATAATTGGTATGGCCCAGCTTGCGCACGGCGTCTTGGCCCACAAGGTTCGGGTCCGCCGAAGACAGATGGAATTCTTTATGGATGATCGCCTCGCGCGCGCCCGTTAAGGCCGCCAGCCGCGAGAAGGTCACCTCGGAATAGCCACGGTCGAATTCGGCCATCAGCCCTTCGCGGCATTGCGCATAACCCGTGACAATCGGCATCTCACAGGTCAGATCCACGCCCTCAAGCCCCGCTTTCAGGCGGCCCTCAAGATCGGGATCGCCCTCTTCGCGCCAGCCCGACAGGTCGACAAACCGCGCCGCCACGCCTGCGCGTTGCAGCATCAGCGTGGTGACATAGGCCGAATGCGCCTCGCCCAGACCCGACAGCATCTCGCGCATCGCCAGCATATGATCCGACAGCCGGAAATGCCCGTAAGAACACAGCCTTCCGAGATCGATCAGGCAGTTACGCGCGCCATCAATCCGGTCACGCACGAAACTATCGGCCTGCGCCAGATCGGCGGGGTGGTCCAGCACCTTGCGATGCGCCTCCCCCATGGCCTGCGCCACAACATCCAGCGCTTCCAGCCAGCCGTGATCATTATCGGCATCGGCAAAACGCGCATAGACGCCGCGCTCGCCGGTCTTCTTATGCTCAAGAAGCAGGTTGGTGATGCCGCCGAAAGCCGAGACCACGAAGACACGGCCATAAAGCGCGGCCCCTTCGCGGCCCCCGATAAACAGCGTGTCGCGCAATTCGCGCACGCGGCTCATCGAAGTGCCACCGATCTTTTCGACGGTATGAGCGGGATATTGCGGAGTACTGCCCATGCTGGCTTACGCCTTCTCCAACTCGTCCGCAGGCGCGTAAGAGCCGTCCTCGCGGTGCACTTCCTTGCCGGTCACCGGCGGGTTGAAGCAGCAGGCCATAACCAGATCCGCGCCCTCATCGGCAATCAGGCGGTGACGGTCATGGAGGTTGAGCGCATACATCACGCCGGGCTTGATCTCATGGGTCTTGTTGCCGTTATCCAGCTCGATGATGCGGCCAGTGCCGGACATGCAATAAACGCTCTCGAAGTGGTGCTTGTAGTGGAACTCATGCTCCGAGCCCGCTTCCAGCGTGGTGATATGGAACGAGAAGTTCATCTTGTCATCAGCCAGCAGCATGCGGACCGAGGTCCAGCGCTCATTGGCCACGGCTTTATCGGTGTTCTTCAGTTCGTTGAAATCACGTACAATCATAGTGGTCTCCTATTCATTGGGGGCTGGGTTATTCGCCAGTCCGGATTACTTGCCAGCGACTTCGCGGGCCGACTGGATCAGGATATCCAGCCCCTCGCGGAAGATCGCATCCGGCGTGGTCAGCGGTGCCAGCACCTTGACCACCTGGTCTTCATTGCCCGAGGTCTCGATCACGAGGCCCTTTTCAAAGCATTTGCCGCAGATCTCGGAAGCGCGTTCGCCGGTGCCGACATCCACGCCCTGCATCAGCCCGCGGCCCTTCAGGAAGGCGCCATCAAACATCTCGGCCACCTCTTGAAGCGCGGTGGTCAACACCACAGCCTTATCGGCCAGCTGGCGTTGGAAGGCGTTATCGGCCCAGAACTTCTCGATCGCGGTTTTCGCGGTCAGGAAGGCATGGGTATTGCCGCGGAAGGTGCCGTTATGCTCGGCGGGGCCCATCACGTCATGCTCGGGGCGCACCAGAACCAGCGCCATCGGCAGGCCCATGCCCGAGACCGATTTCGCCATGGTCACGATGTCGGGCTTCACACCCATTTCTTCAAAGGAGAAGAAGGTGCCGGTCCGGCCACAGCCTGCCTGAATATCGTCGATGATAAACAGCGCGCCATGCTTGCGGGCCACGGCCTCGACGCCGCGCACGAAGTCCGGCGATGCGGCATTCAACCCGCCCTCGCCCTGCACGGTCTCCATGATGATCGCGGCGGGCGCATCCACGCCACCCGAAGCATCCGACAGCATCTGGTCCAGCAGAGCGACCGAATCCACGCCCTCGGCATAGCCATCAAACGGCATGCGGGTCACGCCCTGCGGCATCATCCCAGCCCCACCACGATGATAGCCATTGCCGGTCGCAGCCAGCGCGCCCATGGTCACCCCGTGGAAGCCATTGGTGAAGGCGATGATATTCTGACGACCCGTCGATTTACGCGCGATCTTCATCGCGGCCTCAACCGCATTGGCGCCAGTCGGGCCGATGAACATCAGCTTATGGTCCATATCGCGCGGACGCAGGATCAGGTCGCGGAAGACCTCGATGAATTCGCCCTTGGTATCGGTATGGAAATCAAGCGCATGGCCCAGTTTATCCGCCATCAGGTGGTCAACCAGAGCCTGCTTCATATCGGGGTCGTTATGGCCGTAGTTCAGCGACGAACAGCCCGCCAGAAAGTCGATGTAACGTTTGCCATCAGCGTCGAACAGCTCCGAGCCACGGGCTTCGGTGAAAACGGTATCGAAACCACGGCAGTAAGAGCGGGCATCGGATTCGCGTTGGGTAAAAATCGTCCGGTCGTTTGCTTTGTCAAACGGCATAAAGAACCTCTTGGGTTTGATATGGGGGAAATGGGAAGAAGGGGGCGGATCAGGCCGCCGCCATCGCCTCTTCCTCGAATGTGATGGTGACCATGTGCTCGGTTGCAGCATGGCCTGCGAAGTGGTCATCGCGGTCGAAATGTGCAGCCGATGTCAATTCGCCGCCAACAGAGCGCGCGAAAGACCGGAACAGGCCCCATGAAGCCTCGTTCGATTTGGTGATGGTAGTCTGCAGGCGGGCACAATCCGCCGTCTCGGGGCGGTCAAGCAGATGGGCCAGCATACGCTTGCCCAGGCCAAGACCCCGCGCTTCGGGCGCCACGGCCACCTGCCAGACAAAAAGGGTATTGGGGGTCGAAGGCGGGATATATCCCGAAATCCAGCCAACCGGCAGGCCATCCTGTTCGACCAGAACACAGGTATCGCGGAAATGGTCGCATTGCAGGAGATTGCAATACATCGAGTTCTCGTCCAACGGCTTGCACCGCGACACCAGCGACCAAATTTCCGACCCGTCCTTCGCGTCCGGCTTTCGGAAGGTAAGCTTTGGCTGTTTCATGACTTCGACTGTCGGCACGATTCCACTTCCTCAGTTGCTTCGTCAATCTAATTAGATCATCAAAGTATAAATTTCAACATTCAAAGTAATTTTCTTTTCCATTGTTGAAAATGCGGGCTTAAATTTGCTATAAACCCATCGAAACCCTAAGTGACAAAGGGAATATCCGTTAGTCAAAGCAAAGGAAATCGTAATTGCCCACCGCCTCCGCCTCTGCGATATTAAGCCATTCGAAGCTTCTAACCAGTTATGGAGACGGTATGAGCAGCGACCGTACCGATATGAGTCTTATTGCCCTGCGCCGCATCCTGCGTGCGACCGAGCTTTTTGGCCGTGACCTTGCGAAATCGGCGGGGCTGACGCCTGTGCAGTTCCGTGTCCTGCAAGTGGTGGCCGAAAAGGGCTGGTCGACCGCCAAGGCGATCTCGACCCGCATGGGGGTCAGTCAGGCCACCGTCACCTCGCTTGTCGACAAGCTGGTCGATAAAGGCATGGTCGAAAGGAAGCGGTCCGAGATCGACCGCCGCCAGACCGATATTGTCATCACCGAAGCCGGCCACCACGCGCTGGACGAAGCCCCCGACGCCCTGCAGCAGCGCTTTGTGAAGAAGTTCGAAAATCTGGCCGACTGGGAGCAGGCCCAGCTTGTGGCCTCGCTGGAACGCGTCGCCGCGATGCTGGATGCGGGCGCGATCGATGCAGCTCCCGTGCTGCATTCAGGGGATATTACGCCAAGACAATAAGCAGATACGCGCCCTTCGGGGGCGTATGGGCCTTGGGTTTCCGCCAAGGCAGCCGATTTCCGTTTGACGCTCGCAGGGCATGCGGTGTCCCATATAGGCAAGGCAGCGCCCGAACAGGTGCTGCCCGCCACCGCACGCCCATCGGCCCCAGCCGGTTTACGCCAGCAATTTCAAGACGGAGACTCCATGCCCATCGAGAATGCCCCCTTCAGCCTGCCCGAATATCAACGTCGCATTGCGCTGGTGCGCCATTCGATGGCCGAGCGCGGGCTGGATGTGCTGTTTGTCACCAACCCCTCCAACCAGTTCTGGCTGACGGGCTATGACGGCTGGTCCTTCTACACCCATCAGGGCGTCATCCTGACAATGGAGGGCGACCCGATCTGGTGGGGCCGGATGATGGATGCCAATGGTGCCAAGCGCACCGTCTGGATGGGCGACGAGCAGATCCGGTGGTATGCCGACCGTATGGTGCAATCCGACACGGTGCACCCGATGGAAGACCTCGCCTCGCATCTGCGCATCCTTGGCCACGGTCAGGCGCGAATCGGGGTGGAGATGGAGACCTATTTCTACACCGCCCGCGCCCATGCCGTTCTGGCCGAGGGCCTGCCCGACGCCACGCTGGTGGATGCGTCGGTGCTGGTGAACTGGCAGCGGCTGATTAAATCCGACGAAGAGCTGCGCTTCATGCGCCGTGCCGCGCGGATCTCGGAGCTGGTGATCTCGCGCGCGGTCGAGCTGATCGAGCCGGGCTATCACAAGCATGATCTGGTGGGCGAGCTGTATAAGACCGCCGTTCAGGGCGAGGATGACAGCTGGGGCGATTACCCCGCCATCGTGCCGATGCTGCCCTCGGGCGCGGATGCCTCCGCGCCGCATCTGACGTGGAATGGCGAGGCGTTCCAGAAAGACCAGATGACCTTCGTTGAACAATCGGGGTGCTACCGGCGCTATCACGCGCCGCTGTGCCGCTCGGTTTACTTGGGCAAGCCGCCGCAGCATATGCTGGATGCGGCGCAGGCGCTGACGGCGGGGCTGAATGCCGGGATCGAGGTCGCCCGCCCCGGCAATCGCGCCTGCGACATTGCCCGCGCTTTGGACACGGAGCTGCTGAAAGTGGGGATCGAGCGCCCTGCCCGCTGCGGCTATGCGGTCGGCTGTTCCTACCCGCCGGATTGGGGCGAACATACCGTCTCGCTGCGGGCGATGGATGAGACCGTGCTGCAACCGGGGATGACCTTCCACTTCATGCCAGGCCTCTGGATGGACGATTGGGGGATGGAAACCACCGAAACCATCCTGATCCGTGAGGATGGGCCCGCCGAGCCGCTGTGCAATATCGAACGCAAGCTCTTCGTCAAAGACTGAGCTTGGAGGGAAATATGTCAGATCTTCAACATGCACGGGCTATTCTGGGAGACCTGATTGCTTTCCCCAGTATCTCTTCCGAGAGCAATCTTGATATCATCACTTATTGCGCCCGCCATCTGGAAGCGGCAGGCGCAAGGGTAGAGATCCTGCGCGATCCGTCAGGGAAAAAGGCCAATCTCTGGGCCACGCTCGGGGCGGAGGGGGATGGCGGGCTTGTGCTTTCGGGCCATAGCGATGTCGTGCCGGTGGCCGACCAGAATTGGCGCACCGACCCTTTCGAGATGCAGGAAGAAGACGGTCGGCTTTACGGGCGGGGAGCATGTGACATGAAAGGCTTCATCGCCTGCTGCCTGACCAAAGCCGAAGATCTGGCGCGCATCGCCGGTCAACACCCCATCCATTTCGCGTTCACCCATGATGAAGAGGTCGGCTGCCTTGGTGCGCGCGCACTGACCGACACGCTTGCCCAACGCAACCTCCGCCCCCGTCTCTGCATCATCGGCGAGCCGACCGAGATGCAGGTGATCGAGGGCAATAAGGGCTGTTGCGAATACAGCGTGACCTTTTCGGGGCTGGAGGGCCACAGCTCGGCCCCCGAACGCGGCGTGAATGCGGTGGAATATGCGGCGCGCTATATTGCCCGCCTGTTGGAGCTGCGCCAGCATCTGGTGACCCGCGCCCCTGCGCAGTCACGTTTCGACCCGCCTTGGACCACATTGAATGTGGGACGGCTGCAAGGGGGTGTGGCCCATAATGTAATTGCCAATCATGCGGTTCTGGACTGGGAATTCCGCCCCATTACCAGTGATGACATGCATTTCGTGAAATCCGAGGTCGCCAGCCATGTTGACACCCTACTGGCCGAGATGCGCCAGACCCACCCGCAGGCCAGCATTCTGACGGAAACCATAGGCGAGGTCGCGGGGCTGGAACCTATGCCGGAAAACGAGGCCCGCGATCTGGTTTTCGGGCTGACGGGGCACAACGAGGCGGCCTGTGTCCCTTTTTCGACAGAAGCCGGCCTGTTTCAGGCGCTTGGCACCGATGTGGTGATCTGCGGCCCCGGGTCAATCGCGCAAGCGCATAAGCCTGACGAATTTGTCAGCCTTGACCAGATGCAAAGCTGTCTGACCATGTTCGATCGGCTGATTTCCGACCGTTCATAGGCAGAAATCCGTTCATACGGGAATATTCACGATAATGACGGAACTTGCGGAACCTGCATGATTTTCGTGTGTTATGGCCCCAGAGACAAAGGAGTCGCACCATGACAAAACGTATTTTCCCCGCCCTTATTCTTGTTGCCGTCAGCGCGCTTTCGGCCTGTTCGACGGTGCACGGCTTCGGTCAGGACGTTTCGACCGCAGGTCACGTTGTCCAGCGCGAAGCGGTAGAAGCCCAACGCTGATCCCGCATGGACGGCAGCCCCCGGTGCATTCTGCTGTAGCGGGGGCTTCCGGATCGGGGCGGGTTTCGCCCCCTTAACGTCGGGCGCCCCAAGAGACAGAGGCGTATTGACGGGTATAAAATTCGCCCAGCAAACCGATCATCATCAGCGCCAGCCCGACATAAAGGGCATAGGGCCAGTTCGAGAAATGCGGATTGTAGTTGATGAACGTGTAGCCGCGTGCTTGGTCGATTGTGTGAAATAGCGGGTTCCAGCTGAACAGGACCAGCATCTTGTGCGGCAGGGTATTGGCCAGAAACATCTTGCCGGACGCGATCATATTGGCGCGGGAATAGACCTGCTGGATCACCCCCACAACATCGGGGGCCCAAGGCTTGGCCGCCAGAAACACCATCCCGATCGCCACACCGGTAAACCAGCTCAGCATCACCATCCCCAAGGCACCGACCCAGTTGTAAAACGAGATCGGCGTGAATGCGGCGTGATAGACATAGAGCACCGCCACAATCGACAGCATCTGGATATAAAGTGCGCCGAGAGCAGCCGCAGTAATCGAGACGGCGGTCGTCATCGGGGCGTGTTTCATCATGGCAGAGGTCGGCCCTTCCGCCCCGAAGACCGCGCTCATGGCCTTGGCATGGGTCATGAACAGGAACACCCCGCTCATGATATACAACAGGAAATCACCGCGCACCGTACTGCCGCGACCAAGCAGCGCATACATGACATAGAAGGTGAAAACGAGGATCATCGTCTGCATCATGTTCATCAGCAGCCCCACCAGCGCATTGCCGTGGGTTTTGCGGATTTGACGCACCGTCGCATGATAGATCAGCTCCAGAAGACTGAAGGTTGACCCGATTGTCGAATTACTTTGTTGCGCTCTGAACATAATTCCGCACTCTGCCTCGTAGGACTGAATATGTCTTGCAAAACTTGCTGTTTACTTGATGCCCTATCATAACTGTGACACCTAAACAGTACTAAGCGGCGAACGTGACGGATTGGAGACCTCATGGATTATGAAAAGCTCGTGCCAACCATTCGCAAACTGGCTCTGGAAGCCGGCGACCGAATCATGGAAATCTATGATGGTCCGGATTTCGAGATCAAATCCAAATCCGACGACAGCCCCGTAACGGCCGCTGACGAAGCGGCGGACAAGATCATCTCGGACGGGCTGCGCGCGGCGTTCCCCGATGTGGCTCTGGTGACCGAGGAACAGGCGGCAAGCCATGATCTGACAGTATCGACCTTTTTGATTGTCGATCCGCTGGATGGCACGAAAGAATTCATCAAGCGTCGCGGCGAATTCACCGTGAATATCGCCTATGTCGAAAACGGCGTACCGAAAGCGGGCGTGGTTTACGCCCCTGCGATCAAGCGCCTCTTCTACACGCTCGCCGATGGCCGCTCGGTCGAGGAAAAAGGCAGCTTCGACAAAGAGCAGCCCGGCGAGATCAGCCCGATTACGGTTTCGACCCCCGATAACCGCGCGCTGATGGTGGTGGCCTCGAAATCGCACCGCGATCAGGCGACCGATGACTATATCGGCCAGTATGGCGTGAAAGACATGACCTCGGCCGGATCGTCGCTGAAATTCTGTCTGGTCGCGACCGGCGAGGCCGACCTTTATCCCCGCCTTGGCCCGACGATGGAATGGGACACCGCCGCAGGGGATGCGGTGCTGCGTGGCGCGGGCGGCCTTATGATCAACTTCGAGGATCACAAGACCTTCTCTTATGGCAAAGACGGTTTCCGCAACCCCTTCTTCATCGCCTATGCACCGGGCGTCCTGCTGGTAAAATAATGTCGACCCTTATTGTTATTCCGGCGCGCTACGCATCGACCCGCTATCCGGCAAAACCGCTTGTGGCCCTGACCGGTGCCACAGGCGAGAAAAAGACCCTGATCCGCCGGAGCTGGGATGCGGCCATGTCGGTGCAAGGCGATCTGCGGGTTGTCGTGGCCACTGATGACGAGCGCATTAGGGCCGAGGCCGAAAGCTTCGGCGCCGAGGTGGTGATGACCTCGCCCGAGTGCCGCAATGGCACCGAGCGCTGCGCCGAGGCCCATGCCAATCTGGGCGGCGGCTTCGATTATGTGGTCAATCTGCAAGGCGACGCGCCGCTGACGCCCCCCTGGTTTATCGAGGCGCTGATTGCGGGCATCAAGGGCTGCGATCTGGATCTGGCGACGCCGGTCCTGCGTTGTGAGGGCGCGATGCTGGAGGCGCTGAAGGAGGACCGTCGCCATGACCGCGTAGGCGGCACCACGGCTGTCTTCGGGGCCTCCCATCAGGCGCTCTATTTCTCGAAAGAGGTCGTGCCCTTCACAAGCCAGACCTATGCGCCCGATGCACCGACGCCCGTTTTCCATCATGTCGGGGCCTATGCCTATCGCGCCGAAGCACTGGCACGCTATCCCGGGTGGGACATCGGACCGCTCGAACAGCTCGAAGGGCTGGAGCAGCTGCGCTTCCTCGAAAACGGCCATGACATCCTCTGCGTCGAGGTCGAATCACGTGGCCGCCAGTTCTGGGAACTGAACAATCCTTCGGATGTGAGCCGTATCGAGGCCATGATGGCGGAAATGGGACTCGCCTAAAAGTTTAGAACTGCTCGGTATTTGATCGAGCAGTTCTTATAAACATTTAAAAATTAGTTAATTCGCATAAAATTTCCGCAACGTTAACTCAACCTCAGGGTTATTTTCCATTCGCCAAAGCAGCGGAGATCAGCTTAAGCTGTGAGGGACGGCTTGATTAATCCGGAAATCTCAACAAATTAAAAATGCCGTGACACGTTGAACTAAATTGCGCGTTCGCGCGTTCTGGGAATTGATGCGACATCGCGATCTTGTTTGGAACCAAACTTCGTGTGTAACATTGATTAAACTGAAATGGATGCAACTCCGCATCCTAAACCAAAAAGGTGCTTGATGACACGTAAGGTCACTAAAGCGGTCTTTCCCGTTGCAGGTCTTGGAACCCGCTTCCTCCCCGCGACCAAATCTATTCCTAAAGAAATTCTGACGCTGGTTGACCGGCCGCTGATTCAATATGCCATCGACGAGGCACGCGCCGCAGGCATCACCGAATTCATTTTCGTGACCTCGCGCGGGAAATCCGCACTCGAGGACTATTTCGACGACGCCCCCGAACTGGACGCCTCCCTGCGTGCCAAGAACAAGACGGCGATCCTCGAAGAGCTTGAAAAAACCAATATGCCCTCGGGTGCCATCGCCTATGTCCGCCAGCGTCGCGCGCTGGGTCTGGGCCATGCGGTCTGGTGTGCGCGCCGGATGATCGGCGACGAGCCCTTCGCCGTGATCCTGACCGATGACGTGATCGCAGCCGACAAGCCCTGTCTGGCACAGATGATCGAGGCCTATAACGAAAATCCCGGGAACTATGTTGCCGCGATGGAAGTGCCCACCTCGAAGATCTCGTCCTACGGTGTGCTTGATTGCGAACAGGTCAACGGCAACACCTATAAGGTGAACGGCATGGTTGAAAAGCCGCCAGCCGAGGAAGCGCCCTCCAATCTTGCGGTCATCGGGCGTTATATCCTGACCCCCGAAATCCTGCATAACATCGATGCGGCGATCCAGTCCAACACCACCGGTGCGGGCGGCGAGTTCCAGCTGACCGATGCAATCGCGCAGGACATCGAAGCGGGCAATCCGGTTTACGGCTTCCGTTTCAACGGCCAGCGTTATGACTGCGGCTCCAAGGCAGGCTTCCTGCAAGCGACCGTGGCCTTTGGTCTGGCACGCGATGACCTCAAAGACGAATTCGCCGAATATCTGGGCGATGTCATGACGATGCGGGCTGCTGCAGAGTAAGATGACCAAACATGTTCTAGTCACAGGTGGTGCGGGCTATGTTGGTTCGCACGCTTGCAAGGCGCTCAAGCAGGCAGGGTATATCCCTGTCTGCTTTGACAATTTATCGACCGGCTGGAAAGAGGCTGTCAAATTTGGCCCTCTTGAAGTGGGAGATCTGCACGATCGCGCCCGCCTCGACGAGGTCATTGCCAAGTACCAACCTCTTGCCATCATGCATTTCGCGGCCCTGTCCCTTGTGGGCGAGTCGATGAAAAACCCCGCAAAATATTGGGCGACCAATGTGAATTGCGCGCTGAACCTGATTCAGGCAGCCACCGATGCAGGGATCGACAAATTCGTCTTTTCCTCCACCTGTGCGACCTATGGCGATCAGGATGGTGTGGTGCTGAATGAACAGACCCCGCAATTCCCGATCAATGCCTATGGCGGGTCCAAACGCGCCATCGAGGATATGTTGCGCGATTTCGGCAATAGCCACGGGCTGCGCTCGGTGATCTTCCGCTACTTCAATGTGGCAGGGGCTGACCCCGAGGCAGAGGTGGGCGAACAACATGTGCCGGAAACCCATCTGATCCCGCTGATGCTGGATGCAATCGCCGGAAAACGTGCAGCGCTGACGGTGTTCGGCTCGGATTACGAGACCCGCGATGGCACCTGCATCCGCGATTATGTCCATGTCTCCGATCTGGTCGATGCGCATGTTCTGGGGCTGAAATGGCTGGAAGAGGGCAAACCCTCCGAGGTCTTCTGCCTAGGCACCGGCAACGGGTTCTCGGTGCGGGAAGTCATCGCGCAATCGCGCAATGTCACCAATCGCGAAGTGCCCATCATCGAAGGCGACCGCCGCGAGGGGGATGCCGCCGTGCTGGTCTCGGGGTCGGTGAAAGCGAAAGACGTGCTGGGGTGGACCCCCAAACGTGCCGAGCTGGAAACCATGATTGCCGATGCATGGCGCTGGCATCAGGCGCCGGAATATGCAGAATAATTCCTGACCCAGTCAGGAGACCTGCCCGATGCAGACCCGAACGCTCTGGTCTGCATACCGGTTGCGGCAAAAACGACAAAACGCTCTTCTGCGCGCATGGATGGCGCGCAGAAGGCTTACGCCCCCGCCGCGCCCCTTTGCGGCCCCGTCCGATGCGCCTGTCCTCTTCTGTTGCCTGCGCAACGAGATGGAGCGTCTTCCCGCCTTTCTGGAGCATTATCGCCGCCTCGGCCTCGGCCATTTCCTGATGGTCGATAACGGGTCGGAGGATGGCAGCACGGCCTATCTCGCGGCGCAGCCGGATGTCTGGCTCTGGCAGACCGGTGCCAGCTACCGCGCCGCGCGGTTCGGCATGGACTGGATCAACGGGCTGCTTCTGGCCTATGGCCATGGCAGATGGTGCCTGACGGTCGATGCCGACGAGCTTCTGGTCTATCCCGACCACGACAGGCTGCCTTTGCCCCGGTTGACCCGCAAGCTGGATCAGGCGGGACAGGATGTCATGGCCGCGCTGATGCTGGATCTCTATCCGAAAGGGCCTTTGTCGGAGGCGCATGACCTGCACGATCTCACCGAATTCGACGCTTGGGGCTATGACTGGGAGTATCAGCCACGCTACGGCAATATCTCCATCCGTGGCGGCCCGCGCAAACGCCTGTTCTTTCGGGACCGTCCGGATCACGCCCCCCATCTGCATAAAACGCCACTGCTGCGCTGGCACTGGCGCTACGCCTATCTGAGCTCGACGCATCTGCTTCTGCCCCGCCGGTTGAATGGCGGCTTCGATGCACGGCGGAACCTGACGACCGGCGCGTTGCTGCATAGCAAGTTTCTGGCCTCGTCGATGGACCGCGCCCGCGAGGACCAGCACCGCAAGCAGCATTTCACCCATGTCGAGAACTATCACCGCTACTACGAGGCGCTTACCAAAAATCCGGCCCTTTGCGGCGCTCCCTCGCAAAGCGGCCCGACAGCGCCCCGCCTTGAAGCCTGCGGGCTGATCACCCGCGGACAGGCGCTTGCGCGGCGTTAGACGCACAGTCGCCAAGGAAATCCGTGCGACCAACCATGACTGATTTACCCGCCCGCCTATATGCCCTAGCGTGCAAGAACCCGATCAACCCGCCATGAGAAGACAGGCACTCTTGTGCACAACGAGGCCCGTTAATCCTGTTGAAAAGAAGATCGGGCAGAAAGACAAAATGCGGGCGCGAGACGGTTAGGTGAAACTGAAACAGCTTTATAAATTGCGATGGGAACGGAAAAAGTTCTTGTTCCGCGCGTTTCGCAAACGCCGCGAATTGAGCTGTCTGGCCGACAGAACCCGTGCCATACGCACCGAGGATATTCTGGTCTTTGTCACGCTGCGCAACGAGCGTATCCGCCTGCCCTATTTCCTGCGCTATTACCGCGAGATGGGCTGCCATCATTTCATAATCGTCGATAACGGCTCGGATGACGGATCGCGCGAATATCTCGAAACCCAGCCCGATGTCTCGCTCTGGCACACGAAAGCCAGCTATAAGGGCGCGCGCTTCGGGATGGACTGGGTCAACCATCTTCTGCGCCGCTATGGCACGGGGCATTGGTGCCTGACAGTCGATCCCGATGAATTCTTCGTCTATCCTTTCTGTGACACCCGCACGCTGGATGCCCTGACCGACTGGCTGGATACCTACGACATCCCGCATTTTCCAGCCATGCTGCTGGATATGTATCCCAAGGGGCGGCTGGAAGAGCAGCCCTATGAGGAAGGCCAGAACCCGTTCGAGATTGCCTGCTGGTTCGACAGCGGAAATTACACCATCACGAAAAACCGGCTCTACCAGAATCTCTGGATTCAGGGCGGACCACGCGCGCGCAAATTCTTCGCCAGCGCGCCGGCAGAGGCCCCTTCGCTCAACAAGATCCCGCTGATCCGCTGGCAGAAAAACTATGTCTATATCAGCTCGACCCATATGGCGCTGCCGCGCGGGCTCAATACGGTCTATGATGAATGGGGCGGCGAAAAACCTTCGGGCTGCCTGCTGCATGCCAAATTCCTGTCGGTGCTGAATGCGAAGGTGACGGAAGAGATCACCCGCAAGCAGCATTATTCGGCCTCGCGCGAGTATAAGGCCTATGCCGAGGTGCTGGCGGAAGATGGCGAGCTTTGGTGCCGCTGGTCCGAAAGATATATCAACTGGCGCCAGCTTGAGATTCTGGGCCTCATGTCAAAGGGCAACTGGGCATGAGCGTCGGGTTTGTCATGATGTGCCATACCGCACTGGACCGCGCCGCCGAAGTCGCGCGCCACTGGGCCGCGCAGGACGCGCCGGTGGTGATCCATGTCGACAAACGGGTTTCGGCCTCGGCCTATGACGGTTTTGTCGCGGCTCTGGCCGACCTGCCCAATATCTCGTTTTGCAAACGTTTCGCCTGCGAATGGGGCACATGGTCTCTGGTGGCGGCAGCCCAAGCCGGGGCCGAGCAGATGCTGGACCGCCACCCCGAGGCACGCCATGTCTTTCTGGCCTCCGGCTCCTGCCTTCCGCTGCGCCCCCTCGAGGAACTGCGCGCCTATCTCGATGCCCGTCCCTGGACCGATTTCATCGAATCCGTCACCACATCGGAAGTGGGCTGGACGCAGGGCGGGCTGGACATGGAACGTTTCACCCTGCGCTTCCCCTTCTCATGGCGCAAGCACCGGAAGCTGTTCGATGATTACGTCGCCTTCCAACGCAAGATCGGATTTCAGCGCAAGATCCCCGACGGGCTGGTGCCGCATATGGGCAGCCAGTGGTGGTGCCTGACCCGCAAGACCCTGATCGCCATCCTGAAGGACAAGGACCGCCCGCTTTACGACCGCTACTTCAAGAAGGTCTGGATACCGGATGAAAGCTATTTCCAGTCACTGGCGCGGATCTATGCCACCTCGATCGAGAGCCGGTCGCTGACGCTGACCAAATTCGATTTTCAGGGCAAGCCGCATATCTTCTATGATGACCACTTGCAGCTTCTGCGACGCTCGGACTGCTTCGTGGCGCGCAAGATCTGGCCCAAGGCCGACAGGCTTTATGCAACATTTCTCAAACAGCGCAAACCGGCGGCCAAGATCGCAGAGCCCAACCCCTCGAAGATCGACCGCCTGTTCACCAAAGCGGTCGAACGGCGCACGCGGGGCCGTCCGGGCCTGTATATGCAGTCCCGCTATCCCAATCGCGATCATGAGAACGGCAAGACGGCAGGCCCCTATTCGGTATTCCAGGGCTTTTCGGACCTTTACGAGAATTACGAAGGCTGGCTGTCGAAATATGTGGCGGGGCGCGTGCATGGCCATCTTTTCGACAAGGATCAGGTTGCGTTTTCGGGCCATGATCCGATGTTCAACGGCTGTCTGGGCGACAGCCCCGAGCTGCGCGACTATGCCCCCCGCGCCTTTCTGACAAACCTGATGTGGAATTCCCGTGGCGAGCGGCAATGCTATATGTTCAGCCCGCGTGACAATCAGGCGCTGAACTGGTTCACAGCGACCGACCCGAATGCACAGATCTCGGTGATTACGGGCGCATGGGCCATTCCGCTTTATCGTTCGACAGATCCATTCGCGACGGTGCGCAAAGAGGCCGCGCGCCTGCAGAAGATCGAACTGGCCCAGCTGGAGATCCTGCGCTCGATGTATGTCAAAGCGCGCATCCGGCTTTGGAATTTGCAGGAATTTCTGGAAAACCCGATGGAGCATCTGCAGATCATCATCGACGAGATCAGCCCCCGCGCCGCACGGCGTCTGGCGGAAGCGCCGCAGATGGTCGATCTTAGCGGCTTCGGGCAGTTTTTGCAGAACCTCAAGAACCAAGGCATGCAACCCCAGCTGATGGGCGATTTCTCGACCGTCTCGACACCGGATCCCCACGCAACGCGGCGCAGACGCTCGCAATTTTTAAAGTGATCTTATGGCAAATTTTGAAAGCTTCGTTATTCTGGCTGAAATGCGCACCGGCTCGAACCTGCTGGAAGCGGCGGTCAACATGCTGCCCGACACCCATTGCCACGGCGAGGCGTTCAATCCGGTCCTGATCGGCTATCCCAACAGGACCGATCTTCTGGGGATCTCCAAAGAGGCCCGTGACGCCGATCCCAAAGAGCTATGGAAGAAAATCCGCAAGGCGCCCGGTCTGAATGGCTGCCGCTATTTTCATGAACATGATCCGCGCGTGCTGGGCCTGATGCTCAATGATCCCAAATGCGCCAAGATCGTGCTGACGCGCAATCCGGTCGAAAGCTATGTGAGCCTGAAGATCGCACGCTCCACCGGCCAATGGAAGCTGGGCGATGCCAAGCACCGCCGCGTGGCGCAGGCCGAATTTGACGCGACGGACTTCGAGGACCATCTGGAAAGCTTGCAGAATTTCCAGATCAAAATCATGAACGCGCTTCAGGTTTCCGGCCAGACCGCGTTCTATATCGATTATGAGGATGCGCAGGACATTGCGGTGCTGAACGGGCTGGCGAAATGGCTGGGCGTGGCGGATGGCCCCGAGGCGCTGCCCGACAATCTGGTTGTGCAAAACCCCGAAAGTCTGGAAGAAAAGGTGCGCAACTTCCCCCAGATGGAAGCCTCGCTGGCGCGGCTGGACCGCTTCAACCTTTCCCGCACTCCCAATTTCGAACCCCGTCGCGGGCCGAATGTGCCGGGATTCATTGCCACCGCTGTTGACAAGGCAGGGCTTCTTTACATGCCGCTTCGTCCGGCCCCCGATGCCGAATTCCGCGACTGGTTGCAGAAACTGGGCGAGATCAGCGACGGTTTTTCGCAAAAGACCCTGCGCCAATGGAAGCGCCAGACGCCGCAGCATCGCAGTTTCACGGTGCTACGCCATCCGGTGATGCGGGTGCATCTGGCCTTTCTGGCGCTCCTCGACTGGCCGAATTTTGCGGAAACCCGCGAGACCTTGCGCAAAGCCTACAAACTGCCCCTCCCCAAAGAGGGCCAATCGCTCGAGCAAGACGCATATCGTACGGCCCTGACAGCTTTCGCCGTCTGGCTAAAATCTAGCCTCAACAGCCAGACCAGCCTGCCTGTCCACCAGCTATGGGCCAGCCAATCCACCATGCTGCAGGCCTTTGCCAGCTTCGCCACGCCGGATCTTCTGGTGCGTGAGGACCGTCTTCAGAAGGATCTCGCCTATCTTCTGGCGACGACGGGGCTTTCCCATGAGCCCCCCCTGCCGCAGCCCGATTGCGGGCGGATCGCCTTGGGCGATGTGTATTCGGCAGAGTTGGAACAGGCGGTTCGCGACGCCTATCCCCGTGATTACATGCAATTCGGATTTACCGACTGGTCGGCTTAGGCCGCCAGCCCCTGCGTGGTGGTCAACACACCATGCAACGCAGCCGGATCAGTGTTCGAGCGCAGCTTTTTACAGGTGTCTTCGTTACGCATTGTGCGCGACACCAGCGCAAGCGCCTTCAGATGGTCCACACCAGAGCTTTTGGGCGCCAGCAGACCGAACACCAGATCCACCGGCTGCCGGTCTACCGCATCGAAATCCAGCGGTTTCTCAAGGCGCATGAACACGCCCACCACGTGATCCAGCCCATGCAGGCGCGCATGGGGCAAGGCCACGCCATGCCCGACACCGGTCGGGCCCAGACTTTCACGCTCTTGCAGCGCATCAACGATGATCGCGGCATCAAGCCCGTAGGCCTGTGCCGCGATATCTGCCAGATCCTGAAACAGACGCTTTTTGCTAGCCACATTGGCAACCGCACGCACGGCGGCCGGGCGAAGCAGAGACGATAGATCCATCGGTCCTTTTTCCGCGCCCATTTCAGTGCAGGCGCTTACTTGCTGTGACGGGGGTCGATCCAGCCAATATTGCCATCTTCACGCTGATAAACAACGTTGACCCCGCCATGTTTTTCGTTGCGGAAGACCAAAAGCGGCTTATGCGCGAGTTCCATCTGCATCACCGCATCACCGACAGAGAGGGTAGGCACCCGCGTCTCCATTTCGGCCACGATGGTGGGCGCATCGCCCCCTTCGGCACCAGTCGATTCGTCTTCCTCTTCTGGAGCCAGCACATAAAGCCCTGCCGCCTCGAATTCAACTGCGGTGGTGCGCGCGGCCTGATGGTCTTTCAACCGGCGTTTATGGCGACGCAGTTGTTTGTCCATTTTCTCTTGCAAAGCGTCAAAGGCGGCATAGACCTCCGTTGCAACGCCCCGTGCCTGCGCGGTCAGTCCCGTCGACAGGTGCACGGTCGCTTCACAGATATACTCATGCGCGTTTTTCGAAAACACGACGGTGGCATCAGTCGGTCGTTGCGAATATTTCTCGACCGTGCTGCCCAGCTCGGTTTTGACATGGGATTGCAGAGCTTCACCGATATCAAGCTGTTTGCCGCTAATTTGGTAACGCATGGCGTCTCCTTCCTTGATGACTGTGTCACGGTGCTCGGCACCATATTTACAGTCGGTTAAATTCTGTGAGGGGGCACACCTTTCCTGCTCGTTCCCGACATCGAGCAAAGAAAAATACGGACCGGGCAGCCGAACCAAGGGCTGCGCGAAGCATCGGGAATATGATAGCCAGATCACGCATTTGACTACATTTGGGAACGTTCCCAAGAGGAAGTCAACGGGTGATCGTCGCTGCACTGCGGCGTATGACACAACTGTGACGGGCAGACGCCATGCCCTCACTTCTGTCTGGAATAGGGGATATTATTGAAAGCGGAAATCCTGCCCCAGATAGACACGGCGGACGTTTTCATCGTTAACGACCTCCTCCGTGCTTCCGGACATCAGCACAGCGCCATCATGCAGGATGTAAGCACGATCAACGATTTCAAGCGTTTCACGCACGTTATGGTCGGTAATCAGCACCCCGATACCGCGCTCTTTCAACTGCCCGACAAGATGGCGGATATCTCCCACCGCAATCGGGTCCACGCCGGCAAAAGGTTCATCAAGCAGCAAATATTTCGGGTCCGCCGCAAGGCAGCGCGCAATTTCGCAGCGGCGGCGTTCGCCCCCCGAAAGCGCCAGGGCGGGAGAGCTGCGCAGATGCTCGATAGAGAAATCGCTCAGCAGCTCCTCCAGCCGTTCGCGACGGCGGTGACGGTCCTGCACCGCTATTTCCAGAACGGCCATAATATTTTGCTCGACCGTCAACCCGCGAAAGATCGAGGCCTCTTGCGGCAGATAACCAATCCCGAATCGCGCGCGGCGATACATTGGCAGACCGGTGACATCGCGGCCATCAATGCGCACCTGCCCCGCATCCGGCGTGATCAACCCCGCAATATTATAAAAACACGTGGTTTTTCCCGAACCGTTCGGCCCCAGAAGCGCAACCACCTCGCCGCGGTCCAGCGTCAAAGAGACATCACGCAGAACAACCTTCTTGCGATAGCCCTTACGGAGGTTGCTGACGCTTAGCCCGTGTTCAAGCGTTTCGGCTGTGTGATCCATCACTGTCCTCCGGGTGCCAGAATGGTACGCACACGCCCGTCCATCTGCCCTGTCCCCGTGGTCATATCGACCGTCAGCTTATTCCCGGATAGCGCATTTTTCCCTTGGGTCAGCAGGACATTTCCCGTCATCACCAGATTGCCGCTGCGCACGTCATAGACCGCGTCCTGCGATTCCGCCGCATCGGTCTGGGACACAAGCGTCACCCCTCCAGATGCGATCAACTTGTTGATCTCGCTCTGGGTTTCTCCGTATTCCACATGCAGCTCTGCGGCTTTCAGGCGCATATCGCTTTGCACGACAAGAACATCTCCGCGGAAAACGGCCTCTCCGGTGCTTTGATCGACCTGCAGGCTGTCAGAGGTAATCTCGACCGGTGCCTTGGTATCCGTCGACAGCCCCCCGAAAGCCACCTGCTGCGCGACGCCCAGCGCCGGAAACGCCAGCCCTGCCCCCAAGATCATCACCGTCAAAAATTGCCGCATGTCACCCACCTTCATTCTTGGGGTTGGTATACCAGCTTCACGCCCTTGGTGAAGAGCAGATTATTCGGGCCACCGGGTTGGGCCTGCGACAGCTCCATCGCTCCGGCATCCAGAACGCCCATCGGCGCTTCGCCATGCACCGCCCCCGGAGAAACGATCTTGGTCCGGTCCGTCGTCATCTCGACCAGCTCGGATTGCATGCGATATCCGCTTGACGTCTGTAGCGCGACACGGTCACGCAGCTCGATCAGCCCCGCATCAGGACGCAATTCACCCGCCTTGGCGTTCAGATCCACCACAAGGCCGGAGCGCGCCTGAAGTTTCGCGACGAGCTGGGCCACCGAGCTGCCATTCGCGCCCATCGGTTGCAGAACGGCCTTGGAGGCGCGCACCGAAAGGGCAGCACCATCCTGCGTCAGCCCCGAATATTCCGGCGACACAACCTGCGGTTCCCGCGCCAGTTCTGCAATATCGACATCGGAATAGGGGATCACAGACCCCGGCTCGACCCGATGCCCGACCAGAAACACAAGCGACAAAAGCACCAGCGCCGCCAGAGGCAGTACTGTCTTGGCCCATGCGACCAGAATGGAATGTCGGTTATCGCGGATCATATCGAAGGAGATGCCGGCTTAGTGGTGGAAGATGTCGCTTGGCTCATCCCACCCCATCAGGTCAAGACGCGCACGCGCTGGCAGAAAATCGAAACAGGCTTGGGCAAGCTCCAAACGGTCTTCGCGGATCAGGCGCGGCAGCAAACCGGCCTTGAGTCTGTGCAGATGCAACACATCGGAGGCCGCATATTCTTTCTGGGCATCCGTTAACACCGCCGCCCCCCAATCGGAGCTTTGCTGCTGTTTGGAAATATCGACACCGACAATCTCCTGCAGAAGCAGCTTGAGCCCGTGACGTTCCGTAAAGGTCCGCACCATTTTAGACGCGATTTTGGTACAGAAAACCGGCGCGGTCACCACGCCGAACGCGTTATACAGCGCCGCAATATCGAAACGGGCGAAATGGAAGAGCTTCTCGACCTCGGGATCGGCCAGAAGGGCGCAGAGGCGCGGCGCGTCTTTCTGGCCTTTCGCGATCTTCACCAGATGGGCATGCCCGTCGCCGCTGCTGAGTTGCACAAGGCACAACCGGTCGCGACGCGGATCAAGCCCCATCGTTTCGGTATCAATCGCCACCACCGGACCAAGGTCAAGCCCCTCCGGCAGATCCCCCTCGTGCAAATAGATCGTCACACGCAATCTCCTATCTTTGGACCCATATAGGCGCTTTGACAGGAGCTTGCCAACGCAGGCTTCGCACATAGTCTGTGGAAAATACCCAGCCCGCGCGCAAATCGGCAAAGAAGCGCACAGGAAGGCGAGCATCCCTTATCCGAATGCGCTGCAAAGATCAGAAGGCCGCAGCTTGGCCCCGCTCTTCTCCTGCCGCGCCAGCTCCTAGCTATCCTGACGCAAGATATCCGAAATCAGGATGCTTTTGACATCCGGCCCGACCACCGAACGGGCATTTTCCAATAGGGCGCGACGCAGTTCGGCCATCTTGTCCGTCGAAGTATAAACCCCTTCGAACCCGCCATTATTGGCGTGATCAAACAGGACCTGAAGAAACGAATCTCTCAGACGCGGCTCCACGGCATAAACCCGTTCGGTGCCACCCACCGGCATCTCGATCGAGAGAGACATAATGACCATCGCGCGCACCCGGTTCGCATCCAGCAAAGGCACGACAAACTGGTTGTTCAGCTTAACAAACTCGGAGGTCGGCACACCTTCTTCCCCGCCCTCCTCACCATGACCTTCCTCGGCTGTGGCATGCGTCTCCCCTGTTGCGGCGGCAGCGGCTTCTCCTTCGGCCACCTCTTCCGGAGGCGGCGGCGCAGGACGCAGGAAGAACCCTGCTCCTCCGCCAATCGCGAGGCCGAGAATCACGAAGATGACCGGAAGCAATTTACCCATCGTGCCCTCCTTAGAACGGCATCACGATATCGGCGATCTGGGACCCGATCCGCGGCTGCTGCACATCCGAAATCTGTCCGCGGCCACCATAAGAAATCCGCGCGCCGGCAATCTTGTCATAGGTGATCTCGTTCTGGCGGCTGATATCTTCGGGGCGCACATAGCCGGTCACGATCAGTTCACGCACTTCGTAATTCACCCGAACCTCCTGACTGCCCTGCACACGCAGGACCCCGTTGGGAAGAACATCGATGATCGTCGCCGCCACGCGCAAGGTCAGCTGCTCGTTACGGGAGACATTCCCATCCCCTGCGAAAGACGAATTCGAATTGGTGGACACGGCGCTGGCCATGCTGGCCCCCTCCGGCAGGGATTTATTGATCTGCTCGGGAATACCGAACAAGGACGGGATCCCCATAGATTGCGATTCCGTCCTGCTGCGATCGCTGGAATTGGAAAATTTCGCGCTGTCATCGATTTCGATCACAACCGTCATGATATCTCCCTTGCGGGCCGCGCGACGGTCCCCCAGCAGCGATTTGGGCGTGCCGGACCAAAGCGAGGCCTGCGCGACCGGCGAGCGGTCCTCGGGCATTTCCGGCATCGGGATCGTGTTCATGGCGAAATATTCATTGGTGTCTTCCACCGGCGTAAAGCTCGGCGTGCGCCCTACTTCGCCAAGGCGCTGGCAGCCAAGGATCGAAAGGGTCATCAGAAGGAGGCTCAGGCGACGCATGACAATCAGTCCTTGTTCACATAGGCGGTACCATCCGCCGAAATAGTGGCCGTAACAGTGGTGCGGGAGGAGACATTCATCACGCGGATGCTGTCGCCGATAGCGGCGCGCTCCAGCGCGCGCCCCTCGGTGATAATGGTCAGAGAGCCACGATTATATGCCAGTGACACCGTCTGATTCCGTTCGACAATCGCAGGCTGGCTAAGATGTTCGGGGCGGATCGGGCGTCCGGCATAAATCGCGACACGCGTCTCAAGACCGACCGCGTCAATCGGGTCCACCAATGCACCGGGCACATCCATAGAGGCGATATCCAGATCATCCGGCGTCAGAATGGTCTGCGCGCGCAAGGTGCGCGTCGCCACAACGACTTCGGCCTGAAGGCTGGTTCCGGCAACCGCAAGCAACGCCACCAGAAGAGGGGCAAAGCTACGCATCAACGCACCTGTACCGTCGCGCTCAGAATCTGGTCCGCAGCCGATATCACCTTGGAATTCAGCTCGTAACCGCGCTGCGCCTTGATCAGTTCAGTGATCTCGCGCACCGGATCCACCGAGCTTTCCTCAAGATACCCCTGCCGCAGCGTCCCCAGCCCGTCCTGCCCCGGCTCTCCGACAACGGGCGGGCCGGACGCGCCGGTTTCCAGAAAGAGGTTCGAGCCAATAGCTTCAAGCCCCTTCTTGTTGGTGAAATTGGCCAGCGTCAGCTGCCCCATCAGTTGCGGCTGCACCTGATCGCTGAAATAGGCATAGACCTCGCCCGACGTATTGATCGCAACAGAGGTCGCATCATCGGGGATCGTAATGCCCGGCACGACCGGATAACCATCCGAGGTCACGATCTCGCCATCCGCCGAACGTTTGAGCCCGCCGTCACGGGTATAGGCCGACACACCCGAAGGCATCTCGACCTCGAGATAGCCGATCCCGTCAATGGCGACATCAAGATCACCGCCCGTGCTCACCAGAGATCCCTGTTCGAGAATCTGCGTCACGGCAGTCGGGCGCACACCCAGACCAAGCTGTACGCCGGACGGCACGACCGAGCCATCACTGGCGCTAATTGTTCCCGGACGGGTGAGCTGTTGATAGGTGAGATCCGCAAATTCCGCACGACGTGCGTTATAGCCGGTGGTCGACATATTCGCGAGGTTGTTCGAAATAACCTCGACGCGCATTTGCTGGGCGGCCATCCCGGTGGCGGCAATCTGTAGGGCACGCATAAGGCTTCTCCTTACTTCGTCAGCGTCGAAATGACGTTGCGGATGCGTTCGTCTTCTCGATCAAGGAATTTCTGTCCCATCTCGTAGGCCCGCTGCACTTCGATCATGCGCGCGACCTCTGTGATTGGGTCTACATTCGATTCCTCAACAAATCCTTGCAGGACCTGAGGAAATTCCTGCACCTGTGCGCCCCCTTCCGCATAAAAGAGCGTCCCGCCCGAATGCACCATGCCATTCGGGTCAGCAGGGTCGTAAACCCCAAGCTGCGCAATAGGTTGGCCGTCAACAGACATCGTGCCGTCCTGCGCCACCGAAAGCTGCCCTTCAGCGGGAATAAAGATCGGCCCTCCCCCCGAATCCAGCACGGGATAGCCGTCTTGGTTCTGCAAAATCCCCTCTGCGGAGGGCACGAAATTTCCGGCGCGGGTCAAAGCGTCGCCCTGCGGGGTCTGCACCATGAAATAGCCATCGCCCTGAATGGCGAAATCGAAGTTGTTTCCGGTGGATGTCAGGCCACCCTGCAGCGTCGAGATCTCGCGGCCATTGCCAAGCGCCATCGACAAAGACGGCTCGTCATTGCCCAACGCCTCGACATGTTCGGCAAAAATCACCCCTTCCTTGCGGAAACCGGTGGTAGAGGTGTTGGCGATATTATTCGCCACCACCTGCATTTCCTTCATCAGACCCGATTGACGGGTCAGCGTTGCATAAATCGCATTATCCATAAGTTAACTCCCGGCAATCATGGGGATGATGCCCGAGGTGAAAAAATCGACCAATCGTTCCGACATAAAAGACATAGACACCCAGAAAACGATGAGCATCGCACCGACTTTGGGCACAAAAGTCAGGGTCATCTCCTGCACCGATGTCAGCGCCTGAAACAGACCGATGGACACCCCGGCAATCAGGGCGACAGCCAGCATCGGAGCCGAAATCATCACCGCGACCCAAAGAGCCTCGCGCAACGTATCGAAGAAGATGACATCATTCATGGGTTACACCGGCATCCGCAGGATTTCCTGATAGGCCTCGACGACCTTATTGCGCAGCGTCACGGCCGCCTCGACCGCCAGTTCGGTCTGCGACAGGGCCTGCACCAATGTGTGGGGATCGGCATCGCCGGTCATTGCGGCCTTCGCGGTTTCCTCGCCATTCTTGACGGTATCCACGAAATCGCTGGCCAGAGCTGCAAACGGATTTTCGGTCGCCTCGGTGGCATTGCCCCCCGACCCCTCAAGCCCAAGTTGTGCAGCGGAACGGCCTTGGGCATAGCCCTGTGCGGCCAAGGAAGTTTTCACGTCCATTCTAGACTTCTCCTAGGTTAACGGCGCAGAATATCGAGCAGAGCCGAGGACATTTGCCGCGTCTGATCAAACATCTTGATATTCGCCTCGTAGCTGCGCTGCGCTTCACGCGCGTCAGCAATTTCCACCACCAGATCGACATTCGAGCCGTCATAGTAGCCATTCGCATCGGCCAGCGGGCTGCCCGGATCATAGATTTGCTTCAGATCCGAGCGATCCAGATCGACCTTGCCAAGCTCGACCTTGCCCGTAACTCCCTCCTCTTCCATCACCTGTTTGAACTTCGTCAGCTTGCGGTGATAGCCGGGGGTATCCGCATTCGCGATATTCTCGGACACATAGCGCAGACGCTGTGCCTGCGCCTTCATGCCCGATGCCGCGAGAGAAAAAGAATCGCCAAAGTCAGTCATAATCAGCTCCGTGCAACGCTTGTTCTCAGAATGTTCAAAGTTGATTTGTATATGGTTAACGCGAGATCATGCTGGCGCTTGGTCTCCACCGCTTTCACCATCTCGTCTTCCAGCGAAACCGTGTTGCCATTCGGGGAGGCCGTGCCGGGATCACTGCGGGTGGTCACCTCCGAGGTCACCAGATTATCCGCACCGATATGGCCCGCCCGCGTTGCCTTCATCGGCATCGCAACCTCTTCCTGATAGGTTTCGGCAAAAGGCGTCACATCCTGCGCCTTGTAACCGGGGGTATCCGCATTCGCCATGTTGCGCGAGACTGCGGATTGGCGCTGAGCGGCGTGGCGTGCCATCGACTCAGCCATATTCATCACATCGATTTTTTCGAACACCGAGGCTTCTCCTCTGAGATTTCAACCAAGGCTTAAGAGTGATTCATTAAAAAACATTTAGAAAACGAATGGAGGCCAGAATGGCTTATGCAGATTTGGACCTATTGCGGGCATCAATTTCAGACTTTGGCGCAGTGCATACAGTGGGCAGAATCAGCCGTGTCGGTCAGGGGGTGATCGAGGCAACAGGCCTTTCGCGCGTCGCAACCCTCGGAGATCGCGCGGAAATCCTCTGCCAGTCAGGGTTGAAAATTGGCGCCGAAGTGCTGTCGCTTGAAAAAGATCATGTCAAATTGCTGGCCGACGGGGCCGCGGACGGGCTGGCCATCGATGACCGGGTAGATTTGCTGGGCCAGACCGGAATCTGTCCCGACAGCTCTTGGATCGGGCGAATCATCGATCCGTTCGGCAATCCGCTGGACGGCCAGCCCCTGATGCGCGGCCCGATCGAACGCAACATACGGTCCCGCCCGCCGGCGGCCGCCCAACGCCGTCGTCTGGGCGCGCGGCTGGAGACCGGTCTTGCGGTATTCAACACCCTTCTCCCCCTTGTCAAAGGCCAGCGTATCGGCCTCTTTGCAGGGTCTGGCGTGGGTAAATCCTCGCTTCTGGCCAATTTTGCCAAGGGGGTCGAAGCCGATGTCGCGGTGATCGCCTTGATCGGTGAACGTGGCCGCGAGCTGCGCGAATTCGTTGAAAAGGTTCTTGGACCGGAAGGTATGGCACGCTCGATCATTATCGCTGCGACCTCCGACCAATCGCCACTGGTCCGGCGGCGCTGTGCGCTGGCGGCGATGACCGTCGCAGAGCATTTCCGCGACCAAGGCAAGCATGTGCTGTTTCTGGCCGATAGCATCACCCGATTTGCCGAAGCCCATCGCGAGGTTGCCCTTGCCGGTGGCGAGGCCGCGACCCTACGCGGCTTTCCGCCCTCGACATCCCAACAGATCATGGGGCTGGCCGAGCGCTCCGGCCCGGGGCCGGAGGGGGCGGGCGATATTACCGCCGTCTTCTCGGTGCTGGTCCCCGGCTCTGATATGGAAGAACCGGTGGCGGATATCCTGCGCGGGACGCTGGACGGGCACGTTGTCATGGACCGCAAGATTGCCGAACGCGGCCGGTTCCCCGCCATCGATCTACTCCGCTCGGTCTCGCGCTCCCTGCCGGATGCCGCGACAGCGCAGGAAAATGAACTGATCAAACAGGCACGACGGTTGCTTGGTGCCTATGACAAAGCCGAGATGATGATTCAGGCAGGGCTTTATGCCGCAGGCTCCGATCCTGTCGTGGATAAGGCCATCAAGGTCTGGCCGGCATTGGATGGCTTTATCGCCGAAGCCGAAACCAAAAACACCCAAGCCAGCTTCGAGCGGCTCAAGGCAGCACTGGCCAAGGCCTGACTCCGTGCAGCATTAAGGAATAAAGGGGCCAAACGGCCCCTTATTCTTCTTCATCCTCGTCATCATCTTCGTCGTCACGGGCATGGCGCAGCTCTGCCTCCTGCAACTCCGCCAGCTTGAACTCGGCGGTCAGACGATAGCGGCCATTTTCCTGCGAGGATTGCAAATCCCCGTTGAGCTGCTGCACGAAGGCCTGTGCAAGCTGCGATCCCAGCCCCGAGCTGGTATCCGGCGAGGCCGGCGGAGCATTTTCGTCCACGGAATTTTCCAGCGCCAGACAGGCATAGCCCTTCCGTGTCTTCCGCAGGGAAATCTGCAGATCGGGGCGCGACCCGTCCACCGTGCCCGCATATTTCATCGCATTGGTCATGGCTTCTGTCAGCAAGAGCGACAGCGGCACGGCCTGATCGGGGGTCAGCCGGATCTCATCCACATGACAACCGATATCGATCCTGCGTTCCGGCCCTGTTGCCAGCGCGGAAATCTGGCGCACGATATCGGGAAGAAGCTCGTTGGCCGTGATATCGGTCAAGCCCGATGTCTGATACAGCCCGCGGTGGATGGTTGCCAGACTGATCACGCGCTCCTGCAGCCCTTTCATCAGGTCTTTCGCCTCGGGCGAGCGGGCCTTGCGGATCTGCATCGAAATGATGGAGGCGATCAGCTGGAGGTTATTCTTCACACGGTGGTGGACCTCGCGCAGCAGCACCTCCTGATGGTGGATCATATCCTCCAGCTCGGCCTCGTCATGCAGGATGGTTTCTGTCATCTTCTCGTAAGACAGGGCCAGATCCTGAATTTCCTTCGGCGCACCGGCATAGTTCAGGTTCCCAACACGACGCGACCCCGAGGCAAAACCACGCAACGCACGCGACAGCCGCTTGATATGGCCGATCACCAGCTTTTGCATCGCGAAATACGCCACAAGCAGGCTGGCAAGCCACATCAGACCCGGCACCAGAATCGGAGACACATCGGCGATCGGGTTCATCGAGATCGAGGCTTTTGCAGGCCAGCTTCCCATTGCATAAAGCTGCCCCGGAAGTAGCTCCAGAACCGAATAGACCCGTTCCTGCCCCGAATTCGCCCGCGCGGTAAAGGTGACAGCATTGGTTCCCGCCAGCGCCTTCAGCGCGCGATGGGCGGGCAGATAGTCTTTGGTCAGGGCGAGATCGCCCGACGAGGTGAGCACCGCGCCACTGGTGTCGAATGTCAGGATCATCAACGAATTATCGACATCATATCCCAATGTGTCGTTCTCGTGATCACGGTGCAGCAACGAAGAATGCGGCAGGCTCAAGCTGACGAAGCCAAGCTTGTTCCCGTCCTTGTCATAGACCGGATGGGTCGCACCGATCACCGCCGTGCCGGAGACCGGCCCATGCGGATTGAGAATGAAATTCGGCGTGTCCAGTGGCAGAAGCTTCTGGAAATACTTGTTGTTCGAAAAATCATAGGACACGCTGCGGGACGAGCATTCCATCTGCCCGTCCTTATCCACGAAAGCGGCCAGGGAAAGCGCAGGATCGGCTTCCACGACTTTGCGCATCTGTGCGCTACAAGCGTCCATATCCCCCAGCAAGGGCGGTAGGGTATAGGCCAGAAAACGCGCTTCGGCCTGCGCCTGCTGCAAAAGCCGCGTCTCGCCCGTGACCGCCTGCAGGGTTTCGCCCATAAGCGCGGCTTCCGACCGCGCCCGAGCCTCTTGCAGCAGCGAATTCGACTGGATGGCCGAGATCAGCAGCAGTGGGAACAGGGCCACTGCCAGAAAGATCGCCAGACGCACACCGAGACGGTCGATGAACGACCCCGTCGATCCTTCTTTCCTTATCATGCAGCGGCAGTCCCCGATTTACTCATTACAGCCAGCGAAGTCGCATCCATACCGGAGAGGATATCCTCGCCCTCCTCCAGCTTCAGCATCTCCGCCAGTCGTGCACGCGCACGATTGGCACGGCTCTTCACCGTTCCGACCGCGACCCCCATGGTCTCGGCTGCCTCTTCATAAGAGAAACCGGATGCCCCAACAAGAATAAGAACTTCGCGATGTTCGGGGGTCAGCTTGTCAAAAGCCACCATGAAGTCATTCATCGCCAGACGCCCGTCATGGGCGGGCCGTTCACACAGGGCTGCGGCGTGAACGCCATCAGGGTCGGCCACCTCGCGCTTGCGTTTGCGGCGATCCGAATAGAACGTGTTCCGCAGGATCGTAAACAGCCAGGCGCGCATATTCGTGCCAACCTGAAATTTCTCGATATTCGACCACGCCTTGACGATCGTATCCTGCACCAGATCATCTGCGGTCGCGGAGTTGCGCGTCAAAGACATCGCAAAGGCACGCAGGGCCGGGAGATGTTCGGGCAGTTCGTCGCGAGGATCTTCGACCTTGTTCGTGTCAGAGGAGGGCGATGTCATTTGTCGCCCTCCTTAGCACGTAGTTGTGCCAGCAAATCTTTGAAGCGATCGGGAACATCTTCATTCAGGGCCTGCTCGTAAGCCTTCTTGAGGTTCCTGTTGATCTGTTCCTTTATGCTGGCTCGCGACTTGTCGTCAGCCATTTCGTTGGTCATACCTATGGTTCCGATCACAGCTATTTTGCATGGAACCAAACGCAGGACAATGGAGTTGGTTCCTTGGAAAACGAAAATTTGGGAGTTTTTACATGCCCACCGATATCGCCGGCGCCATCGCTGCGAACCTGCCCTACCTGCGCCGCTATGCCCGTGCGCTGACCGGGAGCCAAGACACGGGTGATCGCTATGCGGCGGCGACCCTTGAGGCGATCCTGGCCGAAGAAGCGATCTTCAAGAATGAAACGGATCCGAAGGTGGCTTTGTTCCATGCCTTCCATCTTGTCTGGGCCTCTGCCGGCGCGCCGCTGGGCGAAGCCGAGGGCAGCCTCGAGATGCGCGCGCAGGACCATATGGCAAGCCTGACGCCCAACACCCGCGAAGCCCTGCTTTTGCACACCATCGAGGGGTTCCGTTTTGAGGAGGTCGCCTCGATCATGCAGATCGAGACCGCCGAGGCCGAAGAGCTGGTGGAAATCGCCATGCGCGAGATGGAAAACTCGGTGGCCGGCAAAGTGATGATCATCGAGGATGAGGCGATCATCGCGATGGACATCCGCGCGATTGTCGAAGAACTCGGCCATCAGGTGACGGGCATCGCCCGCACCCGCACAGAGGCTGTCGAGCTTGCCGCCCGCGAGAAACCCGACCTGATCCTCGCCGACATCCAGCTGGCCGACAATTCCTCGGGGATTGATGCCGTTAATGACATTCTGGCCCAGTTCGACCAGTTGCCGGTCGTCTTCATCACCGCCTTCCCCGAGCGTCTGCTGACAGGCGAGCGCCCCGAACCGGCCTTCCTGATCACCAAACCCTATACCGAGACGCAGGTCCAATCGGCGGTCAGCCAGGCCATGTTCTTCAGCTCGACCGAAACCCTTCTGGCCTAACCGATACCAGACCGGCGCAAGTCCGGCGCGGAAAGACCCACCGAAAACCCCGAGCCCGTGCTCGGGGTTTTTTATTTTATTCCATAGGCATAAAACCGCCAAACCCGCCGGTTTCCCGCGCGGCCTCACAGCCGTTCAAGGAACCGTTCGCGTCAACATGCGTTCACTTTCCATAACAGCGGCGCTTATCGCAGCCCGCGCAGATGGAGAAACAAGATGAAACGCATCCTTGCTCTGACCAGTGTCATGGCCCTGTCGGCAGGCGCTGCTCTGGCCGCGTCCGGTCCGGTCACCAGCGTGACCGTGAATAACGAAATTCATGATCAGAACGGCCCCGCCGCGCAGGCGTTCTACACGAAAATGGCGGCAGATCTGCAAACACAGATCATCGCCGATCTCGGCCCCGCTTTCGACCCTGACAAAGCAGGTTCCAGCATCAAGGTGGATCTGGACGAGGCCGAAGTCGCAAGCACATGGGACACTCTTGCCAATATCGCGGATTCGAAGCTCGGCGCCCAGATCAACGTCTATTCCGCCACCGATAATGGCAAATTCGACCATTACGATCTTGATGTCGGCTTCCCCAATATCGCGGTTTCCCTGCCCGAGGGAACGGACGCCACCGCCCTCACGGTTGACGACCCGCTTTATTACAACGCCCTGATCGACCTCTTCTCGCAAGAAGTCGTCAAACGCCTGAAATAAGAAAAAGCCCCGGCCAGACCGGGGCTTTTTTCTGTGCGGCACCATCATTGCCGCCTGTCCGTGACCTTTCCCCGCATCATTGCGCATTACTCGGCCAAAACGGCGCGTTTCGCCCCCGTCTCATCCCTCAAGCCCTGAAGCCAAACCCCGGAAACGGCATCACGCCCCAGTCTCTGGCCGGATCTTCACGCATAAAACAGCCGGGCAAACGCCCGGCTTTTTCGCAGAGTAGACCTCTTACTTGGCCAGATGCGAACGCAGCATCCATGCCATTTTCTCATGCTGACCCGCAACGCCACCCAGCAGGTCATCGGTGGCGTGGTCATTATGCTCGCCTGCCAGTTCGATGACGTCCTGAATACGGGCGGCGATCGCCTCGTGATCCTTCACCAGATCGGCGATCATCTCTTCGGCGGTGGGCTTTGTATCAAGCTCTTCGATCTGCGAGAAGGCATTGAGCTGTTTGAGGTTCATCGGTGCCAGCTCGCCAAGCGCACGCACGCGCTCCGCAATCTCGTCTGCGGTTTCGAACATGATGCCATATTGCTCTTCGGTCAGCAGATGCAGCGGGCGGAACAGCGGGCCTTCCACGTTCCAATGGTAGAACTGCGTCTTGATCGCCAGCTTATACACATCCGCTGCGACCTGATTGACCGCCTTGGCGACAGCTTTCTTCCCTTCGACACCGGTGTTGACGGCTTCGGCTTTCGGTTTGACTTGAAGCACATTGTCCATGAGATCGGTCTCCTCTGATTGCGGACCGGGCACCTTAAATGCAGCGCCGCGCGGTCCTTTCCATGTTTCACTCGGACAACGAAAAAGGCGCCGCACCGTTCCGTGCGACGCCTGTTTTTTTCGTCTGATCCACCAAAGGGTCCGATCCTAGCGCATCAAAAGCACCGGAACCTTGCAGGCGCGGATCAGGGCCGTGGTGGTCGAGCCGATAATGAAGGACCGGATCCGCGAATGGCCGTAAGCCCCCATCACGATCAGGTCGATACCATCCGCATCGATATGCGAGCCCAGTGCTTTTTCCGGCTCGCCCGACAGTCCGACCGCACGCGGCTGCAACCCCGATTGTGCCAGAAGCTGGCAGCCCTCTTCGGCACGGGACCGAGCATTGTCTCCGACAGACACCACCTGCAGATCCAGATCGGTGAAAATCGGTGACTGGGCCAGCACCGCCATCGCACGCTTGGCCGAAACCCCGCCATCATACGCAATCGCCACACGCGCCACCGGTGCGAAAGCCCGATTGGCCACCAGCACCGGCACCTTGGTCGAGCGGATCGCACGCTCCAGATTGGAACCAAGATGGTCATGGGCAATATCGGCCTCATCCCCGCGCTTGCCGATGATGATCAGCCGTGCATCCGCCTCGCGCTCGGTGACGGCCTCCAGAATATCCCCATTGCGCAACTGCGTCGCCACGTCCTGCGCACAGCCATCCCGCAGACAGACTTCTTGCGTGCGGGCCTTGGCGTCTTCCAGAATTGCACGCCCGCGCTGCGACACCAGCTTCGCGCGTTGTTCGTCGATACTGGCAAGCTGCGCCATCAGCGCCGAGCGCGCCCCCAGCGCGATCGTTCCGGACAGATCCTCGCTTTGCTCGGGCGCGCGGCCCAGCACATGGATCAGCTCGGCAGGCACCCCCAGACGGGCCATCGCCCAAGCGGTATAGTCGCAGACGCTGGCCGAATAATGCGACCCGTCGACGAAAGAGATAATCTTCTTGTCCATGCGCTCCTCCTTAATGCCCGCCTGCCGCGACTTCGGCATCCGGCTTATCGGCCTGCCCCAAACGCCCGACCATCTGCCGCGACATCTCGTCCATACCGATCAACGTGACCTCCGCCCCGTCACGGCGGAATTTCAGCACCGCCATATCCAGTGCAGAGACGGCAGAAAGATCCCAGATCTTGGCGTCCGTCACATCAATCACCACATGATCAAGCGCTTCGTGGAAATCGAAAGCTGCCATGAAATCTTCCGTAGCACCATAGAAGAGCTGCCCATGCACATAATAGGTGCGCGCGCGGCCATCGGGCGACAGCTTGGAGGTCAGATGGAACTGGCGCGCGATCTTGGCCGCAAAGAAACAGCCCGACAGCAGCACCCCCACCAGCACACCGATAGCAAGGTTATGGGTGGCCACCACCACGGCCACCACCGCCAGCATCACCGCGCTCGAGGTTTTGGGATGCACCGTCAAGTCACGGATCGAGGACCAGCTGAACGTGCCGACGGACACCATGATCATGATCGCCACCAGCGCCCCCATCGGGATCTGGCTGACCCACGGCCCCAGTACCACACAGAAGATCAAGAGCATCACGCCCGCCACCAGCGTCGACAGACGCCCGCGCCCACCGGATTTGATGTTGATCATCGACTGGCCGATCATCGCACAGCCCGCCATACCGCCGATAAACCCGGTCAGACCATTGGCGATCCCCTGCCCCACACATTCCTGATTGCGCGAGGATTTGGTATCGGTGAGATCATTGATCAGGTTCTGCGTCATCAGGCTTTCCAAAAGCCCCACCACAGCCACGCCCAGCGAATAGGGGAAGATGATCTTCAGCGTCTCCAGAGTGAAGGGCACATCGGGGATCAGGAAGCTTGGCAGCGCATCGGGCAGCTTGCCCATATCCCCCACCGTGCGCACCTCCCAACCGAAACCGATGGAGCAGGCCGTCAGGATCACGATGGCCACCAAGGGCGAGGGCACCGCCTTGGTAAAGCGTGGCAGGATATAGATAATGGCCAGCGCCAGCGCGATCACGACAAAGGTGAACATCGGCACCCTCGCAGGGTCCATTTCGGGAAGCTGCGCCATGAAAATCAGGATCGCCAAGGCGTTCACAAAACCGGTCATCACCGATTTCGAGACAAAGCGCATGACGAAGCTCACGCGGCTTACCCCGATCACGATCTGGATCACCCCCGCCAGCACGGTCGCGGCCAGCAGGTAGTCCAGAGAATGCTCGCGCACGAGACTGCCCATCAGAACGGCCGTCGCGGCCGTCGCGGCCGAAATCATGCCGGGACGTCCGCCCACGATGGCGGTGATCACCGCGATGGAAAAGCTGGCATATAGCCCCACTTTCGGGTCCACACCGGCAATGATGGAAAAGGCGATGGCTTCGGGAATGAGCGCAAGCGCCACAACAAGGCCCGACAGCACGTCTGCGCGCAAGCTGCCGACCCATGATTTGCGATAAGCATCAAGGTTCATGTCATATCCTGACCGTTTCGGCCCGCAATTTCAGGCAGGCGTCTCGGACTTTGGGGTTTGTATTTAACGGGTTTCTCCGGCGGATCGGCGGCCGGAAGAGCCACCCGGGCATCTCACCCGGGTCCTGACGATTGCCCTTTGCATACGAAACCGTGACCAAAAGGGCAATCCGTCCGACACATTTTCCGCGCCCCATTGCTCCAAACCGTCCAACACGCTTAGGTATTTGGCAAAAGGAGATCACGTGTCGGTCACACCTGCTCATATCCTGCGTGTTTCGCTGAACTTTTCCCTTCAGCTTCTAGGGCGGCTTGCGGCCACGAATATCGGGCTGATCTCCGCCGGAGTGGCCTTCTATGCGATGCTGGCCATCTTCCCCGGCGTTTCGGCCACCATCGCGATCTGGACCGCCTTTGCCGACGCCAATACGATCCGGACCTATCTGGCCGTGGCCGATAATTTCATCCCGCCACAGGCGTGGAACCTGTTGTATTCGCAGATCCAGAGCTGGCTGATCTCGACCGATTCCACCATCGGCTGGGGCACGATCGCCTCGCTGGGCGTGACGCTTTTCTCCGCACGGGCAGGGGTCGGGGCACTGGTGCTGGGGCTGAATGTCATCCACGGCACCAAACCCCGCAACACGATCTGGAGCATCTTCTTTGCCTATTTCATGACCTTAGCGCTGGTGGCGGTCATGATCGGCGCATTGGCAACGATTGTCGCCGTGCCGGTCTTTCTCAACATCCTGCCCTTCCACAACACTCCCGCCCTGATCGCATTGACCAACCTCATGCTGTCATGGCTGCCTTGGGGGGCGATGTTTCTGCTTATGTTGACGGTGCTGGGGATCCTCTATCGTTACGGACCGCGCAAAATGGGCCGCCCGCGCGAGAAGATCTTCACCTTCGGGGCCGTGATCGCAACCCTCGTCTGGGGAGCAGCAAGCTTCGGACTAACTTTCTACCTGTCGCATTTTGCAAGCTACTCCAAGCTTTACGGCTCTATCGGCGCCGTGATCGCCCTTCTTCTATGGCTCTACCTGTCGGCCTTCGCCATTCTGTTCGGGGCCGCCTTCAATGCCGAATGGCGCAAGGAACGCACCGGCAGCACCAAGCCGCTGGATTGAAGAAGGGGCCCGAAGGCCCCTTGCTCAGTAGTCTTTCTCCAGGAACACCCCAAGCCCGCTATCTCCGTCCGACCCGACCGTGCCTTTTGCGGTGATCGTCTTGGTCAGATCCAGATTGAGATTGATCTCGGTCTGGCCGGACGATCCAAGCTCGACATCGGTATAGATCTTGTCCGAGATATATTTGCCCGCCGTCACGGTGGCATTCCCGTCACTATCGGTGCCGACATCCAGATCATCCAGCCCCGTGCTATTGCGCAGCTTGGACATGATGCCGTCGTCATTGCGGCCCGCAAGCGTCGCCACCGCAGATGCCAGCTCTGCCGCTTGCAAAGCCGAGATATTGCTCAGCCCCTGCCCGAAGAGAAGCTGGGCCAGCACCTCTTCCTGCGGCAGTTCCGGCGAGGAGGTCACGCTGAGATCCGGCGCGGTCGCCTGCCCCGAGATACCAAGCGTGATGGCGTAATCGTTCTTGGTCGTCGTGGCCGAGAAATCGATATAGGGCGTAAACTCCCCCTGAAGCTGGATCGACCCCTGATCCAGCGTAAAGCGCTGGTTCAGCACATCCAGCCGCCCGCGCACCAGCTCGAAACTGCCGATTGGCACAACATCGGCCGTGGTGCCGGTGATCCGCAGCTGGCCGCCCAGCTCGGCATCAAGCCCGCGCCCGCGCACGAAAAGCTGGTTGGGCGCGGAAATGGTGATATCCAGCGGGAAGGCCACCGATGACCCGCCCGAGGTGCTCTCGCTCTTCGATTGCAGCACCCCTGCCCGCGCACGGGTCTGCCGCGAGGCCGCGCTTTCGGCGACATGGGTGATATCGGGGATGGACTCCACCCCGCCCAGTCCGGTCGAAGGCACGCGGATCTCGGTGTCCGACAGGCGCAACTTACCGGCGATCTTCGCCCCGCCCGTCAGCGCCCCGTTGATCCCCAGATCGCCCGAGATACGGGTATCATACAGATTGGGGTCCCGCAGCCGCGCACGGTCCAGCGCAATCGCCAGATCCGAGCTGTAAGGCGCGGTGAGCCCGATCGGACCAGTCACCTTGGCCGTGCCGCCATCGCTGAAATTGGCGCTGGTCGTCAGATTGACCCGACCGCCGCCAAGCTGGGCGTTTACATTGATCGCCTCCAGCGCCAGCGAAAGGGTCGGCGCGCTAAAGCGCAGCCCCTGCCCCGTCACTTTGCCCGACACCGCGTTCAGCGCCAGCGGTCCGTTCAGCGCAAGGTCGAAATTCAGCGGCCCCTCGACAGAGCGCGGCGAGATGAACGCATTGGCCAGCGCCGATTGCGTCGCCCCTTTCACTGCCAGATTGGCCGTTTTGAAATCCGAAGCCAGCGTCCCCGATACTGTCGCATTGGTATTGCCCGGCCCGGTTGCGCTGATATTCACACCATAATGCTGACCGTTATCGGTGACATCGCCTTTCACCGTCAGCGGACCGGGGAAGCCCGGTGCCAGCAAAGCGGCATTGGCCAGACGTGCATTCAGGTCGATCTTGCGCGCCCCTGCGGTCACCGTGCCCTTGGCATCGGCACTCAGTTGCGGGTTCGACAGGGTGAATTTCTGTAGCTCGATATCATCGCCATTTTGCAAAACGGCCAGATCCAGCACAGAGTCCCCCGCCAGCAGCTTGTCGGCCTGCGACTGGCCCATCGCGACATTCTTGGCATTGGCCTTGAGCGTGATCAGGCGCCCTGCTGTCCCGTCGCTGACCGCCGCCTGCGCGGTGATCTTGCCGCGATAGGGCGCGCCCAGACCCGACAGATCGCTCTCGAGAGAGACATTGATCTCGCCCTGACCGCCCTTCAGCGCCCCTGCCCCCGTGGCTTTCAGATTGGGGTTAGAGATGTTGAAGGTATCCAGCGAGATATCGCCGTCCTTCTCCAGCGCGTTCAGGTCGATAACCGTCTTGCCTTGCAGGAACTTGTTCACCTGCGGCTGGCCCACGGCCACGCCGTTTCCGGTGGCATTCAGCACCACACGACGCCCCTCTTCGCCCTCGGTGTAATGCGCGTTCAGATCGACCGCGCCGCCATAGCCCGCCCCGAGAACGTTCAGGTTGGCCTTGGCCGTCGCCGTCACATCCGCATTGCCGGTGGCCAACGACCCCGAGGCCTTGGCACTCAGGGCTTTCGCATCCGCCGAGAAATTGCGCAGCACAAGGCCGTTTTCATCCCGTTTGGCGGATAGGACGATCTTCGATTGCCCTGCCAGCGCGGCATCCGCCTGCGGCTGCCCGATCGCGATATCCTGACCCGTCACATCCACATCGGCATCAAAAGCACCGCTCAGCACGGTAAAGCTGCCTTTGACCGTGCCCAGAACCGACCCCGAAAGATCGCGCCCCGAAACCTGCGCCAGACGTGCAAGATTATCATGGCGCACCTGCGCATCCGTGGTGATGGTCAGGCCGCCGGTCGGATCCTCAAAGGCCACGTCGCCCTGCAATGCGTAATCACGGCCAGCCACCTGCAAACCGCTCAGCTTGATCGGGCTGCCTTTAACCCAGTTGAAATCGGTCTGTCCGGTCAGCGTCGGCCCCACGGCCTCGGCCAGAGCGGCCTCGCCCATCGCGATGCCCTGCGTGTCAAAACTGACATGCCCCGCCACAGCCGGCTGGTCGGGATCTTGCGTAATGGTGCCCGTCCCGTCCAGATTGACCTTCTCAAGCGACAGTGTGGGGCTTTTGAGCGCATCGACCAGACCGGTCAGGGTCCAGTTATCGCCCGCCGCCGCGTCATAACTGAGCTTCAGCGAGGCATCCTGCAATGTGGTATCGGCCCCCGTCACCGGCAGCACGACCGGCTCGCCGGTCTCCAGCCCCACATTCATATCCAGATCGAACCGTTCGGGCAGACCGCTTGCGGCCAGCGACATCGACCCTTTCACATCCACCGCCTGCGCATCCAGTGACAGCCGGTTGATATCGGTGCCGCCCTTCGCCTTGGACACCCCGTCCACTTCCAGCGCGATATTCTTGCCGAAAAAGTCGTGATAGGCGGGCTCCAGCATCGGGGTAATATCCCCCGCAAGCGTGGCCTTGAAGGTCTTGTCGGTGCCATCCTCGCCTTTGGTCTGGCCAAGGATCACCTTCCCCGTCAGGCGCTGCTGGCCATCGGTCGACAATGCCATATCGGCCGAGAAATCGCTCAGCGGCCCATCACCCGAGACAGCCAGCGTCACGGCAGGGGCCCCCGGAAGGCCCAGTTTCTTCGAGACCAGCCCGCCCTGACCTTCCTGCGTCAGCAGGTCCAGCGACAGGGTCTGGGTGTCATTGGCATAAGAGCCGTTCAGCGAGAACTGTCCCTGCACCTGATCCGTGCGGTCAATGGTCAGCTTGGCATCACCACTGCCCCCGGCCAGTTTCAGCGACCCGTTCACCTTGAAAGTCAGCGGCTCCCCCAGAATGGACTCGCCCAGCTTCACCTCGCCCACATCCAGCTTGTCGACATTGAGCGACAGGGGCAACTCGGGCAGCGAGAAGGGTTTGGCCTCGGCGTCGGGCACTTCCACCCCTTCCTGCGCGGCAGGAAGGCGGGTCAGTTCGATCGAGCTGGCCGAAAGCTCCTTGATGTCGATATTGCCGCGCAAAATTGCGGAGCGGTTCCAGGACAGGCCCGCATTGCGGATCACCAGCCACGGCCCCTGATCATCCGAAATCGTCAGGCTGTCAAAGGTCGCCCGCGAGGACAGCGCACCCTTGAACCCGTCAAGACGGATGGTGCGCCCCTCGCCGGACAGCTTGTCCTCGATCAGACCGGTCAGATAGGACCGGTCGCGCTTGGATTCGTCGCTGGCCGCCGTATCGGTACCGGTGGTCTGGACGGTGGTGCCATCCTCGGTCTGGGTCGTTGTGGTTTCCTGAGCGAAGCCCAGCATGGGCCATAGCGCCAAAAATGCGATTGCGAGTTTCGTCTTCATCAGAATGCCTGCCCCAATCCGACGTAAAGCTGCACGCCTTCGCCTGTATCGCCATCCACCGGTGCCGCGACATCCAGACGGATCGGGCCGATACCGGTTTTGTAACGCAGGCCGATCCCCGCGCCCGATTGCCAGTCGCCGGTGCCATCATCCCCGACCCAGCCCATGTCATAAAATGCCACCGCGCCGATACTCTCGGTGATGCCCGCGCGGAATTCCCCCGAGAAGCCCATGAATTCAGTGCCGCCGGTCTTGAGCGTGCCGTTTTCCAGCTTTTCGACGCCAAGCGACTGGTAAGGCTGACCGCGCACGGTGCCACCGCCGCCGGAATAGAAAAGATAATCCCGCGGTGTTTCCGCAAGAGACGCGCCAAGCACCGCCCCGTATTGCGCCCGCCCTGCCAGCACGAAACGGTCATCCGCACCAAAGCCGAAATACCCGCGCAGATCGCCCGTGGTCTGGATCCCCGTGCCGGTCGCACTGTTCAGCCCCACGAAAGGCCGCAGGCCGATCTTGGCATAATACCCTTTGGTCGCATCGGTCTCGCTGTTGCGTTTGTCCAGCGTCAGCGTGCCCGGAGCAGCGATCTCGCTGAAATAGGTATCGCCCACATCATCCGTCACCATCGACCAGCGATAGGCCAAGCCCAGTTCGCCGGTGATCTGCTCGTTGAAATAATGCGTCAGACCGCCGCCGATCTCGAAGGAATTCTCGTCGTAATCGTCGGTCGATTCCCGCGCCAGCGTGGTTTCGGCATAGGCAGAGGTATCCGCCGAGAAGGTGGCCGGACGGTCCATGCGCACGCCAAGACTGTAATCGGCCCCGCCATCCGAGCCGCCAATCCCCGACACTTCGGCATCCACGCGCAGCCTCTCCGCCCCGCCAAAAAGGTTACGGTGCAGCCAATAGCCCGAGAGCGTCAGACCATCGACCGTCTGGTATTCGACCCCTGCGCCCAGACGGCGGCGTTTTTCC
Organism: Thioclava sp. NS-SX20; assembly: GCF_057380695.1. Lineage (NCBI taxonomy): Bacteria > Pseudomonadati > Pseudomonadota > Alphaproteobacteria > Rhodobacterales > Paracoccaceae > Thioclava > Thioclava sp. NS-SX20. The sequence goes on along the minus strand of NZ_CM170816.1, from coordinate 129,266 downwards.
TCGACCACGCCCAGCGTATAATCAAGGGAATCATCGGCATTCAGCTTGTCGGCCTCGGTCATGGTGATCGAGCTGAACACGCTGGCACGGCGCAGGCGGGTGCGCACCAGTTCCAGTTCGTCAGGGTCGAACACCTGCCCCTTGGGGAAGCCTGCAATGGCGCGAATCCGTTCTTCGCGCATACGCTTATAGCCCGAAATGGTGAGGTCCCCGAAGGTCACTTGCGGGCCGGGATCAAGCCGGATATCGGTGGCCAGCGTCTCGTTGCGATGATCGGCGGTGATCTTCTGGCTGGCCACATCGGCCTTGGCATGGCCCGCGGCCTCCCAGCCATCCACCGCCGTCTGCGCCGCCGAGCGGATGACACTGGTGCGCGCGGTCTGCCCCGCCCTGAAGCCATCGGGCAACTCGGTTTTGGGGGCCAAAGGTGCCACCTGCGCCTGCGAAAAGGTGAATTTCGGGCCAGGATCGACCGTGATCTGGATCGATGAAATCGTCGCGGGTGCGTCAAGCGGGGCGATACTTGCGGCTTCTTTGCCATTCACCAAAATGGAGATCGAAGGGGCATAATAGCCCTCGTCGTAAAGCGCGCCCAGAAGACGGGCGTAATCGGCACGGGCAGAGCCGAAAAGATCCTGCGCATCGGGCGCATCCTCTCCGGTCTTGGCCTCGGCACTGACCACCAAAGACGCGCTTTTCAGCGTTTCGGTCAGGTCCTTGTCCCCACCGGACACCTGAAACTGTGCCATGTCCTGCGCAAATGCCGCACTTCCCCAAACGGAAAGCACTATCCCTGCCAGACCAATTTTCCTGCTGCGCACCTGATTGCCCCCAATCCGCATTATTTTCGGAAACAGTTGCAGCTATTGGCGGTTTTTTCCAGTGCAGCCGACACAATTTTGGGGGAAACTTGCCGAGATCGTCAAAAGTGATCCACTTGGCACACAGATCATCCCAAACTTTTGAAAATCCGGTCCTTATGCCCTGTCATATAGATCGAAAGCCAGCGCGAGAACCGTTCCGGATGGCGGGTCACCTCGGCGGCCAGATCATGCAGATCGACCCATTTCACCTGCGCCACTTCCCCGGGATCGGGGGCAAGCGCCAGATCGCGCGGCGCATCGGCCAGAAACACGTCCACGACCTCGTGCTCGATCAGGCCATTGCCCACATCGGCACGGTATTCCAGACGGTCGGCATGGCTGGGATACAGCCCCGTAATGCCCAACTCCTCGCGCATCCGGCGGATCGCGCAGTCATGCTGCGCCTCGTCCCAATGCGGATGGGTGCAGCAGCTATTGGCCCAAAGCCCCGCCGAATGGTATTTCCCTTCGGCCCGCTTCTGGATCAGCACATCACGGCCCGCCATGACGAATACCGACACCGCCTTGTGACGCAGCCCCAGACGATGTGCATCGAGCTTATCGACTGGGGTCAGCTCTTCGCCAATCCAGGCCGGAATAAGATCGGTCATCGCACACACCTCCATAGCGAACGCCGCCGCAAGATTTGCTTGCAGTGGCGTCATTTGTCACGGGGGCAGATCGTCACAGGGGGGGCGTTGTACCAGCACGCGCCCCCTGCCCGAACGCGACATTGGTCCGGACGCTTAGTTCGCCACCTCGCCCGAGGCCGCCTGCACTTCGGCGCGGCGCGCCAGCTCGGCACGGTAGAGCTGCACGAAATCGACCATTTCCAGATTGAAGGGTGGGAAGCCGCCATCGCGGGTGACATCCGACACGATCCGGCGCACAAAGGGGAACAGCTGGCGCGGGCATTCGATCAGCAGGAAGGGATGCAGCTGGTCGGCGGGCACGCCCTCGATGTGGAAAATCCCGCCATATTCAAGCTCCAGCAGATAGAGCGCGGTGTTGGTGGCCTTGTTGTTCGAGGTCACCTTGAACTTGCAGATCACCTCATACTGGTTATCCGCCTGACGCTTCTTCGCATCAAGGCTGACCTGCACCTGCATTTCGGGCTGCACATCCGCAGAGGTCAGACCTTTCTGCGCAACCATATTCTCGAAGGACATATCCCGCACGAATTGCGCAAGGATCTGCATCTTCAATGCCTGCTGGCCCTCATCAGCGCCCGGAGCGGTCGCGCCATTGGTTTCTTCGGTCATCTTGTTCTCCAAATCACTTTGACGAAATGTCTAGCACTGGCGTGCCGCTCTCTTCAATGCCGCGTCCAGCCGGAATTGCCCGGACGGGGCGGGTTTTCCGTATCAATTTCCTCAAATTCGCCGTCGATCACGCCCGGACCGTTTGCCGGACTGCGGCCCATACCCCGATTACGGCTGTCATAGCCCGCAGGGTCGTCAAAGCCCTGCGACGCCGCCCCGCCCATCTGGAAGCCCTGCACCCTGACACGCTTGGCAATCTGCCCCGTGACCCAGTCGCGCACGGCGGGGATCAGCAGCAGAAGACCGCAGGTATCGGTGAAAAACCCCGGCGTCAGCAAAAGCGCCCCCGCCAGCAGGATCAGCGCCCCATGCGCCAGCGGGCGTGAGGGATCATTCAGCTCGGCCATCGACCGCCGCAGCTCGGCCATCGCCTGCGCCCCCTGCGAGCGCACCAGAGAGGTGCCGATAATCGCCGTCAGCACCACAATCGCAAGCGTCGGCCACAGCCCGATCAGCCCGCCGACCTGAATGAACAGGCCGATTTCGATAATCGGAACCAGCAGAAAGGCCAGAAAGATCCACATGGGTTAGTCCTTGATCCAGTCTATAATATCGCACGCCAAATCCCTGATCTGCCGCTTTGATCACGGCATGGACTTGAACGACCTCGTGTCATACATATGTGCGCAGGAGCGAAATACCAAGTCGCCCACCAAAAGCCGTTCGCCCAAGGGACCCAGATGAACAACACAATCATCCAGCTTATCCTTCTTGCCGCCGTTGCGATCTTCTTGATCTTGCGGCTCAAAAGCGTCCTTGGAACCCGAGACGGCTTCGAACGTCCGCCACAGTCGCCCACCGCAGAGCCGGAGGCCGACCCCCAGAAATTCACGGTTATCGATGGCGGACCCGATCACGATATCATCGACCATGTGCCGGAAGGCTCCTCCTCGGCCAGCGCCTTGGCGGCGATGAAACGTCTCGAACCCAGCTTCGAGGTGGGCGGCTTCCTCAAGGGCGCACGTTCCGCCTACGAGATGATTCTCATGGCCTTCGAAAAGGGCGATCTGGACGAGGTCAGACCCTTCCTCTCGGCACAGGTCTATGACGCTTTCTCCGCCGCCATCGCGGATCGCAAAGCCCGTGGCCTGACCGTCGAGGCCGAATTCATGGGCCTGCGCGAGATGACCCTTGATGCCGCCACGATCGATGGCAGCAATGATGCCGAACTGACCGTGCGTTTCGTGGGCGAGCTGGTCTCGGTTTCGCGCGATGCACAGGGGAATGTGGTCGAGGGCGATCCGCGCATGCCGCGCAAACAGCGTGACATCTGGACCTTCGCCCGCAAAATGGGCGCCTCCGATCCGAACTGGCAGCTTGTGGCGACGGGCGGCTAAGGTGGCCCCCGCGACCATATATACGCGATGCGCCGCCGGAAGGGCGGCGTTTTGCATGGGGCTGCGGCCAGAAGCACGGGGCCGGTGATGGGGCGCAAACGCAAACTGACCGAGGAAGAGCGCGAGCTTTGGAACCGTGTGGCACGCACCACGCGGCTTTTTCACGGCCGCCCCTCCGAACCGGTTTCCATGCCACCCGATGACACGCCCCCTGCCAAACCGTCTTCTCCCGTTCAGCCCCCCCTGCCCGAACGCACCAAACCCGATCTGCCGAAAGCCGATCTGGGCAAGCTGCGGCTGGGGGGCGCGACCCCGCGTGCGGGATGGTCGCATGTGCCGCCCCATTCCATCCCCGAGACACTCAAGGCCCAGCCGCTGCGTATGGATCACAAGGCCCATAAGGCGATGACCCGTGGCAAGCTGGTACCCGATGCCAAGATCGACCTGCATGGCATGACACAGGCCGAAGCCCATCCCGAACTGATCCGCTTCATCCTGCGCGCCCAAGATCACGGGCACCGGCTGGTGCTGGTGATCACCGGCAAGGGCAAGGTGGTCGAGGATTGGGACCCCATTCCCACCCGTCGCGGCGTGCTTCGCCATCAGGTGCCGCAATGGCTGCGCCTGCCCCCGCTTGGTCCCGTGGTGATGCAGGTCTCGCAGGCGCATCAGCGCCACGGGGGCGAAGGGGCCTATTATGTCTATCTGCGCAGGCTGCGTGGCTAACCGCCGCGCCCCTTGGCCCACCCTGTGAACGGCCCCATATCCGGCAGTCGCGCAGCAGCCCCCCATGCGTCCAGAGACAGCATCGTTTCGGGCGCCAGCATCACAAAAGAGGCAGGCCGGATTTCCCGCAGCAATTTTCGCGTCATTGCCTGCTGATAGTCCTGATAGCTTGCGGCAATCTCCAGAAAAGCGTTCGGGCCATGCAGCACCTGCGCTTCGAAATAGGGGATGGGCGAGGGCTGCTCGCCCTCGATCACCAGCGCATTCACCGTAATCCCCGACATATCGGTCGCGCCATAGGCGCTTCGGGGCGGAAAACCTGCGTTATTGATTCCATCGCCCGCGATGTCGATAATCTGCCGGACGCATGTCTCGGGCGCGCGCCTCAAGGTGATCACGGCCTGACCGAGCGCATAGCCCAAAGCGGTGGGATAGTTGCTGACAGGTCTTTCCCCTGCCCCGATCCGCTCGGCAGCGCCCAGAATGGTCGCGCGCCCGTCCACAAAAACCCACGGCAGCGTTTCAAAAGTCTGGTCGGTGCCGCTCCATTCAAAGGCAGTCAGCCAGATACCGCCCCGTTCCTCGATGGCGGCCACCACCCGAGGATCGGCCAAAGCCCGTGCCATACCCTGTTTTTGCAACGCATATTCATGGCTGTCGATCGAGGCGGAAATATCAAGCGCCAGCACCAGAGCCAGATCACAGCGCGCCTGCGCCGAAAGGGGCACCATCCCCAGCGCCAAACCAATGGCAACCATCCATCGTTGGAGTCCCATGCGCTCTCCCCTCGATTTCCGGCCTCCCCTGCGGGGCCTGACCGAAAGGGTCGGCAAAAATAGTTAACGCACCAATAAGATTTGCCCCTGCCCCCGCGCCCCTCGCGCAAACGGGGCATAAAAAGGGGCGCGAAACCCTGCTTCGCGCCCGCATTTTGTGCATATGTTACAGAACATACCGGCTGAGATCCGAGGATTTTGCCAAGGCCCCCACCTCTTTCTCGACAAAGGCCGCATCGATTTTCACCGTTTCGCCGCCACGATCGGGCGCGGTGAAGGACAGCTCCTCGAAGACCCGTTCCATTACGGTATACAAACGGCGCGCGCCGATATTCTCGACGGTGGCGTTTACCTCGGCGGCAATGCGGGCCAGTGCGGCAATTCCGTCTTCGGTAAACTCCACCACCACCTCTTCGGTGCCCATCAGCGCGGTATACTGGCGGGTCAGGGCGTTATCGGTTTCCGTCAGGATACGCATGAAATCGGCCTCGGTCAGCGCGCGCAGTTCCACGCGGATCGGCAGACGGCCCTGAAGCTCGGGCAAAAGGTCCGACGGCTTGGCAATATGGAAGGCCCCCGAGGCGATGAACAGGATATGGTCGGTTTTCACCGGACCATGCTTGGTCGACACGGTCGTGCCCTCGATCAGCGGCAGCAGGTCGCGCTGCACCCCCTCGCGCGAGACATCGCCGCCACGGGTTTCCTGCCGCGCACAGACCTTGTCGATCTCGTCGATAAAGACGATCCCGCCATGCTGCACGGCCTCCAGAGCCGCCGCCTTGACCTTTTCATCATCCAGAAGCTTGTCGGCCTCTTCGGCGATCAGAAGGTCATAGCTTTCCTTCACGGTCACCTTGCGGCGCTGCTTGCGGCCCGAACCGAAGGCCTTGAACAGATCCTGCAGCCCCTGCATCTGTTGCTCCATGCCGGGCTGGCCACCCATCATGCCAATCGGCATACCGCCGGTGGGATCGGAGACCTCGATCTCGATCTCCTTGTCATCCAGCATCCCGTCGCGCAGCTTCTTGCGGAACATCTCGCGGGTCGACTCGCGGGCATCCGCTCCGGCAATCGCCTCGATCACGCGCTCTTCGGCAGCACTATGCGCGCGGGCCTTGACCTCTTCGCGCATATGCTCGCGGGTCTCGACCAAGGCCACATCGGTCAGGTCGCGGATGATCTGTTCCACATCGCGGCCCACATAGCCCACTTCGGTGAACTTGGTGGCCTCGACCTTCAGAAACGGCGCCTTCGCCAGCTTTGCCAGACGGCGCGAGATTTCCGTTTTACCGACGCCGGTCGGACCGATCATCAGGATATTCTTGGGATAGACCTCGTCTTTCAGGTCATCGGACAGCTTCTGGCGACGCCAGCGGTTGCGCAGCGCCACGGCCACGGCCTTCTTGGCCTCGGACTGGCCGATGATAAAGCGGTCAAGCTCGGATACGATTTCACGCGGGGTGAGATTGGTCATGGATTACTCCGTTTTATAGGGCGGCAGATGCGCTTTTCCGGGGAAGTCAGGCAAGGCGCGCATCAGCGCGATGCGCAGGTCCGTCCAGAACGCGCCAAGCGCGGTCAGCACAATGCCGGTGAAGAAGAGAACCGTGGCAGAGACCTCGAACCAGCTACGGGTCGGGGTTTCGGCATCGGTCAGCCAGCTGACCAGAAAGATCAGATAGCCGATGCCCACGGTCAGGAAAGAACGACGGTCGATGACCAGCGCCAGCATGGCGATCAACCCCAAAGACAGGCCCAGAAGCGCGTAGCCCAGACCCGGCCCCATACCGATAAAGGTCATCGCCAAGGTATTGACCAGCGCAGGGGCGGCACATAGGTGCAGCCAGAACCCGCTGGCCGAGGCCCGCCCCATACGGTAGGGGTCGCGCGTGTCAAACCACATCCCCCCTGCAAAGGCCACCAGCCCGAAGATCAGCGTGCCCAGAGCAAGGGTCGAATTGCGCAGATCCATCGTCTCGTTGAAGCTGGTGAAGGGCGCCGTGAACAGGTCATTGGTCGAGCCGAAGATCACAAAGCACCCCGCCAGCCCGCAAAGCGCGATCAGCACCATCGTGAAGGGCAGGCGGAAGCGGCGATACCACGCAACCAGTGCCCCCGCCATCAGCACCGCCAATGTCAGAACCACCGCTTTAGGGCTGGATTGCAGGTCGTAGACATGACCCAAAGCCCAGATCATCGGCGGCATCACCGAAGCCCCATAGGTCAGCACCAAGAGGATCGAGGGCAGCACCATCCGCCGTCTACGGGTAAAATACTCCGCCAGACACCAGGCGATCACCGCCCAGACGGCATAGATGGCCACCACGCCCGTGGCGAAGACCGTCTGCGGGTCGGGCAACAGCACCCCTGCGGTCAGCGTCAGCCCGAAGGCCCCCGCAATCAGGATGCCCAAGCCCACCGTGACGAAAATCTCGGCAAAACCGCGAAACAGCTCGAAAGGCTCGTCTTCGGCGGCGCGGTGGCTGGCCCGTGCCGCCGCCAGCGCCTGCACCGAGGCCGCCTGTGCCTCGGTCAGATGGCCCGCAGCAACAGCCGCGCGCAGATCGGCCTGTGTCAGATCAGCCAATCGTTTCCACCGTCACATTGCCATTGGTATAGACGCAGATATCGGCGGCAATCGCCATTGCACGACGCGCCACTGTTTCAGCATCCAGATCGGTCTCGATCAAGCCGCGGGCCGCCGCCAGCGCATAGTTCCCGCCCGACCCGATGGCCGCAATGTCATGTTCGGGCTCAAGCACATCGCCCGCGCCCGTGATGACAAACAGATCGGTGCCGTCGGTCACGATCAACATGGCCTCGAGGTTCTTCAGATATTTATCCGTGCGCCAGTCCTTGGCGAGTTCGACACAGGCGCGCGCCAGCTGACCGGGGGCCGCCTCCAGCTTGATCTCCAGCCGCTCGAGCAGGGTGAACGCATCGGCGGTAGAGCCCGCAAAGCCCGCCACCACATCATGCCCGCCGGGGCTGAGCCTGCGCACCTTGCGCGCCGTGCCCTTGATCACTGTCTGGCCAAGGCTGACCTGCCCGTCACCTGCCACCACAACCTTACCGCCTTTACGCACACCGATAATCGTGGTGCCGTGCCAGCCCGGGAATTTATCTTCCGACATATAGACCTCCGTTTGACCCTGATATGTAGGCGCAGGATTCCGCTTGCAACCCTGCCTTCGCTCTTGCCGAAACGGATAAGCGGTGGAAAGCTGCCGAAATGAGCCAGCCGCATCTTACACTTTACCTTGATCCCCCTGCCCTTGCCCGCTTGAAAGCGGGGCAGCACAATTTTTTCCAGCGCGTCACCGGCGCGATGGAATCAGTGGGGTGGACGGTCTCAGCGGAGGAAAGCACGCTGAATGCCCGCTTCGAAGCCCCCGAAAAGCCGGGCTATGCGCTTTATCATATGGAAGAGCCGACCCATGACAGGGCGCTGACCTGCCGCCGCAGCTATACCGGCGCCTATTGGCATGTCGAGGCGCAGGCCGCGCGCTGGGAATGGCCGGTGGCCCATGCCAGATTTCCCCTGCGCCAGATCGACGGCCCCGAAGCCAAGCATTTCTATCGGGCGCTGCGCGAACGTGTTCTGGGCAATGCCCGCGTCACCGACGAAGGGTTCGCCCTGATGCCGCTGCAAGGACGGTTGAGCGAACATCGCAGTTTCCAGTCGATGAGCCCGCTGGAGATGATCGAGACGGTGATGGTGCGCGTCACACAGCCAGTGATCGCAACGCTGCATCCGAACGAGGACTACACCCCCCTGGAGCGGCAGACACTGGTGGCGCTGGCCAATCGCTACCCGCATTTCCGTGTGCAGGAGGGGGGCACGCCCGAACTCCTGCGCCGTTGCTCCTATGTGATCACACAGAATTCCTCTGTCGCCTTCGACGGCTATATCCTGCGTAAACCGGCATTGCTTTTTGCGCAGATCGACTTTCACCATATCGCGGGGTCGGTGCCGCATATGGGCTTGGATGCCGCGTTGGAAATGCTTCAAAAACGGCAGAATTTCGCCAAATATCTTACATGGTTCCTGCGCGATCAGGCGCTGAATGCCGGACGACCGGAGTTTGAAACCCGTCTGCTGACCCATCTGCGGGAAAAGGGCTGGCCCGTACCCTCCATTGCCACGGCCTGACACGCGTCCTCTTGCCCCGAAAGCGCAAAACTGGAAACATCGCCCGATCACCGCCACAGCCGCGTGGCACAATGGCCGCAAAGGGGCTTCGCCGATGGTCTTCTCTCCCGTTCGCCAGATCGAGATCGACCCTTTCAGCCTGACCCTTATGCCGATGCAGCAAGAGCATCTCGGGGCGCTGCATGGCCTGTCCGTTGCGCTTGGATGGCCCCATCGACACGCGGATTGGGCGGCCAATCTGGATAGCGGCACCGGCATCGTGGCGGTGGACGAGGCAGGTCGGGTGCATGACTCGGCCATGACCTTTTCCTATCACAGGGATCTCAGCGCCATCGGTATGGTGATCGCCCATCCCAAACTCGCTCGCACAGCGCTGTTCCGGACCCTTGCGACCGAGGCACTGGAGCAGAGCACGGGGGCCGCTTTCCTGAATGCCTGTCAGCAAGACGTGTCTTTTTATCGCGATCTCGGGGTGCGTTCTGCGGCACCTGTTTTCAGATATGAGGGCTTTCTGCCTTGCGGATTTTCCCTTGCGCGCAATGTCCGGCCCTTCCGCCCGCAAGACCGCCCGCGCCTCCATCAGCTTGATCAAAGCGGCTATTGTGCCGACAGATCCCGACTGGTTGCCACCCTTCTGGAACAGTCCGAAACCTATGTGATCGAGACATGCGGCCATGTCACAGGGTTTGCGATGCGCCGCCGTTTCGGTCGGGGGCATGTGATCGGGCCGGTGATTGCCGCCAACGAGACCGACGCCCTCAGCCTGACCACCTCGCTTATGGCGGGGCTGGCGGGGCAGTTCCTCCGGCTTGACACCCGCCAGACCGAAGGAAGCTTCGTCGGGTTTCTCGCGGCTCTGGGCTTCCGCACCCGTCCGGATGTCACCACAATGACCACCACCAACCTGACCTTCAGCCCCGAAATCTATGCGATTTCCGGCCATTCTACGGGCTGAGCCGCCCACCATAGCAAAAAGGCGCCCCGAAAGACGCCTTTTCAAGCCTGACGGCCCCGTTTCAAACCCTAAGGGCCGTCTCCCTCAGCCGCGATCAGATCGCGCTGTTGATCCAGTTTTGCAGGGCCGCTTTCGGAGCCGCACCGATTTTATTCGAAACGACCTCGCCATCCTTGAACAGGAACAGCGCCGGAATACCGCGCACGCCAAGCGATGCGGGGCTTTCGGGGTTTTCGTCGACATTGACCTTTACGATCTTGACCTTACCGGCCATCTCGCCCGCGATCTCTTCCAGAGCGGGGCCGATCTGACGGCAGGGGCCACACCATTCGGCCCAGAAATCAACGACGACGGGAACGTCGGATTTGCGGACTTCGGCATCGAAGGTTGCGTCGGTAACAGCGACAGTTGCCATGGGATTTCTCCTGAATACTAAGTTGATGAGAACCTATGTATGCGACCCCGCCCCGTCAAGATGCAGGGTCACTGCACAAAGCCGCATCCATCTGTGCGTCAGTCAGCCAATCGATCCGTGCCTTTGCCGTCCATAACAGCCCGCAGTCGATCGCGCGGTCAGGGTAGATCTGGCGCAGCATCTCGCGGTAGGCGGCCAGCTGGCGCACCAGACCCAGCGGTGTTTGCGCCACATCCTCCGGCACGATCTGGTTGGATTTGTAATCCAGCACCCGCACACGGTCCGGCCCCACCAGCAGCCGGTCGATGATCCCATGCATCAGCTCGCCATTCATCCGCGCGGTCAGTTCCACCTCGGCCAAAGCCTCGGGCGCCAGGAAGGGCTGCATCTCGGGGGCGCGCAGCACCGCGCGCGCCTCCGACAGAAGCGCGGGAAGCTCATGCTCGAAGGCGGCATCCTCGCCGGTCAACAGCAGATCGCGCGCCCAATCCTCCCAGTCGTCCTCGGGCCAGTTGGGCAGATGTTCCAGCAAAAGGTGGATCTGCCGCCCGCGCCGTTTGGCGGCCTCTTCATCGAAGACACCGGGCAAATCCCCCGCCAGAGCCTTCGCCCCACCCAGATCCGAGGGCGTCAGCACGCGTTTGGGCCGCTCGGGGCGCAAGGCGGGCACCTGCGCCCAATCGGGCAAAGCGGGATAGGTATCGACCACCCTGCCCGCCTTGAACCCGTTTTCCGGCCAGTCGCCATGCTGCACACGGCGGATCTCGCCCAAGGCTTGCAAATCGGGCGACAGCCCCGTGGCAGGCCGGTCACCTGCCTGCAAAAGACCGTTGGAAATCATCGAATACCAGCTGTCATCGCCCTCTCCGACCTTCCCCTGAGCGCCCACAATCAGCCATTTCTCGGCCCGCGTCATCGCCACATACAGCAGCCGCATCCTCTCTTCGGTCTGGCGCGCGACATTGGCCGCCTGCGCATCCGCCTCTTCCGGCGGGCGGTCAGCCGAGGGCGCGGCCCAAGCCGCCGTGCCACCCTCAAGCCGGTAGATATTCAACGGACGCGCCTTGATATGCGGCTTGCCGGTATCGGGCAGAATAACCACGGGCGCCTCAAGCCCCTTGGACCCATGCACCGTCATCACCCGAATGGACCGCCCCGCGCCCTCAAGCTGGCGCTTCACCTCGACATCATCGGCATCAAGCCACACAAGGAACCCCGTCAGACTGGGCACCTCGGCGCGTTCAAAAGCCAGCGCCTGCGAGATCAGCTCGTCAATACCATCCTCGGCCTCGACCCCGAGCCGCGCGATCAGCTTCTCGCGCCCGCCGTGGCGGGTCAGCAGCCGTTCGATCAGATCATGCGGACGCAGGAAATCGGCCTGATCGCGCAGATCCTGAAGGATTTTCAACGTTTCGGGATGGCTTTCGGATTTGCGCAGGGCCTCCCACAGATAACCTTTCCGCGGCTGGGCAAGCGCATAAAGATCCTGCTCGCTCCAGCCGAAAAGCGGCGATTTCAGCGCCTCGGCCAAGGCCAGATCATCCTCCGCCGTCGCCAGAAACGCCAGTGTCGAGCGGATGTCCTTCACCGCCAGTTCGGCCCCCAGCTTCAGCCGGTCCGCGCCCGCAATCGCCAGTCCGGCAGCCTTGCACGAGCGGATGATCTCGGAAAACAACGCCCCGCGCCGCTGCACCAGAATGAGGATATCACCCTCATGCAGCGGACGGCTGTCCGCGCCATCCGGCAGGCGCACGCCTTGGTCGATCATCGCGCGGATCTCGGCGGCAACAGTGCGCGCCAGAACCACGGTCGGGTCGGTATCGGTCAAGAGGTCAACGGGGTTATCCCATGCTTCTTCCTGCTCGGTTTCGGCCTTCTCGACCAGCGGCCAAAGATCCACCCGACCGGGCATTTTATCAAAGAAAGCAATATGTTCAGGCGCACCACCCAAGCCCTCATTGGCCTCGCCCGAGAAGGTCATATCGGTCAGCCCCAGCACCGCCCGAGACGAGCGGAAACTATGCAAAAGCTGCGCCTCCTGCAGGGGCCGCCCGACGGCTGCGAATTTCTGCGCGAAATGCCGCTGCATCGCCTCAAAGGCCCGCAGATCGGCGCCTTGGAAGGAATAGATCGACTGTTTACGGTCGCCCACCACAAAGATCGTTCGGGTCTCGTCGCGTGCGCCCTCGCCTGCGGTAAACTCATCGGCCAGACGTTCGATCACCCGCCACTGGCTGGGCGAGGTATCCTGCGCCTCATCCACCAGAATATGGTCGATCCCGCCATCCAGCCGGAACAGCACCCATTGCGCCATGGTGCTATCCGACAATAGCCGCCCCGCCCGTTCGATCAGATCGTCGAAATCCAGCCAGCCGCGCGCCGCCTTCGCGGCCTCGAGCTTGGGCAGGAAGACCCGCGCGAAATTCTGCAAAGCCTCGGTACGATCAGCAGCCTGCAACCCAAGCCGCATCGGGCGGGCCTGTTCGACCCGCTCCATCAGCTCGTTGAACGGATCCATCAGCGCGCCTGCGGCCTTCTGCGTGGATTTGGTGGGCAGCGACCCGATCTTGGCACTAAAGGGCACTTTGGCCGATGCGCCCGTCAGGCAGACATCCTCCAGAATGGCCAGCGCGCTGAGGTCCGCCCCCGAGATCAGCCCCAGCTTCAGCGCGTTCTTGGCATCGGTCGAGGAGCCCTTGCCCATAACCGCCACCATATCGCGCAGGATCTTCAGGTCATGCGTGTCAAAGACCTCATCCACCAGCGCCTGCCCATCAAACCCAGCCGGCAAACCGTAAAGCGCGAGGATCTGGTCGCGGGTCAGATCTTGGGCAAAACCATCCTTATTACCCGCGATATTGGCCAGCAGCCCGCCCAGATCATCGGTTGAATAATACCGAACCAAGCCGTCCAGCACGGGGCAGTCCTCGCCCGTGGCGATATCCTCCAAAATCGCCTGACGCAGCAGATCGCCCGAGCGGTCATCCATTTCGGAAAACCCATGCGGCACGCCAGCCTCCAGCGGAAACCGCCGCAGAAGCGCCGCACAGAAGGAGTGGATCGTCTGGATCTTCAGCCCGCCCGGCGTCTCGATCGCCTTGGCAAAGAGCCTGCGCGCCTCGGCCAGACGGTCGGCGTCAATGGTAATTTCCTCACCCAGATCAAGCAGTTGCTGACGCAGTGCCGTATCGGACAGCATCGCCCATTCGCCCAGACGTTTCAGCAGACGGTTCTGCATCTCGGTTGCGGCGGCCTTGGTGTAGGTCAGGCACAGCACCTTCTGCGGCTCGGTCCCGTTCAGCAACAGCCGCGCCACGCGGTCTGTCAGAACCCGCGTTTTACCCGAGCCCGCATTGGCCGAAAGCCATGTCGAGGCCGTCGGAGAGGCGGCGCGGATCTGGCGGATCGTCGCATCATTCGGGGCGCTCATGTCAGATCCTCCCCATCGGGTGTCTCGCTCAGCTCCCATTCGCCGTAGCGCGACAGCTGATCATAATCGCTGCGGTCCTGCGCCCCATGCATTGCACGCCGCGCAGTAAAGCCTTGAGCGGGCTTCATATAGGTCGCCACAAGCTTGCAGAATTTGGCCCAAGCCTCTTCCGCCGTCTCGGTCTGGGTCTCGCCGCCGCGGGGCTTGAATTCGACGGTCGTGGTGTGATGGGCGGTCTCGCCCTCGCCGCCCAGACGGATATAGGTCATGCCCTCGACCTCACGCGGGCCGATCTGCTTGAAGGCGCCACGGGTGACCATCGCGGCCTCTAAAAGCATCTGCTTGTCAAAGTGGATCATCTCGCCTGCCGAGGGCGGAGAGCCTGATTTATAATCATAAATCCGGCTCAGCCCGTTTTCCAGAATATCGATCCGGTCGGGTTTGGCGGTCAGCTTGAAGTCCAGATCGGGCAAAGGCAGACCGGTCTTTTCCTCGATAATCGCAGGCGTGCCCAGCTTGGCCCGCGCGGCTTCGTCCACGGCAAAGCGCCGCGCGATCTTGGTGATCCGCGCCAGCCAGAGCCGCTGCACCGAGGGCCATGGCACCTCCTCGCGCAGGACCTCCTCGGCAATCGCTATCAGCCGCGCCTCGCCTAAAGCGGGGTCTTCATCCTCGGGGCGCTGGCGCACGAAACGCTCGACGATCTCATGCAGCACATTGCCGCGCAAAAGCGGGTCCGGTTCGGGCCGCAAAGGGTTCAAGGGATAGAGTTTTAGCACTTTGCGGGCGTAAATCGCGTAAGGATCACGGATCAGCGTCTTGACCTGCGTGACCGACAGATCCTTCGGGCGCGCCTCGACCGGAGGACGCGGCGAAGGGCGACGCGCGGGCTTGGTCTCGCCCTGCGGACGGTCAAGGCTGGAGGCAAACCCCAGCCATTTCGCGCCGCGCTCGCGCATCTTGGCCAGCGCCTCGGGGCCGCGTTTGTCGGGCAGGCCGGACATCAGGTTTACCATCCGGTTCACCCAGCGCGAGGGCACGGTCTCGGCCTCGGCATCGCGCCGCGCACGGGTCAGGACAACACGCGGCGCGCCCACCGCCTGCTGGAAGTCATGCGCCGAAAGCCCCGTTTGGCGTTCGGGAAGCAATAGCCCCGCCTGAAGCCGCATCTGCCGCGACAACCAAGGGTCGGGATCGGGCGCCTCGGGCCATGAGCCTTCGTTCAGCCCCGCCAGAATCACCAGCTCGGCCCCCTGCACCCGCGCCTCGAGCGCGCCAAAAATCGTGATGTCACGATGGGCCGCCAGCCCCGCCCGCGTCATCGAGCCTTGCAGCAAATGGTTGACCAGATCGGCATAGGAGGCCCGGGTATAGGCGCCGCCATGCACCGCCTCACGCGCCAGTTCGGAAAAGACGCGGAAGGCCTCGCGCCCGCCATCTTGCAGCCAAAGCTCGCTGGCCTCGACCGTGCCATCCGGCCCCGTCGCCAGATGCGCCGCAAGCGCCAGATGATGGGTCACACATTCGCCCAAGGGCATCTCGTAAGGCGCTTCCAGCAAAGGGAAAAACGCGCCCAGCCAATTTGCCCAGGTCAGCTTGTCCAGATAATCGGGCTTGTCATCATAGCGTTTCGCCCAAGCCACCAAAGCCGCATGATCGGGGAAAGCAGGGCCCTTGTTCCGCAGATCCAGTTCCAGCTCGCGGGTATAGCGCAGATGGGTGCCGCGCATGGTCGAGCCGGTCGCGGTCAGCGGATGCTTCAGCAAGATCAGCAGCCCGTCCAGCGTCAGAGCCTCGCCGCGCATCGCCGCCAGATGGCGCAAGAGCCGCCCCGGAGCCGTCTGTTGCAGCGGTTGCCCCGCCGAATCGTCAGGGATGATCCCCCAGCGGTCCAGCGCCACCGCCACCCGCCGTGTCAGCATACGATCCGGCGTGATCAGCGCGGTCGAGGTGCCGTTTTCCGCCGCCTCCCGCAGGATCAGCGCGATAGCATTGGCCTCGGCGCGGGGGTCTCGGGCCTCGATCAGGGTCAGGTCTTCGCAGGCCGCAACCAGATCCGGCAGATGCGCGCCCTCCTGCATCCATTGATCGGTCACAGGCGCAGGCCGAAGAGCAAGCGAAATCAGCGCATTACGCTCGGGCGAGGGTTCCGGGCGGTGATGCCAGCGGGCCACATCGGCGGGCATGGCTTCAAGCGCATCCAGCATCGCGCGATACCGGTATTGCGGGTGATCCTCGATCGGAAATGTACCGGATTTCAGACTGTTCCACGCATGCGGCGGCATGGAGAAATCGAACCCCGGCAGCACAAGCGCCCCCTGCGGCAACCGCGCCACCGCCTGCATGAACAGCCCCGTCGCCCCGCGCGAGCCCGTCGACCCCGCCACAATAATCGGGTCGGTCGGCCCTGCCTCGGCCCAATCCGCGATGATCTGTTCGACCACACGGCGCTGGCGGGCCTCGGCATCGGGGGTGGCGTCAGCCTCGAAGTAGCGCGCAACAATCCGAATGAAATCAAGGCTTAAGCGCCAGTGCTGCGCATGGGTATCGGCGATCTCCAGCGCCTCGAGGTCATCGGGGGTGACGCCTTCGCTTTGCATCTCGGCCATCAAAGTCGCCAGACTATCGGCCAGCCCGAAGATCCCGTGCCCCGCCTCGAACCCCGGAAGCCGGTCAACCAGCCCCGCCACCAACTGCGCCAGTTCCAACCGCCGCCGCAAAGCAGGTTCGGCAGGCGGAAGCCCCCGCACCGGCGCCCGCCCGAGGTCGGTCACCAGCTTCAGTTGCGGCAGAAACCGCGCGCCATGCAGGTCGAATTCCTCGCGCACACGCCGCAGCATCCGCCCCGAGTTCAGGTAAAGCCGCACCCGCGCCATCGCCTCGGGGGGCTGGTCCTGCATCCGCGCAATCAGCCCCGCAACCAGCTCGCGCGGGAAATCCACCCCGCAGGGCAGAGCGTAAATGCCCCGCTCAATCATCGCCGTGATCCAGAAGCGCCTCGGCCAGCGGAATGCTTTCGGGACGCCCGACATCACACCAGCCGCCGTCATGGACAACCCCGTAAACCCTGCCCTTAGCCAGAAGACGGTCCCAGAGAAGGTTCAGAGAAAACGCCCCTTCGGGAATATCTGAAAGTTCAGCAGGGTCGATAAGCTGTGCACCTGTATAGACAAATCCCGCACCTCGCGACAGGCGCCCCTCTGACAGAGTGAAATCCCCCGCGCCCTTGTGACCCGTCGCGCGTTCAGGCGGAACCAGCATCAACAGCGCCGACATCTTCGCCGGATCCCAAGCCGCCCGCAGCGCGGCCAAAGGATTCGGCCCCGTCCAGATCGCATCCGTATTCAACGTAAAGACCGGCCCCTGCCCCAGAAGCGGCAGCGCCTTGCGCAGCCCGCCGCCGGTCTCCAGAATCTCATCCGTTTCATCCGAAATCTCGACCGAGCGCCCCGCCAGATGCTCGACGATCTGATCACCTCGGTAATGGATATTGGCGACGACCTTCGAAATCCCTGCCTCTTCAACCAGTTCCAGCGCATGATCCAGCAAGGGGCGGCCTGCCACCTCGACTAGAGGTTTGGGGCGATCCGCTGTCAGCGCACCCATCCGAGTGCCGAAACCGGCAGCAAACAGCATCAGGCTATCGGGCGTGTCGCACATTGGAGGCGTATCTCCTCAATCAGGGGGGCGTCAGGGGCGGGCATCAGTTGCAGGACGTTCTGCCGCAATTCTGCCAGCGCCGGATGGGCCAGATTATGCTGCAAGTGATCCCAAACCCGCGGCATGAACTCAAGGTAGCGCGGCTTCCCAAGCCCCACGCATAGCCTGACGAAAATGCCCAGAATACGCAGGGCGCGCTGCGCGCCCAGACAGGCATAGATGGCAGAAAATACGTCCGCATTTTGTGCTGTCTTCCGGCAGTAAAATGCAATCTGCGCCGCTTCTGTCTCTCGCGAGACCTCCCGCCGCGCATCCTGCAGCGCCGAGACCAGATCATAGGCGGGATGGGCCAGAACCGCATCCTGATAATCCAGCAGCCCCAGCCGCGCGACCCCTTGGCGCCCTGCCAGAAGCAGCGCATTTTCGGCATGGAAATCGCGCAGGGACACAACGCGCTGCCCGTCATCCACCCGCGCGAAAGCCCGCCGGACGGCGGTGGACAGCTCGGGCCGAGCGGCACAGGGATACCATTCTTCGGTCAGCGCGGTCAGATCGGCCAATCCTTTGGCATCCAGCTCTGCCAACCCCTCCGGCGGAGCACAATCGCGCAGGCCGACCAGCACCTCGGTAATCAGACCGTACAGCTCGGCCTCGCGCGCGGGATCTTGCGCCACAAGCCGGGCGATCAGGTCATCCCCCAGATCTTCCAGCAGCAAAAGCCCCTGCGAAAGATCCTGCGCGTAGATTTGCGGAACAGAAAAACCCTGGCTCGCCAACCAGTTGGTCATATGGAGAAAACGGTCAAGCTCCTCTCCCGGGCAGGTAAGCATCAAGACCGCAGGCGGCGTTCCTGTGATACGTTCATAGCGGCGCGCGGAGGCATCTCCGGCAAGCGGCAGGCGCTTGCCCCCCGCCCAGCCAGCCCGTTCCAAAAAGGCGTCGACCCTATCCATCAGAATGCCCCCAACATCTCGGGCAGACGTGCGGCCCACGCGGCATCGCCCGAAAACACCACCTGACGCGACGCGCCCTCTTCGGTCAGGGAAAACGCCAGCGTCAGGGCCGAAGCCGGAGCCAGATCCCCCAGACGGTCAGGCCATTCCACCAGACAGATCGCCTCCTGAAAGGCCTCGTCCAGCCCGAGTTCCAGCACATCATCAGGGTGGGACAGGCGATAAAGATCGCTATGCCAGATTTCCGGATCCGCCTCATAGACCTGCACAAGCGTAAAGGTCGGGGATGGCACATCCTCATATAGCCCAAGCATCTCGAGACGATGCTGGATCAGGGCCCGCGAAAAATGGGTTTTGCCGGCACCGATCTGCCCGTCCAGCAACAGCACATCGCCCGCCTTGAGAAAGGGGGCGATGGTCCGGCCAAGCCGGGCAGTGGCATCGGGGTCGACAAGAGGAAGGGTCAGGATATCTGCGCTCATGGCGCCCGTTCTACCCTGCCTGCCTGCCCGTGCAAAGGATCATTGCGCGGCAATCTTGCGCAAAGGTTCCAATGTCGACAGCGCCTCTTTTTCTGCAAAGCTGGCCATCAGCGCCCCTCCGGCCAGCGGCACGAACCTACACCCCACCACGCGCCCGTCGCGCAGGGTCACCTCGCCTGCCAGAGGTTCGCGCTCGGCCATTGCCCCCAGACGCAAGCGGGCGCGGCTCCAGATCTCGGTCGGAACACAGGCTTCGGCCCAAGACCGCAGAGTGTCATGCAGCGACATGCCAGCGGATTGCACCGGCCAGAGCGCCCGATAGGCGGCATTGGCGCTGGTCAGCTCGCCCGAGGGCAGGAAAACGGCGACAGCCTCGGAGATATTGTCCAGCACAGAGCGGTCCAGATCCCGCTCGGAACGGAATTTGCGGGTCAGGGTCATCTCCGAGGTGATATCCTCGAACAGGAAAGCGATGGCCCCGTCAGGATGCGGACGGCCGGTGACACGGTAGGTCTGGCCATTGGGCAGGTTCCACGTCTCCGAATGATAGCCCGCTGCCGCCTGCTTTTCGAGCGTGGTCATCTGCTCGCGCCAGCTGCGGTAATCCTTTGGCTCCGCCATCATGCGGGTCTCGCGCAGACGATCCAGAAACGCGTAAAGTGTGGGACGTTTGGACAGGAAATCCACACCAAGCGCCGTCAGATCGCTCAGCGCAGGGTTGAATAGCTGCAACTGGCGTTGGCGATTGAAGATCGCCAGACCGATCGGCAGGTCGGCAAAGGTTTTGGTCAGGGTCTGCACGAAATCACGCAGAGCCTTTTCCGCATAGACCGTCGCGTCGGCAGATTGCGCGAAATGCATCCAGTTATCGCCCAGACGGTAGCTGTAGCAATCGAACCACGTATCAATGCCATCCTCGTCCTGCAGCATCAGCCGACGCGGCGCATATTCGGTCTGTTCGCGCTCGAACTGGAAAATCTGCGGCAAGGGCCAACTGAGCGTGACCTCTTCCTCTTCAAAGGTGCCGGCCCGCAGCAGATAGGCGCGGTTCGCCCAGATCGTTTCGCCTGCCGCGCTCTCCTGCCACACCAGCGATGGCGACAGATCCAGCGCATGGCGCAGGTTCTCCAGCTCGTCCTCGAGCGCGCGCTGGGAGAGACCATCGACCAAAAGCCCCTGCCCTTCGGCTTCGGGATCAATCAGGGTCACGCGGGTCAGGCCATTCACATCCTCGGCCAGCAAGCGCAGCGGTGCCCCCCCATTGGGTCCGGGAAAGCCGGTGAGTTCAAGCCGCCCCACCGTCCGCAGATCGGCAAGGCTTTCGCGCACGGTTTCGAAACGCGGCATCAGAAACGCAACCAGACGCCCCCAGTCGCTAGAGGCAAGCGGCGAGGCTTCAAGCAGGGTCCGCGCAGGCGCGGTCGCGTCGATCAGCTCTTCATCATCAAACAGAAGAACCGTCTGCTCGATCATGGGCTGAAGCGCGCGGGCGTCCTTCTTGCGCAAGCTGCGCTGCAATCGGGTCAGCACCAAAATCGCCACGACCGCCGCAACGGTTGATGCAATCGCAACCAGACCCGTGATGACCAAAACCTCTGACATATCCATGCCCCATGCCACAAACTGAAGTCAAAGATGCAACACAATGGTTAATGCGCCGTTAAGCTTAACAATTCCTTTTCGATCAGCTCTCTATCGGCACATTCTCCCCCAGAGCCTCGCGCTCGGGAGCCAGCAGCCGCTCGATCGGCCAAGCCAGCTCGACAATCGCCCCCGAACGCTCGGGCTTGCGATCTGCGGGCACAAAGGGGGTTGTTCCATTGCGAAAGGTGATCCGCGCGCCAGTGCGTTCCAACAGCGTCTTGGCGATAAACAGCCCCAGCCCCATCCCCTCATATTCCTTACGCGCGGTCGAATTCCGCCCGTGCAGGAAGGGGTCACCGATGCGCCCGATCACATCGGGCGCATAACCGCGCCCGTCATCACACACACGCACCACGATGGTCGAGCCACTCCACAGTGCGTCGACCCAGACCCTGCTGGCCGCAAAATCCACCGCATTCTGCACCAGATTACGCAGCGCATGGATCAGCTCGGGGTAACGATAGATGGCGGGCTGCTTATCGCTGCCATCGCCAATCGGTTCTGTCGTAAAGATAATTTCTTTTCCGCGATCCATATGCGGCTCGGCCGCCTCCCGCAGGACAGAAATCAGCGGCGCGGTCCGCAGATGCAGGTCATCCTTGCCCGCACGCCCCATCGAACGCAGGATATCGCGACAACGGTCCGCTTGCGCACGGATCAACAGCGCGTCCTCCCGAAGTTCCTCGTTATCGGAAAGCTCGTCAGCCAGCTCGCTCGACACCAGCTTGATCGTGGCCAGAGGCGTGCCCAGCTCATGTGCCGCCGCCGCCACAACCCCGCCCAGATCGGTCAGTTTCTGCTCGCGCGACAGGGCCAGTTGCGCCGCCAGAAGCGCCTCTGACATGACACGGCTGTCATTCGAGATCCGCTGCGCATAGGCGCCAAGGAAGACGACCCCGATGACAATCGCCGTCCAATACCCAAACTCGAACAGCGCCGGTAGCTGGATGACTTCGCCTTCGGTCGAGACCAGAGGCACATAAAGCCCTGCCACGAAGGTCGTCAGAACCACGGTCACTACCCCGATCAACATCGTCGCGCGCCATTCAAGCGTCGTTGCCGCGATGGTTGTCGGAACCAGAATCAACAGGGCAAAAGGGTTGTTCAGCCCGCCCGTCAGCAGCAACAACACCGCCAGCTGCGCGGTGTCGAACAAAAGCAACGCCAGCACCGCGTTATGTGACAATCTGCGGCTTTCCGGCGTCAGGAACAAAGCCAGCAGATTCACCAGAACCGAAGCCCCGACCGTCGCCAGACACCAGACAAGATTAAGCCCGATCTCCAGCAAAAACCACGCCACGAGGATGGCCATCAACTGGCCGATAATCGCCATCCAGCGCAGAAAGGTCAGCGTGCGCAGCCGCACCCATTCATGCGATGTCGTCCCGCGCACGGGGAGCGCCGTTTCAAACCCCGACATGACCGCGTCCTTCCCTTCCGTCAAAATGCCTTTAGGACATTCTGTCTGCTTCAAAACCAGCATCAATATTGATAACACTGCTGCAAAATCCGATCTGCTTCACAAATTCAACAGATGACCGGATCCGCATGGGAGAAAATTGATGAGCCTTTCCCCGAAAGTCTATGCCATTCTAGGGGCTGTTATCGTGGTCGGCGGCATCGCTATCGGCATCGGCATGACCCGCAACCAGCCTGCGGATGCATTTGCTCAATGTCGCGCCAAACCTGCTGCGGGCCATGTCAAACTGGGAGGGCCCTTCACGCTGACCTCGGAGACGGGCGAAACTGTCACGGATCAGCAGGTCTTCACAAAGCCGAGCCTGCTCTATTTCGGCTATACCTACTGCCCGGATGTCTGCCCTCTGGATTCCATGAGAAATGCGCAAGCCACTGATATCCTTGACGAACAAGGCTATGATGTGCAGCCGGTTTTCGTGTCGGTGGACAGCGCCCGTGACACCCCCGCTTCGGTGGCAGCCTTCACCGATGTCATGAGCCCCAAAATGCTGGGGCTTGTGGGCACACCAGAGCAGATCAAGGTGGCGGCCAAAGCCTATCGCGTGCTGTTTTCGGTGCAAAACCCGGACGACCCCTATACGCTGATCAGCCACTCCACCCAGACATATCTGGTGCTACCCAAGCTTGGCTATGTCGATTACTTCGATCGCGACACGACGCCGGAAGAGATGGCCGAGCGCGTCAGTTGCTATATCGACCACGCGAACGCAGAGTAACTTGCAAGCGAGAACGTATGGCGGCATTTGACCCTGTGCCATTCGCCGCCTAAAAGATGTCTGGTGCTTGGATTTTTTTGCGGACGACCCAATGGTTGATGATCTTTCTTCCGAAATCGGCTCTGATCGTAGCCTTTTGCTGGTCGATGACGATCAGGCTTTCCTGACACGCCTCGCGCGGGCCATGGAAAAACGTGGTTTCGAAGTCCAGATGGCTGGCTCTGTGGCCGAGGGGAAAACGCTGGTCGGCCAATCTGCCCCCGCCTATGCCGTCATCGATTTACGGCTGGAGGACGGCAACGGGCTGGACGTCGTGGAAGCTCTGCGTGAAAGCCGCGAGGATGCGCGTATCGTGGTGTTGACCGGCTATGGTGCGATTGCCACCGCCGTTGCCGCAGTCAAAATGGGGGCCACCGACTATCTGTCCAAACCGGCGGATGCGACCGATATCACCAATGCGCTTTTGGCGCGCAGCGACACGCAGCCCGCACCGCCGGAAAATCCGATGAGCGCGGACCGCGTCCGTTGGGAACATATCCAGCGGGTCTATGAACTTTGTGATCGGAACGTGTCGGAAACGGCGCGGCGCCTCCATATGCACCGCCGCACCCTGCAACGTATTCTGGCCAAACGCAGCCCGAAATAGCGGGCCAATCACCCTGCCTTGGGCGACATCACCTGTCCGTCAAAGCTGTCATCGGCAAGATTTTGGCGGAACACCAACATTGTTTGCTCCAGGCGCCCTGCCATCTCGTTCAGCGCATTATGTGCAGCAGTCGTTTCTTCGAGCATGGCGACATTCTGCTGCGTCGTCCGGTCCAACTGCTCCACAGAGCTATTCACCTCATTGACGGATCGCGATTGCTCGGCCGCGCTTTCAGCCAGTTCACGGATCTGGGTCGCAATCGTCCCGACATGCCGGATAATCCTGTCGAGTTCGGACACGGTGCGGCTGACCAGTTCGGCACCGGTTTTCACCTGCCGGCCCGAAGCCTCGATCAATTTGCTGATTTCCTGCGCCGAAGACGAAGAACGCTGCGCCAGTTCGCGCACCTCCGATGCGACCACCGCAAACCCGCGCCCAGCCTCTCCCGCTCGCGCAGCTTCTACACCTGCATTCAGCGCCAGAAGATTGGTCTGGAAGGCGATATCGTCAATCACAGAGGAAATC
Organism: Thioclava sp. NS-SX20; assembly: GCF_057380695.1. NCBI lineage: Bacteria > Pseudomonadati > Pseudomonadota > Alphaproteobacteria > Rhodobacterales > Paracoccaceae > Thioclava > Thioclava sp. NS-SX20. Next base: position 105,184 of record NZ_CM170816.1, on the reverse strand, counting down.
CGCGCAATCTGTGTCGAGCTTTCCTCGATAGCGGCCATCGCTTCGATCGATTCGGCCACCACGGTCGAGCTTTCCCCCGCCGCCTTACGCGCCTTTTCTGCCGATCCGGCAGTTTCACGGCTCACCAGAGCCGCCTGTTCGATCGCCACCGTAAGCTCGTTGATCGCAGCGGCGGCATCACCAAGTGCGCTTGCCTGCCGTTCGGACCGGGACGAAAGGTTGTCGGCGGCGGATGTGATTTCGGAAATCTGCGCCCGAATATCGACGGCGCATTCCAGAGCAGTGGTCACGGTGGCGGCAAGCTGCTCGACCGAAAGATTGAAATTCTGCGCCAGATCCGCATAGCCCGGATCGTCGGGCCGCACCATCCGCACCGACAGATCCCCCTGCGCAAGCTGCTCCAAAGCGCATTTCAAGGCCGCCACAAACTGCTCCTGCCGCTTGGCCGTCTCGGCGCGCTCCATACTTTGCTGACGTTCGGCCTCCAGCACCGCCATATCGGCAGCATGTTTTTCATCGGCCTGACGCGCGGCCAAGGCGCTGGCCTCCTGCGCGGACTGCGCGGATTTCTCGGCCACGGCACGATGCGCCTCGGCCTCGCGCGACATGGCCTCTGCCGTTTCCCGTGCCTGCGCGGATTGCGCCGAAATGGCCTCAAGTTCGGACATACGGTCCAGCGCATCACGGAACAGCTTCTGCCGTCGCCGGACCACCTCGATCAGCACGCCCGCCTCAAGGGCAAAGAGACCGCCATGTAACGCAATCCTTTCAAGATTCTCGTAAATATCCGTGCTGGGATAGACCAGAACCGGATAGATGATCCCGAGCCCTGCGTGATGCAGAACCGTACTGACGGTCATCACGATCAAACAGCGCGTATCCACAAGTGCCGTCACCATCGCGCACATCACAAAAAAGGCCATATGGGTGTCGATGATCCAGGGATGGCCTGCAAACGCGGCTGTAAAGGCGAAACATTGACCGATCATCCCCTGCGCCAGAAGCGAACGTCCCTTTTTCGTGTCCCCGATACGCCACCCCAAAAGGGCCAAAGCCGCAAAGACACCTGCCGCCCCTGTCGCGATCCAGAATGCGGTCCCGATGATCCAGGCCACAAGCGACACACCAAGCGCCGCAACCACCATCCCGAATGCCAGATATTTCATCGCCATATCGCGGCCTGCAAAAGGGAGATCGCTATCGTCGCTGAAAAAGGCCCCTACTTTATTCATCCGCAGATCCATTCCACTTTTCTGGCATCCAGAAGAAACCACGCCCCCGCCCTCTCGAGGCGGTCGAGCTGAGCTAAATCGTCAATCTCGATCAAAAGTCCGAAGGGCGCACGGGTTGGTCCGATCAGCCGCGCCTGTGCGACATCGGCCACCTGCACGGCATCTTCCCAAGGTGGCACAACCATGAGGGTCAATCCCGCATGATCAGGCCGTGCCCCTGTCAGATGTGCGATCGGCGCGACCAAGAGCGAGAAGAAAAGAATCAACGCCTCCAGCTTCATCCGAACCTCTTTCACAAGTCTCGGAATCTACCTAAGGAAGAACATTTAAGCTGCGATTAAATTATATCGGAAGCGCCGTGGTATTCTGCACCTCATGCAGCGAAAAGCTGGACTGAAGCTGCGCCACCCCCGGCAAGGAGGCAAGCCGCGCACGGTGTAATTGCGCGAAATCATCGGTATCCTGCGCCACGACTTTCAGCAGGAAATCGGCCTTGCCTGCCATCAGATGGCATTCCAGCACCTCGGGCACCTTGCGCACCTCGCTCTCGAAGGCACGCAGAACCTCGTCCTTCTGGCTCGACAGGGTAATCTCGACAAAAACCGTGGTGTTCCGCCCCAGACGGCGACGATCCAGAAGGGCTACGTAATCGCGGATAAAGCCTTCTTCTTCAAGCCGTTGCACCCGCCTATGACATGCGGACGCCGAAAGGTTCACACGCTCGCTGAGATCGGCATTGGAAATACGGCCCTGCTGCTGCAGCACCATCAAAATCCGGCGATCCGTCGCATCAAGTGACATACAGTTTCCTTCGGCCCAAAACGGTCTGGGCCGAAGAATCTTCTAATTTTGAAACTTGTTCAAGAAACTTTCCCTTTCTCACAGGAAAGAGTTCAGCTTTTTTTCAACGCGTCCCGAATATCGATCAGAACATCCAGCTCGCTCGGGCCGGTGGGCACCGCCGGTGCCACCTCATCGGGCTTCTCTGCGGCGGCGCGAATGCGGTTCACCATCCGCACCAGCATGAACACGACAAAGGCGATGATCAGAAAGTTGATGACAGCGGTCGCGAAGGCCCCATATGCAAAGATCGCAGCCCCCGACTCGCGCGCAGCCTCAAGGCTGGACCCCGCTGCGACATCGCCGGACAGCACCAGATACATATTGCTGAAATCCAGCCCGCCGATGACCAGCCCGATAATCGGATTCAGAAGATCGGAAACCATCGATTTCACAATCGCCGTAAATGCCGCACCAACGATAATCCCCACGGCCATATCCATCACATTGCCCTTGGCAATGAAATCCTTGAATTCCTGCAGCATAACGTTTCCCTCGTTCTAATCGAATTGCACATGCTTATCGTTAATCACATGCATATCCCGCGCGGGGCTTCAACAGAAACTTAATGCCGCAGGAAGCTCATCGGCAGCGTGAATGTCAGGCTGGCATTGCCCAGACCCGCCGGTGCTTTGGGGAAACGGCCCGCATTGCGCACCGCAGAAAGAGCCGCCGCATCAATGGCCGCATTGCCCGAAGACCGTGCCAGCGAAGCGGAAACCAGCTGTCCGGAGGCCGCAACCGTCAACCGCACGACGGCCTGCCCCTTGGCACCATTGGCCCCCGAGGGATAGCGTTTGCGCCGTTCAACCCGCTGACGGATCTGCGCGCCCCAACGCCCGCGCAGGCTTTCGCTTTGCGCATTGGACAGGGTCGCCGCATTCGAATGGCCATCATTGCCCCGCGCCCCGCGATTGCCCGACCCCGCCGCATGGCGCGCTGCGCGCCCTGCCGTATCGCGGTCCGATTTCCGGCCCTTGCGCTGGTCATCCCGCGCCTGACGATGCGGTTTGACCGGCTTTTCGGGCTTGGCCTCCGGACGCTCCGACGTTTCGGGCGCAAGCTCCGTCGGTTTTTCTTCCTGCACCACCTTCTCTTCAACCGGTGGCGTCTCGGGGGTCACTTCCGCTTCCTCGGTCACCTCCGGCAATGGCGGAGCCTCCGCAACCGTTGGCAAGGTCACTTTGGGCATATCGATCTTGGGCGGGGCAGCCGCAAGCTTTAGCTCCGGTTCGGGCATTTTGGGGTTTTCCCAAGCCTCGACCAATTCGGCGACCTGTGCATCCGCCGCCTCGATACTGACCAGCGCATCGCCTCCGGACCCTGCCGAAACCGCGCCTTCCGAACGGGAAACGAACCCGAACGCCATGACATGCAGCGCCGCAGCCACGGTCGCGAACCCCGCAAGCTCTATAAGAACACGCCCGCTTTTCATTCCGCCCCTCCCCGGGTCGTCACCAGTTCAACTTTGGCAAAACCGGCCTGCCCGAGCTTGGGCAGCAATCCCGCAAGATAGGTCGCTTTCACATGCTGATCCCCGCGAAGCAGAAGATGGGCGGGATCGGTCTCGCAATCGGTTGTCGCGCAATATTCTTCCCGCGCCTGAACCAACGCCCCGACCAGCGGATCCACATCTTCGCCCTGCGCCACGATCATGTCACGGAACCCAAGCTGCCCCTCGGCCCCGAGAAACACCGAGAATTCCCCCTCGGCTTCGGCCGCGGCCTCGGAGTGTGGCGGCTCTGTCGGGAAAGGTTCGGGCGGGGACAGTTTGGCTGAAATAAGAAAGAAAATCAGCAGAAGAAAAACGACATTGATCATGGGCAGAAGCGAAGAATTTCCGCCCCGACGCTTGGGCGCATCGAATTGCATAGCTCACTCCACCAAAATCAGATGGCTGAACCCGGCGGCGGTCAGACGGTCCATCACCGTCACCAGAGCCTGCAGCTCGGCCTCTTTGGCCCTCAAGATCACCGGATCGCTGCGCTCTTCGGTCAGACGGTCCAGCTCGGTGACAAGATCATCAAAGTCGCGCGGTGTCCCGTTCAGCATCAGCGTGCCGTCTTCCGCGATATCGACCAGTCGCGGGGCCCCTTTCCACTCGGAGGCGGCCCCGCTGGCTGCGGCCAGAGGCAGGCTGACATCTTGCGTAAAGCGCGATGCCAGCATGAAAAAGACCAGCAGCAGAAAGACGACATCGATCATCGGCGTCAGATCGGGGCGTCGGCGCACGCGCTCCGGAGCGAAGTTGAACATGACGTTTACTCCGCCGCCAGCGCCCGGATCGTATCTTGTTTGGCGTCACGCGAAACGAAGACCTGCGTTGCGGTATCTTCCATATCCTCGCGAAGACCGTCCACGATGCTTTCGAACCATGTCAAAGCCACCTGTGCCGGAATTGCAACGGCCATACCGGCTGCGGTGGTCAGCAGCGCCTCCCAGATCCCGCCGGCCAGTGTTGACGGGTCCGCACGAGCGCCCGCCTCCTGCAAAGCCTGGAAGGCCGAAATCATACCGGTCACCGTGCCCAGCAGACCGATCAACGGGCCGATCGTGGCCGCCAGTTCCAGACCACGCAAGCCACCGCGCGCCTTGGACAGCAAGAGCCGTGCCACTCGCCCGGTTTCTTCGCGCGCCTCGCTATCGGTCAGGTTCGAATCCGCCGCCAGCATCGCTGCGCGGGTCAGACGGGCGCGCAGGCTGCGGCGTTTCTTGAGGCTGTCAATCGCGGCGGCGCGCTGTCCGGCCTTCCACTGCACCAAGGCGCGGCGCGAATGGCTGCCCCCCGACCACGCACCGAAACAGGCAAAGCGGTAAAGCTTCCACAAGATCAGGGCCACGGTCAGCACCGAAAGAAGAGCGATCGCCCAAATCGCAGGACCGCCCATCTGGAGAAAATCTGTCAAACGGCTCAAGCCGGTTGCAGGATCGACTGCAATTGATTCGGGTTCCATCACGTCCTCAAATACCAGAGTGTTTCTATCAGAAATACAAACTGAGCCAGCTTGTCAACGAAGAGCCACCGGCAAAAGCGGAGCGGATTCAGTAAGCACCTGAATCTTATAGATTAAAAAATTAATGCCGAAGCAAAGCTCCGGCACGGGTCAGGGAAAGATTTCGGATAAGCCTTATGGCCACTGCGGCGCGACAGCCCCGACGCCCACAGTGGCCATTGGTCACGCAGCGGCAAAGCCTTGCGTGTCCCCACCCGGGCGGACAAGACGCGTTGCCTGCCACGCCGACCAGCCTTCCGGCTGGGTCATGTGAAATTCTTCAAGCGCCGGATCGGGCAGAGGTGCCCCTGCAAGCCGTGCCCGCGCCTCTTCACGCGCTTGCCGGATAATTTCGTCGGAGCGGCGCGACATCGCACCATCCACCAGATCATGCAGCATCTGCCGCAGGTCCTGCTTGCTGGCAGGGCGACATTCGTCGATCAGATCCATCAGCCTCTGAAGACGCTGACGCGCGCTCTCGAGACGGTCGATAGCACGGTCGCGCTGATCCGCACGGAACGCGAGTTCCAGCGGCAGGCTGTCCTGATAGCTTTGCAATTCCGCCCAGAGCGCCGCAGAAGCGGCTTCCAACGACGCATCGACCATATTCAACTGGGCAATCCGGTCTTCGACCCGCGCGATCCCGTCACGGATACGTGCCACGCGGTGATGCAGCATGGCCTCTGCCGCCTCGCAAGTTGCAATGTCACGCGCAGCGCGCCCGATCTCGATCAGGCCCATCGCCACGGCGACCACCTGATGGTCCACGACAACACGCCGGGCGGTCAGCCCCGCCAGAATCCAGTCCTGTTCCTGCTGCATGATGCACCTCGCTTTCTGCGTTGTTCAGAACATCGCAGAGCAAGGTGAACAAGTAGTGAACGGATTTACTCCGGCTTGCGCAAAATTTTCGTCAAAGGCTCGAACATCTCGGCATTGGTCGCCACAACCGAGCCGCTTTCGAAGATCTCGCGGTCCTCACGCACGGCCGAGACGAAGCCACCGGCTTCCTTCACGATGACCAGACCTGCGGCCATATCCCACGGCTGCAGCTCGCGCTCCCAATAGCCTTCGTAGCGGCCCGCCGCCACATAGGCCAGATCCAGCGAGGCCGCCCCCCAGCGGCGCACACCGGCACAAGCGGGCATAAGACGCGCCAGATCGCGCAGGGTCGCCGGTAGGGTATTCTTGGCCCCGAACGGCACGCCGGTTGCAAACACGGCCTCGGTCATCGAACGACGGCCCGAAACGCGCAGGCGGGTTTCGTTCATGAAGGCGCCAAAGCCCTTTTCGGCGAAGAACATCTCGTCTTTGGCGGCGTCGAAGATCACGCCGGCCACAACCTCGCCCTTATGTTCCAGCGCGATCGACACGGCCCAATGCGGCATACCGTGCAGGAAATTGGTCGTGCCATCCAGCGGGTCGACGATCCAGCGGCGGGTCGGGTCCTTGCCCTCTTCCTCACCGGTTTCCTCGCCCAGCCAACCATAGGTCGGGCGTGCGTTCAACAGCTCTTCCTTGATCAGCTTCTCGGCCTCGCGGTCGGCACGCGACACGAAATCCCCCGGCCCTTTGGCGGAGACCTGCAGGTTTTCGACTTCGCGGAAGTCCTTCACCAGCGACCGGCCTGCCTTACGGGCGGCTTTGATCATGAGGTTAAGATTTGCGCTGCCTTGCATGGGAGATCTCCTTGGGGGGTTCGAGGCGTTCGCTTATACCGTCGGGCACGCGATTCCAAGCGTTATATACGCTTCCGGCACAGCGTGATGCGAAAGCCCTTCTCCCGATGCCGACCCGCGCGCGTCAGAGCGCCACATCTCCGGAGACAGCGCCTGTCGTCATGGCCGCCGCGCCGCGCTGCAATTTGACAGGCTCGGTCCGCGCCAGCCGCAGGAAATAGGCCATATAGGGCTGCACGGCATCCTCCGTGCGGGTGGCGGCATATAGGCGCTTTTGCAACCCGTGCTCTGTCACAGGTTTCGTTATGTAATCAGGGCGATAGCGTACTTCGCGCAGCACCCAGTCAGGCAGGACGGCCACCCCGCGCCCGGCGGCTACCAGCATCAAGATCACAGCGGTCAACTCGACCTGACGGTGGGTTTTAGGCTCGATCCGTGCCGGCGTCAGCAAGCCCGAAAAAATATCCGAGCGCGCCCGGTCCACCGGATAGGTGATCAATGTCTGGTCCAGAAAGTCCTCGGCCTCGACATATGCCTTCTGCGCCAGCGGGCTATTGGCCGCTGCAATGAATGTCGGGGAATAATCGAACAGCGGGTTGAACACGACACCGTCAAGCTTTTCCGGATCGGACGAGATCACCAGATCGACCTCTTCGTTCTGTAGGGCCGGCAGGGCACGGAATGCCAGACCGGGGCGGATATCGATATCGACATCCGGCCACGCCCTGCGGAACTGCTCGAGCACCGGAAAAAGCCAGTCATAGCAGGCGTGACACTCGATCGCGATATGCAACCGCCCAGCCCGCCCCTGCCGCAGGGCCAGAAACTCGTCCTCGACCGCGCGCACCTCGGGCAGGACCCGCTGGGCCAGACGCAGCAGCCGTTGCCCCGCCGCCGAAAGCCGCATAGGCCGCGAGCGGCGCACAAACAGTTCGGTTCCGACCTGTTCCTCCAGCCCCTTGATCTGATGCGACAGCGCGCTTTGTGTAATATTGAGCGCCTCCGCAGCCCGCGCCAGCCCGCCCGTGTCTTCAATCGCTTTGATGGTTCGCAGGTGACGCAGCTCGAGATACATCAAATCTGACTCATGTTGTTGTTGAGTAATATGAGTTTGTCTCACATTACGGAATCTGGCACAAGATCTTCAATCAGTAAGGATAGCGCCATGACCACGCCCCGTTTGAGTTTTGAATTCTTCCCCCCACAAACGCTGGAAGCATCGTTCCGCCTGTGGGAAACGGTAAAGACTCTGGCCCCGATGCAACCGAATTTCGTCTCGGTGACCTATGGCGCAGGTGGCACGACCCGCAAGCTGACCCATGAGGCGGTGACCACGATCGGCAAGAATTACGGGCTGGATGTGGCCGCTCACCTGACCTGCGTCAATGCGACCCGCGCCGAGACGATGGAAATCGTCAACGCCTATGCCGAGGCAGGGGTCAACCAGCTTGTCGCACTGCGCGGCGATGCGCCAAAGGGGCAGGACCGCTTCACGCCCCATCCCGAGGGCTTTGCCTCCTCGGTCGAGCTGATCGAGGCGCTGGCCGCCGACGGGCGCTTCACCATCCGCTGTGGCGCCTATCCCGAGCCGCATCCCGATGCCGCCGACGATCTGGCCGATGTCCGCTGGCTCAAACGCAAATGCGAAGCCGGTGCGACTTCGGCGCTGACCCAGTTCTTCTTCGAGGCAGAGACCTTCTTCCGCTTCCGCGACCGCTGCGAGAAAGAGGGCGTGAAGGCCAAGATCATTCCGGGCATCCTGCCGATCCAGTCGTGGAAGGGCGTGCAGCGTTTTGCGGCAAATTGCGGCGCCAATATCCCCGAGCATCTGGGACCGGCCTTCGAGAAAGCCATTGCCGAAGACCGCGAGGAAGACCTCTCGATCGAACTTTGCACCAAGCTATGCGAAGAGCTGATCGCGGGCGGCGTGGAAGACCTGCATTTCTACACCGTCAACCGCCCCGTGCTGACGGGCCGCGTCTGCCAGAATCTGGGCCTTGCACAAGGGCTTGATCTGGGCGCGGTTGCCTGAGACGGCAGCGCCTGACACTATAGACGAAACGGGGGCCGCGCGGCCCCTTTTCCATGCAGGAGCCACGGATGACAGACACCGCCCTCTTTGCCGAAAGCGCCAAAGATTTTCTCTCGCGCGACGAGGTGACCTCGATCAGCGGTCTCGACTATATGCAACGGATCATTGACGGCAGCGCGCCACATCCGACGGTTGCCAAGCTCATGAATTTCCGCGTGATTGCCGCTGAATACGGCAAGGTGACCTTCCGCGCCTTTCCCGAACATGCCCAGACCAATGCCTTCGGATCGACCCAAGGCGGCTGGTACGGAATGGTGCTGGATAGCTGCATGTCGATGGCGGTGATCTCGGGCCTCAGGAAAGGCCAGTTCCAATCCACCATCGAATACAAGATCAATCTGATCCGCGCGATCCCGCCCGGAGCAGAGCTGACCATCACCGGCGAACTGACCCATATCGGGCGGTCAACCGGCGTCGCGGTGGGCGAGATCCGTGGCACGCAGGACGGCAAGCTTTACGGCCAAGGCTCCTGCACATGTTTCATTCAGGGCAGCCCGCAGGACGATGCCGGAAGATCGTAATAGACATAGGCCTTACCGATCACCCGCTGCCAGCGCCGCTCCCCCCATGCCGCGAACAGAGACTGGTCAAACCCCTCCGGCGTGAAAAGACCGCTTCCAATCATCCGGCCCTGCGCCAGAAACCGGTAGCGGATCGTGGGCTGGATATTCAGTTCGGGCACCTCATCGGCCGTCAGAATGCGCAACCGGTTTTTCTGTACGGCCCGGGCAACAGCCGGATCCTCTGCCTCTGTCACAAGGCGGGCCATAATGCCTGCCTTGTAACGTGCCTTGTCGCGCGGGATCAGAAAGCTGGAAATCATCACCTCGTCCACACCGGTCAGCCCGCCGACAAGCCGCGCCATCGACGCCCGCCCCCCAAGCGCCGTCATGGCCTCTTCCACGCCCAGCCGAAGGGTCAGCACATCCGCTGAGGCCTGCCGTGGCCATTGCCCCCGACGTTTTTCCGGCAAAGGCTGGCCCGCCAGAAGACGCAGCACAAGATGGTTCAGACGGAACTGGCGTTGGGTCAGGACAGCCATGCACACCTCCACAAGAGACACCCTTACCCTGGGGCAACGGCATGAATGCGAGATTAATCCTGACAAAAAAGGGGCCGACCGGCCCCTTTTCGCTTACATATTGGGATAGTTCGGGCCGTCGCCGCCCTGAGGCGTGGTCCAGTCGATATTCTGGGACGGGTCCTTGATATCGCAGGTCTTGCAATGGACGCAGTTCTGGAAGTTGATCTGGAAGCGCGGGCCCTCCTCGCCTTCCAGCACCTCATAGACGCCTGCGGGGCAGTAACGCTGCGCGGGTTCCGCATATTTCGGCAGGTTGACCGAGATCGGCACCGAAGGATCGCGCAACTTCAGGTGGCAGGGCTGGCTTTCCTCGTGGTTGGTGAAGGAAAAGCTCACATTGGTCAGCCGGTCAAAGGACAGCTTGCCATCGGGTTTGGGATAGTCGATGGGCTGGAAATCCTTGGCCTCGCCGGTGGCCTGCGCATCGGTCTTGCCATGTTTCAGCGTGCCGAAGACCGAGAAGCCGAAGAGCTCGTTCGTCCACATGTCGAACCCGCCCAGCACGGTCGAGGCATACATCCCCCATTTCGCCCACATCGGCTTGACATTGCGCACCTTTTTCAGGTCGCGGCCAATCGCGCCATCGCGGACCTCGGCCTCATAGGCGGTCAGTTCATCGCCCGAACGGCCCGCCTTGATCGCTTCGGCCGCAGCCTCTGCCGCTGCGATCCCCGACAGCATCGCATTATGATTACCCTTGATGCGCGGCACATTGACCATGCCCGCCGAACAGCCCAGCAGAACACCGCCCGGGAAGCTCATCTTGGGCAGCGACTGGTAGCCACCTTCGGAGATCGCCCGCGCCCCGTAAGCCACGCGCTTGCCGCCCTCCAGAAGCTTGGCCACCTCGGGGTGATGCTTGAAGCGCTGGAATTCCATATAGGGGAAGACATAGGGGTTCTCGTAGTTCAGATGGACCACGAAGCCCACATAGACCTGATTGTTCTCAAGGTGGTAGATAAACGACCCGCCGCCCGCATTATTGCCCAGCGGCCAGCCCATCGTATGGGTCACGGTGCCTTGCGCGTGCTTGGCAGGGTCGATCTCCCAGATCTCTTTCATGCCAAGGCCGAATTTCTGCGGGCAATGGCCTTCGGACAGGTTGTAACGGTCGATCACGATCTTGGCCAAAGACCCGCGCACGCCCTCGCTGAGGAAGACATATTTGCCGCGCAGCTCCATGCCCGGTTCATAGGCAGGCCCCGGCGTGCCATCGGCCTCGCGGCCAAATTCGCCCGCAACGACCCCCGCCACGCGGTCGCCCTCCATCACCAGCTCGGACGCCGCCATACCGGGGAAAATCTCGACGCCCAGCTCCTCGGCCTGCTCGGCCAGCCAGCGGCAGACATTGCCCATCGACACGATATAATTGCCGTCATTCGACATCAGCTTGGGCATCGGCCAATGCGGGATCTTGGTGGCCTTGGTCTCGGTCAGCAGCAGGAAGTTATCTTCCGTCACCGGCGTATTCAGCGGCGCGCCCTTTTCCTTCCAGTCGGGGATCAGCTTGTTCAGCCCTACAGGGTCCAGCACCGCACCCGACAGGATATGCGCCCCCACTTCCGAACCTTTTTCCAAAACGACCACTTCAAGATCGGGGTCGATCTGCTTCAGACGGATGGCAGCCGACAGGCCAGAGGGGCCAGCGCCGACGATGACAACGTCATAATCCATCGATTCGCGGGTGATTTCGGTCATAAAATTAGGGCTCCCTGGCTGGCCTTCGCGCGTGCTTTTACGTTTTCAATAGCTTACCTTCAGTCTCAAGGCAATCTGGGCCTAAGTCTAGAGGCTTGTTCTGCACGGTGGAAATGCGAAACCGACACTTTACTTCTGGAGAGCGAAATTTCGCATCTGCCTCGGGCTGGCCCTTGACACCACGGCGTCATCCCCGATTTACACTTCTTCGACCGCCCAAGGAAAAACAAAACGGCAAAGGGCCTTGTTTATGGAAAAGATACCGCTGACCCGCGCGGGATTTAATCGGCTGGATGCCGAGTTGAAGAAACTGAAATCTGTCGAGCGTCCTGCTGTCATTCAGGCGATCTCGGAAGCACGCGAACTGGGCGACCTTTCGGAAAACGCCGAATACCACTCGGCGCGCGAAAAGCAGAGCTTCATCGAGGGCCGCATCAAGGAAATCGAGAGCATCCTCGGCCTCGCACAGGTGATCGAACCGAAAACGATGTCGGGCGCGGTGAAATTCAGCGCCACCGTCACGATTGTCGATGTCGATACCGACGAAGAGAAGACCTACCAGATCGTCGGCGAACATGAAGCCGATCTGGAAAAGGGGCTTTTGAACATGAAATCCCCTCTGGCCCGTGCGCTGATCGGCAAGGATGAAGGCGATACCGTCGAAGTCCGCACCCCCGGTGGCACGCGCAGCTACGAGATCCTCGAGATCCTCTTCGTCTGACGGAGCCTGAAGATGACACCCGAAAGATCCGACCCGCTGAACCGGCAGCCCGATCAGCCCCGACCCGCTACGGATACGGGCTTTGGCCGCACGGAAATGATCGCTGCGGCGCTCAGTGTCCTCTGGCTTGTTCTGGTGATCGGGGTCTGGGTCTTCATTCCCTCCGGAACTGACGGGCAAACGACATCTGTCATCTTCACTGTGGTGGGTATTTTCCTGCCTTTCGCCATGATCTGGGTGGCGGCCCTAACGGCCAAAGCCTCACGGGAAATGCGCGCCGAGGCGCAGTCGCTGCGCGCCTCGGTGGATGCGATGCGGCAGGCATGGGTCACCGAGGCCCGCGCCCGCCGCGACGGCTCTGTGGAGAAGAAGCTTGACGAGATCGTGCTGGCCACCCGCCAGACCGAAACCGCCTTGCTGAATCTTGCGACGCAGGGCAGCGGCCATGCTCTGGAGGCCACCGCCGACACCAAGATGGCCCTTGTCAGCCCGCCACCGGCCCACCCTCTGCACGAGGAACAGGCCACGTTCGAACTTGGCGCACCGGCAGAGCCGCTGGGCACGCCGGTCACTGTGGGCGATTTCGTGCGTGCGCTAAACTTCCCCGATACGGCAGATGACCGCGAGGGGTTCCGTGCGCTACGCCGCGCGCTGGAAGACCGGATGATGGCCAAGCTGATCCGTGCCGCGCAGGATGTGCTGAACCTGCTATCGCAGGACGGCATCTACATGGATGACCTCAAACCCGACCGCGCCCGCCCCGAGCTCTGGCGCCGCTTCGCCAAGGGCGAACGCGGACGCGAGGTGGCGGCCCTGGGCGGGGTGCGGGACCGTTCGTCACTGGCGCTTTCGGCGGCGCGGATGCGCAATGACACCGTGTTCCGCGATGCGGCCCATCACTTCCTGCGCCAGTTCGACAAGACCTTCGCCGGTTTCGAGCCCAATGCGACCGATATGGAGATCGTCGAACTCTCCGACACCCGCTCGGCACGGGCTTTCATGCTGCTGGGGCGCGTGGCTGGCACCTTCGACTAGGGAGCCATGCCCTGCGCCCGACGCAAGAGCCGCGCCTTAAGAGCTGCGGCTTGAGCCACGGGGGGCCTCGGAGGTATCCCAAGGCCGTAGCGGGCAGACCATCACAAAGGCCGTGCGATAGGCGAAGAGCAGCTCTGTCAGGCGGCTCTCCCGCGCACGGATCACCCGAAAGCCCAGACGCTCGTATAATGCGCGGGCCCGCATGTTCTCTTTGACCACGTCCAGACGCAGTTGCACGTAACCACGGCGTCTGGCCTCGGTGCAGACCGCCGTGATCAAGGCCGCACCAATCCCGCGCGAGCGCTGATCGGCCCGCACCGAAAGCCCGTCCACCACCATCGCCCTATGTTCCTGATCACGGGCCAGCACCCACAGGCAGGCCCAGCGCCAGACGGCCCCGCCCAGCCCGTAAATGGCCCTCAGATCGCGGTGATCACCGCCCACAAAGGCCCCCTGCGCGGTGCGGAAGCCCGCAACGGCCAGTAGGGTTCCGCTGTCATCCTCCACGGCGCAATATCCGTGTGTTCCGTCCATCACCCGCGCAATGAAGGCCAGCGCCTGCGGCTCGGGGCCCAGAACACGGCCCAGCTTGCCGCCGAAGGCCTGCCAGTAAAGCTGCGCGGCAGCCTTGCGGTGATGCTCGGGAACCCCGCGACGGATATGATAGCTCATTTCCCTGTCCCCAACGCGTCATGGCGTGCTTGCGCCAGTTGCAGGTCTTCGGGCGTATTGATGTTGAAAAACGGGTCAGGCAGGTCGGCAAACTCCACGCGCCGCGCCCGTGCAAGCCGCGCCCCAAGACGCCGCTCCCCTGCTGCCAGCGCCTGCGCCACCTGCCCGCGCCACGCACAGGGCCAATAGGCAAGGGTCGGATGCCCCCGCCCCTGCGAGACCGCCTGCGCGGGCTCTGCCTGCGCGCCCGCGCCCGCGCCTGCGCCTGCGGGCACAAGCCGCGCCACAAGATCGGCGGGAATAAAGGGCGTATCCACGGCCACAGTCACCAGCCCCGCCGCGCCAGCAACACTTGCCCAGTCAAGCCCTGCCAGAATGCCCGCCAGAGGCCCGTCATGCAGATGCGCGGGCGGATCGGGCAGAACGGGCAGATCCTTGCACCAGGCGGTGAAACGCTCGGGCGTGCCATTGGCCGAAACCGCAAGCCGCGCGACCTGTGGCGCAAGCCGGTTATGGACATGCGCAAGCAGGGGCTGGCCGCCCAGCGAGAGCCATGCCTTATCGACGCCCCCCATACGGCGCCCCTCTCCTCCGGCAAGGATCAGGCCGAAAATCTCCAAATTGCCTCCAATACAATTCTGCGCTTGTCGCCCTTGAGAGCGTGCTTATGACTGCCTGCATGAACACCGACTTACAAGAGCAAAGCATGCACGCGCGTCACGCCTTTCTTCGCGGTATTGTGGCCACCCTGCCCTTTACGCTGGTCATCGCCCCTTTCGGCCTACTCTTTGGCGTGGCCGCAACCGAGGCGGGCCTCGATCTTGGCGAGGTGATGGGATTCACCATTCTGGTCATCGCCGGTGCCTCGCAGTTTTCCGCCATCCATTTGATGGAAGAACATGCGCCCGTGATCCTCGTCATTCTGACCTCGCTCGCCATCAATCTGCGGATGGCCATGTATTCCGCCGCGCTGGCACCCCATCTCGGGCAGGCAAAGCGCTGGCAGCACGCGCTGGTTGCCTATTTCATGGTCGACCAGACATTTGTGACCGCCGAAACCGAATATCGCCTGCGCCCCGAGATGTCGCTGCCCGCAAAACTCGCCTTCTATGCGGGCTGTTCCACGGTATTGCCACCGCTATGGTATCTGTCAACGCTTCTGGGAGCCGTCGCGGGCGCGGCCATCCCGCCGGAATTCGCGCTGGATTTCGCGCTGCCCATCACGTTTCTGGCGATGATTGCCCCCGCACTAAGGTCGCTGCCGCATATCGCGGCCACTTTGATGTCGGTCTGTGCGGCTCTGCTACTGGCTTTCCTGCCCGCAGGTATGGGCCTGCTGATCGCCGCGGTCTGCGCGATGGTGACCGGCGCACAGGTTGAACTGTTTCTGGCACGGAGACGCGCAGCATGACCGGCTATTCCCCGTTCGAGATCTGGACCATCATCATCGTGCTGGGCATCGGCACCTTTGCCCTGCGCTATGTGTTTCTGGGACTGGCGGCGCGCAAACCGATGCCCGAATGGCTCTTGCGCTATCTGCGCTACACCCCCGTGGCCGTGCTGCCCGGCATGGTCGCCCCGCTTGTCCTGTGGCCCGAAGCGACAGGTGGCATGCCCGAACCCGCACGCATGCTGGCCGCCCTCCTGACCCTTGGGGCAGGCATTGTGACACGCAATGTGCTGCTGGCCATTCTGGCAGGCTTTATCTCGCTTTATCTGGGCCTGTTCCTGATCTTCTAGGCGCCCTGTCAGGCCAAAGCCTCCCCCCTTTGTGCCAACAGCCAGCCTGCCGCACAAACCCACGCAGCAAAAAGGGCCCCGAAGGGCCCTGTCCGCTGGAGGGGAACGGCGTATTATTTGCCGTCCTGTTCTTCAAAAGCCTTTTCGCGGATCTCGGCGGCCCGCGGGTCCGATTGCTGGATCATCAGCACGCCCGAGTTATTTTCGGGATCGTTATCATGATACACGCGGTAGGTCGCGCCCGGCAGCTGTGCGAAATACCGCGACAGTTTCTTGGGCGACCATGTGTGATGGATCGCCTCGAACCCGGGAACATCCTTGAGCACGGTCGAAATCGCATTGGCACAATAGGATTTCTTCGCGGCACCGTATTTTTCGGCATTGGCACGGATCATCTGCGCCTGCGCCATAGTCACCGGCACCTTCTGCTCGATCACGTCCCACCGCTCGCGGGCATGGTAATCGATGTAGAATTTCCGCATCCGCTCGGTGATCCCGAAATGCAGGTCGTTCCGCTCGGGCGCGTAGGGGTGATACCACGTCCCCGCCGGATCATAGAGCACCCGCTCGGGACCATCGATCATCAGCCCCGAATGGCCACCGGCACCGGTTTCACGACTGACAACCGTGTAAAGCGTGATCGAGGGCGGATCGCCCGACACATAATGCGCCTTTGCCACAGCATCATCCGGTGCCCAATGCGGTTCGGCAGCACAGGCGACAAGGCCAAGCAGCATGCCCAAACAAATAAGTAGTCGGCGCATCAGCCAGACCCCCTTGTAACTTTTTCACGTATAAAGAGCGGCAACCGCCCTCACTCGACCTGGCTTTTGAAACACGGAAATCCAGCACAAGACAACCGCCGCAGAAGTCAGGCTCCAGATAAAACCCGAAGCTGTTCCGCCAAGGGCACGGTTTCAAAAATCCGCCCGCCTGCAAGACGGTCCCTATATGGCCCCGATGCCGCGCCGCTGCGCGCGGCTAAAGCAGATGCCAGAGCCACGCCCCGTCAGCCCGCGCGACCCGCCCGACCTCGCCGCGGTGGTGGAGATGGTTGAGATGCGCCACCGCCTCGACCATCGCCAGCCCGTAGACCGCCTCGGTGATCTCGCGCTTGAACAGGGGCGGAAAACAGTCGCAGGCCGTCTTCGGCCCTCCACCCGGATGGGCACCTAGATGGGCGCGCAGACGTTTCAGCGCCCCCTCGTGGTTCTGGATCATCTGATCAAGCCGTGTCGGCAGCCCATAGAAAGGTAGCTTATGCCCCGGCAAGACCAGCTGGCGTTCCGTGGCATAGGGCCGGAAGCCGCGCGTGCTGTCCATCCAGCCCGCCACCGGATCGGCCTCGGGTTCCGTGGCATAGACCCCGAGATTGGCCGAGATCGACGGCAGGATCTGATCCCCGCCCAGCACCAGATCCTCGCTCCAGAATGTGGCATGTTCGGGCGCGTGGCCATGCCCCATCCGCACGGTCCAGTCGCGCCCCGCCATGCGCAGCACCTCGCCCTCAACCAGCCGCCGGTAGCCCAGCGGCAGGGGGGCCGTGCAATCGGCGAAGTTGAACGGGCGCTCCGCCAGCCGTTTGGCCAGAATATCGGCCCGCATTCCGGCGGCCTTCCAGAAAGCCACCGTCTGCGCGTCAGGGCGTTCCTGCACATCCAGTTGCAGCATCCGTGCCATCAGCCAAGCGGTGCGCGTGGTCCAAAGCTCGGCCCCCTGCGCCTGCAACCAGCCCGCCAGCCCGATATGGTCCGGATGATGATGGGTCACCACCACGCGGCCAACCGGCTTGGACGAAAGCGGCCCCTCCAGCAGCGCCTGCAGGGCCGCGCGACAGGCCGGGCGGTCGATGCCCGTATCGACCAGCGTCCAGCTGTCCCCCTCGTCCAGCGCATAGCCGTTCATATGGTCCAGTGCCATCGGCAGGGGCAGGCGGAACCAGTAGACATCAGGCGCCACCTCGCACAGCGCGCCCTGTTCGGGGGGCGTGGTCCAAGGGTAGCGCAGCGAGCGGGGGCGGGTCTCGGTGTCGTTCATAGCCCCAAATCTGAAAGCGAAAGCGCCCGAAGTCCAGAGGCCGCCCGCATCGCGGCCAGAGCCGCCGCATGGCGCGGCAGCACCCGCCCGATATGGATCGCGGCCAGAGCCAGACGGGCCGGATCGGCCAGAACAGCCTCAAGATGCGCCCCAGCCCCCAGCACGAGGGCAAGCGCCTGCAACATATCATGCGCACATGCGGCCCGCATCTCGGGCGGTTGGCCAACCAGCCAGTCGACAGCCTCGGCCACGGCCTCGGCCGCTTCCCAGACCGGCTCGGCCAGATCGGGATGGTCCAGGCGTGCCCGTGCGGCCAAATCCTGCACCTCCTGCAACAGAAGGCCGGCCATCTGCCCCTCATCGCGCATCTTGCGCCCCACCAGATCCAGCGCCTGAATGCCATTGGTGCCTTCATAGATCGCACTGACCCGCACATCACGGAAAAACTGCGCAGCCCCGGTTTCCTCGACATAGCCCATGCCGCCATGAACCTGTATTCCCGCATCAGCCGCCCGCATGCCGGTTTCAGTGCCATAGGCCTTCACGATCGGGGTCAGGAATGCAGCGCGCACCATCCAGTCCGCAGGGGCAACGGGCTCTCCCCCAGCCGTCTCACGTGCAAGGGCACCGCTTTCGCACAGGCGCGCCATATCCAGCGCCACCCCCGCCTTCAGGGCCAGCGCCCGTGCGGCAAACAACTCGGCGCGCGCCTCTGCCAGCAGCCTGCGGATATCGGGGAAGGCGATAAGCGGCTGCCCCTGCACCCGCTCGGCAGCAAAGGCCGCCGCTTTCTGCACCGCCGCCTCGGCCACCCCGATCCCCTCGACCCCGACCGACAGGCGGGCATTGTTCATCATGGTAAACATGGCTGCCAGCCCCTGCCCCGCCCCGCCCACGATCCAGCCCTTGGCCGCATCGAAAACCATGACGCAGGTCGGAGACCCGTGCAGCCCCATCTTGTGTTCCAGTCCCGCGACATGCAGGCGGTTGGCCTCGCCTGAAGCCCCCTGTTCGGCGGGCAGGTATTTCGGCACCAGAAACAGGCTGATCCCCTTGGTGCCCGGAGGCGCATCGGGCAGGCGGGCCAGAACCAGATGACAGACATTCTCGACCAGATCGCTATCGCCCCAGGAGATAAAGATCTTCTGGCCGGTGATCTCGTAACTGCCATCGGCGCAGGGCATCGCCCTTGTGCGCAGATCGCCCAGATCGGAGCCCGCTTGTGGCTCTGTCAGATTCATCGTCCCCGACCATGTGCCAGACACGAGCTTTGGCAGATACAGCGCCTTCTGGGCCTCGCTGCCATGATGGTGCAGGGCTTCGATCTGGCCCTGTGTCAGCATCAGTTTCAGATGTAGCGCCATATTGGCACCGGCCATCATGTCATTGACCGCCAGTCCCAGCGCATTCGGCAACCCCATACCGCCATACTCCTGCGGGGCCGCCAGCGCGATCCAGCCCCCTTCCGCCAAAGCGGCATAGGCTTCGGCAAAACCGCGCGAGGTTTTCACCTGCCCGTCGACAAGATGCGCCGGATCGAGATCTCCGGCGCGGTTGCTGGCCGCAAGCACCGTATCCGACAGCTTCGCTGCCTCGCTCAAAATCGACGCGACAAGATCGCCGGAAAGATCCCCGAAAGGCCCGGCCCCGTAAAGCGCCGGAAAAGATGTCAGGTGATTTAGGATAAAGGCGATATCTCGGGCCGCCGCGCAGTAGGTCATCATTCCTCCCTCTCCTGCAACAAACGCAGCCCGCTTGGCATTTGAGGCGGACCGGCTTATGCACAGGACAACACAAAGCGAAGGTTATCGCCTTCCCCCTCCTCAGCAATCAAGACGCTACGTCAGATACATCCGATGCCCCTCACGACCGAATTGCTTGCCCCAACCACCGAAGGCTATGCCCGCGCCGCCCAATATCTTGGCACCGGCGCGCTTGTGGCCTTTGCCACAGAAACCGTCTACGGGCTGGGCGGCGACGCCCGGAACAGCGCGGCAGTCGCGGCGATCTACACCGCCAAGGGACGGCCAAGGTTCAACCCGCTGATTGTCCATGTGCATTCGGTCGAAATGGCCGAGCGCTATGTCACGATCCCCGATGCCGCGCGCCCGCTTATTGCGCGCTACTGGCCGGGGCCGCTTACGCTGGTCTTGCCGCTGCGCCCCGATGCGGGCATCTCCGATCTGGTAACAGCCGGACTGGAGACACTGGCGATCCGCATGCCCGCCCATCCGGTCGCACGCAAGCTTTTACAAGCATTTGACGGCCCCGTGGCGGCCCCCTCGGCCAATCCGTCAGGCCGAATCAGCCCGACAACCGCCGCCCATGTGATGGACGGGCTGTCCGGCAAAATCGCGGCTGTGCTGGATGGCGGGCCCTGCGATGTGGGAGTGGAATCGACCATTCTCTCGCTCGATCCTCTGGCCCTCCTGCGCCCGGGCGGACTGGCTCTGGAAGAGATCGAGGCCTGTCTTCGCCGTGCCCTTCCCACGGGCGGCGATAGTGACAAACCCAATGCGCCGGGCCAGCTGAAATCGCATTACGCGCCGGGGGCTGCGGTGCGGCTGAATGCCCGTGCGCGCCAGAGCGGGGAAATCTGGATCGGCTTCGGCCCCGATTGTGCGGGGGCCGAGTTCAACCTATCGGAAAAAGGCGATACAACCGAGGCCGCAACCCGCCTGTTCGGCCTGTTACGGCAGGCCGACAGGCTGGCGCAGGAAAAAGGCGCCAACTGCATTGCCGTGGCGCCGGTGCCGGTGACGGGGCTCGGGCTGGCGGTCAATGACCGTCTGGACAGGGCCGCTGCGCCGCGTCCCTGACCTGCGGCCCCAAACCAAACCCCGTATCAGGCCCCCGTGTCAGGCCCCCTTATCAGGCATGCCCTGCGGTTGCGGATAAGGTGCGCGGATCGATCCCCATCGTATTGAGCGCGCGCACCCATTTATTGGCGTAATCGCCCGACAGGGCCAGATCGGCATCGCCATCGGCAATCAACCAGCCGTTATCAAGGATTTCCTGCTCGAGTTGGCCCGGCCCCCAACCGGCATAGCCAAGCGCCAGAACGGCGCGATCCGGCCCGTTTCCGGCGGCGATATCTTCAAGGATATCCCGCGTTGCGGTCATGGCCAGTTCGTCACTGACTTCCATCATCGGACCACCACCATCCCATTCGGTGGAATGCAGCACGAAGCCGCGACCGGTCTCGACCGGCCCGCCGAACAGAATCGGACGATCTCCGCTTTCGTCGGTGGCCGTCATGGTGATGCCAAGCTGTTCCAGCAGATCCGGCAGGTCGGGCTTGGGCAGCGGTTTGTTGACGATCAGCCCCATTGCCCCCTCTTCCGAATGGGCACAGATCATGATCACCGAATGCTCGAAACGCTGATCCCCCATACCGGGCATTGCAATCAAAATCTTGCCGCTCAGATCCATCGGGGCCTCCTCGTGCCATGTCCATCGCTACCGTGACGCCTATCGGATGACAGACCGCCTATGTCTTTTAACCAAACTGGAGTGCAAAAGATCCAGGTTCAAGATGGCAATGTTGCCAAAAGGCCGCCATCAGAGCAGTTGGCGCGTTTGTGACTTCCCGAAAGCGCCTCGGGCGCGATAAGCGAAGATCATGAGCATTCGGTCAAAACTTACCCGTTTGGGGCCTCGTTTCGGGCTGTGTCTGGGCGCGCTCGCGCTGGTTTCCGGCGCGGGAGATCGCACCTTCGCGCAAGATCTCGAACCGATGCCCGCGTCCCTGCCGGCCGATGCGCCGACGGGCCTGCCCATGGGGCTCGACAGGGCCGAGGTGCTTGATGGCTGGCAGACCAGCGACGGCACGCGCATGGCGGCAATCCGCGTGACGCTTGATCCGGGCTGGAAAACCTATTGGCGCCACCCCGGAGATGCGGGAATTCCTCCCAGTTTCAGCTTCCGCGCCTCCAGTAATCTCAAGGATGTGAAAATCTATTGGCCACGGCCCGAGGTTTTTACCCAAAGTGGCACAAGATCAATCGGTTACAAAGACCAGATGATCCTGCCGATAGAGCTGTCCCCGATTGATCCCACCCAACCGATCCGGCTGGATGCCGATCTGGATCTGGGGATCTGCCACGATATCTGTGTGCCGGTCTCGCTGGAACTTGACGCCGATCTGGCAGGGCCGGGACGCCGCGATCCGGTGATTTCCGCAGCCCTGCAGGCGCAGCCGCAGAAAGTCGCCAGTCGGGCCAGTTGCCAGATAGAGCCGATCCGTGACGGGATGCGGGTCACCGCCCGCCTGCCTGTCAACAGCCTGCCCTCCAACAACCAGCCCTCCAACAACCAGCCTGCGGGTCAGACCCCGCATCAGGTGGCCCTGTTCGAACTGCCCTCGCAGCCGGTCTGGGTGTCTGATTCGCGGATGAGCCTCGAAAATGGCGCGCTGGTGGCCACCGCCGATTTCGTTCCCCCCGATGCCGCGCCATTCGATCTTGACCCGAAGGATCTGCGGATCACGGTTCTGGACAAGACCCATGCCATCGAAATGGACGGCTGCGCCAGAATGTGATCAGCGCTGCCGCCGCGTGCGCCATGCCGCCACGGCCAGCGCGCCCAGAATGAAGGGCGTGTAGACCAGCCAGCTTTGCGCCAGGCTCCCGCCCGCCAGAAGCACCAGCCCGAAGGCCAGCCCGAATCCCGCAACGATCAGCCCGACCCCCAGCCAGAGCGCCCCCGCCAGCCGAGGGGCCTTCAGCCCGCGGCGCGTCGATGCGCATAGTCGCGCGATATCGGCCTGAATAGCCAGCACCGCCGGCACCAGAAGCAGCACGATCACCATGCCGAAGCCAAGTCCGTAAACCAGCGTGATCACTGTGGATTTCAGAAACTGCGCCTCGGCGCTGCCTTCATAAAGCAGCG
Organism: Thioclava sp. NS-SX20; assembly: GCF_057380695.1. NCBI lineage: Bacteria > Pseudomonadati > Pseudomonadota > Alphaproteobacteria > Rhodobacterales > Paracoccaceae > Thioclava > Thioclava sp. NS-SX20. Next base: position 82,471 of record NZ_CM170816.1, on the reverse strand, counting down.
GCGCAAGCCCGAGCACGGTGGTCAGCGTCGTCAGCAGAACAGGCCGCAGCCTGTCGGCCACCGCATCCACGATGGCCGGTCGCAATCCGCGCGTGCGGGCATAATCATCCACCGTCGAAATCAGCACGATGGCATCGTTGATGATAATCCCCACCATCCCCAGCCCGCCGACCACGGCAAACATCGACATCGGGAAATCCCAGATGTAATGGCCCCAGACCGCGCCCACCAGACCGAAGGGGATCACCGACATCACCACCAGCGGACGCGCCCAGCTGGCCAAGATCCATGCCAGCACGACATAGATCCCCAGCAGACACAGAACCAGCCCGACCTTTGCATCCGCCATAAAGGCGCGCTCGTCCGCAGCCTGCCCCGTTTGCAGCCATGTCACTCCCAGCCGCTGCGCGATATCGGGCAGGATACGGGTCTGCATTTCGGTCAGGATGGCATTGGCGCGTTCGGGGTTGTCTTCGGAAATATCGCCCGTCACCTCGACCTGCCGTAGCCCGTCATCGCGGCGGATGGTGGAAAACCCCGCCTCGCGGCGCACCGTGACAATATCGGACAGGGGCACCCACTGTCCGTTCGGGCTTTGCAGCAGCATCCGGTCCACGAAATCGGCGGTCTTCTCGGCATCGGGCAGCTCGACACGGATCGAGGCAGAGCGCACGCCATCGGGATAGGTTGCGGCCTCGGTGCCGTTCAGACGGGCGCGCAATTCCTGCCCCAGCGTCTGGGTATCAAAGCCCAGCGCCTGCCCCTGCGGGGTCAGCGCAAGGATCAGATCCTCTTTGTCATAGGCCAGATTATCCTCTAACGCCGAGACCTCGGGATAGACGGCAAGGGCGGCTTTCAACGCTTCGGCGGCCTCCTTCAGCACGCGGGTTTCCGCGCCGGTAAACTGAACCGAAAGGCTGTCCCCCGCAGGGCCCGCACGGAAACTGCGGAAGGCCAGCTCTTCCAGCATCGGATCATCGGGAAGGTGTTCCTGAAGGCGGCGGATGAAATCGGCGCTGCTATAGGGGCGCAGATCCTGATCGATCAGCTCGATCGAGATCGAGCCCAGCTGGTCGCTATCCTTGGTATCCGCCGAGGCCAGATCCCGCCCCGACGCGCCGCCGATCTGGCCGATCACATAGGTCACCGGATTGCGGCCATATTCGGCCTCGTATCCGGCAGCGACACGGCTGACCAGATCCTGCAATTCCCCCATCACCGCAAATGTGTCCTTTCGCGTGGTGCCGTTGACCATTGCGAAGGCCCCCGACACGCTCGAGCGTTCTGGAGGCGCGAAAAACCGCCATTGCACCTGCCCCGTCCTTAGCAGGAACACCTGCACCGCCAGCAGCAGCACCGCAAAGGCCAGCACCGGATAGCGCGCATGGATGATTCCGCGCAGCAAGGGGCGCATCACCTTGCGCCGGAACCAGTCCAGCCCGCGATTGGTCACCCGTGACGGCGCATCATACCAGCGCGGCTGACCCAGATGGGTCAATGCGTGATACATATGGTTGGGCAGGATCAGGAAGCATTCCACCAGTGACGCCGCCAGCACCGCGATCACCGTCAACGGAATATCGACGATCATATCGCCCATCCGCCCGCCAATCACCACCAGCCCCGCAAAGGCGATCACCGTGGTCAGGGTCGAGGCGAAGACCGGCGCAAGCATCCGGCGGGCACCGTTTTCAGCGGCAATCGCGGGGGCCTCCCCCAGATGGCGGGCACGGAAATCGGCATGTTCGCCCACCACGATCGCGTCATCGACGATGATCCCCAAAGTCAGGATCAGCGCAAAGAGCGACATCATGTTCAGCGTCATCCCCGAAACATACATCACCGCCAGCCCCGCCGCGAGCGAGGCCGGAATCCCCATCGCCACCCAGATCGCCGTGCGCGCATTGAGAAAGAGGAACAGCAGCACCAGCACAAGCACCAGCCCGATCACGCCGTTATCGACCAGCAGATCGAGCCGCGCGACGATCTGCTCGGTCCGGCTGCGCACAAGGGCGATGGTTGTGCCTGCGGGCAGGTCGGGGCGCATTTGCGCGACCACCTGTTCGACCTTGCGTTGCAGGGCAATGGCATCCCCCTGCGCGGAACGGGCGACATTGAGTGTCATGGCGGGGGTCTTGCCCACGTAATAGGCGCGGTCGCGCGCCGCCCCCTCGACGCGGATCTGCGCCACATCCCCCACGGTCAGCACAGCCCCGTCGGCATCGGTGCGGATCACCAGATCGCGGATCTGCCGCGCCTCGCGCCGCTCTTCGCCCGCCCGGACCCGCGAGGCTCCGGAGGCCACATCCCCCGCAGGCGTCGCATCAGCAGCCGCCCCGATAACCGAGATGATCTGCGTCAGGCTGACATTATGCGCCATCAGCGCGGTGGTCGGCACTTCGACCACGGTCTGCGGGGCTGCCATGCCCGATAAGGTGGTGCGCGTCACGCCCTGCGCATAAAGCCGCACCATCATCTCGTCGGCCAGACGGCCCAGCTGTTCGGGCGCCAAGGGGCCGGTGATAACCACATCGGTCACCGTATCCCGCCAGACGCTCTGGCGGATCTCGGGCGTTTCGGCGGCCTCGGGCAGATCGCCTGCCAGCTGGATGGCGTTTTCCACATCATCCATCGCGCGGCCCATATCCCAGCCGGGTTCGAATTCCAGTTCGATTTCGGCACGCCCCTCGCGGGCCGTGCTTTCGCTCGAGGCGACCCCCTCGACCGTCAGCAGCGAGGGTTCCAGCACCTGCACGATCGCGCGGTCCACATCTTCCGGCCCCGCCCCCTCCCATGCGACCGTCACATCAATCTCGTCGGTGACGGTATCGGGAAAGAATTGCGCCCGCAGTTTGGGCGCGGCAAAGACACCGGCACACAGCATGACCACCAGCACGATATTGGCCAGCGTGGCATGGCGGGTAAACAGGCTGATCAGACCACGCGGCGCGGGCATCTTACCCCCCTGCCTGTTCAAGCCGCGCCACCATCGCCGCCGGAACCCGTTCCTGCTGCAACTGCGCCAGCAATCCGGCGCGGTCGGGGCCGCTCAGCGTGGCATCCTTCTGCACCACCGCCACCAATGCCTGACGCCGCGCGGGGGTCAGATCGATCATGCTCTGATCCAGCGATGCTCCCTGATCCAGCGGGCGCAGCTTGATCCCCTGTCCCAGAAGCGGGCTGCGCCGCGCCACCACCTGCGTGCCCTGCGGCAGATCGGAGCGCACCAGAATGGTATCGCCCTCGCGCCGCAGGATCCGGGCCTGCGCGCTATACAGGCGGTTCTCGTGATCCAGCGCCAGAAGTGCGCCATTGCCATCCACCGCCTGCGCAGGCAAACGCGCGACATGCTCCAGCAGCGGTTCGTCCAGCGTGACGGTCACGAAATCCCCCGGACGGAACCCCCGCGCGCTCTGGAGCTGGGCATAAAGCAGCCGCCCCGCCGTGCCGGTTTCCACAGCCGCCCCGACCCGCAGCAGCTTGGCCGCCGAGCGCACCTGCGCATCCGCAGTCTCCAGCGCCACCTGCGCGGTCAGGGGCAGCACCTCGCCCTGTGCATCGGTCAGACGCAAAAACTGGCTGGTCGATACCCGAAACGAGACTTCCAGCGCCGAGGGGTCGATCAGTTCCCCGAGCATCTCGTTGACCGAGACCAGCCCCCCCTGCACCACACTGACCGCCGCCAGATTGCCATCAAACCCCGCCCGCAGCGTGGTCAACGACAATTCGCGTTCGGCTTCGGCCAGATCGATGCGCGCGCGGCTGAGCGCGGTTCCGGCCTGATCCAGCGTGGCCTGCGCCTGCGACAGCGCCGACCGGCGCGACAGGACGGCCTGATCGGCGGCGGAAGCGGCAAGCTCGGCCTCTTCGGTCACTGCCGCAGAGCCGATGCCGCGCGCATTCAGATCCAGCTGGCGCTGCAAGGCCTTCTGGCGCAATCCCGCCTGCGCGCGGGCGGCTTCCAGATCATCGCCCGCAATCGCCAAGGCCCGTTCGGCCTGCGCCAAGGCGGCTTCGGCTTCGGTACGGCTGGCCACGGCACTGTCGCGCACGGCCTGCGCCTGTGCAGGATCAAGCTGCACCAGAACATCCCCCTTACGCACCATGCCGCCATCTTCGAAAGCCGGCGCAAGTGCGAGGATCGTGCCCGCCGCCGAGGCCCGCAATTCCAGCCGCCGGTTCGACCGGATCTCGCCATAGGCGACAAGCTTGGGCTGAAGATCCCGATAATCGAGCGCAACCACATCGGCGGCGAAGATGCGCTCTGCCGCAGGCGGCGGCCTATGGCCCTGCCCCTCGGCGGAAGGCGTGGCCCGCATCAGCGCCACGGCACTTCCCAAAAGACCGAGAGTCAGCGCAAAAAGGAAAATTCCGCCAAGGCTGCGTGAAAGAAAATGCATCTCTATGCGTATCCGGGGCTATGGGCGAGGTGGGCTTATAGTGCCAGCCTTTCGCCTTTAGGGATAGATATATCTGCATGGGAATGCGGGCAAAATTGTCCTAGCCCAGACTGTCCAGCTTGGCCCGCAGCGCCAGAAGATCGGCCCATGTGTCGCGCTTGGCCTCGGCGCTGCGCAGAAGCTGCACCGGCGAGAACATCGCGATGGCGGGCTTGCCGAACGCCTCCGACCACTCGCCGCGCAGGCGGGTAATGCCGCGCCGTGCCAGCCCCGCCGAGCAGGCGGCATTGCCCATCAGCACCACGACATCCGGATCGACCAGCTCGACCATCCGCGCCAGAAACGGACGCATCATCGCGATTTCCGATGCCTCGGGCTCGCGCTGGCCAGGCGGACGCCACGGCAGGACGGGGGCCAGAAACAGCGCCGCCGCCCTATCGGGCGTGTCGCGCCGCAACCCGATGGCGGCAAACATCCGGTCCAGCATATGCCCCGAACGGCCAATGAAGGGCCGCCCCGCACGGTCTTCCTCGCGGTCGGGCGCATCCCCGATGATCATGACGCGGGCCGCCTCGGGCCCTTCGGCACGCACGGTGCAGCGCGCGCCCTTGCGCAGATCGCAGGTCTCGAAACCGTCCAGCGCCTCGTGCAGATCGGCCAATGTGCGCGCCTGCCCTGCCGCCTGCCGCGCAAGCCCGACCTGATCGACCTTCGGCGGGGCCTGCCGCTGTGGCAAAGCCGTCGCCTGCGATGCGGCCAGCATGCCCGCCGTAGCTGCCGCACCCGCCGGAACAGGAGCGGGAACGGGAAGATCGGGCTTTGCCAGACGGTCGGGCAAAGCATAGCAATCCATCGCCAGATCGCCCTGTGCCTCGTCCGCCCCCAGCTCGCACAGCCATTCCAACGCCGCCAAAGCGGCATCATAGCTAAGATCGGAAGGCGAGAGAACTTCAGGCGTCATGCGGCGCATCTTAATCCTGCTGGCGGGTCCGGTAAATACCCCTCCTGCCGCCCTGCCGCACGCGCCGCGTGCGGGACATGCGCGTTTTCCCTTTTCTTGCGGGCGATCTGGCGCTAGGCACCATGCAAACAGACAGGAAGATCCCGATGACCAAGACCGGAAAAATCGCCTTTCAGGGCGAGTTGGGGGCCTATTCCCATCAGGCCTGCCATGATGCCCTCCCCGAAATGGACCCCCTGCCCTGCCGGACCTTCGAGGATGCGATCGAGGCCGTGCGCTCGGGCGCGGCGGATCTGGGGATGCTGCCGGTCGAGAACTCGACCTATGGCCGCGTGGCCGATATCCACCAGCTTCTGCCCTCGTCGGGGCTGAAGATCATTGGCGAAGCGTTCGTGCGGGTGCATATCAACCTGCTGACCGTGCCCGGCACGAAGCTGGAAGAGGTCACATCGGCCATGTCGCATACCGTGCTTCTGGGGCAGGTGCGCAACTTCCTGACCACCCATAACCTGCATCGCATCGTCGGCGCGGATACCGCAGGCTCTGCCAAGATCGTGGCCGAAAAAGGCGATCCGAGCATCGCCGCGCTGGCGTCGGAACTGGCGGGCGAGATCTACGGGCTGGATGTTCTGGCCCGCCATATCGAGGATGCCTCGAACAACACCACCCGTTTCCTCGTGATGTCGCGCATGCCCGATTTCGAGCGCCGCGCCGAGAAGATGATGACCAGCTTCATCTTCCGTGTCCGCAACATTCCGGCGGCGCTGTATAAAGCCTTGGGCGGCTTCGCCACCAATGGCGTGAACATGACCAAACTGGAAAGCTATATGGTGCGCGGCCAGTTCACCGCGACGCAGTTCTATGCCGATATCGAGGGCCACCCCGAGGACCCCAATGTGAAACTGGCGCTCGAAGAGCTGTCCTATTTCACGGATATGCTAGAGATTCTCGGGGTCTATCCGGCCGATCCGATCCGTCAGGAAATCGGCTGATCACAAAGCCTATCACATTTTTCGGGGCCTGTTTTTTGGGCCCTGAATTTTTGCCCCTGAACTTTCGGCCCTGATTTTTCGGGGCCGGTTGGTCGGGTCGGCTTGGGGCCGCCTCGGGATAGGCAAAAGCGTGAAACGGGCGCAAGGAAAGGGCGGGCAAACCTGCCCTCCCCTACGTCGGGTCGCGCTGTTTTTCAGTCCTGATCGGGGGCCTCGTAACGCGCCGCAATCTCGCGGATCTGCTTGCCGACGCGGTCCGCGAATTTGCGGTCAAGGCTCGACCGGCCCAGCTTGGCCGATTGCAGCATGAGCCGCGCCCCCAAAGTGCGCGGACGGATATCCAGACCGACCTGCAAACGGGTCCGGCTGCGCGACAGCGCCGTCAGCAGAATCACGGTCTCGACCTGAAAACTGGATGACTGCCCGGAAAGCGCCACCACCTCGGGGCGCTCGAAACGGGTCACCTCGGCCTCCAGCTTGCGCATTTTGCCTCTGAGCCTGAACTCGATTTCCCAGCTTACCCCTTTGCCCGGGAACTCGAGCTGGTCGGTCCGGCGCAGCTTCACACCCCGCTCGCGCGCCGCCTCTTCCATTGCGTCGAACTGGCTCAACTCGTCGAACACGAACTCGACGGGAACAGAAATATCTTCTCGGGTCGAGAATTTCATCCGACACTCCTGGAAGGCAGCACCAAGCAAAAGGTGACACTGATCATGACGTTAGGGCTGATCTAGCCGTCAATCGAGCCGGTCTGCAAGCCATTCCCGCATTAACCACCCCGCAATCGCACCGGGTCGTGGCGCACGTATCACGCTGTCACCGCCCGCCATAATCCGCAGCAGCCTTTCACGGCTGACCCAAAGCGCATCCTCGATTTCCACCGGATCGGTCATGATCTCGCGGCTGGTCGCCTCGGCACGGCACCCCATCATCAACGAGGCTGGAAAGGGCCAGGGCTGCGACGCGACAGGCCGGACCCTGCCGGTGCGGATCGCGGTTTCCTCATAGACCTCGCGGCGGACCGCCGCTTCGACGGTCTCTCCGGGCTCCATGAACCCCGCAAGACAGGAATACATGCCCTCGGGCCAGTTGGGATTGCGCCCCAGAAGCGTGTCATTGCCTTGGGTGACCAGCATGATCACGCAAGGATCGGTGCGCGGAAAATGATCCGCCCCACAGCTCGGGCAATGGCGCTGCCACCCCGACTGCACGATCTCGGACGCTGCCCCGCAGGCCGCACAGAACCCATGACTGCGATGCCAGCCCAGAATCCCGCGCGCGGTTGCCGCAAGCTCTGCCTCCAGCGGCGGCAGGCCCAGCATCACATCGCGCAGATCCCGCAAGGCGACCGCACCGGACAGGACGGGCATGTCCTGTATGTCCTGCGCAAACACGGGCTCTCCCCGTGGCCCGCCCGCCCCGAGAAACACCCGCGCGCCGAGAGCCTCCGACATCAGCGGATGATCCGGCGGAAAAAGCGCCAGACGGGGGGCCGCATCGCCTGCCGCGTCCCCGTCTTGTGTGCACAATACCTGTCCGTTACACATCAAAAACCCCCGCGCGCCCGTCATATCGGGGCCAGCGCGCCTGTGGGCGGCACGATCCAGACCGCTGCCCGCAAAGGCCAGACCGGGGTGTCTATCGTAGAAAAACGGCCCTTCGGCGACAAGAAAGCGGTCTAGAAACGGGGCTGGCATTGCGAAAATATCTCGATCTTAAGGTTGCTGCTGCATTAGGCTTGCCTAAGGTTAGAAATTTAGTCCTTAATCGTCAAAGAAGTATAGCCGCACCTGACCTAATGACAGCGACGACGCGCATCCCGGTTCAGCAAGTAAACGTGTTTTTTAAGTGACGTAAGGGGCGGCGCAAGATCGCCCGGACGAAAGGAGAGCGATGTCCTCGCACGCCGAAACTCCGTCGCATGCCGAGCGGCCCGCTGCGGTGGTCAGACTGCGTCTGCTGGCGACCACCGACCTGCACGGCCATATCCGTGGCTATGATCTGTTTGCCGACAGGGAAGACACCGGTTGCGGCCTGTCCCGCGTGGCCACCCTGATCGAACGGGCCCGCACCGGCTGCCCCAATACGCTGCTCTTCGATAATGGCGACTTTCTACAGGGCACACCGCTGACCGAATATTGGGCGCGCGACCGTCAGGGCCGCGCAGACGCCCCGCATCCGGTGATTGATGCCATGAACGCGCTGGCCTATGACGCCGTCGGGCTTGGCAATCACGAATTCAATTACGGGCTGGACTTCCTGACACGCAGCCTGCGCGATGCCCGTTTCCCCTGTCTGTCGGCCAATGCCCTGCGCCTGCGCGCCCCCCGCCCCGAAGAGGACGTGCCCCTGACGCAGGCGCATGTCGTGCTGGAAAAAGACCTGCACGACGAGAACGGAGACCTGCGGCGGGTGCGTATCGGGGTGTTCTCGGTGCTGCCGCCGCAATTCATTCTTTGGGATAGCGCCATTCTGGCAAGCCGCCTGCAAAGCCGTTCCATCATCGAGACGGCCAGGGCGCAGGTGGCCCAATTACGGGCACAGGGCTGCGATCTGGTGATCGCATTGGCCCATACAGGCATTGATCCCCTTGCCAGAGCCGATGATCCCACCTGCGAGCATGCCGCCACCCTGCTGGCACAGATCGACGGGATCGATGCGCTGATCGCAGGGCACGACCATATCGCCTTTCCCGGCCCCGATGTCGCGCCAAGTGCAGATGTGGACCCCGTGGCAGGCCGGCTCTACGGCGTTCCGACGGTAACACCGGGCCGCTTCGCCAGCCATCTGGGCCAGATCGATCTGGATCTGGTGCAAGGGGCGCGGGGGTGGCAGGTTGCTGCCTCTTGCGCAACCCTGATACCGGTGGCGCAAGAGCCCCCCGTGCCCGAAGCCGAGCGGATTGTCACGCGCAATGCCAAGGCCCATGCCGAAGTGCAAAGCTACACATCGCGGCGCGTGGCACGGCTGGACGTGCCGCTGCACAGCTATTTCTCGCTGGTGGGCCCCGATGCCGCACTCAGTTTCGTGGCACAGGCGCAGCGTGACCATGTGCAGAGCCTGCTTGCGGACCGCCCCGAGGGCGAGCTGCCGCTGCTATCGGCCGTCGCCCCGTGCAAATCGGGCGGGCGCGCGGGGGCGGACTATTACCTTGATATCCCGCCCGGCCCGCTAAGCATCCGCCATCTCAGCGAGATCTATCTCTTTCCCAATATCGTCACCGCCGTGGTCATTGACGGCAAGGGGCTGAAAAGCTGGCTGGAACGCGCCAGCATCATCTTCAACACCATTGCGGACGGGACACGGGGGCTGCCCCTGATCCGGCCCGAGATCCCCGCCTATAATTTCGACATCATGCTGGGCGTCACCTACGAAATCGACCTGTCCGCCCCGCCCGTCTTCGACCTGCACGGCATGCAGACCACCCAATCGCGCGGACGCATCCGCAACCTGTGCTATCAGGGGCGGCCCGTCGATGACCGGCAGAGCTTTGTGGTGGCCACCAACAACTACCGCTCGGCCTTTGCGGGACAGTTTGCCGGTCTGGATGGCCTCAGGGTGGATCTGGGCCCCGATATCGCCTCGCGCGATGTGCTGATCCGCGCCGCACGCGCGTGGGACACGCTGCATCCCGCCGCCATCCCCATCTGGCAGTTCCGCGACCAGCCCCAGACATCGGTCACGATGGTCACCGGCAAAGGCGCGCTGGCCTATCACCGCCAGATGGAAGATTTGGGGATGAGCCTGCAAGACACCCATGCCGATGGCACAGTCACCCTGTGCAAACAGCTCTTTTACGCGGATGCCTGCACCGGCACTCTGGGCTAGCCTCCCTGCCGCCCACCAGCAGCGCCCATCAGGACGGGATCAGCCCTCGTGGCTTTGGCGGCAATGGTCGCGGAAGGCGCGCTTGAGCAGATCCAGTTCGGCCTGCAACCTGTCCACCTGCGCGGCCAGATCCGGCACGAGCATCTCGCCCGCCGCAATGGACAGGCTGGCCACAACACCGCTTTCGGCATCCGACAGCAGCAGGCTTTGCGTGCCGTCTTCCAGCAGATCGACCGGAAGCCCCTGACGCAAGCGCCAGCGCCCGTCCCCGAGATCGGTCCAGTCCCCCTCGGCCAACACTGTCGCACGGTAGGACGCGGTCAATGCGGGGCGCATGGCGGATTGCAGCACCACCACCCATTCTCCGGCCTGCAAACGGGAATACTCAACAATCATCAACAGACTCCTTTAGAGATCGGCGCGGGGATGGCGCAGCAAGGTCAGATCCTGCAAGGTGATTTTGTTCATTGCCGGTGCCTCGAAAATCAGGTCGATCCACGCCTTTTCAAGGCGCTTCTCGTTCAATTTGGTATAGGCCAGATCGAACTGCACCACACCGCCGCCAACCGGCATCTGGCTGACAAGCTGGTCACTATTGGGACCATGCTGGATGTTGAAACGGCAATAGACGGGACGCGCCTCTTCCATGCGGACATCAAGGCCCAGTTGCACGAGATGGTGCAAACGGAAGCCCTGCACAGCCTCGGGCGGAAGATCGACCACCAGCGACAGGAAACTGCCCTGAAAGCCGAAAACCTCCAGTTCGGCCCCGAAGGGGGAAGGTCTGCCGCTATTGCGGATCTGCCGCAGGGAAAGCTGCTGCAGCGGGCAGTCGTGAAACAGCGTCAGATCCTCGCCCAGACAGCACCCGGATGCCGCGCCCACATAGGCCTGCGGCGCCACCGGCATTGAAAAGGCCTGCGGTCGCCACGCCCAGTCACACCCCAAGGGCCGGTCGATGGCATCGGCGGCATTAAAACGCTGCTCTGTCTGGCGGTCGATCCGGCCCAGAAGCCCCGAAGCGGTCGCGGCCATAGACCCGGCCTTCTTGCGCAGCAGCGCCAGATCCTCGCCGGTCATATCCGGTGCTGTTGCCGCACAGTCATGCCAATGCTTCATCACGCGGCTATATGCCAGCCGGTTCAGGAGACCGCCCTGAGCCTGCCCAACCTGCTTCTGCCCCATTTCAAAACCCGTTTTTGTCTCGCCAGACACATAATAGCCGGCGTCATGTCTAAAATCTTTGCGCAGCGTCAAGACTGCGCCCGCAAGACCAAAAGTGCAAGCTGTCTTCTGGCGGATATGCAGGCTCCGCAGGCCCCCATTACCGCATCATATCCCCGTGCGGGAGCGCCCGCAGACCCGCTTATTGCGCCGGTTTGGCCTGCCCTGCACTGGCGGCATGGGCTTTGGTCGCCGCTTCGGACCGGCCGACAAATTCTTTCAGCAATCGCAACTGTGCGGCATCGCTCATGGGTTGCGAGCGCAGCGCCATTACCGACAGCGCTGTCAGATGCCCGTCAAGCGAGGTCACGCCGCGCCAATACTCAGCGGTGACAGGAAATTCTTCGGCCAGCGACCTGTCGCGCACCTTCAAAAGCAGAAGATCACCCGAAACCTGCGATTTCAGGATATCGACATCATCGCTGCGGCCCGAACGCGCAATCGCCGCCTGCCCTGCCGCCGAACGGAAGAAGGCCTCGATCATCGGGAACCGCTTGGTGATCGAGCCGGTCATTTTCGGCCCGACCGTCGCCGATAGCATGGCCGGATGGGGGGCCGAGGCATGGGTCGCGTCATTGGTCACCGCCGCGCAGTCACCGAACAGGATGACGTTATTCTCTGCCTGCCCCGGATGCCCCTGCCCCGCCACACAATAGCCCGCCGGTGCACTGAGCACGGTATCTCCGGCGATGACGGTGCCTGTCGCCTGGGGGCCCGTCGTGGTCTGGCAACCGGCAAGAGCCGAAGCCACAAGCGTCACACACAAACCGAGCTTCACACGAGACATCGCCATATTGCCACCTTTCCGGAACACAGAGCTTACGCAAGGCTTAGTAACTACCGGCCCAAAGAGCAAGTTCCCCCACAGCCCTGTGACAGCCCCCGCCGGAACGGAGGCGAAAGACCGCCTCAGGCAAACTCCGCCTGTGCATAGCCTTGCAGATACAGCAGCGCCGAAAGGTCACCGTGATTGATGCGGATGTCGCATTGCGCCGCGACCGAGGGTTTTGCATGCAGCGCCACGCCGAACCCTGCCAGTTGCAGCATGCCCAGATCATTGGCCCCATCCCCCACCGCCATCACCTGATCCGCCGACAGCCCGAGCCGCGCGGAAATCTCGTGGAACGCCTGCACCTTGGCTTCACGGCCCAAAATCGGCAGGCCCGGCTTGCCGGTCAGCTTGCCCTCTTCGACCAGCAGCGTATTGGCGCGGTTTTCATCAAAGCCCAAAGTGGCCGCGATACGGCTGGTGAACGCCGTGAACCCGCCAGACACCAGCGCACAATACGCCCCGTCGCGCTTCATCGTCGCCAGCAGGGCCGGACCGCCGGGCATCAGGGTGATACGGGTGTCGATGACCTCAGCGATCACCGTCTCGGGCAGGCCAGCCAGCAGCCCCACACGCTCGGTCAGAGCGCCTTCGAAATCCAGCTCGCCATTCATCGCCTTGGCGGTGATCTCTTTCACACGTGCCCCGACACCCGCCACATCGGCCAGTTCGTCGATACATTCCTGCTGGATCATGGTGCTGTCCATATCGGCCAGCAGCATCTTCTTCTTGCGGCCTTCCGCCGGGATCACCACAAGGTCGATCCTCAGCGCCTGCAGGTCCGCCCAGACGGTCCAGCGGTTATCGGGGATCACTTCCATCGGAAATTCGGCAGCGCACCCCTCGGCCAGCCAAGTGACCTCGCCTCCCCCCCACGCATTACGCAGCGCCACAAGCGTGGTTTCGTCAAGCTTGGGCGTTTTCGGGCAGGTCATGAGAAGGGCGACGAACATAGCTAGATCTCCGGATCACAGGGTTGGGGGCGCTATAGCGCAAAAACAACCGCCGTTTCCAGCCCCGCCCGCACCGCAAAAGCCCGATCCGCATGATCCGCGCCAACCGCCCCGCTCCTCGCGGTTTTGTCCCTGTTAGAAGCGTTAGGAGCAGATAGCAGATCCGTCCTCTTTTCCGAGGCCGTTTCCGACGCGCGCTCCGAATCGCAGACCCAACTCGCAGGCCCGAGGCGTATAGCCGCCACTCAATCGGTACGCGCGGCACTGCCCGCCGCCTCTCCGACGGGGTCCTCTCCTTGGATCAGCGCGCTTCCCCTTTGGCAGGGTCGCAGCAGGTTTGCCGGAATGGAATCAGAGAGTATCAGGCCTTCGGTCACGCCCGCGAAAGGCCGCCGCTGCGCCTGTGTCGGTTCTGCGCCACAACGCCTCACATTTTACGGTTTTCTCTTGTCCCGAAGCGACATTTTTTGCGGTCGATACGACTTTGTCACTTGCATGAATCAAGGTGCAGGCGTAAGTCCCAACGCGGGACACCCCTCCCCAACGAGGGGCGTTTATCTGAGAGGATACCAGATATGGCTATTGAAGCACCGGCTACGCGGCCGGCAAATCCGCGTTTTTCTTCGGGCCCTTGCACGAAGATCCCCGGTTTCTCCCTCGACATGCTTGCCGACGCGCCTCTGGGCCGTTCGCACCGCGCAGCTGTTGGCAAAGCCAAGCTGAAAGAGGCGATCGAAACCACCCGTGAAATTCTCGGCGTTCCGGCAGATTACAAGATCGGCATCGTTCCGGCTTCCGATACCGGCGCCGTCGAAATGGCAATGTGGTCGCTTCTGGGCGCACGCAAAGTCACCATGTGCGCATGGGAAAGCTTCGGCTCGGGCTGGGTCACCGATGTCGTGAAGCAGCTCAAACTCGATGCGGATACCAAAACCGCCGATTACGGTGATATCGTCGATTTCACGACCGTCGATTTCAACACCGACGTCGTCTTCACCTGGAACGGCACCACCTCGGGTGTGCGCGTGGCCAATGGCGATGCGATCCCCGCCGACCGCGAAGGCCTGACCATCTGCGACGCCACCTCGGCGGCTTTTGCAATGGACCTGCCGTGGGACAAGCTCGATGTCACCACCTTCTCCTGGCAGAAAGTGCTGGGCGGTGAAGGCGGTCATGGCGTTCTGATCCTGTCGCCGCGCGCCGTCGAGCGTCTGGAAAACTACACCCCCGCATGGCCGATGCCGAAGATCTTCCGCATGACCAAAGGCGGCAAGCTGATCGAAGGTATCTTCAAAGGCGAGACGATCAACACGCCCTCCATGCTCTGCGTCGAGGATTACATCGTTGCGCTGAACTGGGCCAAATCCATCGGTGGCCTCGAAGGGCTGATCGCCCGCGCCGATGCCAATGCGAAAGTGGTCTGGGATTTCTGCGCCGCCAAGCCGTGGATCGCAAACCTCGCCAATAACGCGGCAAATGCCTCCACCACCTCGGTCTGCGTGAAATTCACCGATGACCGCATCAAGGACGGGGCAACCTTCGCCAAAGCCGTTGCAAAACGTCTGGACGCCGAAGGCGTGGCACTGGATGCCGGTGCCTATCGCGATGCGCCCGCCGGTCTGCGGATCTGGTGCGGTTCCACGGTCGAGAAAGCCGATCTGGAGGCGTTGATGCCCTGGATCGAATATGCCTTCGAAGCCGAAATCGCAGCGCAAGCCTAAGCGTTCGATCTTTCTCTGAACCTGAGGTGGGCAGTGCTTTGCCCACCCGTTTTCCCAGATTTCAGAAAATTCAAGGAGCCCGCACATGGCCCCCAAAGTTCTCGTCTCTGACAGCCTGTCGGAAACCGCCGTCCAGATCTTCCGTGACCGTGGCATCGAAGTCGATTTCGAACCCAAACTCGGCAAGGACAAAGACAAGCTGGCCGAAGTGATCGGCAAATATGACGGCCTTGCGATCCGTTCGGCCACCAAAGTGACCGCAAAACTGCTGGAAAACGCGACCAACCTGAAGGTCGTGGGCCGCGCAGGTATCGGCACCGATAACGTCGATAAGGAAGCCGCTTCGAAAAAAGGCGTGATCGTCATGAACACGCCCTTCGGCAACATGATCACCACCGCCGAGCATGCCATCGCGATGATGTTCGCCGTGGCGCGCCAGATCCCCGAAGCGTCCGCCTCGACCCATGCGGGCAAGTGGGAAAAATCGAAATTCATGGGTGTCGAGCTTTCCGGCAAGACCCTTGGTGTGATCGGTGCCGGTAACATCGGTGGCATCGTCTGCGACCGTGCCCGCGGCCTGAAAATGAAGGTCATCGCATTCGACCCCTTCATGAGCCAGGAAAAAGCCGACAAAATGGGCGTGGAGAAAGTCGAGCTTGAGGATCTGCTCAAGCGCGCCGATTTCATCACCCTGCACGTGCCGCTGACCGAGCAGACCAAGAACATCCTGTCGCGCGAGAACCTCGAGAAGACCAAGAAAGGCGTGCGTATCATCAACTGCGCCCGTGGTGGTCTGGTCGATGAGGAAGCGCTGGCCGATCTGCTGAAATCGGGTCATGTTGCCGGTGCCGCGCTGGACGTGTTTGCCGAAGAGCCCGCGACCAATAACGTGCTGTTCAACCTGCCCAACGTCGTCTGCACGCCCCACCTTGGCGCGTCCACGACCGAAGCGCAGGAAAACGTGGCGCTGCAAGTCGCAGAGCAGATGTCGAACTACCTGCTGGACGGCGCTGTCGAGAACGCGCTGAACATGCCGTCGATGACCGCCGAAGAAGCCAAGGTCATGGGCCCGTGGGTCAAGCTGGCACAACATCTGGGTGGCTTCATCGGTCAGATGACCGAAGATGCGATCAAGGCGATCAACATCACCTATGACGGGTCGGCCGCCGAGCTGAACCTCAAGGCGCTGGATGCGGCCGTTGTGGCCGGCATCATGAAAGCCAGCCAACCGGAAGTGAACATGGTCTCGGCCCCCGCTCTGGCGAAAGAGCGCGGCATCCAGATCTCGACCACGTCGCAGACCCAATCGGGTGCCTATGATGGCTACATCAAGGTCACCGTCGTGTCGGAAACCAAAGAACGTTCGATCGCGGGCACCGTGTTCTCGGATGCCAAGCCGCGCTTCATCCAGATCAAGGGCATCAATATCGATGCCGAAGTGGGCGAGCATATGCTCTATACCACCAATGAGGATGTCCCCGGTGTGATCGGCAAGCTGGGCACGCTTCTGGGCGAACATGGGGCAAACCTTGCCAACTTCACCCTTGGCCGCGCGAAAGCCGGCGGGGAAGCCATCGCCATTGCCTATCTCGACGAAGCCCTGAAACCGGAAACGGTCGAGGCCATGAAAGCCACCGGTATCTTCAAGCAAGTAAAACCGCTGGAATTCATTCTCGGCTGAGCCATAATAGGTTCATGAACGCCAAGGCCCCTGCGACCCGCGGGGGCCTTTTTCATTTGTAAGGAAAGAACTATGCGCGCCTATGCCATCGGAGACATTCACGGACATCTCGACAAGCTGAAGATTGCACACGATCTGATCGAGCAGGACCGTGCGGCCTTTGGCGACCAGTCCGCCCCTGTGATCCATGTCGGAGATGTTGCCGACCGTGGCCCCGAGAGTGCCGGCGTCATCGATTACCTGCTCAACGCGATGCGGGCGGGGAAAAACTGGGTGGTACTGAAAGGCAATCACGACAGGATGTTCTCGATTTTCATGAACGACCCTTTCGACGCCGATCCGATGCTGCGCAAGGATCTGACATGGCTGAACCCACGATTGGGCGGCAATACCACACTGGCCTCCTATGGCGTGCCCAATGCCGATGAACGCCCCGCCGATATCGTCCATGCCGAGGCGCTCCGGATGGTTCCCGAATCGCACCGGCTCTGGCTGGCCAGCCGCCCCAACCACTTCATCTTCGGTGAATTGCTTTTTGTGCATGCCGGCATCCGTCCGGGGGTCAGCATCGGCAACCAGACCGAAGACGATCTGTGCTGGATCCGCAAAGGCTGGCTGGAAGATACCAGCGATCACGGCATGCTGGTGGTGCATGGCCATACCGCAATCGATCAGGTGACGCATTATGGCAACCGCCTCAACCTCGATAGCAGTGCGGGCTATGGCGGCCCTGTCTCGGCAGTGGTGATCGAAGGCCGCGACGCATGGCTGCTGACCGAAAACGGGCGCCAACCGCTTGTTCCGGTTGCCACTATCGCCGCCTGACCGCGGTATATCGCGCGTAGCGGCCCCGAAGGCGGGCAGGATACAGAATCGCCCGGGGCCGAAACCGGGGCCTTCCCTGACGCGGCGATACTGCCGCTGCGTCAATATGCCAACGGTCATGTTGAGCCCGTTATATGCAGGCTGTAAAACCGCAGGAATTTCTCCTTAAGGTAGAAATTTGTGAGGGATTTTCTATAGCTGGCCCGCGATCAGCCTTAAGGATTAAGCCTAAATTTACTGGACGTCACCAAGATGCTGGTCGAACGGAATGGGGACTGAACCAGCATGCCGACAGGCACCAGAAACACGATCGCTGACAAGCTGGCTCAGGAGCGTCGCGCCCGTCTGGCGGCGGAACGGCTGCTTGACCAGAAGAAGCGTGAACTGTTTACGGCCAATCAGAAACTGGCATTGCATGCCCGCGCCCTGTCCGACCAGATCGTGGAGCAGCGCCACGGCCTGACCCGCGCCCTGACGGAAGCCGCCTCTTTGAAGGGCGAGAACCATCGCGTGATGGATGATCTCGCACGGGCCAATTCCGTTGCCATAATAGCCCAACGCAGGCTGTGGGACGCGCTTGAGACGATTCCCGACGGGTTTGCCGTCTATGACGCCGATCTGCGGCTGGTGGCCGCCAATAAGGTCTATCTGGATTTCTTCGAGGGCGAAGTGGCCATCGCTGCGGGCGTGACCTACGATTCGGTGCTTAATATCGTGGCCAAGCACCGGATGGTGGATCTGGACGGGCGCGACCCTGCCGACTGGCATCATGACATGATCGCGCGCATCCGCCGCAATCCGATCGAACCGATCACGATCATCACCCGTAAAGGGGCCCATATCCGGCTGATCGACCGGTGGGGCGAAGGCGGCGATCTGGTCTGCATCGCACAGGATATCTCGACCCATGTCAGCCGCGAAGCGGAACTGGAAGAGGCACGCGAAAAGGCCGAATCCGCCAATCGCGCGAAATCGGCCTTCCTTGCCAATATGAGCCACGAGATCCGGACGCCGATGAATGGCGTGGTGGGCATGGCCGAACTGCTGACCGAGACAGAGCTGACAGAGGATCAGCGTCTTTATGCGGAAACCATCCGCTCTTCCGGCGAGGCGCTGCTGACGATCATCAATGATGTGCTCGACTATTCCAAGATCGAGGCGGAGCGCCTGAAGCTCTATCCCGAGATTTTCGATCTGGAGCGGTGTGTGCACGAGGTGACCATGCTGCTGCAACCTTCCGCACGCGACAAGAAGCTGAGGCTTCTGGTCGATTACGACATGTTCCTGCCGACACGATTCGTGGCCGATCCGGGGCGTATCCGCCAGATTCTGACCAATCTTCTGGGCAATGCGGTGAAATTCACGCTTAGCGGCCATGTGCTGACGCGCGTGGTCGGGATAGAGCGGAAGCAGAATAATTACGAGCTGCATATCACCGTCGAGGATACCGGCATCGGCATCAATCCCGAACAGATCGACCATGTTTTCGGCGAGTTCAATCAGGTCGAAAGCGAAACCAACCGCAAGTTCGAGGGCACGGGGCTTGGCCTTGCCATCACCAAGCAGTTGATCGAGATGATGGGCGGCGAGATCTGGGTCGATAGCGAGCTGGGGCGCGGTTCGTGTTTCGGGTTCAAGATTCTGGTGCCCGCCGCCGAACCCGCGCCGCATGTCTCGACCCCCGGTCCGCCGATCACGCTGCGGGCCGCGCTTGTGGTCGATGATCTGATGGTCAACCGTGTCATTCTCGAACGGCAGCTGGAAACCTACGGGCTGAAGGTGACATTGTGCCGGAACGCACAGGAAGCGCTGACCGCTTTCGACAGGGGCGCGAAATTCGACATTATGCTCAGCGATTTCCGGATGCCGGATATGGATGGCCTGCATCTGTGCCAGACCTTGCGGCAACGCGGCGTGAAGATTCCCGTGGTGCTGCTGAGTTCGGACCCCGATGCGATCACCCCCGAAGAGGCCCACGCGGCCCAGATCGAATGTCTGGAAAAGCCGGTGCTGCGGTCGCATCTGTTCCGCACCTTGCAAAACCTGTCGTATCCGGTTGCAAGAACGGTGCCACCGCCCGCGCCGCCGCCCCCTGTTGGCCAACGCAAGATGCGCATCCTCGCCGCCGAGGATAATCGCACCAACCAGCTCGTTTTTGGCAAGATGGTAAAAGATCTGCCCATTGATCTGGTCTTCGCCAATAACGGTCTGGAAGCGGTCGAGAAATGGCAAAGCTTCCAGCCCGACCTGATCTTCATGGATATTTCCATGCCCGAGATGGATGGCAAGGAAGCCACCCGCCGCATCCGGTCTCTGGAAAGCGGCAGCCACGTGCCGATCTGCGCCCTGACGGCCCATGCGATGGACGGCGATAGCGAGGGCATACTGGCCTCGGGTATGGATCACTATCTGACCAAACCATTGCGCAAAACGGCGATCATCGACCATATCGTGGCAAATTGTCCCCCGACCGCACAGTCGCTACAGGACGGGGCTGCCTAGGTCTCGGAAATAAGCTGCAGGAAGGCGGCACCGAAACGGTCGAGCTTGGCGTCTTCCAGACCAAGCCGTTCCAGCCCCTTCAGGTCGCCTGGCCGCATCTCGGCAATCTTGCGCAGCAACGACGAAGACACGCTCAGCATCCGCCCTGTCCCGTCCTCGCCACGCTCCAAACGGAGTTGCTCTGCCAGCAGCGCATCAAACAGAGGTCCGGCCTGACGCCCCGCCAAAGCACGGCGCGCGGGATGCATTTTCTGCATCTCCTCCCCCACCAGCACCTCAAGGAATGCCGTGCCATAGCTTTCCAGCTTTTTGGCCCCCACCCCGTTGATCCGCGCCATCTGGTCCAGCGTTTGCGGACGGGCCTCGACCATCTCGATCAGGGTGCGGTCGGGGAAGATCATATAGGCCGGAAGCCCCGCCGCCTCGGAAAGCGCCCTCCGCTTGGCCTTCAGGGCCGACAGCAGCGGCGCGTCCTCCTCGGACACAAGCGCCTTGACCACCGTCTGCTTTTTCGCCCCGCGCACAGGGTCACGCCGGAAGGTGATCTGTTCCTCGCCGCGCAGGATCGGATGCGCGGCCTTGGTCACGAATAACGCGCCGTGACGTTCGGCATCGGGGCGGATCAGGTCATGCCCCATCATCTGCCGGAAGATCGCCTGCCACTGCGGGCGCGTCCAGGCCTTACCCACCCCGAAGGTCGGCAGGCGGTCATGCCCGCGCGAGGAAATGCGCTCGTTCGACTGGCCCAGCAGCACCTCGATCAGATACTGGCTGCCATAGCTCTGGTCGCAGCGCAGACAGGCCGACAGCGCCATGCGCACCGGTTCGGTCGCATCAAACAGATCGGGCGGCGTGTCGCAGATATCGCAGTTGCCACAAGGGCTTGCCTCTTCGCCGAAATAGGCCAGCAGCCTCTGGCGGCGGCAGGCGGTGGCCTCGGCCAGACCCAGCAGCGCATTCAGCCGCCCGTGATCGGCGTCCTTGCGTTCGGGCGGCGCAAGCCCCTCGTCGATCTGGGCGCGGCGGATGCGGATATCGTCGGGGCCAAAGAGGGTCAGCGTCTCTGCAGGGGCGCCATCACGGCCCGCGCGGCCAATCTCCTGATAATAGGCCTCGATGGATTTCGACAGATCGGCATGGGCCACCCAGCGGATATCGGGCTTGTCGATCCCCATGCCGAAGGCCACAGTCGCCACCACGATCAGCCCGTCTTCCTGCTGAAAGCGCGTCTCGACGGCGCGGCGGTCATCGGGGTCCATGCCGCCGTGATAATAGCAGGCCGTATGCCCCGCCTCATTCAACGCCTGCGCAAGGCTCTCGGTCTTTTTGCGAGTGGCGCAATAGACAATGCCCGACTGCCCCTTGCGCGCGGCGGCAAACTGCAGGATCTGCCCGCGCGGCTGGTTTTTGGGCTCGAACGCCAGATGGATATTGGGGCGGTCAAAGCCACGCAGGAAGGTCTCGGGCGCATCGCCGTCAAACAGCCGCGTGACCATCTCGGCGCGGGTTTCTTCATCGGCGGTGGCGGTAAAAGCGGCCAGCGGCACCTTCAGGTCGCGGCGCAATTCCCCGATGCGCAGGTAATCGGGGCGGAAGTCATGGCCCCACTGGCTGACGCAATGCGCCTCGTCCACGGCAATCAGCCCGACCCGCGCACGGCGCAGCAGATGCACCGCCCCGCCCGAGGCCAGCCGTTCCGGCGCCATATAGAGGATCTTCAACCGGCCTTCGTCGATGGCACGAAAGACCTCTTCGGTCTCGTCCTCGGTATTGCCCGAGGTCAGGGCGCCGGCCTCGACCCCCGCCTCGCGCAGCGCCCGCACCTGATCGCGCATCAGGGCAATCAGCGGCGAGATCACCACCGTCAGCCCCTCGCGGCACAGCGCGGGGATCTGGAAACACAGCGATTTGCCACCGCCCGTCGGCATGATGGCCAAAGTATTGCGCCCCGCCATGACGGAGCGCACGATTTCTTCCTGTCCGGGACGGAATTCGCGGAACCCGAAGATATCGGTCAGGACTGCATGACAGTCGGGCAGCGTGGCCTCGACCATAGGATCAATACCCGTAGAAGAAGCCCGCGTTATTGATCAGCGCGCGCTGCAGGATCATCAGGATCACGAAAGCCACCAGCGGCGCCAGATCAAGACCGGGGGTATTGGGCAGAATGCGGCGGATCGGCGCATAGATCGGCTCCAAGAGCGAATTCAGGCCATACCAGATTTGGCGGACCATCTGCTGGTTCAGGTTCAGGACATTGAAATTGATCAACCAGCTCATGATGATGTGGACAATCATCACAAACCACACAATATCCAGTATAAGATTGAGCGCCTGAAACAGCGTGACCATATGCAAAAGACCTCCGGCTGGGTGAGTAACTACCTATGCGAGCCGCAGTCATCTTGCAACCTTGCAACGCATGTCCGTGATATCGATTTTCGGTAAATTCTTCCGGGCAGAATGCTTGCATCGCCGGTATCATGACGCTTTACGCAGTCCCGTTACCATTCAAGAGGTCTCTCATGCAGCGCGACAGGAAAGCTCTCTGGGGCTGGTTTTTCTTCGACTGGGCCAGCCAGCCCTATAACACGCTTCTGCTGACCTTCACCTTCGGCCCCTATATGAAGACGCTTCTGGGCGATGGCAGTGTGGCGCAGGCCGTCTGGGGCTATGGCATTGGCGCGACAGGGGTGGTGATTGCGCTGGCCTCCCCCTTTCTGGGGGCGGTCGCCGATAGAAGCGGGGCCAAACGCCGGTTCCTGTGGCTGTTTTCCGCGATGTATGTGCTGGGAGCTTCCGGCCTGTGGTGGGCCATTCCGCAGGATTACAGCCTGCTCTTTATCCTGACGAGCTTTGCGATCGGGCTGATCGGCATGGAATTCGCGACCACCTTCACCAATGCCTACCTGCCCGAGCTTGGCCCCCGCAGCACATTGGGCCGGATCTCGGGGGCGGGCTGGGCCTTCGGCTATGTCGGCGGGCTGATCCTGCTGATCCTGATGCTGACCCTGTTTCAGGCCAGCCCCGAAACCGGCCATACCCTGATCGGGCGCGCCCCGATCTTCGGGCTGGATGTCGGCAGCCGCGAGGATACGCGCATCGTAGGCCCCCTGACGGCGCTATGGTATGCGGTCTTCATGATCCCGTTTTTCCTCTGGGTGAAAGACCGCCCGAAGCCGGATGCCCTGACGATCAGGGCAGCCGTGGCGCAAGGCTGGCCCAACCTGCGTATGACGCTCGGGTCGCTGCCCAAGCGCCCGAGCCTGATGGCATGGCTGGCGGCGTCGATGCTCTATCGCGACGCGCTCAACGGGGTCTATGTCTTTGGCGGGCTTTATGCAGCGGGCGTGCTGGGCTGGTCGATCACGCAGATCGGCATCTTCGGCATTCTCTCGATTATCGCAGGTGCGATCTTCGCATGGCTCGGCGGGCGCGCGGATGACGGGTTCGGCTCCAAACCGGTTATCATCGCCTGCCTGCTGATACTGATCGCGGCGGTGCTGGGCATCATCTCGATTACCCCCGATCATGTTTTCGGCCTGCCCGTCACAGCGGAGTCCGCAGCCCCCGATATCGCCTTTTTCGTTCTGGGCTGCGTCATCGGCGGGGCAGGCGGTGCCCTGCAATCGGCCAGCCGCGTGATGATGGTGCACCAGTCCCCGCCCGAGCGGATGACCGAATATTTCGGCATCTATGCGCTCTCGGGCAAGGCCACCGCATTTATCGCGCCGCTGTCCATCGGAATCGTGACCTCGGTGACGGGGCAGCAATCTCTGGGCATCACCCCGGTTTTGGCACTTTTCGTGGCGGGGCTTGTGCTGTTAAGCTGGGTCAGACCGACGGCCACCGCCTCTGCCCCCTCTCGTTCGTAAAACAGGACATTCCGCCCGTGCAACTGTCTCGTCTTCTTCCACTGGTTCTGGTTCTTCCACTGGTTCTGGGGATCTCTCTGGCCTCCGGCCAGATGGCGCAGGCCGAACCGCTTGCACGGCAGCTGTTCGGTGCCAAATCCACCCCCACCACCCAAGCTCCCGCCGCTGTGGGGTTCTATTCCAAGGGCTGTGCTGCGGGTCTGGCCACCATGCCCGAAAGCGGCCCGACATGGCAGATGATGCGCCTGTCGCGCAACCGCTATTATGGCCAGCCCGAAACACTGGCCTTCCTACAGGATCTGTCGCGCTATGCGGCCACCCTGCCCGGCTGGTCGGGGCTTTATATCGGCGATATCGCACAGCCTCGCGGTGGCCCGATGACCGGCGGCCATGCCAGCCACCAGACAGGGCTGGATGCCGATATCTGGATGCTGCCGCCCAAACGGCTGACCCTCAGCCGTGCCGAGCGCGAGAAAATCTCGTCGATCTCCATCCGCACCGCTGACCAGACGCGGACCAATGGCAACTGGACCCCCGCCCATATGGCATTGCTGAAGGCCGCCGCCTCCGACCCGCGGGTGGACCGGATCTTCGTGGCCGCCGCAGCCAAGATCGCCATGTGCAATGCGGCGCCGCGTGGGGACCGCGCGTGGTTGCAGAAAATCCGCCCCTATTGGGGGCATAACACCCATTTCCACGTGCGGCTGAAATGCCCGCCCGGTGCGAAATATTGCGAAGCCCAGACGCCGACCGTGACCCAGCTCTCCAAAGGCGGCGACGGCTGTGACGAGACGCTGAACTGGTGGGTGACCGAAGCCCTGCACCCGACCAAACCCGCCGCCCCGCAAAAGCCCAAAGGCCCTGCACCGCGCACGGCGAAAACCTATACGATGGCGGATCTTCCCGCCCAATGCCGGACGATCCTATCTGCGCAATGAAACCTTTCCTTTTCACCCTGATCGCGCTTTGCCTCGCCTTGCCGGCAAAAGCGCAAACCGCAGGGCCCGCCGAATTCCTGCAGACCTATGTCTGGAAAGTCGACCACCCGCAATTCGGCGGGTTCTCCGGGCTGGAACTGACCGAAGACGGGCGCGAACTGGTCACGCTGTCGGACCGGACAAGCCTCTGGCGTGCCACGATCACCCGAGACGCATCAGGCAAGATCACAGCGGTCAGCCCCAGTGCCAATCCGCTTACCCTGCATGACAATCACGACCGCCCGATGACCGTCTCGCGCGGTGATTCCGAGGGGTTGGCCCTTGCCCCCGATGGCGGCGTCTATGTCTCCTTCGAGGGCGACCTGCCGCGTATCGATTATTATGCCAAAGGCTCCAGCAAGGCGGTGCCGCTGCCACGGGCGGCCGAGTTCCGGCATCTTCAGGCCAATGCCTCGCTGGAGGCGCTCGCGATCGACGGACGCGGCGCGCTTTACACCCTGCCCGAACGGTCGGGGCGCTCGGGGCGGCCCTTTCCGGTGTTCAAACTGGCCGATAGCCGCTGGTCGCGCCCCTTCTCCATCGCCCGCGAGGGGGAATGGCAGGCCGTGGGCGCAGATTTCGGACCGGACGGGCGCTTCTATCTGCTCGAACGCGATTTCTGGGGGCTTCTGGGTTTCCTGACACGGGTCGAGGTATTCGAGGTCAGGGATGGCAAACTGGGCCAAGGACAGGTTCTGCTACAGACCACAGCGGGCCATCACGACAATCTCGAAGGGCTTTCCGTCTGGCGCGATACAGAAGGGTTCATCCGGCTGACAATGATTTCGGATGATAATTTCCGCATGCTCCAGCGCACGGAAATCGTCGAATACCGTCTTCCCAAATAAGCATGACCCACGTTTTTTCTTGACCGCAAGGACGGCGAGGCGGTATGCGCGCCTATCGTCCGGCACATCGGACCATGTCTCCGCTACCATGTAAAAACGGTCAAAATCATGAAACACTTCCTCCCTGGCGTTCTCGCTATGGCCATCATTGTCGTGGCCTCCAATATTCTGGTGCAGTTCCTGTTGGGCGACTGGCTCACTTGGGGCGCGGTCACCTATCCTTTCGCCTTTCTCGTCACCGATCTGATGAACCGCTTCTACGGCCCCCGACAGGCGCGCCGCGTCGTTCTGGCGGGGTTTGTCACCGGCGTCCTGTGCTCGCTGATCGGCAGCCAGATCGAAGGCCAGTTCGGCCCGCTCGTTTCGGTGCGCGTCGCCATCGGGTCGGGGTCGGCCTTCCTGCTGGCACAGATGGTGGATGTCGCCATTTTCGACCGGCTCCGCAGCGGCAGCTGGTGGCGCGCACCGCTTGTCTCCTCGCTGATCGGATCCTGTCTGGATTCCACGATCTTTTTCTCGATGGCCTTCGCGACCCAGCTCGCCTTCATCTGGCCTGCCGATGATGTCTCATGGGCCAATGAAACCCTGCCGGTTTTGGGCGTCGGACCGATGGCACCGCTTTGGGTTTCGCTTGCGATTGCAGATAGTTCGCTCAAGTTTGCCTTATCTTTGATCGCCTTGCTGCCTTTTAAGGCAGCTGTCACGAAACTATCACCCAAAACAGCATGAATTAACTTGTCATAAACCAAATATGTGCCACCTTTGAGCTATCGGTAACGCAATGAAAGGAGGTGATCCAGTGTCTAGAGTGATATTGGAGAGAGGTATCGGGACATTCAGGGGGGCCGAGGCCTGAGGGCAATCCCTAAGGCAATTTGAACCCTGGGTGGGCTCCGTTTCGGATCGTCTTCAGACCCCTAACCGGACCATCTCCTTAGAACTCGGGGGCCGTCTTTCTCAAGACGGCCCTTCAAGTTGCTTCCCCGCCAGGCTTTGCTTTGGGCGGGGTTTTGCTTTTTAGCGCCCTCGCCTTCCCTCATCGCACCGCTTTCCCCTTATGGGGGCTGGACCCGCGCGGCATTTGGTGGCATCCCAAGCCCAACGAAGGAGTGGGCGATGACCGACGTGACACGCGATGTTTCCGCAATGAGCTTCGAAGAAGCGATGAAGGAATTCGAGCAGGTCGTGAACCAGCTTGATCGGGGCGATGTGCCTCTTGACCAGTCGATTGCACTATACGAACGCGGTGCCGCGCTGAAAGAGCGCTGCGCCACCCTTCTCAAGACGGCGGAAGAGCGCGTCGAGAAAATCACGCTGGCCGCCGATGGCACCCCCGCTGGCACGGTGCCGACCGAAGGGCTGTAAATGTTCACCGACCGTCTGACAAATGTCCAAACCGCCGTGCAAGCGGCGCTTGACGCGCATGTGGCGCAATATCCGGCAGGCCAGCTGCGTGACGCGATGCATTACGCGCTGCAGGGCGGCAAGCGGCTGCGGGCGTTTCTGGTGCTGGAAGGGGCTGCCATTTTCGACATCCCGACCGAGAAAGCCATGCCTGCGGCCTGCGCGGTCGAGGCGCTGCACGCCTATAGCCTTGTCCATGACGACATGCCCTGCATGGATAACGACGACCTGCGCCGCGGCATGCCGACGGTGCATGTGCAATGGGACGAGGCCACCGCCGCTCTGGCAGGCGATGCGCTCCAGACAATGGCCTTCGAACTGCTGACCAGCCCTGCGCTTGGCACGGCAGAGACCCGTATCAGGCTGGTGGCCGATCTGGCGCAGGCATCTGGTGCGGAGGGCATGGTGTATGGTCAGGCGCTGGATATCGCCGCCGAGACCGCCCCGACCCCGCTGACCATCGAACAGATCATAGAGCTGCAGGAAGGCAAGACCGGCGCGCTGATCGGCTTTGCCGCGAAGGCCGGTGCCGTGCTTGCCGAAAAGGACCCTGCGCCTTTTGCTGCCTATGCCAAGGCTCTGGGCCTTGCTTTCCAGATTGCCGATGACATCTTGGATATCGAGGGCAATGAGGATCTGACCGGCAAGCGCCTGCATAAGGATGCCGAGGCCGGTAAAGCGACCTTTGTGTCGT
Organism: Thioclava sp. NS-SX20; assembly: GCF_057380695.1. Taxonomy (NCBI): domain Bacteria; kingdom Pseudomonadati; phylum Pseudomonadota; class Alphaproteobacteria; order Rhodobacterales; family Paracoccaceae; genus Thioclava; species Thioclava sp. NS-SX20. The sequence continues at coordinate 54,757 of NZ_CM170816.1, read as the reverse complement.
TGCTGGGGCTTGCGGGCGCAAAGACCCGCGCCACAGAGCTTTGTGACCTCGCCATTGCCGCCCTTGCCCCCTATGCGCAAGGTGCCGATAGCCTACGCGATCTCGCGCGCTTCACCATCGCGCGCAAACACTGACGAAAGCGGATAGCCACAGATGAGCGACCTCCCGCAAAACCAAGCCTCGACCACGCCCGTTCTGGACCGTGTGCGCCTGCCTGCCGATATGAAGGGCCTCAGCGACCGCGAGCTGATCCAGCTGGCCGGAGAGCTGCGCCGTGAAACCGTTGCGGCCGTGTCGGAAACCGGCGGCCATCTGGGCGCGGGTCTGGGGGTGGTCGAACTGACCGTGGCGCTGCATGCGGTCTTTGACGCCCCGCGCGACAAGATCATCTGGGATGTGGGCCACCAGTGTTATCCGCATAAGATCCTGACCGGACGCCGCGACCGTATCCGCACCCTGCGGATGGAGGACGGTCTGTCGGGCTTTACCAAACGCTCGGAAAGCGCCTATGACCCCTTCGGCGCGGGCCATAGTTCGACCTCGATCTCGGCGGCTGTGGGTTTTTCCACCGCGCGCGAACTCGGGGCCGAGACGGGCGATGCGATTGCGGTGATCGGTGATGGCGCCCTGACCGGAGGCATGGCCTTCGAGGCGCTCAACCACGGTGGCCATCTGAAAAACCGCATGTTTGTGGTGCTGAATGACAACGAGATGTCGATTGCGCCGCCTGTCGGGGCTTTGTCGACCTATCTGACGCGGCTGTATTCGGAATCGCCCCTGCAGGACCTCAAGGAGGTCGCCAAGGGTGCCGCCCGCGCCTTCCTGCCCGAGCCCTTCAAGGAAGGGGCGAAACGCGCCAAGGAGATGCTCAAGGGCATGGCCATGGGCGGGACGCTGTTTGAAGAGCTGGGCTTTACCTATATCGGCCCTGTGGACGGGCATGATCTGGAAAGCCTGCTGCCGCTCTTGCGCACGCTGAAGGCGCGCGCCCGTGGGCCGGTGCTGATCCATGCGCTGACCAAGAAGGGCAAGGGCTATGCGCCTGCCGAAAGCCGCCCCGATGGCGGCCATGCGACCGCGAAGTTCAACCTTGCGACCGGCGAGCAGAAGAAAGCACCGTCGAATGCGCCCTCCTACACCAAGGTCTTTGCCGAGGCGCTGATTTCCGAGGCCGAGCGCGACGAGAAGATCGTCGGCGTGACGGCGGCCATGCCCGATGGCACGGGGCTGAAAGAATTCGGAGCGCATTTCCCGCGCCGGATGTTTGACGTGGGCATTGCCGAGCAGCATGCGGTGACTTTCTCGGCGGGGCTTGCGGCCTCGGGGATCAAGCCCTTCTGCGCGATCTATTCGACCTTCCTGCAGCGCGGCTATGACCAGATCGTGCATGATGTGGCGATCCAGAAGCTGCCGGTGCGTTTCGCGATTGACCGCGCGGGGCTGGTGGGGGCTGATGGCGCGACCCATGCAGGCGCCTTCGACACGGCCTTTCTGGCGAACCTCCCCGATTTCGTGGTGATGGCGGCGGGTGACGAGGCCGAGCTGGTGCATATGGTGGCGACCGCCGCGGCCATTGACGACCGTCCCTCGGCTTTCCGCTATCCGCGTGGCGAGGGCATGGGCGTGGATATGCCCCAGCGGGGCGTGCCCTTGGAGATCGGGAAAGGGCGCATCATTCAGGAGGGCGCGAAGCTGGCCATTCTCAGCTATGGCGCGCGCCTGTCGGAAGTGCTGAAGGCCAGCGAGGCACTGCGCGCGCGCGGCATCGTTGTGACCGTGGCTGATGCCCGCTTCTGCAAGCCTTTGGACAAGGATATGATCTTGCAGCTTGTGGCCGAGCATGAGGCCATTCTGACCATCGAGGAAGGCGCGATTGGCGGCTTTGCCAGCCATGTGCAGAACTTCCTGATGGAAGAAGGCGTGTTCGATCGCGGGTTCCGTCTGCGGTCGATGGTGCTGCCTGATGATTTCATCAACCATGCCTCGCCCGAGAAGATGTATCAGGTGGCGGGCATGAATGCCGCGCAGATCGAGGCGAAGGTCTTGGAGATGATGGATGTTTCCGTGGCCAAGCGGGCCTGACGAAAGACAACGGCCCCTTTACGGGGCCGTTTGCTTTAGCGCGCCTCTTCTGCCGTCAAAAGCCCTTCTGCCACCAGCCTGTCGGCCCATCCTTGAGGTGTGGTGAAGAGATGGGTTTGCCAGCCGCGTGCCTTGGCCGCCGTGATATTATCGGAGCGGTCATCGGCAAAGAGAAGCGCCTGAGGGGCCACGCCACAATCCTCTTCCAGCATCTGGTAGATTTTCGGATCGGGTTTGATGACCCCCATATGGCCCGAGATATAGCGGCGGTCGAAGTCCTGCAGGAAGTCGTATTTCTCTTCCGCCATGGCGAAGGTGCCGATGCCGAAGTTACTAAGCGCGAAGACAGGGATACCCTTGGACCGCAGGGCTCGCAACAGGCGGACGGATTGCGGGATCGCGGGGCTGGCCATCTGCAGCCAGTCGGCGTTCCAGCGCAGGATCTGCTCGCGCCACTCGGGGTGACGCTCGGCCAGTGCCGCGCAAAGCTCGGAAAGGTTGCCGCCCTTGTCGACGGCATCATTCATCGCGTGCAGGTCGACCTCGGCAAAGAGGCGCTTGCGGTCTTCGGGGGCCATGAAGGTATCGAAATGGCGCTCGGGTTGCCATTCGATCAGCACGTTGCCGATATCGAATACGACGGCCTTGATCATTTCCACAGAGCCTCGGCATGGAAGGCCAGATGGTCGGCCATGAAGCTTTGCACGAAGAAATAGCTATGGTCATAGCCCTTCTGCATGCGGAAGGTGCCCTCTTGGTGGCGTGCCATCATGGCTGCGGCCAGTGCTTCGGGGCGCAGCAGGTCAAGGAATTGGTCAGACGCGCCCTGATCCACCAGAACAGGGCCATCAAAGCCGAGTTCGGTCATCAGATGAGTGCTGTCATGGTCAAGCCACGCGGCCTCATCGGCGCCCAGATAGGCGCCCAGCTGCTTGCGGCCCCAATCGCTTTGCGTGGGTTGCGCGATGGGCGCAAAGGCCGAGACCGACCGGAACCGCCCCGGAAGGCGCATCGCTAGGGTCAGCGCGCCATGCCCGCCCATCGAATGGCCGGTAATCGACTGACGGTCGGGGTCGATGGCGAATTCCGACAGTAGGAGCGCAGGCAGCTCTTCTGCCACATAGTCCCACATGCGGAAATGCGTGGCCCAAGGGTCCTGCGTGGCATTGACGTAAAAGCCCGCGCCCTGACCCAGATCATAGGCCTCGTCATTGGCAACGCCTTCGCCACGCGGTGAGGTATCGGGGAAGACCAGCCCCACACCATGTTCCGCCGCCCATGCCTGTGCACCGGCCTTAGTCATCGCGTTCTCATGGGTGCAGGTCAGCCCCGACAGATACCACAAAAGCGGCACGGGGCCGTCTTCGGCCTCTTCGGGCAGGAACAGACCAAAGGTCATCTCGGTGCCGGTGGCCTTGGAGTCATGCGCATAGACGCCTTGGACGCCCTCGAAGCAGCGGTTTTCGGAAATAATGCGCATGGCACCCTCTCTTATTGGACCCAGTGCAGAATGACTGGCAGCGTTAGAATACTGGCGGCCGTTGACACGAAGATGGCAGCAGAGACCCGCGGCGCGCCGATGTTATAGTTTTGCGCCAGCATGTAGACATTTCCCGCGACAGGCAAGGAGGCGGTGGCCACCATCACCCCCGCATCGAAACGGTCCACGCCAAAGACGAAAAACGCCGAAAGCGCGATCACGCATGGATGCAGTGCCAGCTTGCAGACCGACAGCCACGACGCGGGGCCAAGCCGGTTCAGCGTCAGCGCCGCAAGGCTGGCCCCTATGGCAAAAAGCGCACCTGGGGTGGCGGCGGCGCCCAGCATGGTCACGGTCTGGGACAGCCACTCGGGGATCGGCAGGCCGGAGGCCGACCAGATAAGCCCCGCCGCCATCGAGACCGCCATCGGGTTTTTCACCACGCCCAAGGCAAGGGGCCAAAGAGCGACCCGCCCTGTGCGGGCCGCGCTGATCACCACCGTAAACAGCACCGAGAATACGATCAGATCGACGCAGAGCACCATGATGATGGCGGGCACCGCCTCCGGCCCCAGCACGGCGGCCAGCATCGGCACCCCCAGAAAGCCGGTATTGCCGATCATCGCGGTCTGCGCTTCGATGGTGGACATATCGGTGGCCTCGCCGCGCAGCTTTGCCACCGCGAAAGCCATCAGCCAGATACAAAGCGATCCCGCAAGATAGGCACCCATAAAGCGGGCCTGAAACACATGGCCGATCTCCAGCCCCGAGGTGAAGTCGAACAGCATCGCCGACAGCGGGAAGAAGAAGATGAATTTCGTCAGATAGGCCGTTGCAGCGGGCGGGAAAAAACCGATGCGTCCGGCAGACCAGCCAAGCCCGATCAGGGCGAAAAACGGAAGCAGCTGCAGGAATATCGCGAACATAGGATGTCGCTAGCACGGCTCTTGCAAAAGCGCCAGCCTGTCGACTTTAAGCCTGCTTGGCGCTTAGCCGCCGCCGATCAGCACACCTGCGGCAAAGACCAGCGCGCCGCCCAGCACCACTTGGAAAACCGCTCGCAGGAAGGGCGTCTCCATATAGCGGTTCTGGATCCAGGCAATCGCCCAGAGTTCGACAAAGACCACCATCATCGCGATGATGGTTGCGGTCCAGAAATCGGGGATCAGATAGGGCAGCGCATGGCCCAACCCGCCCAAAGCCGTCATCACCCCCGAGGCCAGACCGCGCTTGAGCGGCGAGCCACGGCCCGAGATCACCCCGTCATCATGGGCGGCCTCGGTGAAGCCCATCGAGATCCCCGCCCCGACCGAAGCCGCAAGCCCGACCAGCAGCGTCGTCTTCGGGTCCTGCGTGGCGAAAGCGGTGGCAAAGATCGGTGCCAGAGTCGAGACCGACCCGTCCATCAGCCCCGCCAGACCGGGTTGCACCCAAGTCAGCACGAATTGACGATGCGCCGCGCGGTCTTCCTCGGCACGGGCGTCGGGGGTCAGATGTTCTTCCACAAGATGCTCGGCCGTGGCTTCATGCCCCGCCTCGGCAGCGGCAAGATCGCCCAGCAGCTTACGGGTCGCGGCATCGGTGGCACGTCCGGCAGCAGCGGTATAGAAACGCTCGGCCTCGCGTTCCATCGCAGCCGCTTCCCCGCGCATGGCGTCCAGCGACATGGTCTCGGCCATCCAGACCGGCTTGCGCGAATAGAACCCCGCGATATGTTCGCGCCGGATCAGCGGGATCACCTGACCGAACCGCGCCTGATGTGTTTCAATCAAACGGCGGCGATGTTCGTCTTCCTCCAGTGCCATCCCGTCGAACACCTTGGCCGAGGCGGGAAATTCCGCCCGTAGATGCTCGGCAAACTGACGGTAGATGCGGGCGTCATCCTCTTCCGACGAAATCGCCAGCGCGAGGATCTCCTGCTCGTTCAGGTCCGAAAAGCGGCGACGGTTACCGAGGAAGGAAAACATGGATGCGGCCCTCAACTTTAGAACAGTTCTAAGGTAGGCGAGGCGCGGTTCTTTGCCAAGACCGAAAACCTCACAGGCCCTATTTTACCTTCTCTGCCCCTCTGTCGAGTGCTAAAGACGCCATGCTTCATAACAAACCACGGATTTTAAGATGAAATCTTTGACACTCGGCCTTGGCGTCTGGTTGCTGGTCGCCAGTGCGACCACCATCGGGATAGGCCTGCTACCGGTCGATTTCACGCATCACTTCGATTATTTCAACAGCCCCGGCGAGGCCGTCGTTGCGATCTTGGGCGTTGTCGCCTTGCCCGGTGTGATCGCTGCGGGGATAACGTTTACGCTTGCCGCAAACCGCCGCCCCGATGTCGCCTGTATCTTGGGGACATGCGGCGTGAGCATCTGCCTAGCCAGCATATCGCTCGGCATAGGTTATAGCGCCTATTACCATCTTACGGGAGACATCCCGACCCCTATCGCCATCATCCTGTTTCTGACATTCTGGCTATGCCTCTATGCAGGCTTTTTCTTCAGCCCGATCATGCGGCTTGACGATCCGGCGATCAGCGCTGCCAACTGGCGCAGGCTACTCAGCTTTGTAGCAATCTGTGTCGTGTTTTTCGTTCTCGGCCTCGTCAGCAAAGACACGCCATTCGAACTTATTCACAGAGCAATCGCCGCATTGGGCGTCAACAGCCTCCAACCCGTGGAAAAATCCTCGATCGATATCGGGGCGGCGCTGACCATTGCCTTTGGCGTGGAAACAGGGCTGGCGTGGGCGCGGCGTTACGAGGCGGCACAAGGGGCGGCCAAGGCCGCCTGAGGCCGGAAGGGGATCAGACCTCCGAGGCCTCTTCCCGACCGATATGGCGTTCGCCGCGGGCCTTCGCCAGCTGGATCTGGTGCTCGCGCTCGCGGAAACGGGCGCGGTCTTCCGGAGAATACTCGCCCACGCAATGGTGACATTGCACGCCCTGCTCGAATTCGGGGCGGGCGCGGTCTTCGGGGGCAAGCGGGCGGCGGCAGGCATGGCAGACCTCGCGGTGCTTGCCCTGCTCCAGCCCGTGGGTCAGCGCCACACGCCCGTCAAACACAAAGCAATCGCCTTCCCAGAGGCTGTTTTCCTTGGGCATCTCTTCGAGATATTTCAGGATGCCGCCCTTCAGGTGGTAGACATCCTCGACACCCTGCCCGATCAGATAGTTGGTCGATTTCTCGCAGCGGATACCGCCGGTGCAGAACATCGCCACGCGCTTGTTGTGGAAACGCTCGCGGTTCTCTTCCCACCATTTCGGGAAATCGCGGAAGGTCTTGGTTTTGGGGTCTACCGCGCCTTTGAACGTGCCGATATCGACCTCGTAATCATTACGCGTATCGATCACCACAACATCAGGCGCCTGAATGAGTTCGTTCCACTCTTCCGGCGTGCAGTAATTACCGACCGAGGCCGTCGGATCCACGTCCGGCTGGCCCATCGTCACGATCTCTTTCTTCAGCTTCACCTTCATCCGCAGGAAGGGTTCATCCTCGGCGGTGCTTTCCTTCCAGTCCAGATCGGCACAGCCCGGAAGCGCGCGCACATGGGCGAGCACGGCATCGATCCCTTCGCGCGGGCCGGCGATGGTGCCATTGATCCCCTCATGGGCCAGTAGAAGCGTGCCCTTGACGCCCTGCGCCTGTGCCAGCGCCAAGAGCGGGCCACGGATAGCGGCCAGATCATCGAATCGGGTGAAGTGATAGAGTGCGGCTACGATATACATGCGCCTGCGTTTACTGCCTTGAGCCCGCTTCAGGCAAGCCTGATATAATCTGTATTACGGCCACAGCTTTTCCGTGCCAGTTGACCCTTGGCCCAGCGCCGCCTAGCCTGCCTGACACAACAGCGGAGCCCTCTCATGACCACAGCCCTGATCGTCATCGACATGCAGAACGACTTCTGTCCGGGCGGCAAACTTGCCGTTACTGCAGGCGACGAGATTGTCACAGAAATCAATGCGCTGATGGGCGAGCATGACGTGACCGTACTGACGCAGGACTGGCATCCCGCCGACCACCAATCCTTTGCCTCGAACCACGGGGCCGATCCCTATTCGGTGGCGCACATGCCTTATGGTCCGCAGGTCCTGTGGCCGGATCATTGCGTGCAGGGCACGCAAGGCGCGGCGTTTCACCCCGATCTGGCCACGGATGCCGCCGATCTGGTGCTGCGCAAGGGCTTTCGCCCCACGATCGACAGCTATTCGGCCTTTTTCGAAAATGACCGGACCACGCCCACCGGCCTGCATGGCTATCTGCAAGAGCGCGGTGTGACGGATCTGACCTTCTGCGGGCTGGCCCTGGATTTCTGCGTCGCTTGGTCCGCGCTGGATGCGGCAAAGCTGGGCTATGGGGTCCGCGTCCGGCATTCGGCCTGCCGTGGCATCGATCTGGACGGTTCACAGGCGGCGGCGCTGGGCCGGATGGAGGCGGCGGGCATTTGGCTTGCCTGACCCCCGGCTCTTGCCAAGTGCCTGATTTATCGGTTTAGTCCCTGCCATAACGAGGGAGGGGCCGAGTATGGTCGATATCGCGACGCGCGTTTATAACCACAAGTGGAAGATCGACCCGATCATCCGCTCCCTGATCGACACCGATTTCTACAAGCTGCTGATGTGCCAGTCGATCTTCCGCAACAGCCCCGATACGGTGGTGCGGTTCTCGCTGATCAACCGCTCGAAAGACATCAAGCTGGCCGAGCTGATCGACGAGAATGTCCTGCGCATGCAACTGGATTACGCCCGCTCGCTGAAACTGTCGCGCGGGGAAAGCACATGGCTGCGCGGCAATATGTTCTATGGCAAGCGCCAGATGTTCCGCCCCGACTTCATGGAGTGGTTCGACAACTACCAGCTGCCGGAATATGACCTACAGGTCAAAGACGGCCAGTACGAGCTGACCTTCGAAGGCCGCTGGCATGAGGTCATGCTTTGGGAAATTCCCGCGCTGGCAATTCTGATGGAGCTGCGCTCGCGCGCGATTGTCAACCAGATGCGCCGTTTCGAGCTGCAGGTGCTCTATGCCCGCGCGATGACCCGCATCTGGGAAAAGATCAATGCGCTCAAGGATCTCGAAGGGCTGAAAATCGCGGATTTCGGCACGCGCCGCCGCCATAGCCATCTTTGGCAGGACTGGTGCGTGCAGGCGATGCTGGAAGGTCTGGGCGACAGTGCGGCGGGCGGAGCCTTTACCGGCACCTCGAACTGCCTGATCGCCATGCGCCGCGACATCGAGGCGGTGGGCACCAATGCCCATGAACTGCCGATGGTCTATGCCGCCTTGGCCGATACCGACGAAGCGCTCAAGCAGGCCCCGTACAAGGTGCTTGCGGACTGGCACGAAGAGCATGACGGCAACCTGCGCATCATCCTGCCCGACACTTACGGCACCGAAGGCTTCCTGCGCGATGCACCAAGCTGGCTGGCAGGCTGGACCGGCATCCGTATCGATAGCGGCGATCCGGCCCCTCTGGCCGAGGCCGCGATCCGCTGGTGGGAGTCGAAAGGGGAAGACCCGCGCAAGAAGCTGGTGATCTTCTCTGACGGGCTGGATGTCGAGGAGATCCGCAAACTGCATGGCCAGTTCCACGGGCGGGTCAAATGCAGCTTTGGCTGGGGCACGCTGCTGACCAATGACTTCCGCGGCTTCGTGCCGGATGACGGGCTGGCTCCGTTCAGCCTTGTCTGCAAGGCGATCTCGGCCAATGGCAAACCGACGGTGAAACTGTCGGACAATCCCAATAAGGCGATGGGCCCGCTCTCCGAGATCGACCGCTACCGCCGCGTGTTCGGCATCGGCCAGCAAATCGCGCGCGATGTGATTGTCTGACCGTAAATGCATGACAGGCTGTGCAATTCAGCCACAAGCTGCCTCTTGCACCCGCCCGTGAAACGCGCCACTTTCGCGCTGTTCTCAGGGCGGGGCGAAATTCCCCACCGGCGGTAAGCAGCAGGTCTGCAAGCCCGCGAGCGCCCTCACCAAGAGGGGTCAGCAGATCGGGTGCAATTCCCGAGCCGACGGTCATAGTCCGGATGGAAGAGAATGTGTCAGGCGCGCGCCCTTCGCGAAGCGTTCTGGCATGTGATCGCCTTGGGTGACGTGTTGTTGCGAAAGGAGATCCAGATGACACCCACCCGTTATGCTTTCGTCAAAGCGCAGTGGCATGCCGATATTGTCGATCAGGCACTGAAAGGATTTTACGAACTGATCCCTGCCGATCAGGTTGACGTGTTCGATGCGCCGGGGGCGTTCGAATTGCCCTTGGCCGCCAAGAAACTGGCCCAAACGGGGCGCTATGCCGCCATCGCCTGTGCGGCCTTCGTGGTGGATGGCGGGATCTACCGTCATGATTTCGTGGCCCAGACCGTGGTCGACGGCCTGATGCGCACCGGCCTTGAAACCGGTGTTCCGGTCCTGTCGGTCTCGCTGACCCCGCATCACTATCAGGAAACCGACCACCACAACCGGATCTACAAAGACCATTTCGTGCAGAAAGGCCGCGAGGCGGCGCAGGCCGCTCTGGGTGTCACGACGCTGCATGACCAGCTTGCGGCGCTTGCAAAGGCCTGAGCGGCCTGCGCCACACGCCCCAGCAGGGTCTGGCCGGAACGCTCTGGCCCCGCACATGGAAAAGACGCAAGCGGGGCTTGCGTCTTTTGCGTTTCAGGCTGTGGCCGCGCTCAGGCGACCAGCGTCAGCAGCAGATAGATGCCGATGGCAAGGACCGCCGAGAAGGGCACGGTCACCACCCAAGCTGCGGCCACCTGCAGGATATGCGCGCGGCGCACCAGAAGGCGGCGCTTGCGTTCTTCGGGCGGCACAGGCTTGCCCTTTTGCAGCGCACCGGGACGGGCAGCCCGACGCTGAGCGTGGAACTCACGGTAAAAGCCCACGCCGAAGATCCCGCCGACAGCGATATGGGTCGAGCTGACCGGCAGCCCCAGCCAGCTTGCAACGATGACGGTGATCGCCGCCGACAGCGCCACACAGAAGGCCCTGACCGTGTTGAGCTTGGTGATCTCGGAGCCGACCAGCTTGATCAGGCGCGGCCCGAACAGCAGCAGACCGAAGGAGATCCCCATTGCGCCCACCAGCAGAACCCAGAGCGGCAGACCGACCGAAGACGAGATAGACCCCACCTCGACGGTATGCACGATGGCCGCCAGCGGCCCGACCGCATTGGCCACATCATTGGCCCCATGCGCAAAGGACAGCAGCGCCGCCGCCGCGATCAGCGGGAAGGAGAACAGCGTCTTGACCGACTTCTTGCGGTTTTCCAGCCCTTCGGACTGGCGCCGGATCAGCGGGATCGAGATCAGCCAGCAGGCCACGCCAAACCCAACCCCCAGCAAGCAGGAGACGTTGAGCGGGATCGGAAACACATGCTTGAGGCCCTTATACAGGATATAGGCCCCGAAAGCGCCCGCCATGATCCCGTTCCAGACCGGCACCCAGCGCCGCGCGGCCTGAATGCGCTCTTCGACATCCAGCATCTGGCGGCGGATCACCGCAAGAAAGGCCGCCGCAATCACCCCGCCCAGCACAGGCGCAATCACCCAGCTGGCCGCGATCCGGAAGATCATCGTCCAGTCGATCGCATGGAACCCTGCCGCCATCGCCCCTGCCCCGACGACACCGCCCACGATCGAGTGGGTGGTCGAGACCGGAGCCCCGATCCATGTCGCAAGGTTTAGCCACAGCGCCGCTGCCAGCGACGCGGCCATCATCACCCAGATATATTTTGTGGGATCTTGCAGCGCGAGCGGGTCCACAATGCCTGTGGCCACGGTTTTCACCACATCGCCGCCCGCCAGAAGCGCCCCGCTGGTCTCGAACACGGCGGCAATTACCAGCGCGCCCAGCATCGGCAATGCTTTGGAACCGACCGCCGGCCCCATGTTGTTGGCAACGTCATTGGCCCCGATATTCAGCGCCATATACGCACCGATCGCGGCCCCGACAACCACAACCCCCTGCCCCGGCCCGGCCCCCATCAGCAGCGCGGCCACAAGCCCCGCCAGACCGATAAAGGCCAGCGCAATTCCCGGTGCAACCAGACTGCGCGACACATGCTGTGCGCCATGCTCAAGACGCCCGAGCCGCTTCAAATCGCGGTCAAGCGTCTTCCACTGGTTTACACCCTTGCCGTCTTGTTCGTTCAAAGACATGAATCCGCCACAAAACTGTTACATTCAGGGGCGGGCCATAAAAGGGACGCGGCTAGAAATCAACGTTTGATACTGGTCAATGACAGAATTATGTCAGACAGCCCCTCTTCGGCAACGGCCTGTGCCGCTGCTTCCGGTGCAAACCAGCGCCGTTCGCGCTCTCCCGCTTCGGGGAAATCCGGCGACAGTTCTGCCTGCGACAGATGGAACACGGCCACCTCCACAGCAATATCCAGCCCGCTATCCAGCCCCTTGTCATAGGTGAAATGGCCAACCGCCCGCTCGGTGATGCGCCCGCGGGCCCCTGCCTCTTCCCATGCCTCCTGTGCCGCCGCCCCCGAAAGCGACCGGCCACGCATCGGCCACCCTTTCGGGGTCACCCAGCGCCCCGTCCCGCGCGAGGTAATCAACAGGACTTCGGTTTTTTCGCCGCGTCCGCGCGTGCACAGCGCCGCCACCTGCAAGGCGGCAGGGCGACGGCCCAGAAGGCTGCCCAGCACATCCATCAGGCGGCGGATCATGACCTTTCCCTTTCCACTTGCGTCGGTTCCTGCCAGAGCCGCCCTACCATGCGGCCCCCGCAGGCGCGATGTCCAGCAGCACCTCGGAGATCATCTCGACCAGCAACGCCGCATTCTGCAGGGAAAACCCTGCGCTGGGGCGCAAGGACAGCCGCGCCCCCTCCGGTACAGGCAGCACCAACAGGTGTTCCAGCAAGCCTGCCCGCAGCTGTCGGGCCTTCTCCGCCCCGTCCGGCGGTGCGAAAACAAGGCCGATCTCTGCCGGTGCAGGGTCAATAGTGATCCCCCGAAACGGCAGCGCCGCCAGCCGGACGGCCAGAAAGGCCAGAACCTGCGGGTCCACCGCAACCGCCCCGTCCCCCTTACGGTCCAGCTCCTCACCATAAAGCCCGTCACAACAGAGATAACGGGTCTGCGCCGCATCCCAGCCCCAAGGGCCATCACGCCGGATCAGAGAGACCACCTCACTCATCGCCACCCACCTTTCCTCGTAGGGCCTTCACCTCGCCACGGATCGTTTTGGCCTTCAGCCGCCGCCGCTGACTGCCCTTGGTGGGCTTGGTTGCGATGCGGCGCTTCGGACGATGGGTGGCCGCCAGCACCAGCTCGGCCAGCCGTTCGCGCGCCAGTTCGCGGTTGCGCGCCTGCGAGCGGGTTTCCTCGCAGCGGATCAGCACCGCCCCGTCCTGTGTCCAGCGCCGCCCTGCAAGCGTTTTCAGCCGCGCCTTCACCATCGCGGGCAGGTGCGGCGAGCGCTCCGCCTCGAAGCGCAATTCGACCGCCGTCGAGACCTTGTTCACATTCTGCCCGCCCGGCCCTTGGGAACGGGTGAAGCTTTCGGTGATCTCCCAGTCGGCAATCGAAATCGTATCGGTGATTCTCAACATGGCGCGAAGGTAACGCGCCTGACGGCAATAGAAAGGCCCAAGCCGCGAAAACTGCGGATATCGCGGGCGGACCACCTGCCCCGCCAATTATCAGAACGATGCCCGAGACACGCCCCCCGCGACAGCCCTTGCCGCCACCGTCTTGCAGCACTAGGCTCGGGATACCGGCGATATCGCCTCAATGAATGGTTTCTACATGCTGATCGGCATTCTCAAGCTCGGGCCTATGGCCGAGCCGCTTCGCGAAAAACATGGCCAGTATTCTGACATGTTCCAGCGCCTCTTCTCCCGCTACGATTTCACCTATCGCATCTATGATGTGGACGAAAAAGGCGAACTGCCCGCCCGTCCCGATGAATGCGATGGCTGGATTCTCAGCGGCTCGAAATACGGTGCCTATGAAGACCACGCCTTTATCCCGCCGCTCGAAGCGTTCATCCGCAAGGTCGCGGCCTCGGGCGTGCCGATGGCGGGGATCTGCTTCGGGCACCAGATCATCGCGCAGGCGCTGGGAGGCAAGGTCGAGAAATTTGCAGGCGGCTGGGCCGTGGGCGCACAGCATTACCTGATCGACGGCACCCCCGTCACGCTGAACGCATGGCATCAGGATCAGGTGACGCAGATGCCGGAAGGCTTCGACTGTGTGGGCAGCAATGACTTCTGCCGCTATGCCGCAATGGTCAAGGGCAACCAGATTTTCACCATCCAGCCGCATCCCGAATTCGACGATGCGCTGATCGGCGATATGCTGGCCACCCGCCGCGACGGACCGATCCCGAATGCGCTGATTGACGCTGCCGAAACAAAACTGGACGAAAGCAAGAATTCGTCGGCCATCGCCGACCGCATCGCACAGATGTTCCTTGCCGCAGAAAAAAGGAAAACCGCATGAGCGACTGGATCAAGAAATGCCCGCAGGCCGCGCAGGACTATCTGGAAGGCCGGCGGCTGGACGAGGTCGAATGTATCGTCCCCGACATCGCGGGGGTTGCGCGCGGCAAGGCGATGCCTGCCTCGAAATTCGCGCATCAGAAACATTTCTACCTGCCGAACTCGATCTTCCTGCAAACCATCACCGGCGAGTGGACGGATAACCCCTCGGGGGCCTTTACCGAACCGGATATGATCCTTGAGCCCGATTATTCCACCGCCACGGCCGCGCCCTGGACCGCCGACTGGACGCTGCAGGTGATCCATGACGTGAAGGATCAGGCCGGTAATCTGGTGCCCATCGCGCCGCGCAATGTGCTCAAACGGGTGGTCGATCTGTATAAGGCCGAAGGCTGGACGCCGATTGTCGCCCCCGAGATGGAATTCTTCCTTGTCGCGCGCAATACCGACCCCAACCAGCCGATCATCCCGCCGATGGGCCGCACGGGGCGGCGCGCTGCGGCCAAACAGGCCTATTCGATGTCGGCGGTGGATGAATATGGCAAGGTGATCGACGATATCTACGACTTTGCCGAGATGCAGGGGTTCGAGATTGACGGCATCCTGCAGGAAGGCGGCGCGGGCCAGATCGAGATCAACCTCGCGCATGGCGACCCGATCGAGCTGGCCGACCAGATCTTCTTCTTCAAACGGATGATCCGCGAGGCGGCGCTGCGTCACGACTGTTTCGCCACCTTCATGGCCAAGCCCATCGAGGGCGAGCCGGGGTCGGCCATGCATATCCACCAGTCGGTGATCGATACCAATGGCAACAACATCTTCTCGGACGAGAAGGGCAACGAGACGGAAACCTTCCTGCATTGCATCGGCGGGCTGCAACGCCACCTGCCTGCGGTCATCGGCTTGCTGGCGCCCTATGTGAACAGCTACCGCCGCTACATTCCGGATTTTGCCGCCCCCATCAACCTTGAATGGGGCCGCGACAACCGCACCACGGGCCTGCGCGTGCCGATCTCCAGCCCCGCTGCGCGGCGGATCGAGAACCGGCTGGCAGGGATGGATTGCAACCCCTATCTGGGGCTCGCGGCGACGCTGGCCTGCGCCTATCTGGGCATGAAGGAAAAACAGCTGCCCCGCCCCGAATATCTGGGGGACGCCTATTCCGGCACCGACGAGCTGCCTGCCAACCTCGGCGATGCGCTGGATCTTCTGGCCGGTCACGACCCGATCCGCGATGTGCTGGGCGAAGAGTTCTGCATTGTCTACGAGGCCGTCAAACGCAATGAATACAAAGAGTTCCTTCAGGTCATCAGCCCGTGGGAACGCGAACACCTGCTGCTGAACGTCTGACAAGGCCCCCGATGAACCTGCTTTTTGCCAATGATACCACGGGCGAACATGCGCCCAGCTATTACGCCGCCACCGCTTTTTCCGACAAACGCCGCCCCAAGCTGCGCGGTGCGGAAAAAGCGGATGTCGCGATCATCGGTGGCGGGTTCACGGGGCTGTCGGCGGCCCTGCATCTGGCCGAACGCGGCTGTTCGGTGCGCCTTGTCGAGGCGCATCGGGTGGGCTTCGGAGCCTCGGGGCGCAATGGCGGGCAGGTCGGCTCCGGCCAGCGGCTGGAACAGGACGATCTCGAGGCCGCCTATGGCCGCGAGATGGCGCATCGGCTGTGGGAATTCGGTCAGGAAGCCAAAGGCTTGGTCAAATGTTTGATTGCCGCGCATGATATTCCGGTGACCTTCCACGAGGGCATCGTGCATGCCTGCCTGCACAAGCACGAGGTCCGCCATTCCCACCATATGGCCGAGAAACTCTCCCGCGATTACGGCTATGATCTGGTCGAACCGCTGACCAAGAGCGAGTTGCAGGAAATCCTGCCCTCCGACCGCTATAAAGGCGGCGATATCGACCGCGGTGCCGGACATCTACATCCGTTGAACTTTGCCCAAGGGATTGCCCTTGCCGCCGAAAAGGCGGGGGCGGTGCTTTACGAGGAAAGCCATGTTCAATCGGTGGAAACGGGGCCAGAGGTCACCATCACCACCGATGACGGCGTGCTGCGGGCGGAGTATCTGGTGCTGGCCTGCAACGGCTATCTGGGCGATCTCAAGCCCAAGGTCGCGGCCCGCGTCATGCCGATCAACAATTTCATCGTCGCGACCGAGCCATTGGGCGCGCGGGCCTCGGAGGTGCTGCGCGAGCATGTCGCCGTGGCCGATACGAAATTCGTGGTCAATTACTGGCGGCTTTCAGAAGATAACCGGCTGCTGTTCGGGGGCGGCGAAAGCTATGGCTACCGTTTTCCCGACATCGTGAAAACCGTGCGCAAACCGATGCTTGAGGTCTATCCCGGCCTCAAGGATATCCGGATCGACTATGCGTGGGGCGGGACTTTGGCAATTACCATGAACCGCATGCCCGCCTTCATCCGCCCTGCAGGCGATAACATCCTGTCGGCCTCGGGGTTTTCGGGGCATGGGGTCGCAATGGGGGTGCTGGCGGGGCGGATCATGGCCGAAGCGATCAGCGGTCAGGCCGAGAAATTCGACATCTTCGCATCCCTGAATGTTCCGAAATTCCCCGGTGGCGCGATGCTGCGCAGTCCGCTTCTGGCAGCCGCCATGACATGGTATGCGATGCGCGACCGGCTGGGCCTGTAACGGCCCCACCAGCAACGCCCCCGGCCAGTAGGGGAATTTGCTGCGGCTCTTGTAAGCCTGCACACGGGTTGACACATTAGTTTCACTTGGCCTTAGCATACTGCTCGGGCAATGAAGCTGCAAATTGTGTCAGGAGACCCTCATGCCACGCGATGCACAGATCGCCCCCAACTGCTATGACGCCGAGCCGATCCCCGAAGCCGCCCGCGCCGAGATCGACCGCCTGCTGACCACGGGAGACCTGTTCCGCTATACCTCCGAAGGTTCGCCTGTCGCGCGGCTCGAAGAGGCCTTCGCCGCCCATATGGGGGTCCGCTATGCGGTGGCTGTGTCCAGCTGTTCGCAGGCGCTGTTTCTGGCGATGAAGGCGCTGGATCTGCCTGAGGGCGCGCGGGTTCTGGTGCCGGCCTTCACCTTTGCCGCCGTGCCCTCGGCCATCGTTCATGCGGGCTGCGTGCCGGTTCTGGTCGAGGTGGGCGAGGATTTCCGCATCGACCTAGAGGATTTCGCCGCCAAGATCGCCAGCGCCGATGCCGTGTTGATCAGCCATATGCGGGGCCATACCTCGGATATGGATGCCATCATGGAACAGGCCGAGGCGCATGGCCTGCCGGTGATCGAGGATGCCGCCCATAGTCTTGGCACCCGATGGCACAACCGCAAGATCGGCACGATCGGGCGCATCGGCTGTTTCTCCTTCCAAAGCTACAAGCTTCTGAACGCGGGCGAAGGCGGGGTGATGATCACCGAGGACCCCGATCTGGCCGCACGCGCCATCATCATGTCGGGCGCCTATGAGCATAACTGGAAAAAGCACTCGGGCCTGATGACGCGCTGCGAGGCGTGGCAGAACAAGCTGCCGCTCTATAACTGCCGGATGCAGAACCTGTCGGCGGCGATCCTGCTGCCGCAGATCGGGGAAATCCCCCGCCGCGCGCGCGATGGGCTGCGCAACCATGACCATGTGGCCGCCCGTCTGGGAGAAAGCCGCTGGCTGAAGGTGCCGCCCGCTCTGCCGCCTGAAACCCGCGCGCCGGATTCGCTGCAATTCCTGCTGGCAGGGGAATGGAGCGTCGACGAGGCCCGCGCTTTTCAGGCCGAGGCAAAAGCACGGGGGGTCTCGGTGTCGGTCTTCGGGCTATCGACCGATAATGCCCGCGCCTTCTGGAACTGGCAGTTTTTGGGCGAGCTGCCCGAGCTGCCCAAGACCCGCGCCATGCTGATGCGCGCCTGTGACATCCGCCTGCCGGCGCGGCTGACGCAGCCCGATCTGGAGTTCATCTCAAAGGCTCTGCTAGAGGCCGTGGCCCAAATCAAACCCGCCTGAAGAAAAAGCCGGAGCGTGAGGCTCCGGCTTTCCATTTTTTCAGGCCAGATATCCGGCCGGATTATTCGGCAGCGTAACCCGAGATCGCGATCACATCGCAGAACTCTTCGATACCCCAGCGCCCGCCTTCGCGCGCACGACCCGAGGCCTTGATCCCGCCAAAGGGCGAACCCGCCCCGCGCGATTGACCGTTCAGCTCGATCATGCCCGCCTGAAGCTGCATGGCCATGCGGCGCAGACGCTCAGGGTCTTGGGTCTGTGCATAGTTGGTCAGCCCGTATTCGGTGTCATTGGCCACTTTCACGGCCTCTTCTTCCGTATCGAAGGGCATGATCGACAGCACCGGTCCGAAGATCTCTTCGTTCATGATGCTCATATCCGGCGTACAATCGGCAAAGACCGTCGGGCGGACGTAATAGCCGCGGTTCACACCCTCGGGCAGACCCGGACCACCGGCCAGAAGGGTCGCGCCCTCGGCAATGCCCTTCTCGATCAGCCCCTGAATCTTGTCGTATTGCGACTTGTTGATCACCGGACCGATATGTTTGCCATGCTCGCGCGGATTGCCGACCTTGGTTTCCTCGGCCACTTTCTTCGCGATTTCCAGCGCTTGCGGATAGATCGCGCGCTCGACCAGCATACGCGAGGGCGCATTGCAGCTTTGGCCGGAGTTGTTGAACATATGCTTCACGCCACGTTCCACAGCCGCATCATCGGCATCGGCAAACACAAGGTTCGCGCCCTTGCCACCCAGCTCAAGCGCGACGCGCTTCAGCGTCTCGGCGGCATTTTTCGAGATCGCACGGCCTGCGCGGGTGGAACCCGTGAAGGAGATCATCTCGATATCCACATGGCCCGAAAGCGCGGTGCCCACGCCCATGCCATCGCCGTTCACAAGGTTGAACACGCCTGAGGGGATGCCTGCCTCATGCACGAATTCGGCGAAGAGCATCGAGCTGAGCGGCGCCTCTTCCGAAGGCTTCAGCACCATCGTGCAGCCCGCCACAAGCGCCGGAGCCACCTTCAGCGTGACCTGATTCATCGGCCAGTTCCACGGGGTGATCAGACCCACAACGCCAATCGGCTGATAGCCGATCATCGCGCCCGGCGTGCCATCGCCCAGCGGGTGCAGCCACTCGAAGGATTTCGCCGCCGTCAGGCAGTTGGTGATATGGCTGATACCGGCACCGGCCTGCGCGGCGAAGGCCAGATCGATCGGCGCGCCCATTTCAAGGCTGATCGCCTCGGCCATCTCCTGCTGGCGGGCCTTATAGACCTCGAGCAGACGCTCGACATAGGCGATACGCTCGGCGGGGGGCGTCGCGCGCCATGCAGGCAGCGCGTCCTTGGCGGCCTTGACGGCGACATCGACATCGGCACTGGTGCCAAGGCTGATAATGGCGCAGGCTTCTTCGGTGGACGGATCAATGACGTCGTGGTCGCGCGGGGCCAGCGGCGCAACCCATTCACCATTGATGTAAAACTGACGTTTCTCGATCATGAGCAGACTCCTATTTCGCGCGCAGCCTGTCTGAAAGCGGCCAGAGACGCAAGGGACCGAAAGCGCATTCCGCCATGCAAAGCGGGAATAGAGCCGTGCAAATTTGCGCAATTCAATGGCACAGGCTGGGCAAAGCCGGAGGCTGCGCCTATATCTGGGGCAGAGATTTCAGATGGAGGACTCTATGGGACTGCGCATCAACGATATCGCCCCCGATTTCACCGCGCCTTCGACCGAAGGCGAGATCAAGTTTCACGATTACATCGGCGATGGCTATGTCGTGCTGTTCTCGCATCCGCGTGACTTCACCCCTGTTTGCACCACCGAATTCGGCGCTGTCGCACAGCTGGCCGATGAATGGGCCAAGCGGAACACCAAGGTTATCGGTGTGTCGGTGGACACGGTCGAAGAGCATGTGAAATGGAAAAACGACATCGAGTCCTTCTCGGGCGCGAAAGCCGGTTTCCCGATCATCGACGACACCTCGCTGACCGTGTCGAAAGCCTATGACATGCTGCCCGCAGATTTCTATCTGCCCGAAGCCAACCGCACCCCCGCCAATACCGCGACCGTGCGTACCGTCTATATCATCGGGCCGGACAAGAAGGTCCGCCTGACGATGACCTACCCGATGTCGGTGGGCCGCAACTTCGCCGAGATCCTGCGCGCGCTGGATGCCGTTCGGGCAACCGATGGCGTGCCGTTTGCCACCCCCGCAAACTGGGTGCCGGGGCAGGACGTGATCGTGGCGCTTTCGGTGTCGGATGACGATGCCAAGGCGAAATACGGCGATCTGGATATCAAGCTGCCCTATCTGCGTTTCGCAAAACAGCAGAACTGAAACACGGCACATGGTTTGAAAAAGCCCGCATCGATATGCGGGCTTTTTTATGGGCTTGGCTCAACTGCGCGGCTCGGGCAGGCCGTAATGGCCCATCATGCCCGCGATTGCCTGATCATTGCCCCGCGTCTCTTCGTTGATATTGAAGGACTTCAGGCTGACCTCCTGCGAGCCCGGCCATTCGATGATCCGCGTCCGCCCCCCGACATGCCGGATCAGCGTGCCCTGCATCCGTGCCATCCAGTAAAGCCAGACATCATCGGCCATCGGCGCGAGCGTCATGAACAGCTCTTTGCGCGTCACATCCTTATACAGGCTATGGGGCGGGTAAAGCACCCCATGCACCCCCGTCAGAAACACATCCGCGGCGCTTTCCGTTTCCGAGATATTCTTTTGCCACGCGCCATAGGGCAGAGGCTGCCCGTCCCTAACCGTAAACCGATGGGCGCGGTGCACCATGATCTGGCGCGGAGACGCCTTGGCGGCCTCGACCAGCCGCTCCAGCCAGTCGCGAGGGTAATAGACATCGTCATCGAAGGTCACGATGGTCGCTTCCGGATAGGCCAGAAGCGTCGGGATGATCTTCATATACGAGCGCAGGAACTCGTGGCTGCGGATACTCAGCCCCGGCAAGGCACGGATGGCAGGCGGCAGTTGTTCTTCATGGCCGGGTTCCAGCCACAAGATAACCTCGTCAGGAGCAACGCTCTGCGTCAGGATCGAGCGCAGCGTGATCTCCAGCGAGCCGAAACGTGCCGGATAGCTGGTCAGCGACACGATCAGGCGCCCCGCCAGCCCATGCGGCCTGCCCTGCCCCTTGCGAGACAGAACCTCGCGCCGTGCCTTGGCCACGCGCCTGCGCCATTTCAGATAGCGAAACCAGTTCGGCTCAGCCATTCGGGGCCTCCCATGCCTGTTTCAGCCAAGAGACATCCCCGATCCGGCGATACCATTTCCCGCCCCGCCCGTTCAGCGCATCGGTCATTTTGGGATTGCCCGCGAAACAGACGATCTTGGCGCCCTCCGGCAGCGTGGGATCGGCCAGATAGCTTTTCAGCCCGCGCGGCACGCAATCATTCTTGAAACTCACGCACCAGCCCTTGGGCCAATAGGCCAGATGACCATGCTTTGCCAGTTGCGCCGACTGGAACTGCTGGCTGATCTCGTAATCACGGGTCGCGGCCTCGGGATCGGCCAGATAGGCGTCAAGGATATAGCTATGCGCGCCGATTTCGTAACGGAAGACCGAGCTGTTGCCGACCGAATGCAGGAAGGCATCGCGTTCGGCATTCACCTTGCGCAGGGGCTTGTGCCGGAAAAGATCATCGTCGCGGATGATGCGGAAGGGGCCGTCCAGCTCGAAAAACGCATCGAGCGGCCCCACGATCACCTGATCAAGGTCGAGAAACAGCGCCGTCCCCGATAGCCCCGCCAGATCCTCGCGAAACAGCGCCAGCTTGCGCCAACGGGTGTCGGTCTTGCCCTTCGCCAAGCCCAACTCGGGCAAAGGCAACGCCTCGATCCGGCTGTCCAGCCCCGAGGCATCATCGGTAAAGCAGATGAACCGGTGCGGGCGGCCCAGATGCTGCCGCACCCCCGCCGCCAGCCGGTTGACATATTCGGGACCATAGAGCGTGCCCCATTTCATGGTGAGGATCAGCACCGGATCGGTCATCCCGCTCTCCCTAGAGATTTCAGTTCTTGTCCCAGACCGCGACCTCATCGCGGATTGCGGGCGGAAACTCGGCTTCCAGCCCCAGTTCAAGGATCTTGGCCCGTGCCCCGATCATTTCAGCCACCCGCTGTTTTTTCAGGAAAGGAAAGCCCAGAGACCGCATCACATAGGGATGCAGCGCCGTAGAAAAGACAAACAGATTGGTTGCCTCGATCTTGTCGCTCAGCGCATCACGGATCTGAAGCGCGGTCATATCCCCCCGCTCGAGAAGCGGCTGGATAATCCGCGCATCATGGCGCTTCACGCTGCATTGCAGGCGCAAGATCGCGTCCATCATCTCTTCATCGTCGAGATTGATCAGGAAATCGCGCACCTCTGCCCAGCTATGCAACCCGCCAACGCTGAAACCGAGATCCGCAAAATGGTTGGCAAGTTTCAACTCGCGCATCTTGATCACAAGGCGCTTGTCATTAACGATCGACATCTTGCGCCAATACCGGTCAAATCGCGGGTCCTGCACAACCTTCTGCGAGAAGCGGAAGAAATAGGACTGCACATGGGTCCGGTGATGGTTTCCCGCCTTCCGGTGCCGCCAGTCCAGATCGACAAACAACCCCCAGACATCTTCGGGCGCAGCACGGCTTTGGTCGATCACATCGGAGTCTTCCGAAAGCGGGAACCACATACTGTCATTCATGACATAGAGGTTGCGCGGGGCCATCTTGCGGTCGAGAACCTGCAAGACGCCCTCGCGATAGCCACCGAAATCATAGCCGATATTCGGGCGCTCCACGATGAGACGGGTCAGCGGGGAAAGCTTTGCCTTATCGGCATCGGAGATCTTGGTATTCGAGACCAGAACCACCGACAGCCCCTGCTTGGCCAGCCAGTCGAGTTGCCAATAGGTCGACGCCAGAATGCCTTTAGGCTGATAGACCAGCAAAACGACCACATCCTGCGTTGCGACCTGCTGCCCTTCGATCACATGAACCTTACGACTGCGCTGCAAATCACAGATCATGCGCGTCACATGCCCCCAATAGGGCATGAACTTGAAATAAATCTGACGCCCGAGCCGTTTTATTTCACGAACAAATTTTTCCGAGGGGGTTTTCTTGGGCGGCAAATAGGATGTCTGCGTCACTGTCCTGCTCCACAGGCCATTGCACGAAAGCGCGCGGGGCAAAGGGCCTGAAATAGTAAATGAGGGGCATGAACCACGCCCCTCACAATCATCGAAAAGCGCAGATCAGTCTGCTTTTTCTTCTTTTTTCTCCGGCGCGATTTCTTCGCCGGTTTCTTGGTCGACCATCTTCATGCCAAGGCGCACCTTGCCGCGATCGTCGAAGCCCAGCAGCTTGACCTTCACCTCTTGACCCTCTTTGAGGATATCCGAGGGGTGGTTCAGGCGCTTGTTGGCGATCTGCGACACGTGGACGAGGCCGTCACGCTTGCCGAAGAAGTTCACGAAGGCGCCGAAATCGACGAGCTTCACGACTTTACCAGTGTAGATCTTGCCTTCTTCCGGCTCTGCCACGATCGAATAGATCATGTCATAGGCCTTCTTGATGGCTTCACCATTGGCCGAGGCGATCTTGATGATGCCGTCGTCATTGATGTCGACCTTCGCGCCCGAGGTTTCCACGATCTCGCGGATGACCTTACCGCCCGAGCCGATCACTTCACGGATCTTGTCGGTCGGGATCTGCATCGTCTCGATGCGCGGTGCGTGCTCGGAGAACTCGGTGCGGCCCGCGGACAGCGCCTTGTTCATCTCGCCCAGAATGGTCATGCGGCCGTCTTTGGCCTGCGCCAGAGCCTGCTCCATGATCGCGGGGGTGATGCCTGCAACCTTGATGTCCATCTGCAGCGAGGTGATGCCGTTTTCGGTACCCGCCACTTTGAAGTCCATATCGCCAAGGTGGTCTTCGTCACCCAAGATGTCGGTGAGGACCGCATAGCGACCGTCGTCTTCAAGGATCAGGCCCATCGCAACGCCTGCCACCGGAGCTTTCAGCGGAACGCCCGCATCCATCATCGACAGCGAGCCGCCGCAGACCGAAGCCATCGAGGAAGACCCATTCGATTCGGTGATCTCGGAGACAACGCGGATGGTGTAGGGGAAGTCGGTTGCTGCCGGCAGCACCGCTTGCAGCGCGCGCCATGCCAGCTTGCCGTGACCGATTTCACGACGGCCCGGCGAACCCACGCGGCCAACTTCGCCCACCGAATAGGGAGGGAAGTTATAATGCAGCAGGAAGTTCGAGCGGTAGTTGCCTTCCAGCGCGTCGATGATCTGCTCGTCATCGCCGGTGCCCAGCGTGGTCACGACCAGACCTTGGGTCTCGCCACGGGTGAACAGAGCCGAACCGTGGGTACGCGGCAGGATGCCCACTTCCGAGGTGATCGGACGCACGGTGGTTTTGTCACGACCGTCGATACGGGCGCCACCATTGATGATGTCACCGCGCAGGATGCCCGATTCCAGCTTCTTGATCGCCGAACCGAGATTCGCGTCTTCGCGATCTTCTTCCGACAGCGCGTCCTTGATGGCGGTCACGGCAGCAGAGATCGCATTCGAACGCTCTTGCTTGTCCTTGATCGCGAAGGCGGCGCGCATCTGGGTCTCGCCAGCCGCTTTGACCTTGCCATACAGCTCGTCATAGTTCGGCGGAACGAAGTCGAAGGGCTCTTTCGCGCAGGCTTCGGCCAGATCGATGATCAGGTCCAGAACCGGCTGCATCGCGTCATGGCCAAACTTGACCGCGCCGAGCATTTCTTCTTCCGACAGCTCGTAAGCTTCGGATTCCACCATCATAACGGCGTCTTTGGTGCCGGCGACAACCAGATCGAGGCGCTGCTCGGGGTTGTTGCGCAGTTGGGTCATGTCCTCGCATTCGGGGTTGAGGATATATTCCCCATCCACGAAGCCAACACGCGCCGCTGCGATCGGGCCCATGAAGGGCACGCCCGAGATGGTCAGAGCCGCCGAGGCCGCGATCATCGCGACGATATCGGGCTCGTTGACCAGATCGTGGCTGAGCACGGTGCACATGACCAGCACTTCATGCTTGAAGCCCGGAACGAACAGCGGGCGGCAGGGACGGTCGATCAGACGCGCGGTCAGCGTCTCTTTTTCCGTCGGGCGCGCTTCGCGTTTGAAGAAGCCACCCGGGATCTTACCGGCTGCGTAATATTTCTCTTGGTAGTGAACCGTAAGCGGGAAGAAATCTTGACCCGGCTTCGGTGCCTTGGCGAAGGTCACATTGGCCATGACCGAGGTTTCGCCCAGCGTGGCGATCACGGTTCCGTCGGCCTGACGTGCCACCTTGCCGGTTTCCAGCGTCAGGGTCTCTTCGCCCCACTGGATGGATTTTTTCGTAACGTTGAACATTCAGCGTATCCTGTCTGGAAACCTCACAGGCGTATCCCGTGGGCTCCCGTTTGCATGGCGGCCCCATTGCCGCCGCCCCTCTATCCTGTGCATGTGCCCCGGGGGCTCGGGCGTCACGTCTCAGATGCCTCGCCTCATACAGGAAAATGCGGCTTATGAAAAGCAATCCTTGCATGCCCTCTGCCGCTCTTCGGGAAAGGCGGCTGCCAACGTTCCCCGTGAAACATTGCCCCAATGAAAAAAGCCGCAGCAAATGCCGCGGCCTTTTCCTTTTTCTGTGTCGCGCCTTATTTTGCGCGGTATTCGCCGGCATCCCGTGTGATCAGCGTCACCACGACAATAGCAACGAAAGCCGCCACAAACCCCGGAATGATCTCGTAAAGACCGGTCGACGCCGCCAGACCCGAATAGATCCAGAAGATCACCGTTCCGGCACCGACAACCAGACCGGCCAGCGCGCCTGCCCCGTTCATGCGCGGCCAAGTCAGCGCAAGGATCACCAGCGGGCCGAAGGCCGCACCGAAACCGGCCCAGGCATTGGACACAAGCCCCAGCACTTCGGAGCCCGGATCACGGGCGATCCAGATCGCGACCGCGCCGACAAGAACCGTCGCCAGACGCCCGACATTCACCAGAGCGCGGTCGGAGGCGGTACGATTGAGCACGATGCGGTAGAAATCTTCCGAGATCGACGAGGCCGAGACCAGAAGCTGCGAGGACACGGTCGACATGATCGCCGCCAGAAGGGCTGCGTAGAGGAAGCCGGTGACCAGCGGATGGAACAGCAGGTTCGACAGCAGGATGAAGATGGTCTCGGGGTCATCAACGGTGATGCCGTTGCGCTCTACATAGGCGCGGCCGAAGATCCCCACGCCGATCGCCCCCAGCAGCGAGATTGCCATCCAGCCCATGCCGATATTACGGGCCTTCGGTACATCCGCGACCGAGCGCACAGCCATGAACCGCACGATGATATGCGGCTGGCCGAAATAGCCCAGCCCCCATGCCATCGCCGAGAGCCAGCCAATCGCGGTCAGGCCATGCGTCATCGACAGATAGCCCTCCTGCATATCCGACAGGCGTGCCGCAGCCTGATCAACGCCATTGCCCTGCCCCATATACAGGATCACGGCAGGCATGATGATCAGCGCGAGCATCATGATGAAGCCCTGCACGAAGTCGGTCAGCGACACGGCAAGGAAGCCACCGATGACCGTATAGACCAGAACGATGCCCAGCGTGATGCACACGCCCACCATATAGTCACCGCCGAAGGCGCTGGCATAAAGCTTGCCGCCGCCGACAAGGCCCGACGCCGTATAGACCGCAAAGAACACCACGATGATGATCGCGGACACCATGCGCAGCGCGGTGGCATGGGTCGGGAAGCGGTTGGCAAGGAAAGCCGGAATGGTCAGGCTGTTGGAATAGCGCTCGGTCTGCTCGCGCAGGCGCGGTGCCACGATGATCCAGTTGAACAGCGCCCCGATGAACAGGCCGATGCCGATCCAGGCTTCGACCAGACCCGATGCGTAAAGTGCGCCCGGCAACCCCAGCAGGAGCCAGCCGCTCATATCCGAAGCGCCCGCCGACAGGGCTGCAACCGACGGCGGCAGATCACGGCCA
This sequence comes from Thioclava sp. NS-SX20, assembly GCF_057380695.1. NCBI lineage: Bacteria > Pseudomonadati > Pseudomonadota > Alphaproteobacteria > Rhodobacterales > Paracoccaceae > Thioclava > Thioclava sp. NS-SX20. The sequence continues at coordinate 27,699 of NZ_CM170816.1, read as the reverse complement.
CCCAGCATATACTCTTCGGAATTCGATGTGGATTTACGCCATGCGTAAACGCCGATGCCCAGCATCAATGCAAAATAGGCGATGAGACTGATCCAGATACCGATACTCATCAATTCCCCCTCTGTTTTTCGTTACGGGTCTCTTGCACGGACCAGCCAAAAAACGAAGAAAAAAGACATAACACACAGCCAGATCATGCAAATAAGTCAAATAGACCAGATGATACATTCATATTGGTCACTATGATCAGATATTGGGCTGATTTGGTCGATTTGCACTTTTGTCAAAATGCCAAAATTTTCAGCATGTCTTTGCATAATGATTCGCCAGACCGCGCAAAAAGAAAACGCCCGCTGAAACCAGCGGGCGTCCCGATCCTTACAGACCAGCGCGAGGCGCTTAGCGACGGATACCCAGACGCTCGATGAGCGATTGGTAACGTGCTTCTTCTTTGCCCTTCAGGTAGTCCAGCAGCTTGCGGCGCTGAGCAACCAGCATCAGAAGGCCACGACGCGAGTGGTTGTCCTTCTTGTGGGTTTTGAAGTGCTCGGTCAGGTTGGCAATACGCTTGGTCAGGATTGCAACTTGCACTTCGGGCGAACCGGTGTCGCCTTCTTTGGTTGCATATTCTTTGATCAGGGCGTTCTTGTCTTCGACGGTGATCGACATCGGAATCTCCTTGGTTAAGGGTGGGGGCACAAGCCGGGATGTCGTCCAGCAGGGTCCATAAAACACGCTCTCTTGCAAAAGCGATGGGCGCCTTTACACCGAATCCGCTCAAAAATAAAGGGGCAATCAGCCAAAGCCGGTCTGCTGTTCGAAAACAGCGCGGGTAACAAGTTGCAGATCTTCCAGCAAGAGCCCCTCTGCCCCCTGCACCTGCGCCACGCGCTGGCCGTCAAGCGTCACCCATGTGCCCTGCGCATCCTCTTCCAGTGTCAGGCTGGGCGAAAGCGACTGCGCCGGATCATAGACCACAAGGAGACGGTCCTCTTGCGCATCGAAATCGGAAATCACGGCAGGGCGATCGGCTGAAATCCAGGACCCGAGTGCAAAACTGTCCGCATCTTCCCCGCCAGAGAGGCTGTCGCCGCTGCCCGCCACAAGCGTGTCGGCCCCCGTGCCGCCATTCAGATAATCCGCGCCATCCAGATCCTCCTCGGGATCGGACGCACCGATCAGAAGATCATCGCCGCCATTGCCATCCAGCTCGTCCGCACCGGCCCCGCCATGCAGCGTATCCTGCCCCGCCCCGCCTTGCAGGACATCATCGCCCGCGCCCCCCGAAAGGAGATCATCGCCTTCGCCGCCCTGCAGACAATCCTCGCCCGCCTCACCCGACAGCGTGTCCTGCCCCGGCCCGCCACGCAGAAGATCCGCCCCGTCCGCGCCCCGCAAGCTGTCATCGCCACGCTCTCCCGACAGGGTGTCCTCTCCCGCCTCGCCCCAAAGGGCGTCATCGCCCTCGCTGCCCCAAAGCTGGTCGTCGCCCGCACCGCCATACAGGCTGTCATTCCCGCCATAGCCGTTGATCTGGTCATCGCCCCCGGCCCCGCTGACATGGTCATCCTCCGCACTGCCGGACAGGATCTGGTCTTCGACCACCGCATCGGCCAGAGCCTCGTCCGCTTCGGGAGCGGCAAGATGGTCCTCCTCCGTGTCCTCCGAACGGTGACTGCCCACAAAAGCCGCCCCTGCACCGGCCATCAACAGACCGACCAACCCTGTAAAGAACAACATCCCATTCTCCTCGCGGCACCTGCGCGCGAGAACATTACAGCAACACCCGCAGATTCCCTAAGGGCAAAATAAGCGGTGGTGATGAAAAATCTACGGATGGTTAAGTCAGGCCCAGAGCACCGGCTGCTGCGCATAACCGATATAGAGCGGATGTTTCGGCGCACCGGCCTGCGTCAACCCAAGATGATAGAGCGCCCGATCCGCCCCGCGCAGCAGCGCCTCCACCGCCGCTCCGCGCCCCAGATGCGCCCCATGCGCCCCCCATGCGCAGATCACACGGTCCTGCGGGCCGGACACCCAGTCGAGGCTCTCCAGAATGGCACGGTCGTTTTCGGGGCCGACAGGGTCGGGCTGGGCGCGCATCACCTTGGGATCGGTCGCGCGATAGGCGAAGATATTGGTCACCCGAAAGGCACCAAAGCCCAGAACCCGCGCGCGCCTCTCGCAGCGTTCGACGGTCGGGTCGTTCTGCACCTCGGTCGCGGTCGAGGGGTTGAGCATGACAAACAGCGCCCTCGGCCCCTCGGGGTCCCAGACACGGGTGAGAAGATAACGATACTGCTCGTCGTCGGAATAGACCGCCACCGAGGCCGCATCGCCTTTCAGGAATTCACGCGTGATCATGGGGCATCCTCTCGCCAAGGAAAAGGCCGGAGGAGATCCACCGGCCCGTCAGGTTACAGGTTGAACACGCGGCTCGGATGCAATTCGCCCGCCTTGTAGACCCCCACGGCCAAGGGCACGCCCTCATAGGACACCCAAGCCTCGTCGCCATATTCGCAGGCCGAGGCCAGAACCATGCCCGGATTGCCATTGCGCAGACGGACCGCGCCATCGGGGGTGCATTTCAGCTCTGGCAGGTCGGCCAGACCGATCTCCAGCGGCAGGACCTTGGCATCAAGCTCGGGCGTCTTGGCAAGCTGGTCAACCTCGTCAAGGCTGACCCCCTGCGCCGCCTCGAACGGGCCGGACCATTCGCGCCGGAGCCAGAGCACATGGCCCAAGCACCCCAGCGCCTGCCCCAGATCGCGGGCGATCGAGCGCACATAACCGCCCTTGCCACAGACCATCTCAAGCTCGATCGTATCGGCATCCACGCGCGAGACCAGTTCGAGGCTCTCGACCCAGAGGGGGCGCGCGGCCAGTTCCATCTCCTCGCCCTTACGGGCCAAGGCATAGGCACGCTCGCCATCCACCTTCACGGCGGAAAACTGCGGCGGCACCTGCATGATATCGCCGGTAAACTGCGGCAGAGCGGCACGGATCTCGTCATCGCTCGGGCGCGTCTCGGAGGTCTCGATCACCTCGCCCTCGGCATCATCGGTATTGGTGGCCGCCCCAAGACGCACCTGAAAACGGTAGCATTTATCGGCATCGGTAATATAGGGCACAGTCTTCGTGGCCTCGCCCAGAGCCACGGCCAGAACCCCCGTTGCCGCAGGGTCCAGCGTGCCCGCATGGCCCGCCTTCTTCGCGCCAAGCGCCCAACGCACCTTGTTGACAACGGATGTCGAGGTCATCCCCGCAGGCTTGTCGATGATCAGCCAGCCCGAAACATCGCGACCTTTTTTACGTGCCATTGCCTTGTCCGCCCTTCGCTTGCGCCCGTTTGCAAGGCGTCCTGCTAGCCGAAGGGGGACGGATGGTCAACCGGCCCCTATCCGGCCCTTATTCAGACTGTGATGCAGCAGGCTTGGCCGCGCGCACCAGCCCGACAATCGGCCCCATCGGCACACCGAAATCGGCGCGGTTTTCCGACGGATCGACCAACCGCGAGATCTTGCCATCGAAATAAAGCGCATTGCGTGCGCCCAGTTTGTCGCGGAACAGGCGCGCGAACAGGTGGAAGTTCACCGGCGTTTCGGAAATGGCGAACCACGCGTGCTGGCCATCGGCAGACACACCCACCCCGTTACGGATGTTCAGACTGTCACTGTCGGGCAGAAACTTCGGATGCAGAGCCCCGTCGATCACCAGCATCGGCCCCGATTGCGTCGCGTATTTGCACGCGGGCGGATTGTCGCGATAGCTGCGCGATTCGATAACCTGCAGCCGGTCCTCGCCGATGCAGAAAACCCCGTTCGGCAGCAGGCCGAAATTGCCCGGCCCCTCGGAGGTCACAATCGGACGTTCTTCCCGCCCCTGCTCCACGAACAGCCCCACGGGGCGGCGATCCGCATGATACATGCCCGCATTCATCGCAAAGGCCAGAACCTCGTCCGGCTTGAGCTGCTCGGTCAGGCGGTCGGGCGTGCCGATCAGCGCGCCCTGCGGATCATTCCACCACAGCCGCAGATCATCGCCAGCCTCCGCCTCGCAGACGGTAAAGACGGCCGAGTCGAACTCGACCCGATGGCACGGGTCATCGGAGGCCGCCAGAACCGGCCCCGCCCCCATTGCCAGAACTCCCAGAAAGGCGAGTTCAGTCCAGATCTTCGTCATCTTCGTCATCGTGACGGGCCACATCGCGCTGCACCTTCTCATCCGAGAACAAACGGCGGGTTTCATCCATGCGGTCATAGGTCTCGTCCAGACGGAACCGCAGATCGGGGGTGAATTTCAGGGTCAGGCTCTTGCCCACCATATGGCGGATCTCGCCCTTGTTGCGGGCCAGCGCCTTGATCAGGCCTTCCTCGCCCTTGCCGCCCAGAGGGGTAACATAGGCGGTCGCGACTTTGAGATCGGGCGAACAGCGCACCTCCCCCACCGTCACGGACACGCCGGACAGGTCGGGATCATGCACATCGCCGCGCAGCAGGATGTCAGACAATGCACGACGGATCAGCTCGCCCACGCGGAGCTGCCGTTGAGAGGGCCCTTCGGCCGAAGTGAAGCGGTTCTTTGCCATACTCCGCACATACTCATTTGCCGCGTCTCGTGCAATGGCCGCGTGGCCCCTGTGCGCGGCGCAAGGTCGCATGAGGCTTTGCCAAGCCCCTGCCCGCAGGATAAGCAAGAGCCCAACTGAAAGGCCAATAACGAAAGAGAGAACCATGGGTGAACTTCCGGGCATCGTCATCACCGGCGCGTCGGGCCGTATGGGGCAAATGCTGATCCGCAGCGTCGTGGCGTCGGATAAGGCGCGCCTTGTGGGCGCGGTCGTGCGGGCGGGCCATGACTGGGCCGGCCGCGATCTGGGCGCGCTGATGGGCGTGGGCCGTGGCGTCGTGGTGACCGACGATGCGCTTGAGGCCTTTGCCAAGGCGCAGGCGGTGATCGATTTCACCACGCCCGAAGCCACGCTGGAATTTGCCGAACTGGCAGCCCAGGCCCGCGCGACCCATGTGATCGGCACCACGGGCTTTACCGACGCCCAGCTCGAGGCGCTGAAGCCTGCCGCCTTCCACGCCGTGCAGGTGCGCGCAGGCAATATGAGCCTTGGGGTCAACCTGCTGACCCAGTTGACGAAAAAGGTTGCTCAGGCGCTGGATGAGGATTGGGATATCGAGGTGATCGAAGCCCACCATAACCGCAAGGTCGATGCGCCCTCGGGCACTGCGCTGATGTTGGGCGAGGCCGCCGCCGAAGGCCGTGGCATCACGCTTGCCGACCATAAAGAATCGGGGCGCGACGGCATTACAGGTGCGCGCGAGAAAGGCGCCATCGGGTTTTCGGCCATTCGTGGCGGCGATATCGTGGGCGAACATGACGTGCTGTTTGCCGGCATGGGCGAACGGATCGTGCTGCGCCATATCGCCACCGACCGCGGCATCTTTGCCCGTGGCGCGGTGAAGGCCGCGCTCTGGGGGCAGGATAAAGACCCCGGTCAATATGACATGATGGATGTGCTGGGGCTTTAAGCCCCACGCGAACCGCAAGGCGGGCCAATCTGCCGCATGGTGAGACCCAAAGCAGGCCCGTTTCGCATCCGCTTCCCGATAGGCACTCTTCGGGCTGGCGGGCATCGGGGCTGCCCCGCCCCCGAGCAACAGACGGGGCCTCGCAACGGCCTTTGCCACCGGATCCACGCGCATAAAAAAGGCGGCCACGCGGGCCGCCTTTTTCTTTTGGATGTCAGACCGCCGATCAGAGCGAGCGTTCGATCTCTTCGCGCTCGAAGATCTCGATCACATCGCCGGGGCGGATATCTTCGTAGCGTTCGAACGCCATACCGCATTCCTGACCGGAAATGACTTCCTTGACCTCGTCCTTGAAGCGCTTGAGCGTCTTCAGCGTGCCTTCGTGGATCACCACGTTGTCGCGCAGCAGACGCACGCCAGCCGAACGGCGGGCAACGCCTTCGGTGACCAAGCAGCCTGCGACCTTGCCGACGCCGGTGACCTTGAAGACTTCCTTGATCTCGGCATAGCCGATGAAGTTCTCGCGGATCTCTGCCGACAGAAGGCCCGATGCGGCCGCTTTGATGTCATCCACCAGATCATAGATGATCGAGTAATAGCGGATCTCGACACCCTTCTGGTTGGCCGAGCTGCGTGCCGGCGCATTTGCACGGACGTTGAAGCCGATGACCGGTGCCTGACTTGCTTCGGCCAGACCGATGTCGGATTCGGTGATCGCGCCCACACCCGAATGGATGACACGCACGCGCACTTCGTCATTGCCGATCTTTTCAAGCGCCTGAACGATAGCCTCGGTCGAACCCTGCACATCGGCCTTGACCACAACGGCCAGTTCCGAGACGCTTTCATCGGCCTTGGCTTTCGCCATCAGCTGTTCCAGCGTGGTGGCGGCACCGGCTGCGGCACGTTTGTCCTTGGCCGCCGAGATACGGTAATCCGCGATCTCGCGGGCCTGTGCCTCGGTTTCGACCACGTTGAGCACGTCGCCTGCTTCCGGCGTTCCGTTAAGGCCAAGCACCTCGACCGGAACCGAAGGGCCGGCTTCATCAACACGGTCGCCGCGGTCGTTGATCAGCGCGCGGACCTTACCCCATTGCTCGCCCACAACGAAGATATCGCCGCGTTTGAGAGTACCATGCTGCACCAGAACAGTCGCGACCGGACCACGGCCCACATCGAGCTTGGCCTCGATCACCGCACCCTGCGCCTGACGGTTCGGGTTGGCTTGCAGTTCCAGAATTTCGGCCTGAAGCGCGATGGCCTCCAGCAGGGTATCAAGCCCCTTACCGGTCTTGGCCGACACTTCAACCGTCTGCACGTCGCCGCCCATCTCTTCGACAACAACGTTATGCTGCAGAAGCTCGGTGCGCACACGCTGCGCATTGGCCTCGTGCTTGTCGATCTTGTTGATCGCCACGATCATCGGCACATTCGCCGCTTTCGCGTGATTGATCGCCTCGATGGTCTGCGGCATGACCGAGTCATCCGCCGCCACGACCAGAATGACCACGTCGGTCACATTCGCACCGCGCGCCCGCATCGACGTGAACGCCGCGTGGCCGGGGGTGTCAAGGAAGGTCAGAACCGACCCGCGCTCGGTGGTCACCTGATAGGCACCGATATGCTGCGTGATCCCGCCCGCTTCGCCCGAAACGACATTCGCATTGCGGATCGCATCCAGAAGCGAGGTCTTGCCGTGGTCAACGTGGCCCATGATGGTCACGATCGGCGGACGCGGCTGGAGGTCTTCCGGCTTGTCCTGAACCGTGTCGATCACCTGTTCCACATCCGAATCCGACACGCGGACGGCGCGGTGGCCGAACTCTTCGATCACCAGCTCTGCGGTGTCGGCATCCAGCGGTTGGTTCGCGGTCACCATCATGCCCATTTTCATGAGCGATTTGACAACATCCGCGGTGCGCTCGGCCATACGGTTGGCCAGTTCGCCCACCAGAATGGTTTCCGGCAGCTGGACATCACGCGCCTGTTTCTCGGCGCGCTGCGTGCCCATGCCCTTCTGGCGCTGACGTTCCTGCTTGCGCTTCATCGACGCGAGCGAGCGCTGACGCCCCTCGGTGCCCGAAAGCGCTTCGTTCAGCGACAGCTTGCCAGCACGGCGGCTGTTATCCTTGGCCGCCTTGCCGCGTGCATCCCGCTCGTTGCGATCACGCTCGCGGTCGGTCTTGCGCGGACCCGAGGCCGAAACGCCCTTGGTCTCGGCACGGGCAGCGGCCGCTTCGGCCGCAGCGCGGTCTTGCGGTGCGGCAGGTGCGTCGGCCTTCGGTGCCTTGCGGACCTCTTCTTTTTTCTTGGCGCGCAGTTCGGCCTCGCGTGCTTTACGCTCGTCCTCTTCCGCTTTCAGGCGCAGCGCTTCTTCACGCTCGCGCTCTTCTTTCTCTTTCGCTTCCTGCTCGGCACGGCGACGCTCGCGCTCTTCCTCGCGGGCCTTTTCCTCGGCTTCGCGGGCAGCGGCCTCTTCGGCCTCACGTGCTTTTGCAGCCTGCAGCGCCTTCAGGCGGCGCTCCATCTCGGCATCCGAGATGCCTGCAGGGCGTTTTTTAGGGTCGCCCAAATTCGGGCGCGAGCCGGAGGGCTTGCCACCGGCCGCCGCGGCCGCAGGCTTGTTCACGACCCGTTTCTTGGTCTTGGTTTCCACCACCACGCTCTTGGTGCGCCCGTGGCTGAAGCTTTGCTTCACCGAACCGGGGCGTGCGCCACCAAGACCGAGGGTTTTTTTGCCGTCCGTATCGCTCATGCCGTCTTCGTATCCTTACTGGCAGCCGCTTTGCCGCCGTCCTGCCTGCGCATCCCCGCAAGCCTTGCCGCTTCTGTTATGACACGCGGAGTGAGTCCACCAGAACCAAGCGCGCCGTGTATTGCACGATCGCGCCCAAAAGCCAAACCCAATTCCGCGCTGGTCAGACAGCCGAACCATCGGCCGCCCTCGGGGGTCCAGAGCTTACCCTTCCCGCGCTCCGATCCATCGGAGGCCTGGAAGAGCACTTTTGCCCGACCTTCCGCGAGCCAGCCCTTGACCTTTTCAAAGCCACAAACGGCTTTGCCAGATTTCCTGACCAAGGAGATAAGCTCAACCACGCGATGTGCAAGGGCCTCTTCGACAAGATCTGCCAGATTATCCGGCACCTCCGCCTTGGCCTTTGCCCCGCGGGAGAACAATCCCTTGGTTGCAGCTTTCTCGATCACCTCGCGATCCGAGGTCACCCAGATACCCCGACCTGGCAGCTTTTCTGCCACATCGGGATAGATCAGACCGTCCGGCCCCAGCACGAAACGCACAAGCCCGGCCTTGGGCTGCACGTCTTGCGTGACGATGCAGCGCCGTTCCGGCTCGTCATTTACTTTGTCTCGCCCACCACGGCTCATGATCGGTCTGATCCCCTTCTCTTAGGCCTTGGACTCTTCGCCCTCGGCCGCATCTTCTTCTGCGGCATCCGCCTGTACTTCCAGCTCGGTCGGGTCAACCCAGCCCAGCTGCACACGTGCGGTCATCACCATATTCTGCGCATCTTCCAGCGACACATCGAAGGATTCCAGCAGACCGTCATCCTTCTGGCGCTTGCCATCGACGGTGGTCCAGCCACCGGCCAGCTCCCAGTCGGCGCAGGTCGCGAAATCTTCCAGCGTCTTAACGCCGTCTTTCGCCAGTGCCTCGACCATCGGTGCGGTCAGACCCTCGACCTCGAACAGGCTGTCCTCGGCACCAAGCGCGCGGGCGCTCTCGATGGCCTTGCGATTGAGCTCTTCGATATAGTCACGCGCGCGGGCCTGAAGTTCCTCGGCGGTGCCTTCGTCGATCCCCTCGATCGACAGCAGCTCGTCGCTTTCGACATAAGCCACTTCTTCGAGGTTCGCAAAACCTTCCGCGACCAGAAGCTGGGCGAAGAACTCGTCGATATCAAGTGCATCCACGAACAGCTTGGTGCGCTCTGCGAATTCGGCCTGACGGCGGCTCGATTCCTCGGCCTCGGTCATGATGTCGATATCGAGACCGGTCAGCTGCGAGGCCAGACGCACGTTCTGACCACGGCGACCGATGGCCAGCGACAGCTGTTCGTCGGGCACAACCACTTCGATCTTCTGGGCTTCCTCGTCGAACACCACTTTCGACACTTCTGCCGGTTGCAGCGCATTCACAAGGAAAGTCGCGGTGTCTTCATTCCACGGAATGATGTCGATCTTCTCGCCCTGCAGCTCGCCCACGACGGCCTGCACACGGCTCCCGCGCATACCGACGCAAGCGCCGACGGGGTCGATCGAGTTATCATAGGAAATCACGGCGATTTTCGCGCGCGATCCCGGATCACGGGCCACGGCCTTGATCTCGATGATGCCGTCATAGATTTCCGGCACTTCCATCTTGAACAGTTCCGCCATGAATTGCGGATCGGTACGCGACAGGAAAATCTGCGGGCCACGGGTCTCGCGGCGCACGTCTTTCACATAGCAGCGGATACGGTCGCTCGGGCGGTAGGATTCACGGCCGATCTTCTCGTTGCGGCGCAGGATGCCTTCGCCACGACCGATATCGACGATGATATTGCCATATTCCTCGCGCTTGACCACACCGTTGATGATGGTGCCCTTGCGATCCTTGAATTCCTCATACTGGCGGTCACGCTCGGCCTCGCGCACGCGCTGCAGGATGACCTGCTTGGCGGATTGCGCGGCGATACGGCCCAGATCGACAGGGGGAACCTCGTCGATGATCTCGTCCCCGATCTCGGGCTCGGCCTTATATTGCTTGGCCTGCTTGACGGTCAGCTCTGCCTGATAGTTCTCAAGCTCCTCATCCGCCACAACGGTGCGCACACGGGTGAAGGTCGCACGACCGGTCTTGCGGTCGATATGGACGCGAATGTCCATTTCCGAGCCGTAACGGGACTTTGCCGCACGGGCCAGCGAATCTTCCATCGCCTCGATCACCAGATCGGGGTCGATCATCTTTTCGCGGGCCACGGCCTCGGCGGTCTGCAGCAGTTCAAGCTGGTTGGCAGAGGTGATTGCCATCACTCTTTCTCCTCGTCGGAAGCATCCGTATCCGTTTCGATCTCGTCGAATTCGGTCTCATCAATTGCGCCAGAGGCCTTTTTCTGGCGCAGCATCTCGTCAATCAACTCGTCGGTCAGCACAAGTTTCGCATCCGACAGCCAGTCGAATTGCAAACCGATGGTCACCGGCTCGCCCTGCTCTTCGATCTCGAGCAGAACCTCTTCCCCTTCCGTCCCGCGGATGAAGCCCTTGAAGCGGCGACGCCCGTCGATCATCTCCGACGTCTCGACCTTGGCCTCATAGCCTTCCCAGACATCGAAATCCTTCAGACGTGTCAGTGGGCGGTCGATACCGGGGGAAGACACTTCGAGGTGGTAATTATCCTCGATCGGGTCTTCCACATCCAGCACAGCACTGACAGCCGTCGAGATCTTGGCGCAATCATCCACGATGATGCCACCCTCGGGGCGATCCGCCATGATCTGGAGCGTTGCCGTCTTGCCGCCCTGCAGGCGGATACGAATCAACTCGAAACCCAGCCCCTCGATGGTGGGCTGAACAATATCTGCCAGACGCCGGTCGATGGCGGTCTTTGCGATGAGGTCGGTCATGTCCGTCCTTCGTTGAAAGCCTTGACCCGAAAACAGAAAAACGGGCCAAGCGGCCCGTTGCATAGGTTCGGTGGATGCCGAGCCAAGCCCGACACGCCGCTGTTGGGCAAGTCTATAACCCATCGCGGGCTTGTTTGCAAGCGTTTCGCGCAAGCCCCCGCACATACGCCTTACAATCGCCACGCTCAGCGCCGCAGCCTGTCCATGATCCCCACAAGGCTTTGGGTAATCCGCGGCTCCGACAACGCATGTCCCGAGGCGGGCACCATCTGCAACTCGGCCAGCGGCCAGTTCTGCGCCAGACGCCATGCCGAATAGGGCGGGCAGATCATATCCATACGGCCCTGCACGATCATCGTCGGGATATGCTCGATCTTGTGACGGTCGCGCAGGATCTGGCCATCTTCCTCAAGGAACGCCTGATTGGAAAAATAATGGTTTTCCAGCCGCGCGAAAGCACGGGCGTAATCGGCAGGGGCCTCGCCCATATGGCCGTCGGTATCCACCGAGGCCAGCGCGTTCTCCCACATCGTCCAGATACGGGCATGGCGGGCCTCGGTCACATAATCGCCACTGAAGAGCCGCTTGTGATAGGCGGCCACCATATCGCCCCGCTCCTCTTCGGGGATCGGCTCGCAGAACCGTTTCCACAGATCGGGGAAGAACTGCCCCGCTCCCCCGCCATAGAACCAGTCGATCTCGCGCGCCATCGCCAGAAACACTCCGCGCAGCACGAGTGCGCGCACATGGTCGGGATGCGTCTCTGCATAGATCAGCGCCAGAGTCGCCCCCCAGCTACCGCCGAAAACGATCCAGCGTTCAATGCCCAGAACCTGCCGAATCGCCTCGATATCGGCGACCAGATGCCATGTCGTGTTATTCTCGACCGACGCCTGCGGCTTGGACAGCCCGCAGCCGCGTTGGTCAAACAACACGATCCGGTAATGCGCGGGGTCAAAGAACCGCCGCATCGCAGGGCTGCATCCGCCCCCTGGCCCGCCGTGAAACACCACCACGGGCACCCCATGCGGATTGCCCGATTGCTCGATATACAGCTGATGACCATCGCCGACGTCCAGCATACGCCGGTCGAAAGGCTCGATCGGCGGGTAAAGATAAGACGTCGGTTGGCGTTTTTGACCTGCAGTTCTATCCATGATCAGACTATATAGCGCAAAACGGTGCTCCACCACGGGGCAGAGGCAGATATTTCGAGGTAAGCCATGTCAGACGTGAAATCGACCATCAACCCTGACGAAGTTGCCAAATTCGAGGCTATGGCCGCCGAATGGTGGGATCCAAACGGCAAATTCCGCCCGCTGCACCAGATGAACCCCTGCCGGTTGGACTATCTGACCACGCAGATCGCCACGCAATTCGGCCGCAACCTGCGCGATGCACGCCCTTTTGAAGGGCTGCGTATCCTAGATATCGGCTGCGGCGGCGGACTGCTGTCGGAACCGATGGCACGGCTGGGTGCCACGGTGGTCGGGGTGGATGCCGCCGAGGGCAACCTGCCCGTGGCGCGCCTGCATGCCGAGCAGTCGGGGCTGGAGATCGACTATCGCCACGGCACCGCCGAGGCGCTGGCCGCCGATGGCGAAGCGTTCGACGTGGTTCTGGCGATGGAGATCGTCGAACATGTGGCCGTGCCGCAGGAGTTCATCGACACCTGTGCGGCGCTGGTAAAATCGGGCGGGATGATGTTTGTCTCGACCCTCAACCGCAATGCCAAAAGCTATATGTTCGCCATTGTCGGCGCGGAGCGGATCCTGAAATGGCTGCCCAATGGCACGCATGACTGGGCCAAGTTCATCACGCCCGACGAGCTGGAGGATATGGTCCTGAACGCGCAGCTGGATATGGTCGACCGCAAGGGCATGGTGCTGAACCCGATCACATGGCGCTGGTCCACCTCGGCACGAGATCTGTCGGTGAATTACGTCACCACCAGCCTGAAAGCCTGATCACACCAAGCTCAGGGCCGTGACGATCTCCATTTTGCCGAAGCCGCTGAAATGGGTGTTGGTCACGGCGCTATAGGCCCCCATGCCGTGGAAGACGATAAAGTCTTCCTCGGCCAGATCGTCGGGCAGTGCCAGCTTGCCCGGCAGGCGGTCCACAGGGTCGCAGGTCGGACCAAAAATCATCCGCGGCAAAGGTGCGCCCTCACGCTTGCGGCCCTCGGGATCATAGACGGCCAGACGCTCGATATTGCCCACCAGAGGCAATTCGGCAAGGCCACCGTAAATCCCGTCATTCAGGAACACATCGCCGCCATCGCGCAGGGCTTTCACGCGGGTGATATGGGTGAAAGCATCGCCCACCAGCCCCCTGCCCGGCTCGCAGACCAGCGCGGGGCGGCTCTCGCCGAAAGCCTCGCACGTCGCCTGCCCGATCGTGGTAAAGATCGCCTCGAGATTGGGGGCCGGGCCGGCCTTGCGGTGGTTCGGGAAGCCGCCCCCCACATTCAGCCGGTAGAGCCGCACGCCCGCCTGCCCCGCGATAGCGGCTGCCGCGCGGATGAAGCGGTCCCAGACCATCGGGTCGGTCACCTGCGAGCCGGGCTGGAAGGTCAGCGAGGGCCTGAACCCCGCCGCCTCCACCTCGCGCAGCAGATCAACCGCCAGTTCCTGCGTCGCGCCAAACTTGGCGGTCGGGTTGTAATTGCCAGCCTCATCGGCCAGTTTGAACCGCACCGAGATCTCGCAATTCTCATAGGGCACCAGCGCGACCAGCTTGGTCAATTCGCTCCGGCTATCGACCGACCACGCCCTGACGCCCGCCGCAACGGCATGGGCGATCTCGGCGCGGCCCCGCACGGGATTGTGGTAATGCAACGCACAGCTGGGCGCGAGACGGCGGATCAGGTCGATCTCGTCGGGCGCGGCCACATCAAATCCACGCAGCCCCGCTGCGGCGAGGTTTTCAATCACCATCTCGGCAGGGTTGGATTTCACATCATAGGTCACAAGCCCCGGAAAGCCGCGGATGAAACGCACCGCCGTCTGCTGCAACATGGCGGGCGAAAACACCAAGACCGGATGATCGGGCTTGTTCACACGGATGATTTCGGACGGATTGCTCCAGATTGTCTTCGACACGCCCATCGGCTTTCCTCGCACAATGAGTGGCAGCCACCTCTTGCCCTGCGCGCGGCCTTTGGCCCCGCATGGGTTGGGAAAGCGCTTACGCGGTTTATCCAACCAGACGGGCCTCTCGCAAGGCCCCGCCTGCCTCTGTGTCGCGCCATATGGGGCCAAAACCTTGTCATGGAAAGACCAAATCTGTAGCCTATCTTCGTTAAACTGACGGCTTTCACGACAAAAATGGCAGGCATGCGATGGATGAGCTGGATCGTGCCCTTCTGGGGCTTCTTTCGGGGGATGCGCGGCTTTCCCTCTCGACCGTGGCGCGGCGGCTGAAGGTGGCGCGCTCGACCGTGCAGGCGCGGCTCGAGCGGCTGGAATCCGAGAAGGTGATCGTGGGCTACACCGTCAAACTGGGGGAAGCCGCCCGCAGCCAGCGCCTGCGCGCCACCGCCCTGCTGGAGATTGATCTGAAGGTCCAACAGGCCATTCTGGGACGCCTCAAAGCCATCCCCGAGATCGAGCGCATCGTGACCTGTTCGGGCCGGATCGACCTGATGGCACAGATCGCCGCCGATACCACAATGCAGCTTGACCGTGTGCTGGACCTGATCGGCGAGATTCCGGGCGTGCTCAATTCGGAAAGCCTGATCCATCTGACCACAAAGCTGGATCGGGCGGTCTAATTTTCGCGCATCGCGACGGGCGCGCGCCCGCTGACGCCACGTGCAGCGCGCATTTGTCGTGAAACCGCAGGGAAACTGCGCCAGTTTAAGGGCAAGATCACGAAAGGACCCACCATGACCGGAATTTCTCGCCGTTATTTTCTGGCGGCAAGCGCCGCAACCGGAGCCTATCTGGTCCACCCGTTCAAGGCCGAAGCCGCCGCCGGACAGATCCATCTGCGGCTCATCGAAACGACAGATATCCATGTGGCCATCGACCCCTATGATTATTACGGGGACAAGCCCGATGACACACAGGGGCTGGCGCGCACGGCGACCCTGATCGAAAGCCTCAGGGACGAGGCCGAGAACACCCTGCTGCTGGATAATGGCGACCTTTTGCAGGGCAATCCGCTGGGGGATTACATCGCGCATCGGAAAGGGGTGGGCGATGACGTGCACCCGATGATCAAGGCGATGAATATTCTGGGCTATGATTGCGCGACCCTGGGCAATCATGAATTCAATTACGGGCTGGAGTTCCTGCAGGCCTCTTTGGCCGATGCCGCCTTTCCCTTCGTATGCGCCAATGTGGTGGTCGGCCCCGAACTGGGGCAGATCCCGACGCAGGACGAGACCCTCTTTCCGCCCTATTACGTCATGGATCGCGGTCTTGTGGACGGGGCGGGCGAGGTGCATGAGGTCAAGATCGGGGTCATCGGTTTTGTGCCGCCCCAGATCCTGCAATGGGACGAGGCCAATCTGAAAGGCCGCGTGTCGGTACGAGACATTGTTGCGGCGGCTCGGGCATGGGTGCCCAAGCTCAGGCAGGACGAAGGCTGCGATCTGGTGATCGCGCTGGCCCATACCGGCATCGAGGGCGGCGGCTATACCGCAGGCATGGAAAACGCCGCGCTGTATGTGGCCGAGATCGAGGGCATTGATGTCGTCCTGACCGGCCATCAGCACCGCGTCCTGCCCGGCCCCGATTACGAGGGCATCGAAGGGGTTGACGCCCAGAAAGGCACCTTGGCCGGAAAGCCTGCCGTGATGGCAGGGTTCTGGGGCTCGCATATGGGGCTGATTGATCTGATGCTCGAAAAGCAGGGCGACAAATGGCAGATCGTGAGCCATACCTCGGAAGCGCGCCCGATCTACAAGCGCGAAGACCGCAAGGCGGTGGCGCTTGTCGGGAGCCTGCCGATCATCCTTGATGCGGTCGAGGCCGACCATGAAGCAACGCTGGCCTATATCCGCGCGCCCGTGGGGAAGACCTCGGCACCGCTTTACAGCTATTTCGCGCAGGTGGCCGATGATCCTTCGGTGCAGATCGTGTCACAGGCGCAAAGCTGGTATGCCGCTGATATGCTGAAGGAAACCGCCTATAAGGATCTGCCGATCCTCTCGGCGGCAGCGCCTTTCAAATGCGGCGGGCGCGGCGGGCCGGACTACTATACCAATGTCGCCAAAGGGCCGGTGGCCATCAAGAATGTGGCGGACCTCTATCTTTATCCCAATACCTTCCGCGCGCTGAAGGTCACAGGGGCCACTGTGGCCGACTGGCTGGAGCGTTCGGCTGGGGCCTTCAACCAGATCACGGCGGGCGCACAGGACGCAGCGCTGCTGAACCCCGATTTCCCCAGCTATAATTTCGACGTGATGGATGGGGTGAGCTATAGGATCGACCTCTCGAAGCCCTCGAAATTCGACAGCGACGGCAAGCAGATCAGCGAGGGTGGGCGCATCAAAGACCTTATGTTCAACGGCAAACCCATCGACCCTGACCAGGAGTTTATCGTGGCCTCGAACAACTATCGTGCAGGCGGCGGCGGAAATTTCCCGGGCATCGAGCCCTCGAAAATCATCTTCGAGGGGCCGGATACCAACCGCGACATCCTTCTGCGCTTTATCCAGAAGGAAGGCACGATCAACCCCTCGGCCGATAGCAACTGGGGCTTTGCGCCGATGGCTGACACCACAGTCACCTTTGCCTCCGGTCCGGCAGGGCGCGACTTCATGGAGGCGGTGAAAGGCGTGCAGATCGCGGATGCGGGCGAGGCCGAGGGGGGATTTGCGCTTTATCGCATCACGCTCTGACACATTTGCCCTGCGTCAAAGGCTTTTCCTCGCGCCTGCCCCACGTTAAAGAGGGCCAAGCCTTAAAAGGATCAGACCCATGCCGATGGAAAAGAATTTCAACGCCGCCGAAGCAGAACCCCGCATCTCCGCCAAATGGGAAGAGGCAGGCGCCTTCAAAGCAGGCGCCAATGCCTCGCGCCCCGAAACCTTCACCATCATGATCCCGCCGCCGAACGTGACCGGCGCGCTGCATGTGGGCCATGCGTTCAACAATACCATTCAGGATATTCTGGTGCGCTGGCACCGGATGCGCGGCTTTGACACGCTCTGGCAGCCGGGTCAGGACCATGCGGGCATCGCCACCCAGCTGATGGTGGAAAAAGAACTGGCCAAAACCGGCCAACCGGGCCGCCGCGAGCTGGGCCGCGAGAAATTCCTCGAGAAGGTCTGGGACTGGAAGGGCAAATACGGCTCGACCATCGTGGGCCAGCTGCAGCGCCTTGGGTCGTCCTGCGATTGGTCGCGCAATGCTTTCACCATGGCAGGCGCACCGGGTGACCCGCGCACCGGCCACGAGAACAGCCCCAATTTCCACGACGCCGTGATCAAGGTCTTCGTGGATATGTATAACAAGGGCATGATCTATCGCGGCAAGCGTCTGGTCAATTGGGACCCCCATTTCGAAACCGCGATCTCGGACCTTGAAGTCGAGAATATCGAAGTGGCCGGCCATATGTGGCACTTCAAATACAAGCTGGCAGGCGGCGAGACCTATACCTACCGCGAGAAGGACGAAGACGGGAACGTCACCTTCGAGGAGGTCCGCGACTACATCTCGATTGCGACCACCCGCCCCGAGACCATGCTGGGCGATGGCGCCGTGGCCGTGAACCCGAAGGACAAGCGCTATGCGCCCATCGTCGGCAAGATGGTGCATCTGCCGCTCTGTGACCGCTTGATCCCGATCGTGGCCGATGAATATCCCGATATGGACTTCGGCTCGGGGGCGGTGAAGATCACTGGTGCGCATGATTTCAACGATTATCAGGTCGCCAAACGCTGTAACCTGCCGATGTATCGCCTGATGGATATGCAGGGCGCGATGCGCGCCGATGGCCTGCCCTATGACGACTGCGTGGCCCGCGCCCGCGAGATTGCGGCAGGGGCCACGGCCTCCGAGATGGAGATCGACAGCCTCAACCTCGTGCCCGAGAAATACCGTGGCATGGACCGGTTTGAGGCCCGCAAGGCGGTGATCGACGATATCAACGCCGCAGGTCTGGCGGTGACCATCGAGAAGATCATCACCGATGACGAGGGCAATGAGGCTGGCCTTTGGGTTCCTTACGTCGAGGACAAGCCGATCATGCAGCCCTTCGGCGACCGCTCCAAGGTGGTGATCGAGCCGATGCTGACCGACCAGTGGTTCGTCGATGCCGAAAAGATCGTGGGCAAGGCGCTGGATGCCGTGCGCGATGGCCGCACCAAGATCATGCCCGAGTCGGGCGAGAAGACCTATTTCCACTGGCTGGAAAACATCGAGCCGTGGTGCATCTCGCGTCAGCTCTGGTGGGGTCACCAGATCCCCGTGTGGTACGGGCTTGACCTCTCGGCGCCGGAATTCCGTGATGACGAGGGCGATGGCGATCTGGACGAGGTCGAACTGGGGCGCCTGCTGAATGAAGGCGGCATGCTGCACCGTGGTGACATCCACCATTGCGCCGCCGATTTCGATGCGGTGACCGAACTCTTCCGCGATGCCAATGCCGATCTGCCCGTGCCTCTGTCGGCGGCGCGTGTCGTTGAAGTCGCCGACCGTAAGGCGGCGATGGAGACGCTGGCGGTATCCTTGGCCGAATATAACGTGTCTCAGGACCCGACCCATCTGGTCTATCCGGTCTGGCGCGATGGCGATGTGCTGGATACGTGGTTCTCCTCGGGTCTCTGGCCGATCGGCACGCTGGGCTGGCCGAATTGGGACGAGAGCACCTCGAAATACTTCCCGACCGATGTTCTGGTCACCGGCTTCGACATCCTGTTCTTCTGGGTCGCGCGCATGATGATGATGCAGCTCGCCGTGGTTGATCAGGTACCCTTCCACACCGTCTATCTGCACCAGCTTGTCCGTGACGAGAAGGGCAAGAAGATGTCGAAGACCACGGGCAATGTCATCGACCCGCTGGAAATCATTGACGAGTTCGGCGCCGATGCGCTGCGCTTTACCAATGCGTCCATGGCGGCTCTGGGTGGCGTGCTGAAGCTGTCGAAAGACCGGATCGCAGGCTACCGGAACTTCGGCACCAAGATATGGAACGCGACCCGCTTTGCCGAGATGAATGGCGTCTTCGAAGGTGCGCCGGTGGCGATGCCCGCGCCGACCCATACGGTGAACCGCTGGATCGTGGGCGAGGTCGCAAAGGTTCGCGAAGAGGTCGATGCCGCCTTTGACACCTATCGTTTCAACGATGCCGCCAATGCGCTTTACGGCTTTGTCTGGGGCAAGGTCTGCGACTGGTATGTCGAATTCGCCAAGCCCCTGTTTGACGGCGAACATGCGCAGGAAACCCGCGAGACCATGCGTTGGGTTCTGGATCAGGCCTATGTCATGCTGCACCCGATCATGCCCTTCATCACCGAAGAGCTGTGGGAGTTGACCGGCGAGCGCGCGAAGCTTCTGGCCCACGCCGATTGGCCGACCTACACGGCGGCGGATCTCGTTGACCCGGCAGCCGATGCCGAGATGAACTGGGTGATCGCGCTGATCGAGGAAATCCGCTCGTCGCGGGCACAGATGGGCGTGCCGGTCGGGCTGAAACTACCGATGATTCTGGCCGAGGCCGACGCCTCTGCCCGTGCGGCGCTGGCCAATAACGAGGCGCTGATCCTCAAGCTGGCGCGTATCGACAGCATCACCGAAGGGCCGATCGGCAAGGGTGCGATCTCGATCCCTGCGCATGGCGCGCTCTTTGGTCTGCCGCTGGAAGGGGTGATCGACGTCAAGGCCGAGAAAGCCCGTCTGGAGAAAGCCTTGGCCAAGATCCAGAAAGAGATCGGCGGGATGGAGGGTCGCCTGAAGAACCCGAAATTCCTTGAGAAAGCCGATGCCGAGGTGATCGAGGAAACCCGCGGCAATCTGGCGCTCCGTCAGGAAGAGGCGGATAAGATTGCCGCAGCCGTCAAACGCTTGGCTGAACTGGGGTAAAACAAAGGGCCGGATCTTCCGGCCCTTCCCTTTGAGAACACCAAAAAAGCGGCCCCGAGAGGCCGCTTTTTATTTAGAAATCAAGGTTTTCAACGTTCAGCGCGTTTTGCTGGATAAAGTCGCGGCGGGGTTCGACCACATCGCCCATCAGCTTGGTGAAGATGTCATCGGCCTCGGCCACATCATCCACTTTCACCTGCAACAGCGTCCGCGCCGAGGGATCCAGCGTGGTTTCCCACAGCTGCTCGGGGTTCATCTCGCCCAAGCCTTTATAGCGCTGCAAGGACAGACCTTTTTCGCCCTCTTGCAGGATCGCGTTCAGAAGTTCCAGCGGGCCGTGGATCAGCTGGTGACGGTCCTTGCGGTGCAGACGGGCGGGCTTGCCATAGATGTCCTGCAGCGCCTTCGTATGCGCGCCAAGGCGGCGGCTTTCACCGGCGCGCATGACCTGACCATCCAGCGTGCGGACCTCTTCGACACCGCGCAGAATGCGGGTCAGGCGCAGCCCGTGATCTTGGGTCTGACGGCCCTGCCAGCCACGCTCGTATTCCAGCGCGACCAGATCCAGACGGGCGGCCACAGCATCCGCCGTGCCCTGCGCGTCATTATCCAGCACGCCCGGCACCATCGCACCGGCGATTGCGGCCTGTTCAAGGATGTGGCGCGGGTAAAGCGTCGGGAAGGTGCCAAGGATACGCTTGATCACGCGAGCCTCTTCGACCACACGCTGCAGGTCATTGCCGACGATCTCTTCGCCCGTGCCCAGCTTCAGCACAGCCCCCTCAACCCCTTGGGCAATCAGATAATCTTCCAGCGCGTTCTGGTCCTTGAGGTAAACCTCGGACTTGCCGCGTGCGACCTTATACAGCGGCGGCTGCGCGATATAGAGATAGCCGCGTTCGATCAGTTCCGGCATCTGGCGGAAGAAGAAGGTCAGCAGCAGGGTGCGGATATGGGCGCCGTCGACATCCGCATCGGTCATGATGATGATCTTGTGATAACGCAGCTTGTCGATGTTGAATTCATCGCGGCCAATGCCGGTGCCAAGCGCGGTGATCAGCGTCCCGATCTGGTCCGACGACAGCATCCGGTCAAACCGCGCGCGTTCCACGTTGAGGATCTTACCACGCAGCGGCAGCACCGCCTGATTTTTCCGCTCGCGCCCCTGTTTGGCAGAACCACCTGCCGAGTCACCCTCGACGAGGAAGACTTCGGACAGAGCGGGGTCTTTTTCCTGACAATCCGCCAGTTTCCCCGGAAGCGAGGCGACATCCATCGCCGTCTTGCGCCGCGTCAGCTCGCGCGCTTTGCGGGCGGCTTCACGGGCAAGGGCTGCCTCGATGATCTTGCCAACGATCTGCTTGGCCTCGGCGGGATGCTCTTCGAACCATTCGCCCAGCTTCTCGTTCACGAGGTTCTCGACCGCAGGCCGGACCTCGGAGGAGACCAGCTTGTCCTTGGTCTGGCTGGAGAATTTCGGGTCCGGCACTTTCACCGACAGCACGCAGGTCAGGCCTTCGCGGGCGTCATCGCCGGTAAAGTTGACCTTTTCCTTTTTGGCGATGCCAGACGACTGCGCGTAATTGTTGATGGTGCGGGTCAGCGCGCCACGAAAGCCCGCCATATGGGTGCCGCCATCGCGCTGGGGGATGTTGTTGGTAAAGGGCAGCACGGTCTCGTGGTAGCTGTCATTCCACCACAGCGCGACCTCGACGCCAATGCCGTTCACCTCACCGATCATATAGACAGGACTGTCCATCACAGCGGTCTTCGAGCGGTCGAGATATTTCACGAATTCCCGCACGCCACCGTCATAATGCAGCTCGGACTTCAGCGGCTCGGCAGGGCGCTCGTCTTCGACGATGATCCGCACGCCCGAATTCAGAAAGGCCAGCTCGCGCAGGCGTTTTTCCAGCGTTTCAAAGCTATAATCGAGGTTCGAGAAGGTGCCCTCGGGGTCGGTTTCCTTGTTCGACGCAAGGAAGCGCACCTCGGTGCCGCGGCCGCCGACCTCTTCACCCACAACATGGACATGCTCGACGCATTCGCCCTTTTCGAAACGGGCCTTATAGATCTTGTCATCGCGCCAGACGGTCAGCTCCAGCCAGTCGGAAAGCGCGTTCACCACCGACACGCCCACACCATGCAGACCGCCCGAAACCTTATAGGCATTGCCGTCGGTATCGGTGTTGTTGAACTTACCGCCCGCATGCAGCTGGGTCATGATGACCTCGGCCGCCGAGACGCCCTCTTCATGGTGCATATCGACCGGAATCCCGCGCCCGTTATCGCGCACCGAAACCGAGCTATCGGCGTGGATTTTCACATGCACATAGTCGGCATAATTGGCCAGAGCCTCGTCGATGCCGTTATCGACGACCTCATAGACCATATGATGCAGGCCCGACCCGTCATCCGTATCCCCGATATACATGCCGGGGCGTTTCCGCACAGCTTCCAATCCCTTCAAAACCTTGATGGAATCGGCGCCATATTCGGATTTCTTGACGTGTTCTTCGGTCATGCCTGCTCGTCCTTATTTACGTGCATGATTTATAGAAGTTTCGGGCCACAATGTCACGCCTTAGCCTCAAGTTTCGGGGCTTTCTTACGGGGGATGCAGGGGCTTCAGAGAAAGGCGATCACGATGGCGACGACAATCATCAGGCTGCCGGCAATGCGGTTCAGGCGGGCCATTGCCCGAGGGCTCGAAAGCAGCCTGCGCACCTGCCCGACACAGGCCGCGAGGATCAGATTGCCGATCATGGGAACAAGGGCCGATAACAGCGCGATGGCGGCCACATCCAGCGCCGTAAGCGCATCAAGCGTAAAAAAGCCCGGCACGACGCCCATATAGAACAGGATCGCTTTCGGGTTGCCCAGAATGGCGACGATCCCCACAAGGAAGCCTGCCCAGCGGCCGGGTCGGGTGAGCGTGCTGTTTTTCGAGATGCCTGCCTTGGCATGTCGGATCATCAGGCAGCCCATAACGCCAAACATCCCCACCGCCACCCAGCGCAGGATGTCGAGAAAACCGGTGACATGGCCCACCACCCAACTCATGCCGACAAGGGCAAGGATGGACCAGAAGGCGTCGCCCAACGCCACACCCAGCGCCAGCGGCCATGCGGCGGCAAACCCGCCCGAAACCGTGCGCGCCAGCATGGCCAGCCAGACGGGGCCGGGCGTCAGGAAGACCACCAGAAGCGCCCCCGAATAGAACAGGGCCTGTTGCAGGGTGATGCTCATGCAGGCAGTCTCAGGCTGCCATCGGCCTCAAGCGGCCAGAAGGGGTTCATCGCGATTTCCCAGACATGGCCATCGGGGTCGGCCCAATAGCCGGAATAGCCGCCCCAGAAGACCTTTTCGGGGTGTTTGAGGGCGGTCGCACCTGCGGCCAAAGCGGCGGCGAAGGCCGCATCCACATCCGCCTCTGTGTCGAAATTCTGGGCCAAAGTGACCGCGCCCGTGCCCAAGGAAGCCCCCTCGCAGCCCTGATCCTTGGCCAGATCATCGCGCCCGAAGAGTGCAAGCCCCTGACCATGCATCTGATAGAAGGCCACGCCCTCCTGCTGCGCGGCAGGCACCCAGCCAAGACGCGCGTAAAAGGCGCAGGACGCGGCAAGGTCTGCCACGCCCAAGGTGATCAGCGTGACGCGCTGCAGGGGGTAGGTCATGGCACTTCCTCCAGAATCGAGGTCGCGGCATCCTCCGAGACCTGCAAATACTGCCCACGCGGGCCCAAAGCGTCAAACAGCGCGCGCTCGGTGCCCGTCATGAACACCTGCGCCTTCAGCGCACAGATTTCATCGTAAAGCGCCGCACGGCGGGCAGGGTCCAGATGGGCCGAGACCTCATCCAGCAAAACGATGGCCGGTGCCCCGTCGATGGCGCGCGCATTGGCCAGCACCAAAGACAGCAAAAGCGCCTTCTGCTCGCCCGTCGAGACCTGATCGGCGGGCATGGATTTGGCGCTATAGATCGCCTGAAGATCGGCGCGATGCGGGCCTTCCAGCGTGCGTCCGGCCGCCATATCGCGGCGGCGGGTTTCGGCCCAGTAAGCCGGAAGATCCCCGACATCATCGCCAGTAATCGACAGATCGGCGGCAGGAAAGGCCGTTTGTGCCGCGTCCTGGGCCTGCGCGATACGAGCCAGCGCGGCGGTCCGCGCGCCACGGATATCGGCTGCGGCCTCGGCCATACGGGCCTCAAGCACCTGATACCAATGGGCATCCCCTGCCCCGTCTTTCAACAGACGATTGCGTTCGCGCATGGCCTTTTCATAGGCCAGACTGGCTTCGGCATGATCGGGAAAGAACGACAGGGTGATCCGGTCCAGAAAACGACGCCGTCCTTCGGGGGCCTCGATCCACAGACGGTCCATCGCGGGCACCAGCCACTGGATACGCACCAGCCGCCCCAAGGCCGTCTGCGGCACAAGTTTCCCATCCACCCGCACCTGACGCGGCTGGGCGGGGGCGGCTTCTGTCAGGATATCGTGACCGGAAAGCTGCGCGGTGATCTTCCAGCCGACAGCCTCTGCGCGGCGCATCAGATCAGGGGCCTGCGCACGGCGCAGCCCGCGTCCCGGAGACAGCAGGGAAATGGCCTCGAGAATATTGGTCTTGCCCGCCCCGTTGGCCCCGAAAATCGCGACAGGGCGTGTATCAGGGGTCAGAACGGCACGACGATGCGACCGGAACTGATAGAGGTTCAGGTCCGATAGCATCGCGGGAATTCTTGAAAAACGCGGATCTTACACACGCATCGGCATGACGACATAGACCGCCGATGTATCGCCACCTTCGCGCATCAGGGTCGGGTCGCCCGAGGAATTGAACAGGAAGACGGCATTCTCGCGGTCGACCTGATTGGCGATTTCCAGCAGGTATTTCGCGTTGAACCCGATTTCCAGACGCTCGTCGGCATAGGCCACGACCAGCTCTTCCTCGGCGGCACCGGCATCGGGCGCATTGACCGACAGCACCAGCTTATCGGCATCCAGCGTCAGCTTCACCGCACGCGAGCGTTCCGACGACACAGTCGCCACACGGTCCACCGCCTTGGCGAATTCGCTCGCATCGACCTCCAGGCGGCGGGTATTGCCCATCGGGATGACGCGCGTGTAATCGGGGAAGGTGCCATCGATGACCTTGGAGGTCAGCGTGATACGCGGCGTGGCGAAACGCACCTTGGTTTCCGAGACCGAGACTTCGATCGGGGTCTCTTCATCATCCAGCAATTTGCGCAGCTCGCCCACGGTCTTACGCGGCACGATCACCCCCGGCATGCCCTCGGCACCCGCAGGAAGCGGCGCATCGATGCGGGCCAGACGGTGACCATCGGTCGCGACCGCGCGCAGCATCTGGCCTTCTTCGGCGGTGGCCACATGCAGATAGACGCCGTTCAGATAATAGCGGGTCTCTTCGGTGGAGATCGCGAAACGCGACTTCTCGAACAGGCGCTTCAGCTCGCCCGCCTTGGCGGTGAAATTCGCGGTGTAATCCGAGCTGGCCATCACAGGGAAATCCTCGCGCGGCAGCGTCGCCAGCGTGAAACTCGACCGGCCCGCCTCGATCACCAGACGCCCAGACGCCGGATCATCCATCAAGGTCACCAGCGCCCCATCGGGAAGTTTGCGCACGATTTCATGCAGCATCACGGCAGAAACGGTCGTAGCACCCGCCTTTTCGACCTGCGCGGGAGCACGGTCAACCACCTCGATATCGAGATCGGTCGCACGGAAAGAGATCGTGCTTCCCTCGGCCTCGATCAGCACATTGGCCAGAATCGGGATCGTGTTACGGCGCTCGACAACCGATTGCGCTTGCGCGACGGCTTTCAACAGCTCTGCGCGTTCGATGCTGATCTTCATTTCAATCCCTCACGGCTGTCCGGACCGTGACGTTACCATCTAAGACACCGGACACAAGATTTTTTGCGACAATCACTCGCAAAGCCCGACAGGTCAAGAGACCCGCCCGTTTTCCCGCAGATTTTGCTTAGTTTTCCAGAAGACGGCGCAGAAGATCGATATCCTCGGCCAGCTGGCGGTCATCGCCCTTCAGCTCTTCGATCTTGCGGATACCATGCATGATGGTCGTGTGATCACGGCCACCGAACCGACGCCCGATATCGGGCAGCGAGCGGGTGGTCAGCTGCTTGGACAGATACATCGCCACCTGACGCGGACGCGCGATGGTGCGCACGCGCTTCGGCCCGATCATATCGGCCAAGCGGACGTTATAATGTTCGGCCACTTTGCGCTGGATCTCTTCGATGGTGACCTTGCGGTCCGAGGTGCGCAGGATATCGGTCAGACATTCCTGAGCCAGATCCAGCGTGATCTCGCGGCCCACCAGCGAGGCGAAGGCGAACAGACGGGTCAGTGCGCCTTCCAGCACGCGCACGTTGGTCGAGATGCGATGCGCGAGGAATTCCAGCACGCCATCGGCAATCATCAGGCCCGGATATTGCAGGCGGTAGTTTTCGGTCTTGGTCTGCAGGATGCCAAGGCGGAGTTCGTAATCGGTCGGGTGCAGGTCAACCACAAGGCCGCATTGCAGACGCGATTTGATCCGCTCTTCCAGTTCCTTGATCTCGCCCGGCGCGCGGTCGGCGGAAATCACGATCTGCTTGCCCTGATCGACCAGCGCGTTGAACGTGTGGAAGAATTCTTCCTGGGTCGAATCCTTGCCCGCGATGAATTGCACGTCATCCACCATCAGCACATCGACCGAGCGGAACATCTCCTTGAAATCCATGATCTGACGCTCGCGCAGGGCCTGCACGAAACGATACATGAATTGCTCGGCCGAGAGATAGAGCACGCGCAGATCGGGGCGCTTGGTCTGGAGCTCATGGGCGATGGCATGCATCAGGTGCGTCTTACCAAGACCGACGCCACCGTAAAGGAACAGCGGGTTGAAGGTCACCACGCCGCCTTCGGCCACACGACGGGCCGCGGCATGGGCCAGCTCGTTCGGCTTGCCGACCACGAATGTGTCGAAGGTAAAGCGCTGATCCAGCGGTGCACCGGGAAGATCATCGTCCTGCGTCTGGGCAAGACGCGGCTTGATCGAGGCAATACGGGGCGAATTGCTGACAGTGGTGGCCTG
Source organism: Thioclava sp. NS-SX20 (assembly GCF_057380695.1). NCBI lineage: Bacteria > Pseudomonadati > Pseudomonadota > Alphaproteobacteria > Rhodobacterales > Paracoccaceae > Thioclava > Thioclava sp. NS-SX20. The sequence goes on along the minus strand of NZ_CM170816.1, from coordinate 385 downwards.
CGCAACAGGATTGGCGGAATTGGCCGGACGGATCATCGGTGCCGTGGACACGCGCAGATCGATACGTTCGACAATGATCCCGAATTTGCGCAGCTCGTTCTGGATCGCTTCGGAAAAGTTCCGCTGGACCCAGTCACGCATGAATTTCGTCGGTGCTTCAAAGGCGGCGATGCCGTCTTCGACTTCAATGACCTTTAGCGGTGCAATCCAGGTGAGGAAGTTGTTCTTCCCAACGCTTTTCTGGAGTTCATCACAGACCCGCCCCCAAGTATCTTCGGTCATCATTCTTGCCCATTTTTATCACACCATTAGACCAACCTCTCTCGGAAAATACGACCCAACACGCCAAACACATTTTGGCGCGTGGTGCATTTTCTGCACTTAG